>NZ_LT629701.1:3427500-4145000 GCF_900103775.1 Allokutzneria albata | reverse complement strand
AGGAGGTTGGCTTAGAAGCAGCCATCCTTTAAAGAGTGCGTAATAGCTCACTGGTCAAGTGGTTCAGCGCCGACAATGTAGCGGGGCTCAAGCGCACCGCCGAAGCTGTGTCATTCACATATAGAGCTCGGCTGCAATCCTTGAGGTTGTGGTCCAGGTGTGTGGATGGGTAGGGGAGCGTCGTGTCACCAGGGAAGCAGCGGTGGAAACCAGCTGTGGAGGTGACGCGAGTGAGAATGCAGGTATGAGTAGCGAAAGCAGAGTGAGAAACTCTGCCGCCGGATGACCAAGGGTTCCTGGGCCAGGCTAATCCGCCCAGGGTAAGTCGGGACCTAAGGCGAGGCCGACAGGCGTAGTCGATGGACAACGGGTTGATATTCCCGTACCCGTGTGGATGCGCCCATGGCGAGGCCAGGGATACTAACCGCCCAAAGCGTTGTGCGTCTTCGGACAATCAACGTGGAGCGCGGGACCTGATCTGGTAGTAGTCAAGCGATGGGGTGACGCAGGAAGGTAGCTCCGCCAGTGAGTGGTTGTACTGGTGTAAGCGTGTGGCCCGAGTGGTAGGCAAATCCGCCGCTCATGTGGGTGAGGCGTGATGCGTAGCCGATTGAGGCGAAGTGAGTGATCCTATGCTGCCGAGAAAAGCCTCTAGTGAGTGTCCATGCGGCCCGTACCCCAAACCGACACAGGTGGTCAGGTAGAGAATACCGAGGCGATCGGGTGAACTGTGGTTAAGGAACTCGGCAAAATGCCCCCGTAACTTCGGGAGAAGGGGGGCCGGGTGGCTTGATACCCCTTGCGGGTTAGGGCTGAACGGCCGCAGAGACCAGGGAGAAGCGACTGTTTATTAAAAACACAGGTCCGTGCGAAGTCGCAAGACGATGTATACGGACTGACGCCTGCCCGGTGCTGGAACGTTAAGGGGACCGGTTAGCTCTTCGGGGCGAAGCTGAGAACTTAAGCGCCAGTAAACGGCGGTGGTAACTATAACCATCCTAAGGTAGCGAAATTCCTTGTCGGGTAAGTTCCGACCTGCACGAATGGCGTAACGACTTCTCCGCTGTCTCAACCACAGGCCCGGCGAAATTGCACTACGAGTAAAGATGCTCGTTACGCGCGGCAGGACGGAAAGACCCCGGGACCTTTACTATAGCTTGGTATTGGTGTTTGGTTCGGCTTGTGTAGGATAGGTGGGAGACTGTGAAGCTTCAACGCCAGTTGGGGTGGAGTCGTTGTTGAAATACCACTCTGGTCGTACTGGATGTCTAACCTCGGTCCATGATCTGGATCAGGGACAGTGCCTGGTGGGTAGTTTAACTGGGGCGGTTGCCTCCCAAAGGGTAACGGAGGCGCCCAAAGGTTCCCTCAGCCTGGTTGGCAATCAGGTGTTGAGTGTAAGTGCACAAGGGAGCTTGACTGTGAGACCGACGGGTCGAGCAGGGACGAAAGTCGGGACTAGTGATCCGGCACTGGCTTGTGGAAGCGGTGTCGCTCAACGGCTAAAAGGTACCCCGGGGATAACAGGCTGATCTTGCCCAAGAGTCCATATCGACGGCATGGTTTGGCACCTCGATGTCGGCTCGTCGCATCCTGGGGCTGGAGTAGGTCCCAAGGGTTGGGCTGTTCGCCCATTAAAGCGGCACGCGAGCTGGGTTTAGAACGTCGTGAGACAGTTCGGTCCCTATCCGCCGCGCGCGTTGGATACTTGAGGAAGGCTGTCCCTAGTACGAGAGGACCGGGACGGACGAACCTCTGGTGTGCCAGTTGTTCCGCCAGGGGCATTGCTGGTTGGCTACGTTCGGAAGGGATAACCGCTGAAAGCATCTAAGCGGGAAGCTCGTTCCAAGATGAGGTATCCCACCACCTTGAGTGGTTAAGGCTCCCAGTAGATGACTGGGTTGATAGGCCAGAGATGGAAGCACGGTAACGTGTGGAGTTGACTGGTACTAATAGGCCGAGGGCTTGACTACAAACATGCTACGCGTCCACTGTGCGGTTCTGAAACGAACAACCCGCCCATGCATGGGTGTGGGTTGATAGTTTCATAGTGTTTCGGTGGTTATGGCGGAGGGGAAACGCCCGGTCCCATTCCGAACCCGGAAGCTAAGCCCTCCAGCGCCGATGGTACTGCACTCGTGAGGGTGTGGGAGAGTAGGACGCCGCCGAACAATTCTTCGAAAAGGGGCCGGTCCACGGTTATCGTGGGCCTGCCTCTTTTCGCTTTGTTCGGGAGGTTGTTGTGTTCGGAACACCAGATGGGCGCGGCGACGACCGCCGAGGCGAGCGCGGCCGCGATGCGGGCCGTTCCGGAGGCGAACGACGCCCCGGCAAGGAGCGAACCGGGAACTCCGGGCGCCCCAGCTCCGGCGGAGACCGCCGCTATGGCAGCGACAGCCGCGGGGACAACCGCGGCCCTCGCCGCGACGACTCGCGGCGCAGCTACGGCACGCGCGATGAGCGCAGCGGCTACGGCGACGACCGCCGCGGCCCGCGACGCGATGACCGCCGTGACGACCGTGGCGGGTACCGAGGCGGTCAGGGGCAGCGTGACGACCGCCGTGACGACCGTCGTGATGACCGCGGTGGCTTCCGCCGTGACGACCGCGGCGACCGAGGTGACCGGAAGTGGGACGACCGCCGGGGTGGCCAGGGGCCGCGTCAGGGCGGCTGGCAGGGCGGCGACAACCGTGGCCCGCGTCGTGACGACCGAGGCGACTCGCGTGGTGACTTCCGCGACCGCAGCTCCGGGTCGAAGGTAGAGCGGGACGACCGCGGCTACCGCGGTTCGCGTGACGACCGTGGCGAGCGCAAGTTCCACCGTGATGACCGTGGTCCCCGTGATGACCGTGGTCCGCGTCGCGACGATCGGGGCGACCGTGGTGGTCGTTCCTTCGTTCCGCGTGACGACCGTGGCGGCGAGCGGAAGTTCCAGCCCCGTGACGATCGCGGTGGTGAGCGGAAGTTCCAGCCGCGTGACGATCGGGGCGGCCGTCGCGACGACCGGGGTGGCTCGGGTGAGCGCCGGTTCCAGAATAGGGACGACCGCGGTTACCGGGACAACCGTGATGACCGTGGCGGCGACCGCCGGTTCGGGTCTCGCGACGAGCGTGCCGGCTCCCGCGACGACCGCGGCGGCTACCGCCGTGACGATCGGGGTGGAGACCGCAAGTTCCAGCGGGACGACCGCGGTGACCGTGGGCGCTTCGGGTCTCGCGACGAGCGCGCGGGCGACGACCGCCGGTACGGATCACGCGACGACCGTGGCGGCGACCGCCGGTTCCAGCGGGACGACCGCGGCGACCGCCCCTTCCAGCGGGACGACCGTGGCGGTGACCGACCGTTCCGTCGTGATGACCGTGGCGGCGACCGCCCCTTCCAGCGGGACGACCGTGGCGGTGACCGTCCCTTCCGTCGTGATGACCGCGGTGGTGACCGTCCGTTCCAGCGCGATGATCGCGGTGGTGAGCGGAAGTTCCAGCCGCGTGACGACCGTGGTGGCGAGCGCAAGTTCACTCCGCGTGATGACCGTGGTGGTGAGCGGAAGTTCCAGCCGCGTGACGACCGTGGCGGCGAGCGCGGGTTCACGCCTCGCGACGACAGGGGCGGCGAGCGCAAGTTCCAGCGGGACGACCGTGGTGGCGACCGCCGCGATGATCGGCGTGACGGCCGGCGTGACGACCGTGGGGACCGTCGTCCGGGTGAGCGGAAGTTCGGGCCGCGGGACGACAGGTCCGGCGGCCGCAAGTTCGATCGGAAGGACCGGGCGCCGCGTGGGGCCGACGGGCCGAGGTCGGACTCGGACGCGCCGCGCCTGCCCGAGCCGGAGCTGCCCGAGGGCATCGAGGCCGGCGACCTCGACGCCGAGGTGCGCGCCGATCTGCGCAGCCTGCCCAAGGGCGCGGCGGAGTCGATCGCAAAGCACCTGGTCGCCGCCGGTCAGCTGATCGACGAGGACCCGGAGAAGGCGCTGGAGCACGCCCGCTACGCGCGGTCCAAGGCCGGGCGGGTGGCGCTGGTGCGCGAGGCCGCGGGCCTGGCCGCCTACCACGCGGGGGAGTGGGCCGAGGCCATCGCCGAGCTGCGCGCGTCGCGGCGGATGGGCGGCGGACCCGGTCACCTGGCGATCCTCGCCGACTGCGAGCGGGCCCTCGGCAGGCCGGAGCGGGCGCTGGAGTTCGCCAGGAGCCCGGAGGCAGCCCAGCTCAGCGCCGATCAGGCGGTCGAGCTGCGCATCGTGATCGCGGGCGCCCGCAGGGACATGGGCCAGCTCGACGCGGCCGTGGTCGCGCTGCAGGGCGACGACCTGGACGCGAAGCGGCGGGACCCGTGGAGCGCGCGGCTGTTCTACGCCTACGCCGACAACCTCGCCGCCGCCGGGCGGACCGAGGAGGCTGTGCGGTGGTTCATCAACGCCGCCGAGGCCGATGTCGAGGAGGAGACCGACGCCTCCGAGCGGGCCTCTGAGCTCAGCGGTGGTGCGCCCGCTCAGTTCCACGTGCAGGTCCCGCGGCCTCCTGTCCCGGCCAAGGCCGAGACGCCCGCCGACGACGATGACGCCGGGGCCGGTGACAAGGCAGAGGCCGCTGCCCCGAGCGACGAGGACGCCGACGCCGCTGACGACAGCGACGACGACGTGGCGGTCGAGGACACTCCCGTCAAGGACAGTGCGGTCGAGGACAGCGCTGCCGAGGACGACAGCGATTCGGATGACAGCGAGAAGGACGACAAGAGCGGCAAGAACGACAGCGCGTCCTGACCGGAGACCCGCTTTGCGGGGTCGAGCATCGGCACCGAAGACCCGCTTGCGGGGTCGAGCATCGGCACCGAGCAAGTAACGTGGTGAGAGCCCCCGTACCCGTTGGGTGCGGGGGCTTTCCCGTTTCCGGGGTCGAGCATCGACAAGGAGTGAACAGCGTGCTGCTTGAGGACTACGACGGCCTGCTCTTCGACCTCGACGGCACGGTGTACCGCGGGGAACAGCCGCTGCCGTGGGCCGCCGAGGTGGTGCGGGCGGCGCGGGAGCACGGACGCGCGGTGCGCTTCGTCACCAACAACGCCTCGCGGCGTCCCGCGGACGTCGCCGACCACCTCAACGAGCTGGACCTGAACACGGGGCCGGACGAGGTCAGCACGAGCGCGCAGGCCGGGGCGGCGTTGCTCGCCGAGCGGGTGCCCGCGGGTTCGAAGGTGTTGGTGCTGGGTTCGGAGGGGCTGGTCGAGGAGGTCAGGCTGGCCGGCCTGACGCCGGTCCGCAGCGCGGACGAGGAGCCGGTCGGTGTGGTCCAGGGCCTGTCGAAGACGCTGGGCTGGCCGGAGTTCGCCGAGGCCACGCTGGCGATCCAGGCGGGTGCGCTGTGGGTGGCCTGCAACCTGGACCTGGTGCTGCCGACCGAGCGCGGGATGTTGCCGGGCAACGGCGCGCTGGTGGCCGCCGTGCGCGCCGCGACCGGAGCGGAACCCCTCGTCGCGGGCAAGCCGGCGGCGACCCAGCTCAACCAGGCCGCCGCTTCGGCGGGGCTGGCCAAGCCGCTGGTGGTGGGCGATCGGCTGGACACCGACATCGAGGGCGCGGACGCGGCGGGGATGGACTCGCTGCTGGTGCTGACCGGGGTGGCCACGCCCGCCTCGGTGCTCGCCGCCCCGGCCCGCCAGCGGCCCCGTTATGTTTCCGCTGGGCTGGAAGGGTTGCTCGCACCGGCCGCCGACTCGGAGATCGCCGGGGCGACCGGCTGGAAGTCCACTGTGGACGGTTCGCGGCTCGTGCTCGCGCACGAGGGCGGGTCCGAAGAGGACCTTTCCGCGCTCCGCTCGCTCTGCGCCGCCTGGTGGGCCACCGGCACGGGCGTGCCGAAGGTCGTGGCCGCCGATCACGCGGCAGAGGCGGCTTTGCGTCGGTTGGCGCTGGACTGAACCGGAATGACGGTCGGATCGGCTAGCGTGATGCCGCATAACCTGCCCAGCAGTCAGATCAGCACTGCCCACCACAGGAGCGCACACCCATGACGCCAGAACAGCCTTATCGGCCGTCGCCGATGGCACTGGCCACCCCCTCGGCCCAGCTGAGCGCCGAGAGCATCGACGCCGCGCTCATCGGCATCGAGGACCTGGACGCCGTGCCACTGGCCGAGCACGTCGGGCGGTTCGACGCGGTGCACTCCGCGCTCACCGACGCGCTCTCCGCCATCGATCGGGTGTAGGCGCGTGCCGAAGAGGGCGCGGCTGGACGCCGAACTGGTCCGCCGGGGGCTGGCGCGGTCCCGCGACCACGCCGTCGAGCTGGTCACCGCCGGACGCGTCACCGTGCGCGGTTCGGTGGCGACCAAGGCGGCGACCGCGGTCGAGGCCGACGCGCCGGTGGTGGTCCGCGACGCCGAGGACGATCCGGGGTGGGCATCGCGCGGCGCGCACAAGCTGCTGGGCGCGCTGGAGGCCTTCGAGATCGACCCGGCCGGGCGGCGGTGCCTGGACGCGGGCGCCTCGACGGGCGGGTTCACCGACGTGCTGCTGCGCGCGGACGCCGCGGAGGTGGTCGCGGTCGACGTCGGCTACGGCCAGCTGGCGTGGAAGCTGCGCACCGATGACCGGGTGCGCGTGCACGACCGCACGAACGTCCGCACGCTGACGCCGGAAACCATTGGCGGCCAAGTGGATCTGGTGGTCGCCGACCTGTCCTTCATCTCGCTGCGGCTGGTGCTGCCCGCGCTCGCCGCGTGCGCCCGTCCCGACGCCGACCTGGTGCCCATGGTCAAGCCGCAGTTCGAGGTCGGCAAACAACGCCTGGGCGCCAAGGGGGTCGTGCGCGATCCCGCGCTGCGCGCGGAGGCGGTGACCGACGTGGCGATGGCCGCGGCGGAGTCGGGGCTCGGGTTGCGCGGGGTCACCGCGAGCCCGCTACCGGGACCTAGTGGCAATGTGGAGTTCTTCCTGTGGCTGCGCAAGGAACAACCTTCCTCGAGGACCGAGGTGGAGCAGCTGGTGCGGGCGGCGGTCGAGGCGGGACCTGGGTGACCGCGCGTGAGGTGCTGCTCGTCGTGCACACCGGGCGCGAGGAGAACATCAGGACCGCCAAGGACGTCGCGAACCGGTTGACCGAAGCGGGCATCCGCCTGCGCATCCTGGGCGAGGAGTCGCCGGACCTCGATCCGGCCTGCTACGGCTCGGTCGTCAAGCACGCGCCGGAGGCCGCCGAGGGCACCGAGGTCGTGCTCGTGCTCGGCGGCGACGGCACGCTGCTGCGCGCGGCCGAGCTGGCGCGGCCCGCCGGGGTGCCGATGCTCGGGGTGAACCTCGGGCGGGTCGGGTTCCTGGCCGAGGCCGACGCGGACGCGCTGGACGAGGTGGTCGCCGCCGTGGTCGACCGGCAGTACCGGGTCGAGGAGCGGATGACCGTCGACGTGGTCGCCAAGGTCAACGGCACCGAGCTGACCAGGACCTGGGCCTGGAACGAGGCCAGCGTCGAGAAGATCAGCCGGGAGCGCATCCTGGACGCGGTGCTGGAGGTCGACGGGCGCCCGGTGTCGGGGTTCGGCTGCGACGGCGTGCTGTGCGCGACCCCGACCGGGTCGACGGCCTACGCCTTCTCCGCGGGTGGTCCGGTGATGTGGCCGGAGGTGCAGGCGCTGCTGGTCGTGCCGAGCAACGCGCACGCCCTGTTCGCGCGGCCCCTGGTGCTCTCGCCGGAGTCCGTCGTCGCGGTGGAGCTGGACGCGGGCGGGCACCCGGCGGTGCTGTGCTGCGACGGGCAGCGGACCTTCGAGCTGCCGCCGGGCGCGCGGGTCGAGGTCACCGGCGGGTCGCTGCCGGTCCGGCTGGTGCGGCTGCGGCAGGCGCCGTTCACCGATCGGCTGGTCCGCAAGTTCTCCCTGCCGACGCACGGCTGGCGGGGCCCGGCCCGGTGACCCCGCGCGGCGGGCGCTGTCGGGGCGAGGCGCTAGGGTGCGGTCTGTGCTAGCCGAGATGCGCATCCAGGGCCTCGGCGTGATCGATGACGCCACCCTCGAACTCCACCAGGGCCTGACCGTCGTGACCGGCGAGACCGGCGTCGGCAAGACCATGGTGGTGAGCGGGTTGCACCTGCTCTCCGGTGGCCGCGCCGACGCGTCGCGGGTCCGCACCGGCGCGGACCGGGCGGTGGTGGAGGGCAGGTTCACCCTCGCCGAGAACAGCCCGGCCCTGACCGTCGCCGAGGACTCCGGCGCCGCCCCCGACGAGGACGGCAGCCTCATCGCCGTGCGCACCGTCAGCTCCGACGGGCGCTCCCGCGCCCACCTCGGTGGCCGCACCGTGCCGGTCGGGGTGCTCTCCGAGCTGGCCGACCAGCTGCTCGCGGTGCACGGCCAGAACGACCAGCTGCGGCTGCTGCGCTCCGGTGAGCAGCGCGCCGTGCTGGACCGCTCGGCGGGCACGGCCGTCTCCCGGCCGCTCGCGGAGTACCGCAAGGTGCGCGCGGAGTGGATGAAGGTCTCCCGCGAGCTGACCGAGCGCACCGAGAACGCGCGCGAGCTGGCCCGCGAGGCGGACCTGCTGCGGCACGGGCTGACCGAGATCGAGTCCGTGGCGCCCAAGCCCGGTGAGGACGTGGAGCTGGTCGAGCTGACCCGCCGCCTCGCCGACGTCGACGTGCTGCGCGAGGCCGCGGCGGGCGCGCAGTTCGACCTGACCGGCTCGCAGGAGGCCGACGGCGACGCGCTCGGCGCGCTGGGGCTGGTCGGGGACGCGCGCAGGCGCATCGCGGCCAGCGAGGACGCGGCGCTGCGCGAGCTGGACTCCCGGCTGGCCGAGGCGGCCGCGCTGCTGGCCGACGTGGGCACGGAGCTGGGTGGCTACCTGGACCGGCTGGACGTGGATCCGGCCGAGCTGGAGCGTGCGCTGGCCAGGCAGGCCGAGCTGAAGCAGCTGACCCGCAAGTACGCCGCGGACGTGGACGGCGTGCTGGAGTGGGCCGAGCAGGCGCGGCAGCGGCTGGCCGGGATGGACGTCTCCGAGGAGGCGCTGGAGGCGATGGCGGCCCGCCGCGACGAGCTCGCGGTGGAGCTGGCCAAGCTGGCCGGGGAGCTGACCACGGCGCGGCTGGCCGCGGCCAAGGAACTGGGCGAGGCGGTGACCAAGGAGCTGGCCGGGCTGGCGATGCCGCAGGCGCGGCTGGAGGTCGCCGTCTTCGACCGGACGGCGGGTCCCGGTGACCCGACCGCGCTGCAGCTCGGCGGGCGCACGCTGCAGGCCGGGCCGGACGGGGTCGACGAGGTCGAGCTGCAGCTGGTCCCGCACCCCGGCGCGCCCGCTCTGCCGGTGCACAAGGGTGCCTCCGGTGGTGAGCTGTCCCGGGTGATGCTGGCCATCGAGGTGGTGCTCTCGCACGCCGACCCGGTACCGACGATGATCTTCGACGAGGTGGACGCCGGGGTCGGCGGCCGGGCCGCGGTGGAGATCGGCCGCAGGCTGGCCCGGCTGGCGCGCAGCCACCAGGTGATCGTGGTGACCCACCTGGCCCAGGTCGCGGCCTACGCGGACCGGCACTTGGTGGTGGACAAGGTCAGCGGCGGCGCCGGGGTGACCCGCAGCGGGGTCCGGATGCTCAACCACAACCAGCGCGTGGTGGAGCTGGCCAGGATGCTCGCGGGCATGGAGGTTACCGAGTCCGGCCGCGCCCACGCCGAGGAGCTGCTGGCCACCGCCGAGGCCGATCGCGAGGCCCACCGCGCCAAGAAGTCCCGCAAGAAGTAACCGGCTTCTCTGGAGACGTGAGCGGGGCTCGTGGAACACGAGTTCGCCGCGGCGCCAGGGGAGGACGGGCGAACTTGGGCGAAAGTTGGTCAACTCGCCGTAACCGCCTGTCCTTCGCCTGAGTGACCTGGGAAAATCGTTCCGGCGTGGCGTCGCGGGGGCGATGCGGGGTTTTGTGAGCATCGATCGCATGAAGCTCACCGGACTCCTGAACCGGACCTCCTCGGCGCTGCCCGGGGTCACCGGTATCGCGCGCGTCGACCGCCGCACCGGTGGTCTGCTCCGTCGGCTCGCCCCCGGCGACATCGCCGTCATCGACCAGGTCGACCTGGACCGCAAGACCGCGGACGCGCTGGTCGAGGCGCGGGTGGCCGGGGTGGTCAACGCCTCCCGGTCGATCTCCGGCCGCTTCCCCAACCTCGGGCCGGAGGTGCTCGTCGCGGCGGGCATCACGCTGATCGACGGGGTCGGGGCGGAGCCGCTGCGCCGGATCAAGGACGGGATGCGGCTGCGGCTGCACGACGGCGGGGTCTACGCCGGGGACGACGAGCTCGCGCACGGGGCCCAGCAGACCGCCGAGTCCATCGCCGACCAGATGATCGAGGCGAAGGCGGGGATGGCCGCGCAGCTGGAGGCCTTCTCCGCCAACACCATCGAGTTCCTGCGCCAGGAACGCACGCTGATCCTGGACGGCATCGGCGTGCCCGAGCTGTACGTGCCGATCAAGGACCGGCCGGTCCTGGTGGTCGCGCCCGGCCGGGATCACCAGGAGGACCTGGCGGCGCTGCGCAAGTACATCAAGGAGTACCGGCCGGTGCTGGTCGGTGTGGACGCGGCGGCCGACACGCTGCGCCGGGCCGGGCACAAGCCGGACATCATCGTCGGCGACCCGGAGGGCATCACCAACGAGACGCTGAAGTCCGGCGCGGAGGTCGTGCTGCCCGCGCAGGTCGACGGGCACGCGCCCGGCCTGGAGCGCATCCAGGACCTCGGCATCGGCGCGGTCACCTTCCCCGCCTCCTGCAACCCCGAGGACCTGGCGCTGCTGCTGGCCGAGGCGCACGGCGCCAGCCTGGTGATCGCGGTCGGTTTCCAGGCCACGCTGGCGGAGTTCCTCGACCGGGGCCGCAACGGCTCCAACCCCTCGACGTTCCTGACCCGGCTGCGCATGGGCAGCAAGCTGCTCGACGGCAAGGCGGTCGCCACGCTCTACCGCAGCCGCGTCTCCCTGGGCGCCGTGCTGCTGCTCGTCCTCACCGCGCTCGTGGTGCTCGTCGCCGCCCTGTCCGTGACCAACGTCGGACAGGCCTACGCCGAGCAGGCCGGCCGGTTGCTCACCGACCTGATGACCTGGATCAAGGGACTGTTCTCGTGATTTCGCTGAGATACCACCTGGTTTCCATCGCCGCGGTCTTCCTCGCCCTCGCGCTCGGCGTCGTGCTCGGCTCGACCACGGTCAGCGAGCCGTTGCTGGCCGGGCTGTCCAACGACAAGGACTCGCTCGGCAGGCGGGTGGCCGACCTGCAGGCCGAGCGCAACGGGCTGAACGCGCGGCTGGCCGACGCCGACCGGTTCAGCGGAGCCATCGCGCCGCTGGCCGTGCGCGGGCAGCTGGACCAGCGCACCGTCGTGCTGATCACCACCGCCAACGCCAACCCGGCCGACCGGGACGCGCTGACCCAGCTGCTGCGCACCGCGGGCGCGACGATCACCGGCGAGCTGCAGCTCACCGAGACCTTCGTGGACCCGAACAAGGCCGACCAGCTTCGCGACCTGGTGCCGCGGGTGCTGCCCGCGGGCGCGCAGCTGCCGACCGCCTCGGACCCGGGCACCCTGGCCGGGGGTCTGATCGGTCAGCTGGTCCTGCTCAACCCGCAGAACAACAAGCCGCAGGCGAGCCCGGAGGAGAGCAGCGCCGCGCTGAGCGGGCTGGCCAACGGCGGCTTCGTCCGGATCGGGCCGAACCTGCGGCCCGCGCAGCTGGCCGTGGTGCTCACCGGGGGCGCGGTCGGCGGGGACGCGGCCGGGGACCGGGCCGCCACGGTGTCGCGGTTCGCCACCCAGCTCGACCGCGCGGGCGCCGGGGTGGTGCTGGCGGGGCGGGGCGGTTCCGCCGACGGCACCGGCGCGGTGGGCGTGGTCCGCGCCGACACGGCCGCCACCTCGATTCTGTCCACTGTGGACAATGTTGACTCGTTCGCCGGGCGCGTGGTGACCGTGCTCGCGCTGCGGGAGCAGCTGGAGGGCCGCTCCGGGCGGTACGGGATCGCGGGCAACGCGCAGGCGCCCGCCCCGCAGATGTCGAACTAGGAGTTGTCCGCCTCGTCGCCCGTCAACTACTTTCTCTATGGAAAGTAGTTGACGGGGGAGAGGTGCGGGCGATGGACGACCCGAGGCTGGCGCTGGCCGAGGTGGAACGGCAGCGCACCGCGATGGCCGCCCGGATCAGGTTGCCGTGGTGGTTCCTGGCGCTGTTCGCGGTGACCTGGACGGCCGTCGTCGCAGGTCCCGCGCTGGTCGAGGTGGGTTTGCCGCGGCTGCCGTACACGTTCTTCGGCGTCGGCGTGCTGATCGCGCTGCTGGTGGTGTTCCGGCGCCGATCGGGGCTGCACCTGCTGTGGCAGAGCCGGGAGTACCCGTCCATGCGGCGCAAGCGCCAGGTCGTCGGTCTGGTCGCGGTGCTCATGGGCGTGCCCGCGGTGTCGTGGACGTGCCTCTTCCTGGGCGCCCCGGCGCTCGCCGTCGCGGTGGCCGTGGTGGGAGGGGTGCTGGCGGCCGACCAGTGCCGGCGGACCAACGCGGGCATCCGCGCGGACGTGCTGGCGGGCCGATGAGCGAGCTGGACGCGGTCATCCACCCGATGCCCCGGCTGTCGATCTGCGCGGCGCTCGCGGCCGGGCCGGAGTGGGTCGAGTTCAAGGTCGTCCGCGAGGCGACCGGGCTGAGCGACTCGATGATCTCCAAGCACACCAGGGTGTTGGAGGAGGCCGGCTACCTGGAGGTGCGCAAGGGCGCGGTCGGGCGGCGGCCGCGCACGTGGTTCCGGCTCGCGCCGTTCGGGCGCACGCGCTACCTCGGGCACGTGGCCGCGCTGCGACGGCTGGTGACCGAGGTGGGCGACACGGCCGCCGGGATTACTGCTCCGTCCGAGTGAGGTGTTACCGTGAAACCCCGTGGATGGCCGTTCTGGCCTACCTCAGCGTTGCGATCACAAGCGACACGATGATCTGGAAACCACGGGAGCCCTCCTTGGTCTTGCAAGGCCGTACGACAAAGCACGTGTTCGTCACCGGGGGCGTCGCCTCCTCCCTCGGCAAGGGGCTCACCGCTTCCAGCCTCGGCGAGCTGCTGACCTCCCGAGGGCTTCGGGTGACCATGCAGAAGCTGGACCCGTACCTCAACGTCGACCCCGGCACGATGAACCCGTTCCAGCACGGCGAGGTCTTCGTCACCGAGGACGGCGCCGAGACCGACCTGGACATCGGCCACTACGAGCGGTTCCTGGACCGCTCGCTGGACGGCAACGCCAACGTGACCACCGGCCAGGTCTACTCCGCGGTGATCGCCAAGGAACGGCGCGGCGAGTACCTCGGCGACACCGTCCAGGTGATCCCGCACATCACCGACGAGATCAAGTCCCGCATCCTCGGCATGGCCAACCCCGGGGCCGACGGGCGCGCCCCGGACGTGGTGATCACCGAGGTCGGCGGCACCGTCGGCGACATCGAGTCGCTGCCGTTCCTGGAGGCCTGCCGCCAGGTCCGGCACGACGTCGGCCGGGACAACGTGTTCTTCCTGCACGTCTCGCTGGTGCCCTACCTGGCGCCCTCCGGTGAGCTGAAGACCAAGCCGACGCAGCACTCCGTCGCCGCGCTGCGCAACATCGGCATCCAGCCCGACGCGATCGTCTGCCGCGCCGACCGGGAGATCCCGGACGGGCTCAAGCGCAAGATCGCGCTGATGTGCGACGTGGACACCGAAGCCGTGGTGGCGGCGCCGGACGCGCCGTCGATCTACGACATCCCCAAGGTGCTGCACGCGGAGGGGCTGGACGCCTACGTGGTGCGCCGCCTCGGCCTGCCCTTCCGGGACGTCGACTGGACCGTGTGGGGCGACCTGCTGGAGCGGGTGCACAACCCGCGCGACACCGTGCGCATCGCGCTGGTGGGCAAGTACGTCGACCTGCCGGACGCCTACCTGTCGGTGAGCGAGGCCCTGCGCGCGGGCGGGTTCGCGCAGCGGGCCAAGGTCGAGATCAAGTGGGTGCCCTCCGACGAGTGCGAGACCGCGGCCGGTGCCGCGAACGCGCTGGCCGGGGTGGACGGCGTGCTCATCCCCGGCGGCTTCGGGGTGCGCGGCATCGAGGGCAAGATCGGCGCGATCACCCACAGCCGGACCAGGGGCATCCCCACCCTCGGCCTGTGCCTCGGGCTGCAGTGCATGGTGATCGAGGCCGCGCGCGGGCTGGCCGGGATCGCCGAGGCGAACTCCGCCGAGTTCGACGAGACCAGCGTCCACCCGGTGATCAGCACCATGGCCGACCAGCAGGACGTGGTGGCCGGCGAGCGGGACATGGGCGGCACCATGCGGCTGGGCGCCTACCCGGCCCGGCTCAAGCCCGGTTCCGTGGTGGCGCAGGCGTACGGGACGACCGAGGTCTCCGAGCGGCACCGGCACCGCTACGAGGTGAACAACGCCTACCGCAAGGACCTGACCAAGGCGGGCCTGGTCTTCTCCGGCACCTCGCCGGACGACCACCTGGTGGAGTTCGTCGAGCTGCCGCGCGAGGAGCACCCGTTCTTCGTCGCCACCCAGGCGCACCCCGAGCTGAAGAGCCGCCCCACCCGCCCGCACCCGCTGTTCGCGGCGTTCATCGGCGCGGCGCTGGACTACCGGGCCGCCGACCGGCTGCCGGTGGAGATCGCCGAGAGCGCGGGGGTCTGAGCCGTGGCCGCCGGTGAGCACGAGTTCCACACGGTGGGCAGCCAGGACGTCTACGCGGGCCGGGTGATGGCCCTGCGCGTGGACGACGTGGCGATGCCGGGCGGCAGCGTCGCGGTGCGCGAGGTGGTCGAGCACCCGGGCGCGGTCGCCGTGGCCGCGGTGGACGCCGACGAGCGGATCGTGCTGATCCACCAGTACCGGCACCCGGTGGGGCGGCGGTTGTGGGAGCTGCCCGCCGGTCTGCTCGACGTCGACGGGGAGGCCCCCGAGCTGACCGCCGCGCGGGAGCTGGCCGAGGAGGCCGGGCTGGCCGCCGCGGAGTGGTCCACCCTGGTCGACGTGGCGGCCTCGCCCGGGTTCACCGACGAGGTGGTGCGGGTGTTCCTGGCCCGCAGACTGTCCACTGTGGATCGTGGGGAGATCGCGGACGACGAGGAGTCCGACCTGGTGCTGCGGCGGGTCCCGCTGCGGGAGGCCGTGTCCATGGTGCTCTCCGGCGAGATCGTCAACGCCTCGTCGGTCGGCGGCATCCTCGCCGCGCACGCGGTGCTCTCCGGCGCCGTCACCCCGCGCCCCGCATCGGCGCCGTGGCAGGACCGCCCGCACCGGTGGGCGGACCGCCGCCGCGGCTGAGACCGTGGATGTGTACCCAATGCGGCATTCGTTTCGTCAGACGTAACGAATGCCGCATTGGGTACGTCAGGGGACGCGGTTCGGGGGGAAGCCCCCGGTGGCGATGGGGCCCCAGTCCTCGATGGCGATGCGGATGAGGCATTTGCCCTGGCGGCGCATGGCCTCGCGGTACTCGTCCCAGTCGGGGTGCTCGCCCGAGATGCAGCGGTAGTACTCGACCAGCGGCTCGACGGCCTCGGGCAGGTGGATCACCTCGGCGCGGCCGTCGACCTGCACGTAGGCGCCGTCCCAGTCGTCGGAGAGCACGCACAGGGTGACCCGGGGGTCGCGCCCGGCGTTGCGGGCCTTGGCGCGCTCGGGATAGGTGGAGACCACCAGGTGGCCCTCGGTGCTCAGGCCGCAGGCGACCGGGGAGACCTGGGGGCGGCCGTCGCGGCGGGCGGTGATGAGGACGCCCTTGTGGCGCGGGCGGAGGAAGTCCAGCAGTTCGGCGCGGGTGGGAACGCGCGCGGTGGCGAGGTTGGGCACGGGCGCAGGCTAACCCGCGTGCAGTCTGTCCACCGCCGCTGTGAATGACCTCCGACTTGTCCGGGGAAACCGGTCAAGGACCCACCGCCGGGGCGCCCCGGGACGGTTAGGCTGCCTCCATCCGGGTGGCAATGGCGCCGTCCGGTGTTCTTCGAGGAAGGAAATCGGCGTGAAGGTCGGAGTACCCCGCGAGGTCAAGAACCACGAGTACCGAGTGGCCATCACCCCGGCCGGCGTGGTGGAGCTGGTGCGCAGGGGCCACGATGTCGTGATCGAGAAGGACGCCGGAGCCGGCTCGTCCTTCCCCGACTCCGACTACCTGGCCGCAGGCGCGAAGATCCTCAACGACGCGGACGACGTCTGGGCCGAGGCCGACCTCGTGCTCAAGGTGAAGGAGCCGGTCGCCGAGGAGTACCACCGGATGCGCCCGGGCCAGACCCTCTTCACCTACCTGCACCTCGCGGCGAGCAAGGAGTGCACCGAGGCGATCGCGCGCTCGGGCGTCGACGCCGTCGCCTACGAGACGGTCCAGCTGCCCGACGGCTCGCTGCCGCTGCTCGCCCCGATGAGCGAGGTCGCGGGCCGGATGGCCCCGCAGGTCGGCGCGCACTGCCTGGAGCGGGCCCAGGGCGGCCGCGGCGTGCTGCTCGGCGGCGTCTCCGGCGTCCCGGCGGGCAAGGTCGCGGTGATCGGCGCGGGCGTGTCCGGGATGAACGCCGCGACCATCGCACTGGGCCTGCAGGCCGAGGTCGTGGTGCTGGACACCAACATCAACCGGTTGCGGCAGATCGACTTCGTCTACCGCGGCCACCTGCAGACGATCAACAGCAACGCCTACGAGCTGGAGCGGATCTGCCTCTGGGCGGACATGGTCATCGGCGCGGTGCTGGTGCCGGGTGCCAAGGCGCCCAAGCTGATCAGCAACGACCTGGTGTCGCGGATGCGGCCCGGTTCGGTGCTGGTGGACATCGCCATCGACCAGGGCGGCTGCTTCGAGGACTCGCGTCCGACCACGCACGCCGACCCGACGTTCACCGTGCACGACTCGGTGTTCTACTGCGTGGCGAACATGCCGGGCGCGGTGCCGCACACCTCGACGTGGGCGCTGACCAACGTCACGCTCCCGTACGTGACCGCGTTGGCGGACAAGGGAATGCGCAAGGCGCTGCAGGACGACCCGTCGCTGGCCAAGGGCGCCAACGTGATCAGCGGGCAGATCGTGCTGCCCGAGGTCGCGCAGGCGCACGGGCTGCCGCACGCCGAGCTGGCGGACCTGCTGGCGTGACAGCGGATCAGGCCGCCGGGGCGGGCCGGGAGGACTCGGAGGAGATCCCGCCCGCCCTGTCGGCCCTGCTCGCCGCCTACCTCGACCACCTCACCGTGGAGCGCGGGACGGCGCGCAACACCCTCGACTCCTACGGGCGGGATCTGCGTCGCTACCTGGTACACCTTGCCGCGCTTGGGGTTTCGGCGCTGGACGAGGTGACCGAGGCGCACGTGGGCTCGTTCCTCGTCGCGCTGCGGGAGGGCGGCGACGGCAGGCCACCGCTGGCCGCGTCGTCCGCGGCCCGCGCCGTGGTCGCGGTGCGCGGCCTGCACCGCTTCGCCACACGGGAAGGCAAGGTGGCCAAGGACGTCGCGCGCGCGGTGCGGCCTCCGGCGCCACCCCGGCGGTTGCCCAAAGCCTTGCCGGTCGAGGACGTGCTGAAGCTGCTCGACCACGCGGGCGGTGACGACGCGCTCGGCCTGCGGGACCGGGCCCTGCTGGAGTTGCTGTACTCCACCGGCGCGCGGATCTCCGAGGCGGTCGGCGCCGACCTGGACGACCTGGACGCAGTTGAACGCACGCTTCTGTTGCGGGGCAAGGGGGGCGTGCAAAGGTTGGTACCCGTCGGGCGGCCCGCGCTGTCCGCGCTCGATGCCTACCTGGTGCGCGCCCGTCCCGCCCTCGCCGGACGCCGGACATCTGCCGCCCCAGCGGAAAGAAGTCCCGCCGGGGCCATCTTCCTGAATGCCCGCGGTGGGCGCCTGTCGCGCCAGAGTGCTTGGCAAGTGCTCAAAAACGCGGCCGAACGCTCAGGAGTGAGCACCGAGATCTCCCCGCACACCCTGCGCCACTGCTTCGCGACGCACCTGCTGGAGGGCGGGGCGGACGTTCGCGTGGTGCAAGAGCTCCTGGGCCACGCCTCGGTGACCACGACGCAGATCTACACGCTGGTCACGGTCACGACGCTGCGCGAGGTGTACGCGACGGCGCACCCGCGGGCGCTGGGGTGAGCGGTCGGCCCCCTTCACTCTTTTGGGTTGTCATCAACGGGTTGTGACGCCCGCGGGGTCATGGATTGCGCCCTGCTGTCCGATTGGATACGCGGCGGGGTGAAGGAGATTGCCGAAACTACTCTTGGCGATGGCGCTAGCATTTCGCCTCTCCAAGGGCCGGCAGGCGTGACAAGGTGACGGTGGTAGCGATGGTGGCGTGTCAGCGCGTCTTAGCTGAACGGCGTTCTGGCGTTCAACCGCAGGCCGACACCGGCGGGGAGTCCTGACCGTGCCCCTGCTGCTGGCCGACGACTACTACCTCATAGCGCACGACGACGTCACCGGTACGGCCCGGTGCGGGGAGGGGCGCGCCGGGCTCGGGCTCGCCGGAGCCCTCCTCGGTGAGCTCGTGCTCTTCGGCTCCATCGACATCGAGCGCCGCAACATCGTGCTGCTGGACGCGCCCTCGCCGGGGGACGCGCTGGCCAGGGCACTGCTGGAGGAGCTGGTCCGCAACAGCGACGTCACCTCGGTGCCCGACTGGTTGCAGTACCTCAGCCAGAAGGCGCAGTCCCAGGTGGTGCAGCGGTTGCTGCACGCGGGGCACATCCGCCCCACCGAGGTCCGGCGGATGCTGCAGACCCGCACGGTCTACGTGCCGACGGACATGAACGTGGCGGCGTGGGCCGCGGCGCGCCTGGCGAACGCGCTGACCAAGAACGAACAGCTCTCCGTTCCCGACGTCGTGCTCTCCGGGCTGGTGGTGGCCACCGAACTGGAGGCGGAGGTCTTCCAGCACGCCGCGCACGAGGTGGCGCGGCCCCTGCGGCGGCAGCTCACCGGGCTGCCCGCCGCGCTGCGCGCACTGCTCAGCGAGACCGAGGCCGCGGTGGGCGACGCGGTCCTGCGCCACCGGCGCTAGCCGCCGGGACACCCACCCCCACCCCGAGCCGAGGTAGGCCGATGCACACGACCCCGAAGCCTCCCAGAACCGGACGCGTCACCTCCGCGCTGGCCAAGGACCGCCTCGGCGTTCCCGCGGTGACCTACTTCGCCATCTCGATGGGCTCGCCCTTCCTCGCCACGGCCGGGGTCATCACCAGCGGCTACGCCATCACCGGCCAGGTCGGCATCCCGGTGGGCGTCGTGGTCATGGGCGCGGTGCTCGCGCTGTTCTCCGTCGGCTACGTGACGATGGCGCCCTACGTGCCCAACGCGGGCGCGTTCAACGCCTACGTCAGCAAGGGGATCGGCAGGCCCGCGGGTGTCGCGGCGGGCTGGATGGCGCTGCTGGCCTACAACGCCATGCAGGTCGGCCTCTACGGGGCGTTAGGCGACGCGGCGAAACCGCTGCTGCACGCCTGGTTCGGCATCGACGTGGCCTGGTGGGTGATCGCGCTGGCCGGCTGGGCCGTCGTCGCGGTCCTGGGCACCCAGCACATCGACCTCAACGGCAAGGTCCTCGCGGTCCTGCTGGCCGCGGAGGTGCTCGTCGTCCTGGTGTACGCGGTCTCGTCGCTGTTCCACCCCGCCGACGGCGCGGTCAGCCTGGCCGCCCTCGAACCCTCGCACCTGTTCGAGCCCGGCGTCGGCGCCCTGCTCGCCCTGGCACTGCTGGCCTTCATCGGCTTCGAGACCGGGGTGGTGTTCAGCGAGGAGGCCCGTTCGCCCGGACGGACCGTCCCCGTCGCCACCTTCGTCGCGCTCGGCGTGATGACCGTGCTGTACCTGCTGGCCTCGCTGGCGATGAGCGTCGCGGCCGGCCCCGCCCACATCGGCGACATGGCCCACCGGTACGGCTCCGGGCTGGTGTTCCACCTCGCGGGCGAGCAGCTCGGCCCCGCCATGGTCGGCATCGGCCGCTTCCTCTACTTCACCAGCGTGCTGGCGTGCCTGATCGCGGTGCACAACACCGCGGCGCGCTACGCCTTCGCCATGGGGCGCGAGCGCGTGCTGCCCGCCGTGTTCGGGCAGACCTCGCACCGCAACAGCTCGCCCAAGATCGGCTCGATCTCGCAGAGCGCGACCGGTCTCGCGGTGATCCTCGTGTACGCGGTCATCGGCGGTGACCCGCTTCGCGACCTGTTCTACCTGTGGAACTCCGCCGGTGCGCTGGGCATCCTCATCCTGCTCGCGCTGACCTCGATCACGGTCCTGGTCCACTTCGCCAGGTACCCCTCGGGAGAGCCGGTGTTCCGGAGCCTGGTGGCCCCGGCGATCTCCTCGGTCTGCACCGTGATCGCGCTCGTGCTGGTGCTGATCAACCTGGACAAGGTGTTCGACCTGCCCGCCTCCTCGCCGCTGCTGCTGGCGATCCCCGGCGCCTACGTGCTGATCGCGGTGTTCGGCGTCCTGTGGGGCCTGCACCTGCGGGCCGCCAAGCCGGAGATCTACGCCAACATCGGCCTCGGCGCCAAGAGCGCGGCGCGCACCGGGCTCGGGCTCGGGCTCGGTTCCCCCGACGAGCAGTAGCTGTTCCCCCACCCCCACACATCCCCGGAGCACTGCCAATGTTCAACGCAAACGCACCAGGAGGGGCGCCGAACGTCACAACGGCCCTCGCCGCCGACCGGTTGGGCGTCCCGGCGGTGACCTACTTCGCCATCTCGATGTGCGCGCCGTTCACCGTGGTGGCGGGCGCCATCACCACCGGCTACGCGGTCACCGGGCAGATCGGCATCCCGATCGGCTTCCTGGCGATGGGCGTGGTGCTCGCGGTGTTCTGCGTCGGGTTCGTGACGATGGCGCCGTACGTGCCGAACGCGGGGGCGTTCAACGCCTACATCGCCAAGGGGCTCGGCAGGCCCGCCGGTGTCGCCGCCGGGTGGCTGGCGCTGGTGTCCTACAACGCCATGCAGGTCGGCGTGTACGGCGCCTTCGGTGACGCCGCCCAGCCGCTGATCAAGAGCTGGTTCGGCGTGGAGATCGCGTGGTGGGCCATCGCGCTGGGGGCGTGGGCGCTCGTCGCGTTCCTGGGCACCCAGCACATCGACCTCAACGGCAAGGTCCTCGCGGTGCTGATGGTCGCGGAGTGCCTGGTGATCCTGGTCTACGCGGTGTCCTTCCTGCTGAACCCGGCGGGCAACGCGGTCAGCCTGCAGACCCTGGACCCGTCGCACCTGTTCGAGCCGGGCGCGGGCGCGCTGTTCTCCCTGGCGATCCTCGGGTTCGTCGGGTTCGAGACCGCGGTGGTCTTCAGCGAGGAGGCCAAGGTCTCGGGCAGGACGGTGCCGGTGGCCACCTACCTCTCGCTCGGGGTGACCACGCTGCTCTACGTGCTGGGCTCCTGGGCGATCAGTGTGGCCACCGGCCCCGGCCGGGTCGCGGAGATGGCCAGGGCCAACGGTTCCGAACTCGTCTTCCGCCTGGCGCACGACCAGCTGGGCGTGGCGATGGTGGGCATCGGGCGGTTCCTCTACGCGACGAGCGTGTTCGCCGCGCTGATCGCCTTCCACAACGCGGCGGCCCGCTACGCCTTCGCCATGGGCCGGGAGCGCGTGCTGCCCTCCTTCTTCGGGCAGACCTCCTCCCGCAACAGCTCGCCCAGGGGCGGGTCGATCCTGCAGAGCGCGATCGGCCTGGTCGGGATCATCGCCTTCGCCATCGCCGGGGTGCACCCGCTGCGGGACGTGTTCTTCATCTGGACCAGCGCGGGCAGCCTGGGCATCCTGCTGCTGATCGTGCTGACCGCGTTCGCGATCGTGGCGTTCTTCGCCAAGACCCTGACCCCGGAGAGCGCCTGGAAGCGCACCGTCGCGCCGGTGCTGGCGGCGGCGAGCACGCTGGTGGCGTTCGTGCTGGTGCTGGCGAACTTCGACAAGACCCTCGACGTGCCCTCCGACTCGCCGCTGCGCTGGGCGATCCCCGGCGGCTACCTCGTGCTGCTGCTCCTCGGCCTGCTGTGGGGTTTCCGCCTGCGCGCCCGCAGGCCCAGGGTCTACACCAACATCGGGCTCGGCGCGAAGAGCGTCACCCGCACCGGCCTCGGCCTCGGCAGCCCGGAGGAGCAGGCCGACACCACGAAATTCGCCCCGATCAACCGCTACTGAGCTCCCGGAGCAGCGCCAATGTTCAACACAAACGCGGCAGGAGGGGACACCAAGGTCACCTCGGCCCTCGCGGCCAACCGGCTGGGTGTCCCGGCGGTGACGTACTTCGCCATCTCCATGTGCACGCCGTTCACCGTGCTCGCCGGCGTGACCACCACCGGCTACGCGGTCACCGGGCAGATCGGGATCCCCATCGGCTTCCTGGCGATGGGCGTCGCGCTCGCGGTGTTCTGCGTCGGCTACGTGACGATGGCCCCGTACGTGCCCAACGCGGGGGCGTTCAACGCCTACGTCGCCAAGGGGCTCGGCAGGCCGTTGGGCGTCGCCGCGAGCTGGGTGGCGCTGGTGTCCTACAACGCCATGCAGATCGGCGTGTACGGCGCGCTCGGGGACGCCGCGCAGCCGTTGCTGCGGGCCTGGTTCGGCATCGACATCGCCTGGTGGGTCATCTCGCTGGTCGGCTGGGCGATCGTCGCGGTCCTGGGCACCCAGCACATCGACCTCAACGGCAAGGTCCTCGCGGTGCTGATGATCGCCGAGTGCCTGGTGATCCTGGTCTACGCGGTGTCCTTCCTGCTGCACCCGGCCGAGGGCACGGTGAGCCTGGAAACCCTTGCGCCGCGCCACCTGTTCGAGCCCGGTGTCGGGGCGCTGTTCTGCCTCGCGGTCCTCGGCTTCGTCGGCTTCGAGACCGCCGTGGTGTTCAGCGAGGAGGCCAAGGTCCCCGGCCGCACGGTGCCGGTGGCCACCTACCTCTCCCTCGGCCTGACCACGCTGCTCTACGTGCTCGGCTCCTGGGCGATGAGCGTGGCCACCGGGCCCGGCCGGATCACCGAGCAGGCCGGGGCCCACGGGTCGGAGCTGGTCTTCCGGCTGGCCGGGGACCAGCTGGGCGTGCTGATGGTGGGCATCGGCCGGTTCCTGTACGTGACCAGCGTGCTGGCGTGCCTGATCGCCTTCCACAACGCCGCGGCGCGCTACGCCTTCGCCATGGGCCGCGAGCGGCTGCTGCCCTCCTTCTTCGGGCAGACCTCCTCGCGCAACAGCTCGCCGCGAGGTGGGTCGATCCTGCAGAGCGTGCTCGGTTTCATCGCGATCATCTGCTTCGGCATCGCCGGGCTGCACCCGCTGCGGGACGTGTTCTTCATCTGGACCAGCGCGGGCGCCCTGGGCATCCTGCTGCTGATCGTGCTGACCTCCTTCGCCGTCGTCCGGTTCTTCGCCACGACCCTGACCCCGGAGAGCACGTGGAAGCGCGCGGTGGCGCCGGTGCTGGCCGCGGCGAGCACGCTGGTCGCCTTCATGCTGGTGCTGGTGAACTTCGACGTGACGCTCGGCGTGCCGCCGAACTCGACGCTGCACTGGGCGATCCCGGGCGGCTACTTCCTGCTGCTGTTCGCCGGTCTGCTGTGGGGATTCCGGCTGCGGTCCCGCGCGCCCAGGGTGTACGCCAACATCGGGCTCGGCGCGAAGAGCGTCACCCGGACCGGGCTCGGCCTCGGCACCCCGGACGAGCAGGCGGACACCACCAGGTTCGACAGGATCGACCACTACTGATCACCCCCGGCGGGGGCCGCATCCGTCATCCGCTTGGGTGCACCGTGCTGACCTGCCTTGACAACACGCCGGGCGGTACGTTGCTGATGCCGCCGGGGGCCGCCTAGGCTGCGGAAGGTTATGCGCAGATCATGATCCTCCGGGGGCGGCCCGGGGACGCGCGCCAGACGAGGAGCCAGTTCGCCATGTCGACACCGCAACCGTCCTGGGGACGGTCCCGTGGTGAGGTGGCCGACCTCGATCTCGCGCCGCGGCCCGCCGACCACACCGAGGAGGACGTCGACTTCGGCGAGAGCGGCCTCGGCCCCACCGGCCGCCCGCTGCGCCAGGTGCCGGAGCCGCCGCTGGTCGCCGAGCACGGGCCCGCGCGCATCCTGGCCCTGTGCAACCAGAAGGGCGGGGTCGGCAAGACCACGTCCACGATCAACCTGGGCGCGGCGCTGGCGGAGTTCGGCCGCCGGGTGCTGCTGGTGGACTTCGACCCGCAGGGCGCGCTCTCGGTGGGCCTGGGCATCCAGCCGCACCACCTCGACCGCACGATCTACAACGTGCTCATGGAGCGCGACACCACGGTCGAGGAGACGGTGCTGCGCACCTGCGTGCCCGACATGGACCTGCTGCCCAGCAACATCGACCTCTCCGCGGCCGAGGTGCAGCTGGTCGCCGAGGTCGGCAGGGAGCAGACCCTGGGCAGGACGCTGCGGCCGGTGATCGACAACTACGACTACATCCTGATCGACTGCCAGCCCTCGCTCGGCCTGCTCACGGTGAACGCGCTGGCCGCCGCGCACGGCGTGCTGATCCCGCTGGAGTGCGAGTTCTTCAGCCTGCGCGGGGTGGCGCTGCTGATCGACACGATCGAGAAGGTGCGCGAACGGCTGAATCCGGACCTGGAGATCACCGGGATCCTCGCCACCATGTACGACCCCCGTACGCTGCACTCCCGCGAAGTGATGGCCCGCGTGGTCGAGGCGTTCGGAGAAATCGTGTTCGACACGGTGATCAACCGCACCGTCCGGTTCCCGGAGACGACCGTCGCCGGTGAGCCGATCACCAGCTGGGCCCCGCGCTCGGGTGGTGCCAAGGCGTACCGGGCGCTGGCCCGCGAGGTGATCGCCCGGTGATGGCGTGAGCTCTGCTGAACGGACACCGGTCGCCCTCGCCCAGGAGGCCGGTGGCGAACCGGTCGAGGTGCCGCCGCCGGACGGGAGGTTCCGGGTCCACCTGGCCAACTTCGAGGGCCCGTTCGACCTGTTGCTGCAGCTGATCTCGCAGCACGAGATGGACGTCACCGAGGTGGCGCTGCACAAGGTCACCGACGAGTTCATCGCGCACATCCGCGGCCTGGGCTCGGACTGGGACCTGGACGAGACCACGGAGTTCCTGGTGGTCGCGGCGACCCTGCTCGACCTCAAGGCGGCCCGGCTGCTGCCCTCGGCCGACGTGGAGAACGAGGAGGACCTGGCGCTGCTGGAGGCCCGCGACCTGTTGTTCGCGCGGCTGCTGCAGTACCGGGCCTACAAGCAGGTCGCGGCCCTGTTCGGCGAGCTGGAGGCGGGGGCGCTGCGCCGCTACCCGCGCTCGGTGTCGCTGGAGGAGCGCTACTCCGACCTGCTGCCCGAGGTCATGCTCGGCGTCAGCCCGCAGCAGTTCGCCGAGATCGCCGCGACGGTGTTCCGGCCGAAACCGCCGCCGACGGTGTCCCTGGCGCACCTGCACATGCACCAGGTCTCGGTGCGCGCGGAGGTCGCCGCGATCCGCGTGCGGCTGGCGGAGAGCGGGCAGCTGTCGTTCAGCGAGCTGGTCTCCGACTGCGAGCACCCGATCGAGGTGGTGGCGCGGTTCCTGGCACTGCTGGAGCTCTTCCGCGAGGCCGTGCTGCAGTTCGACCAGCCGGAGCCGCTCGGCGAGCTGGCCGTGCGGTGGGTCGGCGGCAGCGTCGAGGAGGCCAGGCGGGAGGCGGCAGCCGCCCTGGAGCGCGCCGAAAGCGATGAGGAGGAGTACGGGTGAACGACCCGGAGTCCACTGTGGACGGTTCAGGTTCCGGGGATCGGCCGCGACCCGCGTGGATGCTGGCCGCGGAGACCACCCGCAAGCAGCCCGTCGAGCTGCTGCTGGGCCTGCCGCGCCCCGAGGAGAACACCGCCGACGCCGCTGCTCGGGAAGAGGCCGTCGACGCCGCGTGCGCCGAGGTCGCCGAGGTGGTCGACGCGCCGGAAGCGGCCGAGGAAGCCGCTGTCGCCGAGGCCGAAACGCTGGTCGCCACCGGTGAGATCCCCGAGGACGACGACGCGGAGGCCCGGCGGGTCGCCGCGTACTCGGAGGCGGCCGGCAGGGTCGCGGCCGGTGCGCCCGCGCCCGCCGTCGAGGAGGAGAGGGCGCCGGAACCCGAGCCGGAGCCCGAGCGTGAGCCGGAAGCGGAGCCCGAGGCGGAGCCGGACGCCGTCGAGGAGGTCGAGGCCGGGCCTGCTCTGGTCGAGGAGTCCGAGCTGGAGGCGGCGCTGGAGTCGCTGCTGCTGGTGATCGACAGCCCCGGGACCGACGAGGCGCTGGCGGAGGCGCTGGACCAGCCGGTGGCCAGGGTGGCGGCGGCGCTGCGCCGGTTGTCGGCCCGCTACACCGAGGCGGGCAGCGGGATCGACCTGCGGCGCGTCGCCGACGGCTGGCGGTTCTACACCCGCGACCGGTTCGCGCCGTACGTGGAGCGGCTCCTGCTCGACGGGCAGCGGGCGAAGCTGACCAGGGCCGCGCTGGAGACCCTCGCGGTGATCGCCTACCGGCAGCCGGTGACCCGGGCCAGGGTCGCCGCGGTGCGCGGGGTGAACGTCGACGGCGTCATCCGTACGCTGCTGGCCCGTGGGCTGATCGAGGAGACCGGCGCCGACCCCGACACCAACGGCATCCTCTACCGCACGACCGAGCTGTTCCTGGAGCGGCTGGGGTTGTCCTCGCTGGAGGACCTGCCCCCGCTCGCCCCCCTGTTGCCCGAAGTGGACACGATCGACGATGTATGACTCAGAGCCGGACGGCGTCCGGTTGCAGAAGGTCCTGGCGAAGGCGGGCGTGGGTTCGCGCCGCGTCGCCGAGGACATGATCGCCGACGGGCGGGTCAAGGTGAACGGCGAGGTCGTCACCGAGCAGGGCCGCCGCGTCGACCCGGAGACCGCCGTCATCCACGTGGACGGCCTCCGCGTGATGATCACCGACGAGCTGGTGCACGTGGCGCTGAACAAGCCGCGCGGCATGCACACCACGATGTCCGACGACCGCGGCCGGTCCTGCGTCGGAGACCTGGTGCGGGAGCGCGACGAGCGGCTGTTCCACGTGGGCAGGCTGGACGCGGACACCGAGGGGCTGCTGCTGCTGACCAACGACGGGGAGCTGGCGCACCGGCTGATGCACCCCTCGTACAAGGTGCTCAAGACCTACCTGGCCGAGGTGCCCGGGCCGGTCTCCAAGGAGGTCGGCAGGCGGCTGCGGGCCGGGGTGGAGCTGGAGGACGGTCCGGTCGTCGTCGACGGCTTCAAGATCAAGGACAACAACTCCGGCCGCGCGTTGGTCGAGGTGGTGCTGCACGAGGGCCGCAACCACATCGTGCGGCGGCTGCTGGACGCGGTCGGCCACCCGGTGCAGCGGCTGGTCCGCACCGCGATCGGCCCGGTCTTCCTGAGCACCCAGAAGCCCGGTGTCATGCGCGACCTCACCGCCGGGGAGATCGGCGAGCTGTACCGCCTCGTGGGCCTGTGACGGGAGAAGGGGCCGCCGCTCGGTGAGCGACGGCCCCTCCTCCACGGGCGCGTGGGCCTCAGCCCAGGTAGTGGCCCTGGGACTGCGGGTTGAACTCCCGCATCCGGACGAACTGGGCGCTGAAGGTGCGCCAGTCGTTGAGCTCCAGCACGTCCAGGCCCTTCTGGATGTCGCTGGAGTAGATGTGGCCGTTGTAGTAGTACGCCGACCACGAGCCGCCCGTCACCAGCTTGCCGGCGTTGTACGGGCCGCGCTCCCAGTGCGCGATCTCGACCGGGCGGGCGGAGTCGGTGAAGTCCCAGACGGAGACCCCGCCCTGGTACCACGCCTGCACCATGATGTCGCGGCCGAAGACCGGGATCAGCGAGCCGTTGTGGGCGACGCAGTTCTCCGTCTCGGTCTGCACCCGGGGGATCTTGTAGTAGCTGCGGAACTCCAGCTTGCGCTTGTCGCCGCGGCCGGTGATGTCGTAGACGCCGTTGGCGCCGCGGATCTGGCCGATCGCCGCCGTGCAGGCCGGGGCCCCGCCGCCACCGAGCTCGTCGGTGAAGACGACCTTGGTGCCGTCGTTGTTGAAGGTCGCGGAGTGCCAGAACGCGAAGTTCGTGTCGTCCTTGACCGTGTTGATCACCCGCGGCTTCTCGCGGTCGGAGATGTCGAACAGCACGCCCTCACCCATGCAGGCGCCCGCCGCGAGGTCCTTCTCCGGGTACGCGGTGATGTCGTGGCAGCCGGAGGTCGGCGTCACGTACGGCGCGGGGAACGTGCCCGGGATGCCCCCGTTGCCGCCGCCGGGGAAGAGCACGGGCTCACCGACGACCGCGGCCGCCGCCGGGTTCTTCACCGGCACCTTGATGATGGAGATCAGGTCGTGCGGCGGCTGGCAGTCAGGGAACGTCGCGTTCGGGCTGTAGGACGAGACGTAGATGTAGACGTTCTGCTTCCGCTTGTCCGGCACCAGGGTGTTGGTGTGCGAACCGCACTTGGTCTCGATCGCGGAGACGTAGCGCGGGTTGGCCTTGTCCTTGATGTCGAAGACCTTGATGCCCTCCCACGCGTCCTTCTCGGTCGCGGGCTTGGGCGTGCTGTTGCAGCTGTTGTCGCTGCGCGAGGAGTCGGTCGACAGGAACAGCAGGTCCCCGGAGACCGACACGTCGTTCTGCGAGCCAGGGCAGAGAACCTGGCTGACGATCTTCGGCTTCGCCGGCCGGGAGATGTCGTAGATGATGAAACCGTCGTAGTTGCCCACCACCGCGTACTTGCCGGTGAAGGCAATGTCGGTGCCCAGGGCGGCCTCGGTGTTGAACGGGGCCTGCTTCGGGATGTTGGCGATCTGACGGATGTTGCGGCTCGACGAGATCTCGTTCTCGCCCGGAGTCGCAGCGGCGGTGTCCTGTGCCGCGGCCGTTCCACCCAGAACGGTCGTCAGCGACAACGCCAGCAGACCGGCTGCGGCGACCGCGATCGCTCGCGCCGTAGTCCTCTTCTTGCCCGGCGTCACGTAAGTTGCTCCCCTCGACACACACGGGCGTCACGCCCGTCCACAGGGGAGTCTGCGTGGTCGAAACCGGTGGTCATAGGGCCGAATAGAGCATCTTGATATGCCCGCGAGACCGGAGACGGCCTGCTAGCCGTTACCGTTCCCATGCGAGGTCGACGAGTGTGGAGGCGGACGAGGTGACGAACGGGAACCGGCGCGGGCGCGCGCTGCGCGCCGCTGGGCTGGTGCTTGCCATGTCTGTGCCCGCGATCGTGGCGGCCGGGTGCGCGGCCTCCGGCCGCGACGAGACCAACCCGCCGGTGATCCTCCCCGGCGGCCCCGGACAGTCCGCGCGGACCATTCCCGCTGATCAGGCGGCTGGAGCGCAGCAGAAGCCGAAGCCGAACGACGCCGACGCGCTGTACGTGGAGCGGATGATCCCGCACCACGCGCAGGCGCTGGAGATGACCAGGCTGGTGCCCTCCCGGGCGAGTTCCGAACCGGTCAGGTCGATGGCCGACCGGATCGAGAAGTCGCAGGGCCCGGAGATCGAGGCGATGAAGGGCTGGCTGCGCAACAACGGCAAGCCCGTCCCCGGAACCGGGCACGGCCACGGCGGCGATGCCTCCCAGCATGTGGGAATGCCGGGGATGGCGACACCGCAGCAGCTGCAGGAGCTGGCCGGGCTCACCGGCCCCGCGTTCGAGAAGCGCTTCGTCGAGCTGATGATCGCCCACCACGAGGGCGCGCTGGTGATGGCCGAGCAGGTCCGCCGCGACGGTGCCGACGTGTTCGTCGAGCAGATGGCCGACGACGTCATCGCGACGCAAACCGCCGAGATCACCCGGATGCGCGCCCTCCTCCGCTGAGGCCGCGCTTCGCCCGGGGGTCGGGGGACTTGAAGGCGCACGTACGGCGGTGCATGGGTGAAGATGGCGGGCATGCACCTGCTGGTGGTGGACGACGAGCCCGCCGTGCGCGAGAGCCTGGAGCGCAGTCTGCTCTTCGAGGGCTACACCGTGGAGACGGCCGAGAACGGGCAGCGCGCGCTGGACCGCGTGCTCGACCCGGACGGGCGCAAGCTGGACGCCTTGGTGCTGGACCTGATGATGCCCGGCGTGGACGGCCTGGAGACGTGCAGGCGGTTGCGCGCGGCCGGGGCGGACGTGCCGATCCTGATGCTCACCGCGCGCGATGCCGTCAGCGATCGGGTGTCGGGGCTGAACGCGGGCGCGGACGACTACCTGCCGAAGCCCTTCGCGCTGGAGGAGCTGCTGGCCCGCCTGCGCGCCCTGCTGCGGCGCGGGCGGGTGGTGGCCGAGTCGGACGGCGTGCTCAAGTACGAAGATCTTGTTGTCGACGTTGGCACGCGCGAGGCGCACCGCGGCGGCCAGGAGATCGAGCTGACCCGCACGGAGTTCGACCTGCTGGCGTTGTTCCTCTCCGCGCCGAAGCAGGTCTTCACCCGCAAGCAGTTGCTGCGCGAGGTCTGGGGCTACGACTACGACCCCGGCACGAACATCCTCGACGTCTACGTGGGCTACCTCCGGCGCAAGACCGAGGCCGGTGGCGGTTCGCGGCTGCTGCACACGGTCCGCGGTGTCGGCTACGTGCTGAGGTCGCGCGGATGAGAGAGCGCAAGCTCCTGCTGCGCAGCCGCGTCGCCCTGGTGACCGCCTTCGTCGTGGCGCTGGGCATCATCGTGGTGAGCGTGTTCGCCTGGTTCGGCGCGGACGTGACGATGCGCCGCCAAGTCGACTTGTCCCTGCAATCGTCCTCACCGGCCAAGGAGCTGAGGGAGCCGGGAGTCGACCCCGAATCGCTGTGCGGCAGCGAGCAGGACAAGGAGGGCTACCAGAAGTACATCGTCGGCATCCAGCTGCTGCGGCCGGACGGGACGACGTGCTGCCCCAAGGGCGTGGACAAGGTCAAGCTCGGGCCGCGCGACCGGGAGCCGATGCCGAAGTTCCGCGACGGCATGACCTACGGCCACGTGGGCGTGCGCGTGCTCGTCGAGCCGATCGGCGCGGGCTACGCGGTGGTGACCAGCCGATCGATGGCGGATGTGCGGGACACGTTGCGACAGCTGGGAACCGTGCTCGGCATCGTGTCGGTGATCGGCGTGGCGGTCGCGGCGGTCTCCGGGTTGTTGCTGACCAGGCTCGCGCTGCGGCCCGTGGAACGGCTCACCAGGACCGTCGAGCACATCGCGGAGACCGAGGACCTGACCGCTCCGGTGGACGTGCGCGGCCGCGACGAGATCGGCAGGCTGGGCCGGGCGTTCTCGCGGATGACCAAGGCGCTGGCCGAGTCGAGGAAACGCCAGCAGGACCTGGTGGCGGACGCCGCGCACGAGCTGCGGACGCCGTTGACGAGCATGCGCACCAACGTGGACCTGTTGGTGCGCAGCGAGAAGACCGGAAGGCCGATCCCGGACGAGCAGCGGCGCGCGTTGCTGGCGAGCTTGCAGGACCAGGCAAGGGAACTGGGCGACCTGGTGGGCGAACTCGTCGTGCTGGCCCGGGACGAGCGCGAGACGGAGCGCGTTGCGGTGTCGATGGGCGCGGTCGTCGAGCGCGCGGTGGAGCGGGCTCGCGCCCGGGCGCAGGGGCACGTCTTCGAGGTGCACAGCCGGCCCTGGACGGTGGTGGGCGATCCGGGCGAGCTGGAGCGCGCGGTGCTGAACCTGTTGGACAACGCGGTGAAGTTCTCGCCGCCCGCCTCGACCGTGCGCGTCCATTCGGTCGAAGGGGAGATCACCGTCGCGGACGCCGGCCCCGGTGTCGCCCCGGACGAGAGAGCCATGGTGTTCCAACGGTTCTGGCGTTCGGAGTCGGCGCGCAGCCTGCCCGGCTCCGGGCTCGGGCTGGCGATCGTGGCGCAGACCGCGGCGGCGCACGGGGGTTCCGTCGAGTTCGTCGAACCAATCGATGGCATCGGTGCCGCGGTGCGGTTCCGCCTCCCGGTGGGCCGACCTGATCTCTAGGTTCCCGGCATCGAAGTCTGCCCCTTCGTGCACCGTCGCGGGGTAGAAATACCCTTATCCAGCAAGGGAATCCCGAGCAGCTTGGGCTGTGGAGTGAGGGGCACTCCACAGAAGGGGTCCTGCCATGCGAGTCGAACTGGAAGTCTTCTCCGGACGTACGAACCCGGTGTGGCACTTGGACGACAGCCAGGTGAGGGAAGCGCTCGACCGCTTCTCCGGGCGCAGCCTGGCCGAACCGGCCGACCTGCCGGACCAACTGGGGTTCCGCGGCATCGTGCTCTCCGCGGACACCGACGACCCGACCGAAAGCCGGTTGCCGCAACGGTTCGCGATCGGCGTCAGCCAGGAGTCCAGTGACGCGCTGACGGCGGACGAGTCCGTCGAAGCGGTCAGCTGGCTGCTGGAGACCTCGCGGCACCACGTGGACGACCAGATCCGCGAGCACGTCATGCGGGCACTGCGCGGCAACCTGGAGAGCCGCTCGATCGAGGCCAAGGCCGACATCCAGCCCGCGGCGCCGTGCCAGCCGTTCCACACGCCGTTCAACCCGGGTTTCTGGAACAACGACGCCACCGTCCGAACCACCAACAACTGCTACAACTACGCGGTCAACCGCCGCACCAACACCTTCGCCCAGCCCGGCCGCCAGTGCGGGCACCAGTACACCTCGCTCACCTGCGCGGCGGTGCGCGCCGCGGCGTTGTGCGACGGCGTCCGGCCTTCGTGCGACGGACAGCAGCGGCTGGTCGCGCTCGTGGTGTGGCCGGGCGGTGACTACCACTGGTACCGCTACCACTCCGACGGTTTCTGGGGCCACAAGCCCGGCCAGACGCCGGCGCGCAACACCGACAACTCAGGGCGTGTGATCGGCGGGTCGCTGAACCCGGCGAACTGCAACCGCGGCCCGTACACGCAGTTCTGCGGGTACTTCTGGGTGCCGGTGGGCCTGGTCATCCGCTGATCGTCCTGGCGGGGAGGAGAACGCGATGGAGATCGAGCTCGACGTGTTCAGCGGAGTGCCCAACCCCCGCTGGACCCTGTCCGATGCCGAGGCGCGCCGCCTCGTGTCTCTCCTGCCCGCCACCCCGGACGCCCCGGGAACCGAGCGCGGGGGCCTCGGGTTCCGGGGCTTCGTCCTGCACAACCCGGAGCGCGAGCTCGGCCTCCCCGAGGTCGTCGACCTCGGCCCCGGCACGGGTGACCTGGCCGCCTTCCTCACCGCGCAGGCCATCCTCCACGGCTACGCGCACCTGCTGTGAAGTGCCGGTGAGGTCGTGTCTCACGCTTTTCTCATGGTGGGTTGAAGTGGCGCTCATGTGACGGCCGCACCGTTGTGGTGTGACCACGACATCCTCTGCCGTCCGCCCCCTGCCCGCGGTTCGGCACCGCGCTCCCGGTCGCCGGGCGGGACGAGCGCTGATCGCCGCGGGAGCCCTGTCCCTGCTGTTCGTCGTCGTGCTGTGGCAGGGCAACGGCGGCCTCGCCCAAGGCGGCCCGGTGTCCGCGCTCGGCAGGCTCAGCGGGCTGCTCGCCTCGAACCTGCTGCTGGTCCAGGTCCTGCTGATGGCCCGGATTCCCCTGCTGGAGCGCCAGTTCGGCCAGGACCGGCTGGCCAGGCTGCACCGGCTCGCCGGGTTCACCTCGTTCTGGCTGATGATCACGCACATCGCGCTGATCACCGCCGGGTACGCGGGGGACGCGGGCACGGGTTTGCTGGAGCAGGGCTGGCTGCTGGTGACCACCTACCCCGGCATGCTGCTCGCCTTCGCCGGTGCGGTCGCGTTGATCGCCGTCGTGGTGCTGTCCGTCAGGGCCGCCCGGCGCAGGCTGCGCTACGAGTCCTGGCACCTGATCCACCTCTACGCCTACCTCGGCGTCGGGCTGGCGCTGCCGCACCAGTTGTGGACCGGTTCCGACTTCCTCGACTCCCCGGCGGCGACCGCGTACTGGTGGAGCGCCTACCTGTGCACGCTCGCGGCAGTCCTCGTCTTCCGCGTCGGCCTTCCGCTGTGGCGGTCGTGGCGGCACAAGCTGCGCGTCGTCGCCGTCATCCCCGAGGCTCCCGACGTCGTCTCGGTGCACATGGCCGGTCGCGGACTCGACAAGCTCCGCGCGCGGGCCGGGCAGTTCTTCCTGTGGCGATTCCTCGACGGCCGTGGCGGATCGCGAGCCAACCCGTTCTCGCTTTCCGCTGCGCCGCACCAGGATCGGCTCAGGATCACGGTCAAGAACCTGGGTGACGGCGGGGCGCGCGTGGCAACTGTCCGCCCGGGCACGCGTGTGCTGATCGAAGGGCCCTACGGCGTCGTCACCTCGGGGAAGCGGACCTCCGACCGGCCCCTGCTGATCGCCGCCGGGGTGGGCATCACCGCGATGCGGTCGCTGCTGGAGGAGCTGGCTTTCCAACCCGGCAACGTGACGCTGCTCTACCGGGTCCGGTCGCGGGCGGAGGCGGTCTTCGCCGGGGAGCTTGAGTGGTTCGCCACCAACCGCGGCGTGAAAGTGTCCTATTTGGACGGCCCGCGGGGGGACTCGTGGCTGCCGCGCGGGTACGGCGACGACGTCGAGTCCCTGTACCGGATGGTGCCCGATCTGCGTGAGCGGGACGTGTTCCTGTGCGGCCCGGCGCCGTGGATGGAGAACGTCGTCGCGACGCTGCGCAGCGCGGGGGTCGACCGCGCGCGCATCCACTTCGAACGCTTCGCATGGTGACTGGGAGACGATGATGGGGCGCATTGCCTTCGCGCTGTTGAGCACCGTCGCGGTGCTGGTGCTGCTCTTCGGCTACCGCACGAGCACGGGCGAGCCGGCCGAGCAGGTGCAGGCCGCTCCCGCCGTGCCGACGCCTGCGCCCGTCGCGGGCGCGCGCACGGTGACCGGTCCGGCGGTGGCCACCAGCCGCGGCGTGGTGCAGGTGCGGATCACTCTGCAGGACAACAAGATCACGGCGGCCGAGGCGGTTCGCTTCCCGAACGAGGCCGGGCGCCACCGCGAGATCAACAGTCGCGCCATCCCGTTGCTCAACCAGGAGGCCGTGCGCGCGCAGAACGCCGCCGACATCGACGCGGTGACCGGCGCGACGGCCACCAGCCAGGGCTACCGCGACTCGCTGCAGGCCGCGTTGGACGAGGCGGGACTGACATGAGAACCGCGTGGGTCGAACAGATCATGGGCATGCCGGTGAGCGTGCACCTGCGCGGAGCCGGGGTCGGCGAGCGGATGCCCGACGCGGTCGCGGACGTCTTCGCCGAGCTGCGCGAGGTGGACCGGCTGTTCAGCACCTACCGCCCGGACAGCCAGATCAGCTTGCTGGGCAAGGGAGAACTCGAGCTCGGCGACTGCGATCCCCTGGTCGCCGAAGTGCTCGCCCTGTCCGAGAAGGCCCGCGAGGCCACCGACGGCTGGTTCGACGTGCTGCTGCCGGAGCCGGACGGCACCTACCGGCTCGACCCCTCCGGTCTGGTCAAGGGCTGGGCGGTGCAGCGCGCGGCGGCCCGGCTCGGCAAGCGGTGGGCCGGTGACTACTACGTCAACGCGGGCGGCGACATCGCGTTGTGCTCCAGGGGAGATCGGCCCTGGCGCATCGGTATCGAGGGCCGGTCGGCGGACCAGCTCGTCGGGGTGCTGCCGCTGTTCGACGGCGGGATCGCCACCTCGGGCAACGCCCACCGCGGCGGTCACCTGGTGCGCCCCGACGACGGGGAACCCGCCGCCGAGCTGGGATCGGTGACTGTGGTCGGGCCATCGCTGATGTGGGCCGACGTGTTGGCCACCGCCGCGTTCGTGCGCGGTGTCGGCGCCCTGGAGTGGCTGCAGACCCAGGACGGCTACGACGCCGTCGTCGTCGGCCTCGACGGATCTGTCGAGTGCACGACCGGTATTCGCTCTGTTGTCGAACTGAGCGCGAGTTGAGGAGAAGGACATGAGCAACGACAAGAACGAACAGCCCACCGACAAGCACGAGCAGCCGGACCAGCCTCAACCGGAACCGGCCCAGGCGGCGGAGGCCCCGCCGGAGGCCGAGCAGCCTCACGCGGCTCCGGTGCCCCCGCCGGTCCCGCCGCCCGCTCCCGCGCCGCCGAAGCAACCGAAGATGGTGCACGCCAAGGCATGGGTGGCCGGTCTCGCCGCGGCCGGGCTGTTGCTGGTCGGTGGTCTCGGCGGTGCGCTGATCGCGAGCGCGGGCGATGGTCATCACGGCAAGGACCGCTACATGTCGCGCTTCGACCAGCGGCAGGACCGCTTCGGTGACCGCGGCCCCGACCACTTCGGTCCCGGCAGGGGCGGCGGCGACCGTGGTGCCCCCGGCTACGACGGCTGACCCCAGCGCCGCTTACGCACCGAATGAGTCATTCGGGTACTTGAACGCACTGAATGACTCATTCGGTGCGTTCACGTCGTGGAGTGCGCAGGTGGAGAGTGGTGGGGAGGTTCGTGACGCCGAGCGCGGAGCGGACGCCGGCCAGCACGTCGGCCTCGACGGTCCGTCGGACTCGTGCGGGGTCGGCGTCCGCGGTCAGCCACAGGGTCAGTTTCAGCGCGGGTTTGCTCGCCGAGCCGCGCAGGCGGGCCCGCGCGCGGCTGACTCCGGCCACCGAAGCGGTCTCCGCGCCGGCCAGGTCGGTCACCGCGGACGCGGTCACGGTCAGCCAGGAGTTCAGCACCAGCTCGCGCCGCCGGGGCCGGACTGTCCACAGCAGACCGAGAATCCCCAGTGCGCCGAGCGCGATCCACGTCATGGCTCACCTCGTGGCACCAGGGCGGTCACGGTCATGTCCAGTCGCCGCACGGTGTAGCCGGTGACGCGGCCGACCTCGGTGACGATCCGCTCGCGCACCGCCTCGGCGGCGGCCCGGACCGGAGCGGGGTACCGCAGGGCGAGCCGGACCGAGATGTCGATCTCCGGCACGGTCCCGGTGATCCGGACGCCGCACTCGCGGGCGGTCTCCGGCGCGTCGTCGACGAGCCGGGAGACCAGCTTGCGGAGCACGCCGTCGCGGATCTCCAGCGCGCCCCGCTCAGCCGGGTCCACTCCCGATCACTCGTTCTCCGGCAGCTGGATGTCGTTGACGGCGATGTTGACCTCGACCACCTCCAGGCCGGTCATCCGCTCCACCGCGGTGATCACGTTGCGCCGCACGGCCCGCGCGAGGTCGAGGATGGACGCGCCGTACTCGACCACGATGTCGAGGTCGATCACGGCCTGCTTCTCGCCGACCTCGACGGCCACGCCCGCGCTCATCGCCCCGCCGCCACCGGGGATGTGCTCCCGGATCGCGCCGAAGGCCCTGGACAGGCCGTCGCCGAGCGCGTGCACGCCGGAGACCTCGCGCGCCGCGACACCGGCGATCTTCTGCACCACCGAGGACGCGATGGTGGTCTTGCCCTGCGGGGTCTCGTCGCCGAGCCGGGCGGGCGCGGGTCCCGCGGTGACCGGAGACCCGCTCGCGGGGTCGAGCTTCAGCGCAGGGGCGGGGGCCGTCTCGGTCTTGCTCTGGGCCATGGGGGTGTCCCTTCCACTCCGGTGGTGAGCAGAGATCATCCCGAGGCGTCACCCGACCGGGGAGCCCGGCCCCCGTCCGTAGCGGAGCAGCAGCGCGTCGTCCTCGTGCAGCACCGAGACCAGCGACAGCGCGCGCGGCTCCACCGGCAGCGCTCCCGTCGCGATCCGTCCGGCGTCGCCGCCCACGAGGAGGGGGGACAGGGTCAGGCACAGCTCGTCGACCAGGTCCTCTTCGATCAGGGTGCCGAACAGCTTCGGCCCGCCCTCGCAGTCGACGCGGTGCAGGCCGCGCTCGCCGAGCTCGGCCAGCACGCGGTGCAGGTCCACCCGGTCCTCCCCGGCGATGATCACCTCCGCGCCCGCCTCCGCCACCTCCCTGCGCGCGGTCTCCGGAGCCGACGCACAGGTGAACACCAGCGGTGGCACGGCCGTGTCGGTGAGCAGCGGCGAGTCCAGCGGCACCGCGCACCGCCCGGTCACCACCGCGATCGGCGGCACCGGGGGCAGGCCGAGGCGCCGTCGCCGCTCGGTGCGGCGCTCGCCGACGGGCACACCGCCGTAGCCCTCGACGAGGGCGGTGCCCAGGCCGACCAGGACGACGTCGGCCAGGTCCCTGCCGAGCTGGAACACCCGGTGGTCGGCCGGGGTGGACAGCCCCCGCGAACGGCCGGCCACGGTCACCGCACCGTCCACACTGGACACGAAGTTGACCCGCACCCACGGCCGGTCCAGCCCCGGGGGGTAGGCGTAGAACTCCTCGATCCGGCTCTCGTCGAAACCGGTCGTTGGCCACAGTCCGTCCACAACCCCATCTCAGCACGGATAGGCTCAGCGGCATGTCCGCGCCCCGCCTGGTGGACCGGTTGCCCGAGGTCAGCACCGATGAGCTGGTCGCGGCGATGGTCCCGCCCCCGATGTTCGACGCGGTGTCCTTCGACACCTACCTGCCCAGCCCGCAGGAGCCCAGCCAGGCAGCGGCCCTGGAACGCGGGCGCGAGTTCGCCGAGCGGGTGGCCGAGGACGAGCGCGCGAAGTCCTGGTGGAGCAGCCTGTTCGGCGGCGGGAGGTCCGGTGACGGCAAGCCCGGCCTGTACCTCGACGGCGGTTTCGGCGTCGGCAAGACGCACCTGCTCGCCTCCATCTGGCACGCCGCGCCCGAGCCCAAGTCCTACGGCACCTTCGTCGAGCTGACCCACCTCGTCGGCGCGCTCGGCTTCGGCGAGGCGGTGCGGCGGCTGTCCGGGCACAAGCTGCTGGCCATCGACGAGTTCGAGCTGGACGACCCCGGCGACACGATGCTCGTGACCCGCCTGCTCGCCGAGCTGACCGAGGCCGGGGTGCACGTGGCGGCGACCTCGAACACGTTGCCGGACAAGCTCGGCGAGGGGCGCTTCGCCGCCGACAGCTTCCTCCGCGAGATCCAGGCACTGTCCGCGCGCTTCGACGTGGCCAGGGTCGACGGGCCCGACTACCGCCATCGCGGACTGCCCGAAGCCCCGGAGCCGCTGACCGACGAGGAGCTGGCCGCCCGCGCGGAGCAGACCGAAGGCGCCACCCTGGACTCCTTCGACGAGCTGTGCGCGCACCTGGCCCGCCTGCACCCGTCGCGCTACGGGCGGCTCGTCGACGACGTGCCGCTGGTGTTGATCAGCGGAGTTCGCGCGGCGGCGGACCAGGACGTCGCGCTCCGGCTGGTGGTGCTCGCGGACCGGTTGTACGACCGCAACATCCCGGTCGCGGTCTCGGGAAGCCCGTTGTCGGCGATGTTCACCGAGGACATGCTCCGCGGCGGCTACCGCAAGAAGTACCTGCGCGCGATCAGCAGGCTCACCGCGCTGTCCCGGATGGCGAACCGATAATCGCTCGCGTCCTGCTGCATCATGGGGACGTGGGTTATCTCGACGCGGCGGGCCTGTCCTATCACCTCGCTGATGGGCGGGAGCTGTTCCGGGATGTCGCCATCAAGGTCAACGCGGGCACGGTCGTCGCGCTCGTCGGCGCCAACGGCGCGGGCAAGACCACGTTGCTGCGGCTGCTCTCCGGTGAGCTGAAACCGGACGAGGGGTCCTGCGTCGTGCACGGCGGGCTCGCGGTGATGCCGCAGTTCGTCGGCTCCGTCCGCGATGACCGGACCGTTCGTGATCTCCTGCTTTCCGTTGCGCCCCAACGACTTCAGGTCGCAGCGGCGGAACTGGACGCGGTCGAGCTGAAACTGATGGACGTCGACGACGAGGCCACCCAGATGCGCTACGCCACCGCGCTCACCGCGTGGGGCGAGGCCGGTGGCTACGACGCCGAGGTCCTGTGGGACACCGTCACCGTCGCCGCGATGGGCGTGCCCTTCGACCGCGCGCAGTACCGCGGGGTGAAGACGCTCTCCGGCGGTGAGCAGAAGCGGCTCGTGCTGGAGGCGCTGTTCCGCGGGCGCGAACAGGTGTTGTTGCTCGACGAGCCGGACAACTACCTCGACGTGCCCGGAAAGCGTTGGCTGGAAAAGAAACTCGCCGAGACCGACAAGGCGGTGCTGGTCGTCTCGCACGACCGCGAACTGCTCGCGGTCGCGGCCACGCACGTGGTGACCGTCGAGGCGCACACGGCGTGGACGCACGTCGGCAGCTTCGGCACTTGGCACGCGGCGAGGGAAGCGCGCTGGGTACGCGTTGCCGAGCAGCACCGGCGGTGGGACGAGGAGCACCAGCGGCTCAAGGACCTCGTGCGGGAGCTGCGTCAGCAAGCGTCGATCAGCGACGACATGGCCTCGCGGTACCGCGCGATGCAGACGCGGCTGAAGAAGTTCGAGGAGGCGGGACGACCGCCGGAGATGCCGCGCGAGGAGAAGGTGAAGCCCCGCCTGCACGGTGGCCGCACCGGCGTCCGCGCGATCACCTGCGAGCGGCTTGAGCTGACCGGGCTGATGAAGCCGTTCGACCTGGAGGTGTTCTTCGCCGACCGGGTCGCGGTGCTGGGCTCCAACGGTTCCGGCAAGAGCCACTTCCTGCGGCTCTTGGCGCATCAGGATGCCGTGGCGCACACCGGCGTGTGCAGGCTGGGCGCGCGGGTGGAGCCGGGGCTGTTCGCGCAGACCCACGAACACCCGGAGTGGATCGGAAAGACCCTCACCGAGGTGCTGTGGCACGGCGACGACCAGCGCTCCGGACTCGACCGCGGGCGGGCGATGAGCGCGTTGCAGCGCTACGGCCTCGCGGCGGCGGGAGATCAGCGCTTCGAGACGTTGTCCGGCGGGCAGCAGGCGCGGTTCCAGATCCTGTTGCTGGAGCTGACCGGGGCCACGCTGCTGTTGCTCGACGAGCCGACCGACAACCTGGACCTGACGTCGGCTGAGGCGTTGCAGGCGGCGCTGGAGCAGTTCACCGGCACGGTCGTCGCGGTGACCCACGACCGGTGGTTCGCCCGATCGTTCGACCGGTTCGTGGTGTTCCGCTCGGACGGTTCGGTGGTCGAGTCGGACGAGCCGGTTTGGGACGAGGCCCGGGTTCAGCGCGCACGGTGACCCTTCACCAGGCGGACGACCTCCGCTCGGACCGCGTCGAACTGCGTGGAGAACGCCTCGCCGGGGCAGGCTGTGCCGACCCAGTCGCGGTGCCTGCTGATCACCGGCTTCGTCGTGCGGGCGCCGTTGTCCGGGTTGACGTACTCGAATGAGCCCGCGGGGTCGACGCCGCACAGCAGGCTGAGCCCGGCGAGGACGCGCACCAGGCTGGACCGCGCGCCCGCGCCGGGCTGCGCCGAGGACATGTCGCCGAGCAGGCAGATCCCGATGGTGCCCATGTTGTGCCCGGACACGTGCCCGCCCGTCGCCACGAGGGGTTTGCGGCCCTGCACGGGGTGCGCGTCGAAGACCGGGACCGGATCGGGTCCGGAGTAGCGGCCCTCGTAGATGACGCCCTCCGGGTCGATGACCAGGTGGTAGCCGATGTCGGCCCACTGGCGCCGCACCGCGTGCAGGTCGTGGATGCCGCGCATCGTCGCGTCGCGGTCGGCTTCGACGGGCAGCGCGGTGTGGTGCACGACCAGCCCCTGCACGGGGGAGAACCGCAGCGGCCACCGCTCGGAGCCGTCCGGGTTCACCCGGACCGCCTCGTTGGCGCCCCACGCGGCCCGCTTCCGCACTGCGATCGCGAGATCGGCGCGTCCGGGCGGTGTGAGCACGCCCGCGTTGCGCGGCCGGGGCTTGGCGCCGGCCTCCGCTCCGATGGCCAGCGCCCCGAGCGCTCCGACAACCCCACCGAGCAACGCCCGCCGCGTAGTCATTCCGTCAGCGTGAAGCACCCCCGTGCGCTCCGCCGCCCACATCACCCACCCGTGGGCCCGCCGTGAACGTCCGTCGCGTTCCCCGGCACGGGCATGAGCAGGCCCGCTCACCGCGGGGGTGAGCGGGCCTGATGTGGTGCGGTGGGTCAGCCGCGGACGACCTCGGCGATGGCGTCCACGCCGCGGTCGATCTCCTCGCGCGTGATCACCAGCGGCGGGGCGACGCGGAGGGTGTTGTCGTGCGTCTCCTTGCACAGGATTCCGCGCGCCGCCAGCGCCTTCGACGCCTCCCGGCCCGCGGGGCCACCGGGCGCGATCTCCACGCCCGCCCACAGGCCGCGGCCGCGGACCTGCGAGACGCCCTTGCCGACCAGCTCGCCGAGGCGGCTGTGCAGGTGCTCGCCGAGTTCGCGGGAGCGCTGCTGGAACTCACCGGTGGCCAGCAGCTTGATCACCGCGCGGCCCACCGCGCAGGCCAGCGGGTTGCCGCCGAAGGTGGAGCCGTGCTCGCCGGGGCGCAGCACCCCGAGCACGTCGCGGCGGCCGACGACGGCCGAGACCGGGACGATGCCGCCGCCGAGCGCCTTGCCCAGGGTGTAGAGGTCGGCCCGGACGCCCTCGTGGTCCAGCGCCAGCAGCTCACCGGTGCGGGCGAGGCCGGACTGGATCTCGTCGGCGATCAGCAGCACGTTGTTCTCGTCGCAGATCCGCCGCAGCTCGGTGAAGTAGCCCGGCGGCGGGACGAGCACCCCGGCCTCGCCCTGGATCGGCTCGACCAGCACGGCGGCGGTGTTCGGCGTGATCGCCGCGGCCACCTCGGTCGCGTCGCCGTAGGTCGTGGCCACGAAGCCGGGGGTGTAGGGGCCGTAGTCGGCGCGGGCCACCTCGTCGTCGGAGAAGGAGACGATGGTGGTGGTGCGGCCGTGGAAGTTGGAGCCAGCCACGACGATCTGCGCCTGGTTCGCGGGCACGCCCTTGACCCGGTAGGCCCACTTGCGGGCGACCTTGATCGCGGACTCGACCGCCTCGGCACCGGAGTTCATCGGCAGCACCAGGTCGGTGCCGGTCAGCTCGGCCAGCTCCCGGCAGAACAGGCCCAGCTGGTCGTGGTGGAAGGCGCGGCTGGTCAGCGTGACCCGGTTCAGCTGCTCGACGGCGGCGGCGACCAGCGCGGGGTGCCGGTGGCCGAAGTTCAGCGCGGAGTAGCCGGAGAGGAAGTCGAGGTAGCTGCGGCCTTCCACGTCGGTCACCCACGCGCCCTCGGCGTGGGCGATGACGACCGGGAGCGGGTGGTAGTTGTGCGTGCTCCAGGTTTCGTCGAGGGCGACGTACTCGGCCGAGGAGCTCAGCGGGCCGGTGGTCGGACGATCGGCGATGGCGGTCATGGCGTAAGGCTAAGCCGCGCCAGCCGACGATTTCAGCCGCCAGGTGTTGCTCAGGGCAGCGGTTTGTTGCGCGATCGAGTGATTCCACGGTGATCCGTTGTGTCAAGGGGGGTCGCACGGTGGATTTTCCGCCCGATGGGGGCATCCGCTGCGCCATCGGCAGGCATGCCGGGCTCCCGCGATTGCCCGCTGCGCAATGTTTGCCAAGAGCCCTTCCCAAAGGCCAATGGTCCAGTCCACTGTCGCTACTGCGGATCAAGGGAGAGGCGTGACATGACTGGATCGGTGCTCGACCCCGCAAGCGGGTCTTCGGCCACTGACGGCCTCGGCAGGCGGCGGTTCCTCGGAGTGCTCGGCGGCGTCGTCGGGGGGAGTGTGCTCATGACGCACGGGGCGCAGGCGTCGACCCACGGTGTGGTGACGCGGCGGGTGTACCTCGGTTGCTACACGCTCGGTGCGGGCGGCGGGAAGGGAATAGGCCTGGCCGACGCGGACCCGGGGACCGGGGCGCTCAAGGTCGTTTCCACCGTGGAAGGCGTGGTGAACCCGTCCTTCCTCACCCTCGCGCCCAACCGGAAGACCCTCTACGCGGTCAACGAGACCACCGAGGGCCGGGTCAGCGCGTTCGCCGTGGACGCCAACGGCGGGCTCAAGGCGCTCGGCTCGCAGTCCGCGCTCGGCGCCGACCCGTGCCACCTCGCGGTCCACCCGAGCGGGCGGTACGTGCTGACCGCCAACTACTCCACGGGATCGGTCGCCGTGCACCCGATCCGCGAGGGCGGAGCGCTCGGTCCGGCGACAGACCTGGTGCAGCACAAGGGTTCCGGGCCGGACCCGGACCGGCAGAAGGGGCCGCACGCGCACCAGGTGCTGACCGACCCGAGCGGCCGTTGGGTGCACGCGGTCGACCTCGGCACCGACTCCGTCCACGTCTACCGGCTGGACCTCGGCACCGGGAAGCTGAAGCGGCATTCGCAGGCGAAGCTCAAGCCGGGCGCGGGTCCGCGGCACATCGCCTTCCACCCCAACGGGACCGCGGCCTACGTGGCCAACGAGTTGGACTCGACGATCACTGTCTGCGCGTGGGACGCCGCGACCGGGAAGCTCACCCCCGGCACCACGCTGCCCACCGCTCCCGCGGACGGCGCTGTGCGCAACTACCCGGCCGAGGTGATCGTTTCTGCGGACGGCCGCTTCGTGTACCTGTCCAACCGCGGCCACGACAGCATCGCGATCTTCGCGGTCGGCGGGTCCGGGCGGGCGCTGAAGCCGGTCGGCACGCCCTCCTGCGGCGGCGCGTGGCCGCGGCACGTCGAGCTCAGCAACGACGGCCGGTTCCTCTACGTGGCCAACGAGCGCTCGCCGGGAGTGGCCGTGTTCCAGGTCGACCGGGCCACCGGCGGGCTCACCGGGACAGGTGCGCCGCTGAGCACGCCGAGGCCGGTGTGCGTGTTGCCAGCCTGACGTCGTCAGGCGGATGGAGCAGATAAGGAGAGCTGTTCAGGCTAATTTCGCCTTCCCGGCGAATTCTGCATCTTCCTCCCCACGACGCTGCGTGCTACTCATGAGTTATGTGCTAGGTCACACAACGTCGTGGGGAGGCCCTTGTGGGCGCTAAGGCATATTTCGCGGTGGCAGCCGCGGCCATCTCGTTAAGCATTGTCGCCGCGACGCCCGCAATTGCGGCTCCGAGGGCGGCGGAGAACTATGTCGCGATGGGCGACTCGTACGACTCCGGGGTGGGCACCCGGACCTACGACTCCTCCAGCGGCGACTGCCGCAGGAGCCCGGTCGCCTACGCGCCGCTGTGGGCCAAGGCCAACAGCCCGGCCTCGTTCACGTTCATCGCCTGCTCCGGCGCGCGCACGCCGGACGTGCAGAAGCAGGCCGACCAGCTCACCTCGTCGGTCTCGCTGATCAGCCTGTCGGTGGGCGGCAACGACGTCGGCTTCGCCAGCGTGCTCACCTCCTGCCAGCTCGGCAGCGACCAGTCGTGCTTCGACAAGGTGGCCGAGGCGGTCAACCAGGCGCGCACCACCCTGCCCGCCAAGCTCGACGCCACCTACTCCAAGATCAAGTCGAAGGCGCCGTCGGCCAAGGTCGTCGTGTTCAACTACCCCCGCCTGTTCGACCTGGGCACCTGCGGCCTCGGCGGGCTGAGCAAGGCCAAGCGGGAGCGGCTGAACCAGGCCGCCGACACCCTCTCCGGCATCATCTCCGGCCGGGTCTCCGCGGCGGGCTTCCGCTTCGCCGACCTCCGCGACCGGTTCAACGGACACGGCATCTGTTCCAGCGCGGAATGGCTCAACGGCTTGTCCTGGCCGATCAACGAGTCCTACCACCCGAACACCAACGGACATTCCCAGGGTTACCTCGCGGCGTTCAAGGCCGCCATCGGGTGACTTTTCGAGTTCACTCCGCCGCCGTCCTCGATGAGGGCGGCGGCGGTTTTTGCGGACCGGGTGTGAATGGATTGAGCCGAACCGGCTAACTGTTTTCTTCGTGAGGGGAAAGGGTTGACTTGCGCGGGTGCGCCCACCGTTTCCGCCAGTACTCCGTAGCGGTGACCCGCGCGCGGGCGGGCCGGAGGTCCTGGCACGATCAAGGGGTACGCATCCGGGGCCGGGAGCTGGCGAGGAGGGTTAGGCGTTGACGACGCTGGAGACCGGGACCGAGGTGCTGTATGCCCTCGCCGACCGCGCCGGGGAGTGCGCCGGGGAGACGGCTGGGCACCGCGAAGCCGCCGAGCACGCGCACTCCGAGCTGGTGCTGACGTGGGTCGGCTCGTCCCATCCGGAAGCCGCCACGGCCCAGGCGTACGCCGCGACGGGCGTCCAGAAGATCAACGACGCGGTCTACCGGCTGCACCGCGCGGCGGAGCTGCTGCGCGAGGCCGCCATCCGCGAACGCGCCGCGCGGGAGGGCGAATGACCTCCGTCGGCGCCGTGCACCGGCGCCTGGCGGCGGCGCGCGGAGCGCTCCCCGAGGAGCAGCTGCGCGAACTCGCCGGGCGCATCCTCGACGAGCTGCGGCCCGAGCTGAACTCGGTGATGGAGCCGGGGTCGGGCTACGAGCTGCAGGACGCGATGGCCCTGCTCGGCGCGGCAGCGGGCGACTTGCTCTCGGCCGCGGACGACTTCGCCCTCGCCAAGGAGCGGACCAACACCTATCTGGCCGAGAAGTAGTTGCCGGGGGAGACCCCGAAGGCCCGGCGGAACGCGGCAACGAACGCGCTCGCGGTGCCGTAGCCGACGCGGCGGGCGACCGTGCCCACCGCCATGCCTTCCGCGAGCAGCGGCAGGGCGGCGCACATGCGGTTCTGCGCGCGCCAGTGGCCGAAGGTCATGCCGGTCTCGCCGACGAAGAGCCGGGCCAGCGTTCGTTCGCCGGCCCCGGCGAAACGACCCCAGCTCGCCAGGTCGCGGTCGTCGGCGGGATCGGCGCGCAGCGCGTCGGTCACGGCGCGGGCCCGGGCGTCCGCGGGGGTGGGCAGCTCCAACGTGGTCACCGAAACCGGCTCCAGCAGGTCGAAAACCACGGCCTCGGCGCGTGCGCGCGCGTCCGCGGGGAGGCCGTCCCGGCTGAGGTGGTCGATCAGCTGACCGAGCAGTGGGCTCACCGCGATCACGGTCGGCTCCGACCAGTCGATCGGGCAGTCCGCCAACGGGAAGTAGACGCTGCGCATGACAGCGGGGCCGATCGCGGCGGTGCTGTGCTCGACCTCGGCCGGGATCCACAGCGCGCGTGTGCTCGGCAGCACCCAGGTGCCGCTGTCGGCCGTCACGGTGATCACGCCGTCGGTGGCCCAGTTCAGCTGGTGCACGGGGTGGGTGTGCCGCTCGAAGCGCAGTCCGCCGGGCATGTCGAGGCTGCCCACCATGATCACGTTGAAGGAGGGCTCGGGAACCACGTGGCCGTTCAGCGACATCAGTTGGCAGCGTAGCTCGTAGCGGTCAGCGTGGTCTCGTCCCTACGGTCGCGGCATGGGGATGAACCGGTACCACCAGTGGTTGTGCAGCTCGGAGATGTGGGCGAAGGACGTGCGGGACAAGCAGATCCCGTGGGCGCTGGACGGGACGGAGCTGGGCGAGGACGTCCTGGAGATCGGGCCGGGCTACGGCGCCACGACCAGTGCGCTCGTCGACCTCGTGCCCCGGCTGACCTCGGTGGAGATCGACGAGGGGATGGCGGGGCGGCTGGAGCGGCTGCACGGCGCCCGGGTGCGCGTCCTGCACGGCGACGGCACCGCGCTTCCCTTGCCCGACAAGGACTTCAGCGCGGTCGTGTGCTTCACGATGCTGCACCACGTGCCCACCGCGGCGCTGCAGGACCGGCTCTTCGCCGAGGCGTTCCGGGTGCTGCGGCCGGGCGGGGTGTTCACCGGTTCGGACGGCGTGTACTCGCTCGGCTTCCGGTTGATCCACATCGGGGACACCTTCAACCCGGTCGATCCGGACACGCTGCCCGCGAGGCTGCGCGCCGCGGGCTTCGACAGGGTAGAAATGACCGTGCGCCCGAAGGAGAAGATGCGGTTCCGGGCGTACCGGGATTGATCATCTACTGTGGACGGTGCAATGTACGGCCTCCTCGACGCCGTCTTCGGTGCGCCGGTCGAAGGCGCCTACCACCTCGTCAGCGCCATCGCGGGCGCCCTCCAGTCGGCCTTCGGCGGCGCCGCGACGGCCGTCGCGATCGTGGTGTTCACCATGGCCGTGCGAATCCTGTTGTTGCCCTTGGGTTTCCTCCAGGCCAAGGCCGAGCGCAAGCGCGAGGTGCTGCTGCCCCGGCTCAAGGAGATCCAGGAGAAGCACGCCGACGACCAGGAGCGGCTGCAGCGCGAGACGCTGGAGTTCTACCGCAGCTCCGGGATCTTCGTCGGGATGCTGCCGACGCTGGCGCAGATCCCGTTCTTCGTGGTGATGTACCGGCTGTTCAGCATGCCCAGCGTCAACGGCGAGGCCAACGACCTGCTGACCAGGGACGTGCTCGGGGTGCCGCTGGGCTCGTACGTGTTCGGGGTGGGGTTCTCCCCGGAGGCGGTCGTGGTCTTCGGCGCGCTGCTCGGGCTGATCACGCTGGTCGGCTGGTGGAGCGCGCGCAGGCAACCGCCCGGTGGTCCGGGCTGCCTGCGGATGGTGCACTACGTGACGGTCGTGATCGCCCTTTTCGTGCCTCTGGCGGCCGGGATCTACCTGTTCGTCACCACGGCGTGGACCGCGGCGCAACGGGCGATTCTGTTGAGTGACAAGCACCGGGCTTCGTCCTAGCCTCGTGGTGTGGGACACCTGATGGTTTTCACCACCCTGGACAGTGCCGACGCTGCCGAGGACCTGGCGCGATCGCTGGTCACCGAGGGCCTCGCCGCGTGCGTGCAGGTCGTCGGCCCGGTGCGCAGCGTCTACCGGTGGCGCGGCGAGGTGTGCGTCGACCAGGAGTGGCAGCTGGTGATCAAGACAGCCGAGGAGCGCATGGAGGCGCTCACCAAGCACGTGCGCGCGCACCACTCCTACGAGGTGCCCGAACTGGTGGCCGTCCCGATCACCGCGGGTTCGGCCGACTACCTCGACTGGATCTCCGAACAGGTCAGCCCGCGCGGCTGAGCACCGGCGTCAGCTCGGCGATCGCTTTGCCCAGCAAGGAGATCGCGGTGCGCATGGTGGCCTCGTCGAGGTGCGCGCAGCCGAGCACCAGCCCCTCGCCGCCGGAGAAGACCATCGGGTCGAGCACGAGCTTCGGCCGCAGCCGCTCCAGCACGGCGCCCGCGGTGATCCCCGGCGGCAGCAGCACCGTCGCGGTGCCAGCACCGACCGATCCGCGCACCTCCACCGGCAGGTCCTCCAGCCCGGAGCGGACCGCCGCCAGCCGCAACGCGTGCAGCTCGGCCAGCCGGGCCCGGTAGCGCTGCACCGCTCCGCGCTGCAGGAGTTCGGCCGCCGCCTCCTGCGGAACCGGGGCGGGCCGCGCGACGGTCTCCGTCAGCACCACCTCCAGCCGGGGCACGAACCGCCGCGGTACCACGAGATAGCCCAGCGGCAGCGCGGAACCGAACAGCGAGCGCAGCGAACCGATGTGCGCCACTGCGTTTGCTGCTCCAGCCCGGTCGCCGAGCTGGAGCAGGCTCGGCACCGGCTCGAGGTGCTCCGGAACCTCCTGGCCCAGTTCGACCAGCACGGAGTCGGCCGCGCGCGACCAGTCCAGCAGCGCCCGCCGCCGCCACAACGGCATCCGGGTGCCGAGCGGGTCGTGGCCGTCCGGCGAGGTGAACACCAGGCGCGCCTTGGCGGGCAGGTCCAGCCACAGCCCGTCCGGCCACACCGGGACCGGTCGCACCATCGGGCCGAGGGCACCAGCGAACGCGCGCAGCGGCCACGGCGCCGGGTCCTCGACCGCGATGACGTCGTCGGTCTTGCACACCGCGCGGACCAGCAGCTCCGCCGAATGGCTCGGCCCGCCGGTCACGATCACCTCGTGCCGCGACATCGCCAGCCCGCGGTTGCGCTCCAGGTACTCGGCCAGCGCGGCCCGCAACCTGGGCAACCCCAGCGGCGGCGCCGGTCGCGGCAGGACGTGCCCGGCCGCGCGCCACGCCGCCCGCCACGCCTCGCGGGGGAACCGGCTCAGGTTGCTCTGCCCCGGCCGGAGGTCGATCGGCGGCGGCATCCCGTGCATCGGCCCGGCCGTCCTGCGGACGCTCGGCAGGCCCTGCACGTAGCTGCCCGCTCCACGCCGCCCGCGCAGCACCCCCGCCGCGAACAGCAGGTCGTAGGCGGCCACGGCCACCCCGCGCGAGACCCCGAAGGACGCGGCGAGCGCGCGCGTGGACGGCAACCGCGTGCCCGCCCCGAGCACTCCCCGCTCGACCAGCTCGGTCAGCTGCTCGGCGATCTGCCGGTGGATGGGGACGCCGCAGTCGCGGTCGATGGTGATCGGGAGAGCCATGTGAGCAGGTTATGGGCCGCTGAGCTGCGAAAACGGGCTCGGCGTTGCCGAAAGCGTCTCAAGAGCGTCTCATCCGGCCGAGCCGGCGACCGGGAAGTGGTCGGAGTACTCGTCGTCGCGCCGGACGACCACGCCGAGCACCTTCACCTGCCACTCCGGCGACTTCACCAGCAGCGTCTCGTTGCGCCAGGCCGCGGAGCCGGAGCCCCGTCGCAGCAGCACGTAGTCCAGGTGCTCCTCGGCCGATCCACCCGCCATGGAGTTGCGCGACGGCGACCAGGACGGCGGGCCGGAGTAGGAGGTCGGCGCGATCGCGTCGAGGTCTGCGAGCATGCCCGAGTACTCCGGCCCGTCGCGGTGCACGTTGAGGTCGCCCGCGATGATCGTGGTCCCGGTGACCCGCTGGTCGAGGTAGGAGTCGATCTCGCGGAACTGCTCCGCGCGCAGCTCCCGCGCCCGCCCGGCGGGGCAGGTGCTGTCGTCGGCCTGCACGTGGGTGCCGACCACGTTCACCGTCACTCCGCGCACGGCGACCCGCACGTGGGCGAAACCCTTGCTGGAGAAGCCGTCCGCGCCGCAGCCGTTGCTGAAGATGTACTGGTTGCGCGCGGTGATCGGGAACTTGCTGACGATCGCGACGCCGCCGTCCTCCAGGTCGAACTGGGGGTCGCCGTAGGTCCCGTCCCAGCCGGAGTCGCCCCGGCCCACGACCGGAGTCTGGTACGGGTACTCCGCTCGCAACCCGTGGAGCAGCTTCTCCGAGGCGGGGTTGTCGAAGACCTCGTTGAGCACGACCACGTCGTAGCCCTTGACGTAGCCCGCCGCGGCGATCAGCCCGGCTCGCGTGTCCTGGGCGTCCGTCGGCGCGGCGAGCTCCGGCAGGAACTTGACGTTGTGGGTGAGCACGCGGATCGGCGGTGCGGCCGCGGCGGGCAGTGGGGCGCTCAGCAGCGCGACGGCGGTCAGCAGCAGGGTCCAGCGGCGCATCCCGGCCTCCTGGGGATCGCAGGGTGAATGCGATTCACGTTAGCCGGGCTGGGCCCTTCGGTCAGGGCCATTGGTGGGGCGGGGCCGCGGCGGACGCACCGAATGACTCATTCGGTGCGTTCAGCTACCCGAATGACTCATTCAGTGCGCAAGCCCGCCCACGAGGGGAGGGGGTGTCAGGCGCTGACCTGGTGGCGGCGGACGGCCTCCGCGCGCGGGTCGACGGCGGCGGCGACGGCCTGGTCGACCGACATGCCGAAGCGGTGCAGCGAGCGGTCGGCGAACTCCATGCAGTGCCTGGCGATCTCGTCCTGGCCCAGCAGGCGGTGCGCGCGGCCGAGACCGTGCATCACGATCGCCAGCTCGTACTCGTCCGCGTCGGTCAACGAGTTCAGCGCGGTTTCCAGACTCTGCACGGCCTGTTCGGCGCGTACCAGCGATCGTCCACGGTCGGTGCCCTCATGGGCCTCCGCCGCCGCCAGGTACCAGCGGCCGACCGTGATGTCGGCGCGCCCGCTCGGCAGCCCCCTGGTGCCGTGCGGCAGCGCGCGATGGGTTCCGAGGTCCTTGGAGTGCTTCACGAACTCTCCCCGTCGAACTGCTGAAGCTGAACCTAAACCTGAACTTCCGAGTCTTGGATTCACGTTGACGTCGCTGCGTGCCCGTGGTCCTTTCCGGTGCTTGTCACCAGCTTGTCCTGGCTGCCTGGAGAAGCCTGCCGGAATTCTGTTGTACGTCGAGCTGAAAAGGGAATCGGCAGAGACAACCCTGATATGAAGCTTCCATCAGGAAACCGAAATCACACGTTTGTACACATCCGCGTTATCGCACCTCAGGGGCTTGTTTCACCGCTCAAACACGCCCAAGGTCGCCCGTCCGGGAGACCCCCGCGCCCGCCCGGCCGGGCCCGGGAGCAACCCGATCGGGTCAGTCTCGTGACCGGTCGGAGACCGGATGGGGGCACCAATGCCCGAAATGCGCGGCACCGCACCGATCCAGAGGCTCCTGACGGTGCGGTACGGGCGTCTGTATCGAAAACGCGATGGATAGTTACCCAGGCGAACTAGCCCGGGAGCCCCTCACGCGGGCTTGAGCCGGTACTCCCAGCCGCCCTCGGCGGTGCGGTGCAGCTGGTAGTGGGTCTCGATCTTCGGCCCGCCGTGCAGGTAGGTGTGCGTGACCGTGCTGCCCGCGACCGCCCTGGCCACCGGGATCGCGTCCTCGCGCCCGTCCAGCGGCCCGCCGATGAACCGGGCCAGCGCCCGGCCCGGACCGCCGGAGTCGGGGGACAGCGGAGACGACATGATCCACTCGCAATCTCGGGGCAGGCGGCAGTCCCCCAATCGTAGGCGTGATGACCTGCGAGATCGGCCCTAATCATCCACTTGGCGCACCGCGGTGGTACCCATTCGGCGAATCCGCGGTGACGCGGTCCTCGCGGCTGCCGGGACGGCCGCGGTCGACGTGGAAGGTCGCGAACGTCCGTACCGGCGAGTACGCGGTGGACTCGGTGCCGATCACGGGCGCGTCCGGCTCGTCGAAGTCCGGCACCCCGTCGTCGACGAACGCGGAGTGCCAGTCCCCGGTGATCACCACGAGGTCCACATGCCGCTGCGGTGAACATGTCGGGTCGAGTACATCCAGCTCCAGCAGGTCGGCCCAACTCCAGGTCTGGTGGGTCTAAGGGCCGGATCCGTCGCGCAGCGGCATGGCGCGCAACGACGGATCTCCCTTGTGGGGCGCGCCGTCGCCGATAGTCAGCCGCTGTGAAGGCTTCGTGGTCGCGAACGTGCTGCCCGTGCTGATGCTCGCTCCCGTAAACGGGTCTTCGGCCGCGCGCCGTGCTCGGAGTTGTAAACCCCAAGACGTACAACGAAATCAAGATTCTCACCCGCAATACCCCGGTGCGCGCGTAGAAACCGTCGTGGAACGCCTGGCGGTTCGCGGAAGCGAAGCTGACTCCGGCCGGGCCGGCCGGAGCGGTCTTCGTGCGGCCGACGCCGCTCGTCCGGCTCAGTGCGGAGAATCGGTGGTAGTAGCGCTGTCCCTGTCGCAGGCCGTGCACGGGGATGTGCACGCCGTGACCTTGTGTGGTGATCGCGCCAACAGTTCCGCCCGCGACCTTTCGGTGGAACAAAGGGTCTTCCGCGAAGGTCCACGCCACATCGACGGAGTCGGCGAGCGGCTGGGGAAAGAGGTTCCGGGGCGAGTCGCGCCCACAGCACGACCCCGTCCGGCAGCGGCGGCCGAGCGGAGGAACACCGAGTGGCCGCGTCCTGAACGCCGCTCGGCGACGAGGTTGAACCACGGCGCCACCGTCCTTTATGGACTGATCGGCATTTCCCGCACGAGTCACCCGTTTGCCACGTCGTCCTGGCAGGTGGCCCTGCGCTTTGATCGGCAGGTCCTGGCGCCGTCGACAAGGGGTGCGCAGCATGTCCGAATATCGGCAACCGGAGATGTACCGGCCCTATCCCGCGCGGTGCAATTCCCGCGTGGCGGAGGCGGGTGCGCACGCGACCGACTGGGCGCGCCGGACGGGCATGCTCGCGGCGCTGTGGGACGAGCGCGACGTCGACGAGCTGGGAGCGGCCACGTTCGCCGCGCACGCGCACCCGGAGGTGGCCGAACCGGCGCTGTTCCTGCTCAGCGAATGGCACATCTGGGGCTTCTACCTGGCCGAGCACTTCGCTGAACACCGACGAACACGCGACATCGGCGGGGCGAAGCTGTTCGCCCGCAGGGTCGCCGCGTTCACCGCGGCGGAGTCCTTGACGCCGGGGAACCCGGTCGAACGGGGCCTCGCCGACCTGTGGTCCCGCACGACGCGGGCCATGCCCAGGGAGCTGAAAGAGCGGTTACGCCGCAACATCCAGGGCTATGTCGACGCCCACGTGGAAGAGCTGTTCAACCTCTGCCAGAACCGGGTGCCCGACCCCAGCAGCTACCTGGCGACGCGCACGAGAACCCTTGGCGTGCCTTGGGTTCACGATCTGATCCGGCACCTCGTCGACCACGAGCTGCCCCGCCAGGTGTTCGAGACGTGGCCGATGCGCGCCCTCCTGGCGGCTTTCTTCGAAGCCACCGCGCTCCAACGGGACGCGTGGAGCTACCAGGAGGACGGCGGCCGCGGTGCGAAGATCAACAACGGCGTTCACGTGTACGCACGCTTCCTCGGCTGTTCGTCGCAACGGGCGGGCGAGATCCTGAACAACCTCGGCACGGAGCGCCTGCGCCGCTTCGAGAACCTGGCGATCACCGAGGTTCCCGCGCTCGCCGTCGAACTCGGCCTGGGACTGGCCGACGGCGAGCGCCTGCTCCGGCACATCGACCACCTGCGCCAGTTCACCGCGGGCACGCACCAGTGGATCCAGCGCCCCGCCCTGCTCACCTCGTGAGCGCGAAGCCGAACTGGCTCTCGTAGACGTGGTTCGGCACCTTCTCGCAGTCGCGGAACGGCGTCAGGAAGTGGTCGTCCTGGTCCTTCCAATAGCAGCGGTGCAGGGCGACGGACGGCGCGCTGGGGTGGGCGGTGTAGATCCATCCCTCGACCCGCAGCTTGGTCTGTCCCTCGCAATCCTCGCGTAGCGACGTGAAGTGGTTGAGCCCCTTGACGCTCGTGTAGGAGCAGCCGTACAGCGGGATCGTGCCGGGCTTGGCTGAGCTTTCAAGGAAGTAGCGGTGCTCCAACGAGTAGCGCGCGGTGACCGGGCCGCTGGTGTCCCAGTGTTCGCGGCCGTCGTAGAAGCGGGAGAACACGCGCTCCGACGAGGTGAGCGCGTGACCGAGCAGACCGTCCGAAACCGCGCCAGCTTTGCCGTCACAGGCTTCGGTGGTCGCGGTGTAGTGCGTGCCGCCCACACGGCAGCGGTACAACGGCGTCGACGGCGCGGCCGGGGGAGTGTTGTACAGCCAGCCCTCCGTCTGGAGGATCGAGTTCTGCTTGCCCTCACAGCCCGGGTCCTTCGACAGGAACTGGTCGGTCGCACCGTTGCGGCAGCTGTAGATGCCTGTGGTGTTGTCGGCCGGAGCATCGGCCAGGTGCCACAGTTTCCCTTCCGCCGGAGCGAAACCAGGGGCGCGCTCGGTGGCCGTGGTGGTCCGGTGCTGCGTGCCGTCCGAGAAGCCCACCAAGGAGCTCTGCCCGGCCGGGCGGCCCGCGACACAGGTGATCAGTCGGCGCATCGCCACGGCGTTGTTCCAGTCGCCTGCCTTGGCCCACTGGAGGTAGTAGACGTAGAACCTGTCATCCACAATGGACGGATCGGCTCCGAGGCCGACGACGGTGGGATAGGCGTTGCCGCGCTCGGGATCGCGGAACAGCGGCTGCGCGGGAGTCCAGCCGGTCATACCGTTCGGCGAGTGGGAGTACTCGAACTCCGTGATGCTGTTGCCCGCCAACATGATCGTGCCGCCACGAGTGGTGCGCACGACGTTCGGGTGCCACGGCCCGACCGCATCGCGCAGCGACGTCGACGGCCCGTTCTTGCCCGCGGAGTTCCACGCTCCCTGGTGGTACTTCGCCCACGGGGTAACGGTTTTGCGTTTCGCCGCGTCGATCACCTCGGCGAGCGGCGCCCGTGCGACGGACAGACCTGTCGCCTTGAACGCGCCGTTGTCGAAGGAGTAGTCCGGGAAGTACAGGTACAGGAAGCCGTCGCGGGGCACCAGCGAGGAGGTGCCGATGTCCGCGGTCAGGTCGTGCTTGTCGGCGGTGGCGAAGTCCATGTCCGGGCTGACGATCTCGCCGATCAGCGTCGTCACACCGGTGGCCGGGTCGTGCACGCCGAGGTGCAGGTCGGCGTAGAAGTGGTGCTGCTCGCTGAGCTTGCGCTCCAGGTGCAGCACCTGGAGGACGAGCCCGCTGCCCGGGTCGCGGTAGACCGGCCCGCCGCCCGCGTACTGGTAAGGCGGCGCGAGGCCGGTCACCTGCTTCATGCTGACCACGCCACCCGCGACCGGGTTGTCGAGCGTGCCGCGCGTGACGGCGACGCTCTGCGGCTGTCCACCCGAGCCGACCAGGGCGGCGGTGGACAGGAACTTGTAGGTCCCGTTGCCCTCCGGCAGCACACCGAAGGCGGTGTCCGGCCAGCCCTTGAGCCCGAGTCGCTGACGGGTCGGGTTGTCCACGACAACCTGTTCCGGCCCGACCGCGACGCGGTCGCACGGTTCGACTGCTGCTTCCTCGGTCGCGGCGGCGGGGGTGACTCCGACCCCGGCCAACACGAGCGCTGCCCCCAGTGCACGAAGCTTCACGCTGGTGATACTGCCGGTTCGGCCGGGTCCGCGTACGCGGTTTGGGCTACTCGGGTTCCGGGATGCGGGCGAGGACGAGTGCGAACACGAGGAGCCCGGCGCCCTGGGCGAGGGTGAGCAGCTGCGGGCCGATCGCGTCACCGAACGCGCCGAAGGCGAGGAAGGCCACCGGGAACGTCGAGCTGATCGCCGCCTGGAGTGCCGCGAAGAACCGGCCCTTCACCTCGTTCGGCACGGCCACCTGGAACAACGCGGTGAACTTCACGTTCGACACGCCCAGGCAGAGCCCGGCCAGCGCCAGCACCACCGCGTAGATCACCGTGCTCGCCACCAGGCCGGGGATCGCGAGGAACACTCCGAACGCCGCGATGCACAGCGCTCCGAAGCGGACTGTCCGGCCGGCCGTCGGGATGTTCGCCGCGCTGAAGGCACCGAGCAGCAACCCGAACCACAGCGCGGCCTCCAGGATCGCGAGCGTCCCGGCTTCGCGCTCCAGCACGAGCTTGGTGTACAGCGGCAGCACCAGCAGCGTCGGTGCCGAGAAGAAGTTCGCGGCGGCGAAGCACACCAGCAACGGGCGCACGGAGGGCATCGAGCCGAGGAACTTCCACGTGCTCTTGTGCTCCTGCGGGGCCTCGTCGCCCGGCGGGGGTGGAGGCGAGGCGGGCAGCGGCGTGAAGCGCGCGAAGTACAGGCACACCGCGGCAACCGCGTAGCTCGCCGCGTTGATCACGACCGCACCGGTGAAGCCGACCGTGGCGAGCAGCACCGCGCCGAAGGCGGCACCGGCGAAGTTCGCCACCGACTGCGTCGAGGTGCCGAAGCCGACCGCTCGCTCGACGTCCTTGCCCTCGACCAACTCCGGCATAGCCTTGAGCAGGCACGGGTCGAAGAACGCCTGGCACACCGCGAGGATCAGCGCCACCACGTACACCGACCACACCGGAACCGCGTCCTGCCAAGCGAAAACGGCCAGCACGCTGACGACCGCGCACGCGGTCAGCTCGGCGCGCAGCATCACCTTGCGGCTGGGCAGGCGGTCGATGAGCTTGCCGATGTGGCGCATCAGCACCAACGGCGGCAGCGCGCCCATCACCAGGAAGGCGCCGGAGGCGAGACCGCGGACGTTCTCCGGGAGCTGGCCGAGCAACCACCACAGCAGCGCGATCTGGTAGATCCGCGTGCCGCCCTGGCTGAGCACCTGGCCGATCCAGACCAGCGCGAAGTTCTTGTTGCGCACCAGAAGCGGGCGCTGCCGCGTCCCTGTTCCCATCGGTTCGGTCGTCATGCGCCACGCTCGTCGATCAGCCGCACGAGCTTGCCGGTGCGCGGGTTGGTGGTCAGCCCGGCGGTACCGACCCACTCGACGGCCAGCGGCTGGATCAGCCCGCGCGCCACGTGGTCGGCGAACATCGGCCGGGTCTCGTCCAGCCGCGCCGCGATGGCCTTGGACAACGCGGCTGTGTCCGTCACGTCACCGGCAAGGCGCAGCACCAGCTGGTCCTTGGCCTCGTGGCGGCGCAGCACGACCTGACCACCGGTGATCCCCTGGCCACCGGCGGCATGACGCACGATCTCCAGGAGATCGTCGAGGTAGAGGGTCACCGGGCCGACGCGAGCGCCTTCGCCGGAGCGGCCGAGCAGGCGGAAGGTCCTCGCCTCGAAGTCCACCCACTCCGCGCGGTCGCCCACCGGGTAGCGCAGCACGGGCTGGAGGGTCCGCACGAGGTCGGTGACGACGATGCGGCCCGCTCTACCCGGCTCGGTGATGGGCTCTCCGGTGTCCTCGTCCAGGATCTCCATGATCCGGCCGGGGTAGACCTGGTGCACGCGGGCATCGTCCTCGCCGTGCACGGGCGCGCCGATGATGCCGCCGTCCACGCTGGCGTAGCCGATGGAGCGCACGGCCGCGTTGGGGAACGCAGAGGCCAGTAGCTCGCGCTGATCGCCGTAGAACGCCTCACCGCTGAACAGCACGAGCCGGATCAGCGGCAGCGAGCCGACGGTGTCCTGCACGTGCTGCGCGAGCTGGCAGAGCGACGTCGGCGGCGCGGTGAGCACGGTCGCGTCGAACTCCACCAGCGCGCTGGTGACGAAATCCGGGGTCGCGGAGCCCGCGATCGGCAGCTGCACGGTGTCCACGGGCGCGTCCTGCAACGCGTTGAGGGTGAAGATGAAGCTGGAGTACAGCTCACCGGCGTAGAACAGGTTCGCGACGCGATCACCCTCGCGCAGCCCGGCGGCGACGAGCCCCTTGGAGAAGGTCTCGCTCATCTCGCGCCACTCGGCCCGCGTGTAGACGGACACCTTCGGCGCGCTGGTCGTGCCACCGCTCTTGAAGATGATCCCACCCACTTGCTCACCGGTGCGCAACCTGTTGTCCTGCAACGTGTTCGCGGCCCAGTACGCGCCGTGCTCCACCACGGGCAGATCTTCGAGCGCGGGCGCGTCCGGCAGGTCCTGGTAGAGCTCCCGGTAGAACGGCGAGCTGCCCCGCACGAGTTCGACGAGTTGATCAAGCACCGTTGCGCTCCCGGTCGTCCACGACGGCAACAAGTTTCCCGCTGTTGGTGGTGCGCTCGAACTCCTCGGCGGGGACGAGTTCGACGTGCAGGGACACCAGCTGGTCCCGCACCGCGGTGGTCTCCAGGTCGGGGTAGCGCTGCACGAACTCCGTCCACACCTTCTCGGCGTCGGCGGGGGCGCGGTCGCGGTCCAGCCGGATGATCAGCCGCTCCTGGTCGCCGACCTCGTCCAGCACGATCTGGAGGTCGCCGGTGTAGTCGAAGGCCTCGCCCGCCACCGAGACGAACCTGCGGTAGTTGAGGAAGTGCCCGCCGCTGCGGAACACGTCGCCGACCCGCCCGAGCAGTTCGAAGCGCGGAGTCCGCCTGCCGCAGGGGCAGTCCTCGTCCAGCCAGCGACCGAGGTCGCCGATCTCGTAGCGGTCCAGCCGCTGCCCGCGTCGCGTGTGCGCGGTGAAGACCAGCCGCCCGGTCTCGCCGGGGCCGACCGGGCGGTCCTCCTCCTGGTCCAGGATCTCCAGGGTCTGGATGCCCGCGAAGAGGTGGTGCACCCGCGACGGCGACTCCAGGCACTGGTAGCCCAGCGGCCCGCCGTCCACGCTGCCGTACGCGGCGGAACGGATCAGCTCGACGCCGAACTCCTCGGTCAGCCACCGCTTCTGCTGCTCGCTGAAGTGCTCGCCACCGTAGAAGATCTTGCGGATGCCCCGGTAGGCGCGCAGCGTCTCCCCGGCCTCGTCGAACAGCCGCAGCAGGTAGCTCGGCATCCCGAGCACGGTGTCCACCCGGTTGTCCACAATGGACTTGGCGACCATCTCGTGCTCGTTCTGCTGGCCCGCCATCGGGTACTGCACGGCCTCAAGCCGCTCCAGCACGGAGAAGAAGCTCGGGAAACCGCCGTAGAGCTGGCCGCCGAAGAACAGGTTCATCGTGCGGTCGGTGCGCGGGTCGAACCCCGCCGCGATCATGCCCTCGGCGCCGTGCCGCATGTGCTCGTCGTAGTCGGCCCAGCTGAACGCGGACAGCTTCGGAGCACCGGTGGTACCACCGCTGCGGAAGAACACCTCGGCGCGGCTGAGGTCGTCCTGCAGCTCGTCGAACCGCGCCTTCGTGGTGACGGGCACGCTCGGCGGCGGCAGCTTCCGCGCGCCGACCAGGTCGTCCAGGCACGCGTCGCGGTTGAAGCGCTCATCCAGCTGCACGTCCACCCGGCGGCTGTAGCGCTGCAGCGCGTAGACACCGTCGTGCGGCTCGCCGTCGTAGCTGCCGAGCATCGCGCCAGGCACGGTCACGCGCTGCACGCCCGCCGCGATGAGGCTCCGCGTCAGCACCGCGGTGTCCTGCCGGTTCGCGCCGAGGCCGACCGTCTGGAGGTAGCGCCGCATCGGCCGCAGAACCGAGGAGATCTCCTTGCGCGCCAGCGACTTCACCCAGACCGTGCGGTAGAGCGGCGAAGCGCGCAGCGCCGACCGGGTGTCCGCGAGCACGCGCCAGGAGTCGGTCTTGTGCACCTTGGTCAGACCGAGGTGCTGCTCGAGCTCCGCGACGAGCACGGTGTTGGTGATCTCCGCCCACTCCGGCGCGCTCGGCTCGCGGCGCTCCACGGTGGGGACCACCTCGTCCAGCACGGCGGCGAAGCGCTCGGCGAACGCGAAGACCTCGGCGTCGTCCCCGGTGTCCAGGTAGATCACCTGCGGGCTCGAACACGCCTGCTGGTCCATCGCGCAGACATCGGCGGCCACCGCGCGCAGGGTTTCCGCGTCGTCCCAGGAATCGCTTGTCAGGTAGGCGAAGGAGAGCTTCGGTCCCCAGTCGACCATGCGGCATCCCGGGCGCAGCACGGACGCGACGCCCGCCAGGGCCTCCTCGCCACCCCACGCGGCGACCGCGTCGGCGGGCGCGCACATCCGCTCCAGCCAGTCGCGGCGGCTGGAGGAGTAGTGCAGCACGATCACGCGCTCGGCGATCTGCCCGGTCGGGTCGGCGTCGGCCAGCGCGGACAGCAGCTCGGCGGTGAACCGCGAGTCGTCGCCGCTGGTCTTGACCACGTTGAGGTTGCCGGAGAGCAGGCCCTCGAGGCAGCTCAGCGCACCCGCGGCGGGCGCGTTGCCCGGGGCGATGTGCGCGAGCAGCCCGACCGGCACCCACGCCTCGAAGACCTGCTTGCGGAAGTCGAAGCGCGCAAGGCGGTTCGGGTCGACGCTGCCCAGCTCGCGGACGACCTTCTTCTCGATGGTCGGCCGGGCCAGCGCCCCGGACAGCCCGCCGAGGATCTGCTCGATCTCCTTCGACGGCACGTTCCAGTCCACCAGCCGCCGCGCGAGCCGCTGGCGCACCGGGCTCGCGGCGTCGGCGAGGTGCTCGACGAGGCGCTCCGCCGCGGCCATCACGATCAGCGGGCTCAGCGGGTCCCTGCCGAGGACCGCCTGCGTCGCTTCCTCCAAAGTGGACAGACGGCGGTCGGCCTCGGCGTCGTCGACCCACTCGCCCTGCCAGTAGTGCTGGTTCATGACCTGTCCTTCAGGAGTTCGGCGGCGGCGATGGCGCAGCTCTTGTTGCGGCTCAGCCCGGCGCGGCCGCGGATCTCGAACCACGGCGTGTCCAGGCCGCAGCCGCACTCCGCCGGGGCGTGCAGCGTCGCGAGGTCACCCATGAGCACGCTCTGCGCCGGCGCCGAGGTGATGAACGGCGAGACGAACTGCAGGTAGCCGGGCTCGCCGTAGGACAGCGGCTCCAGCGTGCGCACGTCGCGGATCAGCACCCGCGACCACACCGGCACGTGCATGTTGTGCCGCGCGCACTCGATGTAGGGCACGGAGTGCTCGACCGAGCCGAAGCCGTCGCGGATGCGCTCGTCCGGGATGCCGAGCTGGTCGGTGATCTTCGCGTACAGCTCGCGCTTGCTGATCTGCTTGTCCGCGTTGCCCTTCCACCCGCCGCCGAAGAGCACGAGCGAGTCGTCGGAGAGCTCCGCCGGCGGCAGGCCGAGCGACCGCATCCGGTCCAGGGTGAAGGACAGGAACGCCGGGAAGCCGAAGATCCGCACGGGCACGCCGTCCTCCGCCGAGCGCAGGAGTGCCCGCACCGCGCCGAAAGCGTCGAACTCGTGGCCGTTGCCGGTGCTGGGCAGGCCGTACTCCACGCGCCGCACCGGCGCGAAGTCGCACAGGTAGTGGTCGGTGAACGACGCGCCGAGGTTCACCCCGGGCTTCGGCTGGTAGGTGTAGATCAGGTAGTCCACCGGGCGGCTCGGGTCGATCCAGCCGTGGTGCTCGAAGATCCGCGCCACCATGCGCTGCCCGGAGCGCAACGTCCAGTCGTCGAAGAACATCTGCGACTTCTGCCCGGTGGTTCCCGAGGAGGTCACGTGCAGCTTGACGTCCTCGCGCGGGATCGAGACGACCTCGTGCATCTTGAAGAAGTTCGCGTGCACGAAGGGCTGCCGCTGGATGTCCTCAATGGACTCAAGTGGCTCGGCGCTGCCCCAGAGGCTCGCGAAGAACGGCGAACGCTCGGCGTGCCACCGGTTCGACTCGTTCATCGCGGCGATGAACACCGCGTCGGCGTCCGGGCCGACGTCGTAGGGCTTCGCGAGATCGCACAGGCGTTGGACCTCGGCGAGGGCCGAGGGGTCCGGCACCGTGACCGGACCGAGGTAGCTGCTCACCGGTACACCCCGATTGTGTTGAGGTACTTCTGCTTCCAGAGGTCGATGTACTGCTCGACGAACGGCCGGAACGCCGCGTCGATCGCGAGGCCGCGGAAGTCCAGCGGCTGCATGGTCCGCGCCATCACCACGTAGTCGCGGAACAGCTCGCCGTCCCTGCGCATCGCCGGGTAGACGGCCGCGGGGAGGAACCCGTGCGCCAGCAACGAGGACAGCTCGTCGAAGGCGTGCAACGGGACCAGCGTCTCCACGTAGAAGGCGCCGAAGTTGCCGAGCTGGCCGATCAGCTGGTCCATGTGCGGGCCGACCGCCATCGGGTCGGGAGCGGCGCCGATCAGCGTGCAGTAGCCGTCGCTGATGCTCAGGTGCGTGTACACCTCGTACGAACCGTCGGTCGCGGCGAGCAGCATGTTCGGCTTGTGGAACGGGTAGAACGCGCGGTCCGGCTCCATCACCTCGGCGAAGCGGCGCAGCACGAACTCCGGTGCGTTGATCAGTTCGACGCCCGAGGAGCGCGCCTGCTCCGAGGGCGTTTCCTGCTCCGGCACCAGTTCCGGCCGCACCGGCATGCCCACGGCGGTGTCCAGCGCCGCGACGATCGGGCCGAGTCCGGCGGGCACGCGGTCCACCGGGTGCCGCCGTTCGAGCACCCCGTCGCGGTGCCGGGCGAGCAGGACCATCGTCTCGTGCTTGGCGGCCTTGCGGAGGTTGGGGAAGAAGCCCAGCGCGCGGAAGCCGCTGCGCAGGCAGATCCGCTGCGGTGAGGTGGAGGTGGTGCGCGCGGTGGCGTAGACGGAGTCGATCCGGCCGTCCGCCAGCATCTCGTCGCTCATCGAGCCGACCGCCTGCTGCGCGATGCCCGCTCCGCGGCACGCCGGGTCCACCACCAGGCCCTGCATCTTGCCGAGCCGGTCGGCCGGGTCGACGTTGCCGACGATCGAGGCGACCAGCCCGCCGCCGGGTTCGCGGGCGACCATCCAGGTGGTCAGGTCCGAGGTGATCTCCCTGGCCATGACCGCGGGCTCGGTGCCGAGGGGGAGCGCGTAGGCGGCGCCGTAGACCCGTCGGTAGAGCCGCAGCAGCTCGTCGATGTCGTCGACGCGGGCACGGTCGAAAACGGGTGTCAACGCGTCTCCTTCGGGCAGCACTCGATTCCCGCCCGGGCGCACTCGGGCAGGACGGATACGAGGTGGATAAGAGGGTTCGGTCGGCGGACCGAAGACATCTCAGATCCTAACGCCCGAAACGTCGAAAAAATATTTGATACGGCATTGACCTGCGAGGATGTCCGCTCACGGCGAGCATGCTCACATCCGGTAACGGGCGCTCGGTATTCAGCTGATAGGCCATCCGGGTTGGCCTTCCCGGAAGTTGGAATTCCCGGTCTGGAATCTGAACAAACCGGCAGCGGCCGAGTCCAGAGGGTGTCCTACTTTCGACCCGGGTGGCTTACGCCGATCGCAGCAGCCGCAAGCGCGGTGCAAGAACTGCGCGCGGCTTGCGCCGACTTGCGCCACCATTGCGGTCATGACGCGACGACTGGCCGAGGTGGCCCGCAAGGTCGGGGTGAGCGAGGCGACGGTGAGCCGCGTGCTCAACGGCAAACCCGGCGTCTCCGAGTCCACCCGCGCCGCGGTGCTGACCGCGCTCGACGTGCTCGGCTACGAGCGCCCCACCCAGCTGCGCGGCGAACGCGCCCGGCTGGTCGGCCTCGTCCTGCCCGAACTGCAGAACCCGATCTTCCCCGCCTTCGCCGAGATCATGGGCAACGCGCTGGCGCAGCAGGGGTTCACGCCGGTGCTGTGCACGCGCACCGCCGGCGGGGTCTCCGAGGCCGACTACGTGGAACTGCTGCTCGCCCAGCAGGTCTCCGGAGTGCTCTTCGCGGGCGGCGCCTACGCGCAGGCCGACGCCCCGCACGAGCACTACCGCCTGCTCACCGAACGCAACCTGCCCACCGTGCTGATCAACGCCGCCGTCGACGACCTCGGTTTCCCGCGCGTGTCCTGCGATGACGCCGTCGCCGCCGAACAGGCGCTGACCCACCTCACCTCGCTCGGCCACTCCCGCGTCGGCATGGTCCTCGGCCCGCCCGACCACGTCCCGTCCCGCCGCAAGCTCGACGCCTTCACCACCGCGGCCTCCCGGGCCGGCCTCGACGTCCCCGCCGAACGGGTCGGCCACGCCATGTTCTCCCTCGAAGGCGGCCAGGCCGCCGCCGCCCGGCTGATCGAACGCGGCGTCACCGGCATCGTCTGCGCCAGCGACCCCCTCGCCCTGGGCACCGTCCGCGCCGCCCGCCGCCGCGGCCTGTCGGTCCCGCAGGAGCTCTCCGTGATCGGCTACGACGACTCCGCCTTCATGAACTGCACCGACCCGCCGCTGACCACCATCCGCCAGCCCATCGAGGCCATGGGCCGCGCCGCGGTGGACCTGCTCACCGTGCAGATCAACGGCGCCGAGGTCGCGGCGGAAGAACTGCTCTACGAACCCGAGCTCGTCGTCCGCGGCTCCACCGCCCCCGCTAGATCGCGATGACTTCGTCAATAGAAGAGGTTGTGCGGGTAGTTCAAGCTTCGCTGTCCAAGGTGGAAGTGGGAATCGACGAGCTCGCCGTCGGAGTTGAACGGCTTGGTGAATCGCTGGACCGGGTGTCGGAGTGCGCCCATGGCTCCTCGGATGCCGATGCGCTCGAACTGCGCGCATCGCTGGCGCATTGGTGGAGCGAGTGTGACCGTCTGACGTCCGCTCTCCTGCGCATTCAGGCGGGGCTCAAGGGGTTCGTTGAACACCTTCGGCACGGTGCCCAGGCGTCTGCTCCTCTTCGGTGAGGGTGGAGGACGTTCCGCAGGGTTTCACCGAAAGGACGTTCAAGAAGTTCGCCAGGAGTGTTCGGCAGTTGGTGAAGGCGGCCAACCTTCCGCGCGGGGACCTGGTCGTCAGGGAAGCCGGGTTCGTGGCGAGGCGAAGGGCTCCTCCGACATCGACATCGCTCTTCGCGTCGACGACAAGACGTTCTTCGAGCTCGCCGAGATCGCGCTGGCCCGTGCCGGTCCGGGGTCGAAGTTGCGCAAGTCCATGCTGGCCAGGATTCGTCGCAACGGGCAGCTGGGAAGTTTCGAGCTCGGGCCGGAATTCATCGCGCTGCGCAAGGAATTCTGTGATTCCGAAGCTCCCTTCGCGGTGCAGTTCTCGGTACCCCGCGTGGGCGGTAGGCTGGACACGCCACCGTTTCGCCCATTGGCATAGCTGGGAGAATCATGAGTGAGACGTTGCAGTTCATCGCGTGGGTGGACGGCATGGCAACTCGATCCGATGTCATGAAGCCGCTCGTCGAGTTCGAGGGAGCGGTTCGCGGCAAGGAGAACGCGGTTTCCGTGGCGGGCAATCACATCGAAGTGTGGGCGAACGAGGATGCCGACGCTTCGCTCGCCCTCGATGACGAGGACGGTTTCCTCTACTTCGCCTGGCGCGTCGAGTGCACACCGCTCGAGCCGACCTCGGAGGACGCCCAGGTGAAGCTGGCGCGTGCGGTGCGCGACGTCTTCCTGGCGGCCGGAGCGCGCGTCGAGATCGCGGCGAACTTCGAGGACCTCGTTTGAGGTCCTCACCTCACCTCCGCTTTGTGCGGATCTTGCGTGGAGATGTCGAGATCTTGCGCTGATGGGTCGGGGAACCTATGGTGGGCTGGCCACAGCTTGGATCGCGCCGCCACAGCATCGACGCTGAGGAGGGCATCCCCATGGCCAGAGGTTGGCGCGTCACGCTCGGTCTGTTGTGCTGCCTGAGCGCTGTCGCCTGCGGTGCGACGGCCCCGCGGACCGGCGGCAAGATCGTGATCACGGTGAACGGGCAGGCGCCGCAGACGCAGGCGTTCGAGCGGCGGATCTTCGACGAGGACGCGGCGGCCTTCGAGGCGGCGCACCCGGACATCGACATCCAGCCCCGCGAGGGCTTCATGGACCCGAAGGTCTTCTCCGCCAAGCTCGCGAGCGGTCAGCTGGAGGACGTCTTCTACGTCTACTTCACCGACCCGGCGCAGATCATCGCGCGCCGCCAGGCCAAGGACATCACCGACCAGCTGCGCGGACTGCCCGAGCTCAAGCCCGGGCTGCTCGACTTCTTCACCGACGACAAGGGCCGCGTGTACGGGCTGCCGACCGCGAACTACTCGATGGGCCTGCTGTACAACCGCGTCCTGTTCGCCAGGGCCGGGCTCGACCCGGACCGCCCGCCGACGACCTGGGAGGAGGTCCGCGCGGCGGCGAAGAAGATCAGTGCGCTGGGCAACGGGATCGTTGGGTTCGCCGACCTCAGCAAGAACAACCAGGGTGGCTGGCACCTCACCAGCTGGTTGTACTCGGTCGGCGGTCAGGTCGCGCGCAGGGACGGCGCGGGCTGGAAGGCCGACTTCGACAACGACAAGGGCCGCGAGGTGCTGCGGCACCTGAGGGACATGCGCTGGACCGACGGCAGCATGGGCGACAAGCAGTTGCTCGAAGCCGCCGACGTGCAGCGGATGATGGGCGCGGGGCAGCTCGGCATGTACCTCGCGGCGCCGGACAACATTCCCCCGCTGGTCAACCAGTTCGGCGGGTCGTACAACGACTACGGGATGGCGCCGATGCCGGGCGGGCGGGGCACGCTCATCGGCGGTGAGGGTTACATGATCAACCCGAAGGCGAGCCCGGAGAAGGTTCGGGCCGGGCTGGCGTGGCTGCGCTGGAGGTACCTCGACCCGGACCGCATCGAGGGCAACCTCAAGCGCTACGCGGACCTCAAGCAGCCGGTGGGCCTGCCGATCTCGCCGTTCTCCGACATCTACGCGGGGGCGGTGCGGGAGAAACAGGAGGCGCTGAAGGCCAAGTACGCCACCGTTCCCGTGCGCAACTACCAGTCCTTTGTGGACGCGAAGCTCAAGGGCGGTGTCGAGCCGCCCAACGCGCAGCGCGTCTACGCCGCACTGGACAGCCTGATGCAGGCCGTGTTGACCGACCGCGGCGCCGACGTGGACCGGCTGCTCGCCGAGGCCGAGACGAAGGTCAACAGTGCGCTCGCCCAGGCTGGCTGAGGCGGCGCGGCGGAACCTGACGGCGTACGGGCTGCTCTCCGCCGCACTGCTGTGCTTCGCGCTGTTCTCCTGGTGGCCGATCATCCGCGGCCTGCTGCTGAGCTTCCAGCAGGTCGACTTCGTCAACGAGCCGACGTGGGTGGGCCTCGCCAATTTCGAGCGGCTGTTCGCCGACCCGCTGTTCGGAGTCGCATGGCGAAACACGGTGCTGTTCACCGTGCTGGCACTGTTGCTGGGGTTCGTCGTCCCGTTCGTCACCGCCGTGGTGCTCAACGAGATGCGGCATGCGCGGGGCTACTTCCGGCTGCTCGTGTACCTGCCGGTGATGTTGCCGCCGGTCGTGACCTCGTTGCTGTGGAAGTGGTTCTACAACCCGGGGCCGGGGCTGTTCAACGACGGGCTGCGCGCGGTCGGGGCGCCGCCGTTGAACTGGCTGGACTCCGGCGACACCGCGATGATCTCGCTGGTGATCGTCTCCACGTGGGCGAACATGGGCAGTGCCACGCTGATCTACCTCGCCGCGCTGCAGACGGTCCCAGGCGAGCTGTACGAAGCCGCCGAACTGGACGGCGCGGGCCTGTGGAGGCGGCTGTGGCACGTCACGGTGCCGCAAACCAGGTTCGTGCTGGTCATCCTGCTGCTGATGCAGGTCGTCGCGACGATGCAGGTCTTCACCGAGCCGTACGTGATGACCGGCGGCGGACCCGAGGACTCCACGCTCACCGTGCTGCTCCTGCTGTACCGCTACGCCTTCGTCTACAACGACTTCGGGACCGCGAGCGCGATGAGCCTGCTGTTGTTCGTGGTGCTCGGCGTCTTCTCGGCCGCCTACGTCCGCCTGACCAAGGGGAGATCATGAGAACGCTCGTGTCCCCGGCGCGACTGCGCACCCCCAGGGGAAAGACCGTCTACTGGACGGTGTTCTCCTTGGTGCTGCTGGGATTCACCGCCGCCTTCCTGTTCCCGCTCTACTGGGCGGTGACCGGCGCGATGAAGTCGGCCCCGGAGCTGGCGCGGGCGCCGTCGCCGATCGTGCCCGAGGTCTGGCACCCCGAGAGCTACGCCCAGGCGTGGCAGGAGATGGACCTGGCGCGCTACTTCCTCAACACGGTGGTGGTCGCGGGCGGTGCCTGGCTCTTCCAGCTGGCCGTGGACGTCCCGGCGGCCTACGCGCTGTCGAAGCTGCGGCCGGTGCTCGGCAACGCGATCATGGGGTTGATGCTGGCGACGCTGATGCTGCCCGCCTCCGCGCTCCTCGTGCCCACGTATCTGACCATTGTGGACGTTCCACTGGTGCACGCGAACCTGATCAACTCGCCGGCCGCGATCTGGCTGCCCGCCGCGGCCAACGCCTTCAACATCTACCTGTTGAAGCGGTTCTTCGACCAGATCCCCGGTGAGCTCCTGGAAGCCGCCACGATCGACGGCGCCGGGCCGGTGCGCATCCTGGTGCGGATCGTGCTGCCGATCTCCAGGCCGGTCCTCGCGGTGGTCTCGATCTTCGCGATCGTGGGCGCCTGGAAGGACTTCATCTGGCCGCTGCTGGTGTTCCCGGACCCGGGCGCGCAGACGCTCAGCGTGGCGCTGCAACGGATGGAGCCGGACATGCCGCTGAACCTGGTGCTGGCCGGGCTGGTGCTGGCCGGCCTGCCGATGGTGGGGATCTTCCTGGTCTTCCAGCGACAGATCCTCGCCGGGCTCACCGCCGGAAGCGTCAAAGGTTAGGAGGAGCACTGTGACGGACACGTGGTGGCGCGGAGCGGCCATCTACCAGGTCTACCCGCGCAGCTTCGCGGACGGCAACGGCGATGGGACCGGTGATCTGGCCGGAGTCCGCGAACGCCTGCCGTACCTGGCCGAGCTGGGCATCGACGCGATCTGGCTGAGCCCCTGGTACCCGTCTCCGATGGCGGACGGTGGCTACGACGTGGCCGACTACCGCGATATCGATCCCGCGTTCGGCACGCTCGCCGACGCCGAGGCGTTGATCCGCGACGCGCACCGGCTGGGCATCCGGATCATCATCGACATCGTGCCGAACCACTGCTCCGACCGGCACCCCTGGTTCGCCGAGGCGCTGCGCTCCCCGTCCGCGCGCAAGAGGTTCTGGTTCCGCGACGGACGCGGTGAGCTGCCGCCGAACGACTGGCAGTCGCGCTTCGGCGGCCCGGCGTGGACGCGGGTCCCGGACGGCCAGTGGTACCTGCACCTCTACGCTCCGGAACAGCCGGACCTGAACTGGACGGAGCCGGAGGTGCGCGAGGAGTTCGAGGACATCCTGCGCTTCTGGTTCGACCGCGGTGTGGACGGTTTCCGGATCGACGTCGCGGACGGGCTGGTGAAGGACCCGGCGCTGCCCGACGTCGGCGGCGCCACCGAGCGGCTGCCCTACTCCGACCTCGACGGCGTGCACGAGATCTACCGGGCGTGGCGCAAGATCGCCGACTCCTACCCGGACAAGCGGATCTTCGTGGGGGAGATGTGGCTGCCGGACCCGGAGCGGTTCGCGCTCTACCTGCGCTCCGACGAACTGCACTCCGGGTTCAACTTCGACTTCCTGGCCTGCCCGTGGGAGCCGGAGCGGTTGCGCGCGGTCATCCAGTCCACTTTAGATGCCCATGCTCCCGTTGGCGCGCCTGCGACCTGGGTGCTGTCCAACCACGACGTGACCCGGCACGTGACACGGTACGGTCGTGCGGGCGACACCGGTTTCGATTTCGCGGACCGCAGGCACGGCACGCCCGTCGATCGGGAGCTCGGCACGCGTCGCGCTCGTGCGGCGGCACTGCTCGCGATGTCGTTGCCGGGCGGAGTCTATGTGTACCAAGGCGAAGAGCTGGGCTTGTGGGAGGTCGAGGACATTCCTGACGAGCTTCGACAAGACCCCGTTTTCGCACGCACCAAGGGTTCCGATCCCGGTCGCGACGGATGCCGGGTGCCGATCCCGTGGTCTGCGCCGTTCGACAGCGCTTCGTGGCTGCCGCAGCCCGCCGAGTGGGCCGACCACACCGTGCAGGCCCAGGAGGCGAGGCCGGACTCGATGCTCCACCTCTATCGCAAAGCCCTGGCGCTGCGCCCGGGAGACGGGACGATGGAATGGATCGACCTGCGTCGGGACGTGCTCGCTTTCCGGCGCGAGGACGGGTTCTGCTGTGTCGTCAACCTCGGTAGCACGACGGTTTCCTTGCCGGAGCACGAAAGCGTGCTGCTCGCGAGCGGGGCGCTCGACGACGGGGAGCTACCGCCGGACACCGCCGTCTGGCTGCGACAGGCAACGACGTAGCACCTCGACCAGCGGCCCGGTGCACTCGTCGGCGAAGCCGCGAACCGGCATGTGGTTGGTGATGAACGCGAAGGTCAGCTCGGCGGCCGGATCGGCGAAAGCCAGCGAGCCGCCGAGCCCGTCGTGCCCGAACGTTCCGTTGCTGACCTGGAAACCCAGGCCGTAAGTGGTGTCCTGCAACAGGATGAGGTCGTGGCCGGACGCGTGCGGGTGTGCGACCAGGTCGAGCGTGGCGGGGGAGAGCCGGTCCAGGCACGCCGCGTACAGGCCGGCGAGGCCCTTCGCGGACGCCACTCCGCCGACGGAGAGCACCTCGGCGGCGCGCAGCCTCCGCTCGTTGCCGACGCGGGCGCCGAAGTCCGCGCTGTACGCCTGCCGCGTCAGCGTGTCCCGGGTCAGCAGTGCGTGCACCACCGGGCTCTTCGGGTCGAAACCGATGGGGGTGAACAGGGGGACCAGTCGCGGCTCCACCGACTCGGGCAGGCCGAACCACACGTCGAGGTCGGGGAACTCGGTCCTCAGCCAGTCGCCGACCGTGCCGCCGGTGACGCGCCGGTACAGCTCACCGACGAGCGTGCCGAAGGTCAGCGCGTGGTAGCCGTGCGCGGTTCCGGGCGCCCACAAGGGTTCCTGCGCGGCCAGCCGCTTCGCGAGGCGGTCGTGCTCGATCACGTCGTCCAGCCCGAACCCTCCGTCCACTGAGGACAGACCGGCTTGGTGGGAGAGCAGCAGCCGCACGGTGACGCCCGCCTTGCCGCCCTCGGCGAACTCCGGCCAGTACTCCGCGACCGGGGTCTCCGGGTCGAGCCGGCCCTCGTCGATCAGCACCGCGACCGCGAGCGCGGCGACCCCCTTGGAGGAGGACCAGATCAGCTGCACGCTGTCCGAGCGGTAGTCCGGGCCGCCGTGCAGGTGCGCGACGAGCCTGCCGCGGTGGTGGGCGGCCAGCGCCCCGCTCCACCCGGGGCGCGCGCCGAGCAGGTCGTCGAAGGCGTCGCGCAGCGGTTGCAGCTCCGGAATGATCACGACTCGCCTCCCGTCAACCCGAGCACCGCGGCGCAGCGCCGCCCCGCCGCGGGATCACCGGTGATCGTCAGCCGTCCCTCGGCCCGGGCGTCGCGGGCCCGGTACCTCCCGGACCCCAGGCGCACGAAGGTCTTCGCGTCGGTGGTCATGGTCATGGCCGGGCGTTCTGCCGGACCCCGCCCCGCGCGCGCCACACCGCCGGAGACCTCCAGGTGGAAGACCTCGTCGTCGATGTGGAACTCGTAGCTCTCCTCCAGCCCCGGCACCCGCCTCGCGTCGGCCATCGCCCGGAGCCCGCCCAGCGTCCAGTGCGCGCGGCAGACGACGCCCTCGTCCGGTTCCTCCAACCCGGCGAGGCCCCACTGGGTCAGCTCCCGCACGGCGCCCGCGAGCCCCCTCCCGCGGTCGGTCAGGGAGTAGACCTGGTCGTCCTTGGCCACGATTCCCAACCGCGTCAAGGACTTGAGCCGCTCGGCGAGCAGGTTGGTGCCCATCCCGGGCAGGTCGGCGAGCAGTTCGCCGTAGCGGCGGGGGCCGATCAGCAGCTCCCGCACGACCAACAGCGTCCACCGCTCGCCCACCGCGTCCAGGGCGGCGGCGAGTCCGCAGTACTGCCGGTAACTCCGCACCCGCCGAGCTTACTTTCCTGCACCACGGGCACTCCGCCGCGCGGGTCGGGCGTCAGGCGAGGCCGATGAACAGGGCGCCGCCGACCAGGCCGAGCAGCGTGCCCGCGACCACCTGGGGCAGGTCGTGGTCGTTGATCCGCACCCGCGACCAGCCCACGAGCACCACCAGCAGCCACAACCAGTGCCACGCCATCCCGTAGAGCACCGCCGTGACCAGCGCGGCGGCCGAGGCGACCGCGGCGTGGATGCTGATCTTCCACTTGAAACCGAAGGTCACGCCGACCGTCACCAGCAGTAAAATCAGCTCGGCCACGCCGAGTGCCTGCATGCTCGCGGGCGCGTCCATGGCCACCATCAGCACCGTCACCGCGATCACCGAGCAGCCGCAGATGATCAGCGGCGTCTTGCGGCCCTCCCGGTTGCGCACGTGGTGGCCCTCCCACCGCCCGCGCAGCGCCCCGCCCATGATCAGCACCCACGGGATGAGGCTGGAGAACACCGCCAGCGCCGCGGCCCACCACAGCGCCTCGGCCTGCCGGTCCTGGGTGGCCGCGCCGACCGCGAACGGCAGCGCGATCAGCACGGTGTACGGGGACAGCACCTCGGTGGCCGCCTTGGCAAGCCACCGGCCGGGGCCATCGGCCCGGGAAACGCTGGTGTCGCTCACACCGACCCCCGTTCTGCAGATGATCTTCCTCTCGTAGTACCAGGGGAAAACGGCCGGTGCGGCGCGACGTGGTGATCTTTACCCAAGCGTGCCCAGGCGGTCGATGGCGGCCAGCAGGGTCTCCTCCCGTTTCGGGAAGGCGAAGCGGACCAGGTCAGCGCCCTTGGCGGGGTCGGCGTAGAACGACGAGCCCGGCACCGTCGCCACCCCCGCTTCGGTGATCAGCCGCCTGGCGAACGCCACGTCGTCCTTGGCAGGGTCGAACTTCCCGGTCCCGCAGAGCACGTAGTAGGCGCCGTCCGGCACGCGCAGCTCGAACCCGATGTCGGCCAGCGCCGGGCAGAGCAGGTCGCGCAGCCGCCGGTAGTGCTCGGCCAGTTCGGTGTAGTAGCCGCGGGGCAGCCGCATCGCGGTCACCCCGGCCGCCTGCAACGGCGTCGGCGCGCCCACGGTGAGGAAATCGTGCACGGTCCGGATCGCCTTCGTGGCCCAGTCAGGAGCGATCGTCCAGCCGACCCGCCAACCGGTCACCGCGTAGGTCTTGGACAGGCTGTTGATCGTGACCGTGCGGTCCTCCAGCCCCGGCACGGTGGCGGGCGGGATGTGGCCGCCCTCGCCGAGGAAGTGGATGTGCTCGTAGATCTCGTCGGTGAAGCACAGCACGTCGTGGGTCTGGCACAGCTCGGCGATCAGCTCCAGCTCCTCGGCGGAGAAGACCTTGCCGGTGGGGTTGTGCGGCGTGTTCACCACGATCGCCCTGGTGCGGTCGCTGAACGCGGCGCGCAGCTCGGCCTCGTCGATCGTCCAATCAGGACGGTGCAGCGGCACGAACACCGGCTTCGCCCCCGCGAAGATCGCGTCCGGGCCGTAGTTCTCGTACCGCGGCTCGAACATGACCACCTCGTCGCCCGGCTCCAGCAGGGCGAGCATGGTGGCCACCATCGCCTCGGTGGCGCCGCAGGTCACGCACAGCTCGGTCTCCGGATCGACCCGCCAGCCCGGGTAGGCCGCCTCGGTCTTGACCGCGATCGCCTCACGCAGCGCCGACTCGCCGAAGGTGGTCGGGTACTGGTTGAGGTCGGCGTGCACCGCCTCGGCCACCGCGCGCTTGAGCTCCGGCGGGCAGGGGAAGTCCGGCAGCCCCTGGGAGAGGTTGACCGCGCCGTGCGCGTCCGCCTCCCGGGTCATCTCCCTGATCACCGACTCGGTGAACGAGGCGACCTTGCTGCTGATGCGGGGGATCATCGGGGTTCTCCTGTCAGACGGGCCTGCCAGTGCGCGAGCTTCGCGGCTTCGGTCGGCGGGGTGGCGAGGCTGACCGCCACGTAGGTCACCAGGCTGATCGGCAGGCCCCACAGGATCGGCTCGTTGGCGAGCATGCCGTGGGTGAGCATCAGCACCACCACGGTGGTCCCGCCGACGACGATCGAGGCGAGCGCGCCCTGCCGGGTCCCGCGCCGCCACACCAGCCCGCCGAGGATCGGCACCAGCAGACCGCCGACGAGCAGGTTGTAGGCCACGGTCAGCGCGCCCACGACGTCCTGGAGCATCGAGGCGATCGCGATGCCCGCGATGCCGAGCACCAGGGTGAAGATCCGTGCCGTGCGCACCTCGTCGCGGTTCTCCGACGGGCGCAGGCGGGGCCAGATGTCGTTGCTGGCCACCGTGGCGCACGCGATCAGCGCACCGCTCGCGGTGGACATGACCGCGGCGAGCGCGGCCGCGAGCACGAGTCCGCGCAGTCCGGTCGGCAGGGCGTCGGTGACGATCGTGGCGAAGGCGTCGTCGGGTGAGGCGAGGTTCGGGAACAGCGCCTTCGCCGCCATCCCCACGATCGCCCCGGCGAAGGCGTAGAGCAGGCAGTACAGCCCGGAGAACGTGCCGCCGACCGTGGCCACCTTGTCGTCGCGCGCGGTGAACACCCGCTGCCAGATGTCCTGGCCGATCAGCAGCCCGAAGAAGTAGACGAGGACGTAGGTCAGGATCGTCTCGGCGCCGATGTGCCACAACGAGAAGTAGTCGGCGGGCAGCGCGGCCGCGAGCCCGTCGAAGCCGCCCGCCTTCGCGACCGCGACGGGCAGCAGCACGAACAGGATGCCGACCGTCTTCACCACGAACTGCACCATGTCGGTGAGGGTGATCGACCACATCCCGCCGAGCACCGAGTAGAGCACCACGATGCCGCCGCCGAGGACCACCGAGGACGCCCGGTCCATCCCGAACAGCACGCCGAAGATCGTCGAGCAGGCGATCGTCGAGGTCACCATGAGCATCAACGCGTAGACCCACATGACGAAGCCGGAGATCGTGGCCGCGCCGCCGCCGTAGCGCAGCTGCAGCATCTCCGAGACGGTGTAGACCTTCAGCCGGGTGATCCGCCGCGCGAACAGCAGGCTCAGCCCGAGCACGCCGAGGCCGATCGTCAGCACCAGCCACGCGCCGGAGATCCCGTAGAGGTAGCCGAGCCGGACACCGCCCACCGTGGACGCTCCGCCGAGCACGACCGCGGACATCGTCCCGGAGTACATGGTGTGGCCGAGGCGCCGCCCCGCCACCAGGAACTCGCTCTTCGTGCCCGCGCGGCGAGCGGCCCACCAGCCGACCGCCACCATGGCGAGCAGGTAGCTCACCATCACCAGGGAGTCGATGGGCATTGTGCCTCCGTAGCCGCAGGGGATTCGCCGACCGTAGGGAACTGCCGGGCACCATCGAAGTGGATAACTCGCACAATCGTGGCCTTCCCATAGGATCTTTTGTCCAGCGGGTGCGGTACCCGATGTGGCATTTGTTCCACCAGACGTAACGAATGCCGCATCGGGTTCACAACGGGCGAAGGGAGGGGTGGGGGTGGAGATGCCGACGGTGGCGCTGAGCGATCTGGTCGCGCGGCCCGACCTCGGGTTGACCGTCCTGGTCGGGCCGGTCGAGGGGCGCCGGGTGCGCTGGGTGCACGTCAGCGAGCTGCGTGACCCGGGGCGCTATTTGATCGGCAACGAGCTGCTGTTCACCGCCGGAGTGGATTTCCCTTCCAGCGCAGAGGAAATCGACCTCTACGTGCGGCGCCTGGCGGAGGCCGGAGCCGCGGCGCTCGGGTTCGGGGTGACCCCGGTGCACGACGCGGTGCCGCCGCTGTTGATCTCCGCGTGCGAGCGCCACGGCCTGCCGCTGCTGCTGGTGTCCATCCAGGTCACGTTCCTCCGGATCGGCCAGGAAGTGTCGCTGATGCTCGCGGAGGCGGAGCGCGCGGGCATGCGCAGGTTGTCCACGGCGCAGGCCGCGCTGACCAAGGCGGCCGCGAGCGATGGTGCCGTGGCAGTGGTGCGTCGCCTGGCCAAACTGCTCTCCGGTTGGACCGTGTTGTTCGATCCGTCCGGTCGCCGCATCGCTTCAGGCGGTTCGGCACCGCCGGACGACGAGCTTCGGCTCGTGGAACGCGTTCGCGCGCCGAAGGGTCCTTCCGCGGCCACCGCGCATCACGGCTCGCGGCAGCTCGTCGCCCACGCGTTGCGCGGAGCTGGATCCGGCCCACGATCCGTGCTGGTCGCCGGGGATTCGTTCGAGCCTGCTGATCGCGCCGTGCTCAGCGTCGGAGTCGCCTTGCTGTCGCTGCTCGTCGCGTCCACCAGGTCCTCACCGGACCTCACGGCGGGAGTGCTCGGTTTGGCGGTCAACGGCGTGGATTCGGCCGCACTGCTGGAAAAGGCTCTGGAAGCTCCGCCGGACACGCGGTGGCGAGTCGTCCGCGCTCGTCGCGTGCGGAGGAACGCGGACGCGTTCGACACGCCGCTCGTGGCTCCTGTCGCGGACGGGTTCCTCGTTGTGCTGCCGGAGGACCGGCCGTACGCGCCGAAGGGCTGGCTGACCGGTGCGAGCGGTCCGGTTCCGTTGGGAGAGCTGCGTTCCGCCGCCCTGCGCGCTTCGCGGCTCTTCGCCGAGGCGGTGATCGAGGGCCGGTCTCGCGTCGACAGCTCCACCGTGGACTCCCTGGTCTCCTCGAAGGACGCGCAGTCGTTCGCGCGGCGCAGCCTGCGACCTGTTCTGGAGGCGGGGTTGCTCGACACGCTCCACGCGTGGCTGGCGCACCACGGCGGGTGGGACGCCGCCGCCGACGCGCTGGGCGTGCACCGCAACACCGTCCGGCACCGGATCACCCGAATCGGGGAGCTGCTCGGGCGGGACCTCTCCACCCCCGACACCCGTGCTGAGCTGTGGCTTTCCCTGCGCTGGCTGCGCGACTAGGGCCTTGGCATTCACCCCAGGACGCTGCTGCCCGGCGTGGACCGTGTAAAGATCATCTTTAACCGGCTCGGCGGTGGAGGCGAAGATGCTCAGGCAGCGTGCTCGGTCAGACCAGGACCACGGTGAGTCCGACGCCGCCCCGGCAGGCTTCGAGGAGGTGTCGGCCGAGCGGCGCCTGCAGGGTTCCGTCTGGGAGCTGACCGGTCGCCTCCTGTTCCAGCGCGGTGAGTACGCGCGGTCCGAACACGCCTACAAGTGTTATCTGGACATCGCCGAGGAACTCTCGACCGCACCCGCCGTCGTCACGCTGCCGCTGGCCCGCCAGGGCGAACCGCGATGCGAGGCCGAGGCCCTGGTGCGGCTGATCGCCTTCGCGGAGTCCCACGGCGACACCGCGAGGGCGCGCCCCCACCTGGAGCGCCTGCTGGAGGTGTACAAGGCGCGATCAACGGCTCGCTGTTAGCCGAGTGCTAGGCGTCGAATCCGAGATCAGCCAACGACGCCCCCTTTCCCCACTCGAAATCCGCCGCGTACCCGGGCCCGACCGCCGCCGAGATCCGATCCACGTCTCCGCGCTCCGCCGCGGGCAACGGCATTCCGACGGAGCGCCGCGCGGCATCGGCCGCACCGAGCAGGCGAGCTGCCCGCGAAAGCTCCCCGGCGAGCGCGTGCACGCCCGCCAGTCCCTCCAGGGCCAGCGCGATCGCGCGCGGGTCACCGGTCCGCCGAGCCAACGCGAGCCCTTGCTCGTGCAACCGCCGCGCCGATGAAGCATTGCCGCGTTGCTCTTCGATGAAGCCGAGTTCGGCCAAGGCCAGAGCGCCCGCCTCCTGGTAGCCGACGTCGCGGTGCCAGGCGAGGACGCGGTGCAGGTGCTCCTCGGCCTCGTCGAAGTCGCCCTCGCGGCGGGCGCCGAGGGCGAGGCCGGTCACGGCGTACATCTCCGCGGGCGGGAAGTTCTGTTCGACGCCGAGGCGCCGCGCGCGCTCGTGGAAGTCCCGTGCCCGGACGAAGTCCTTGGTGAGCAACGCGATCCGACCGAGCCAGGACAGTTGGTAGGACGCCTCCGGCCACAGGCTCAGCTCCTCGGCCATGCGGAGGCCTTCGCGGTGCAGGGCGGCGGCGCGCTCGTAGTCCCCGGAGATCTCGGCGAGGGTGCCGAGGGTGAACGACGCCTGGAGCTGCCCCCAGCGGTCACCGAGGTCGGCGAACATCCGGGCGATGCGGTTCGCGAGCTCCTTGGCGTCGGCGAACTCGCCCTTGTGCATCTGCTGGCTGACGCGGTCGGTGGTCGCGGCGGCGATGCCCCACTGGTCGCCGGTCTCCTCGAACCGCTTGAGCGCCAACAGGGTCATCCGTTCGCCGGTCTGCATGTCGCCCACGGTGGACATGCAGTAGCCGAGGAACCACAGCGCCCGCGAGTCCTCCAGCTCTTCCGCCGCGTCGAGAACGCCGAGGTCCGGGCGCTGCCCTTCCAGCACGGCGATCCCGGTCAGCCACGCCCGCGTCGCGGGCGAGCCACCCGCCAGGCGCAGCGACCTGCTCGCCTCGCCGAGCCTCCCGCGGAGGAACCAGTACCACGACAGCGCGGTGACGAGGCGCTGGGCGAGGCCGGAATCTCCTTGCTGCACAGCGGTTTCCAGGGCCGCGCGCATGTTGGGGGTCTCCGCGTCGAGCAGGTCGAGCCACTGGCGCTGGTCGTGCCCGTTCAGCCGCGGGGCGGCGCGTTCGGCGAGATCGACGTAGTAGTGGGCGTGACGCAGGCGCAGCTCGTCGAACTCACCCGCCTCGTGGACGCGCTCCAGGGCGTAGGCGGCGACGGATTCGAGCAGGCGGTAGCGCGGCTCGGCGCCGCCGCGGGTCTGTGACACCACGAGGGACCGGTCCACCAGGCCGGACAACAGCTCCAGCACATCGGCGCCGTCACCGGAGACCGCCTCGGCCGCCTCCAGCGAGCAGCTCTCGGCGTGGATCGCCAGCCGCCGCAGCAGGACCCGCTCCGGCTCGCCCAGCAGCTCCCAGCTCCAGTCGATCATCGCGCGCAGCGTGCGCTGCCGGGCCGGCGCGTCCCTCGGGCCCCCGGCGAGCAGGCGGAACCGGTCACCGAGACGGTTGAGCAGCTGGTGCACCCCGAGCACCCGGACCTTGGTCGCGGCGAGCTCCAGGGCGAGCGGGATGCCGTCCAGCCTCCGGCAGATCTCGGCCACCACCGGCGCCGTGTCCTCGTCGACCGTGATCCCCGCGCGGGTCTCGAACAACCGGATCGCGCTGAACTCGCGCGCGGCGGCGAGGTCGCTGGAGCGGCCCGGCACCTCCAGCGGCGGGACCGGCCACAGCACCTCCCCGGACAGGCCCAGCGGCTCCTGGCTGGTCGCGAGGACGCGCACCCCGGGCGCCCGGCGCAGCACCCGCCCCATCACGTCGGCGATCTGGCCGACCAGGTGCTCGCAGTTGTCGGCGATGAGCAGGATCTCCTTGTGCCGCAACGCCTCGGCCAGCCGGTCCGGCAGGTCGGGACGCGGACCGGGCGTCGGCTCCTCCCGGACGCCGAGCGTCGCCGCGATCGCCGCGACGACCCACTCGTCGGGCGGGCACGCCGCCTGGCGGTCCATGCCCGCGAACTCCAGCAGCCAGACGCCGTCGGCGAAGGAGTCCCCCAGCCGGCGCGCGACCTCGACCCCGAGGCGGGTCTTGCCGACACCGCCCGGCCCGATCAGCGTCACCAGCCGCGACTCACCGAGCCGCGCCCGCACCGCGCGCACCGCCTCGTCCCGGCCGATCAGCTCGCCGATCGCCGCGGGCAGGTTGCTCTTCGGCGGGGAGAGGCCCGGCGCCTGTTCCAGGACGGCCTGGTGCAGCGCGGCGAGCTCCGGGCCGGGGTCGAGGCCGAGCTCGTCGGCCAGCCGGTCGCGCAGCTCGGTGTAACCGGCCAGCGCCTCGCTCTGCCTGCCCGCGCGGTACAGCGCGCGGATGTGCAGTGCCCGCAACCGTTCCCGCAGCGGGTGTCGCGCGACCAGACCGCCGAGTTCGCCGATGACCGCGCCGTGCTCCCCGAGGGCCAGCCGGGCGTCGGCCCAGTCCTCCTGCGCGGCGAGGCGTTCCTCCTCCAGTCGCTGGATCGACGGCGCGGCAAAGGGTTCGTCGGCGAAGTCGGCCAGCGCCGGACCGCGCCAGAGCGCGAGCGCCGAGGCGAACAACTCGGCCCGCTCCCGCGGGTCACCGGCGGCCCGGGCTCGCGCGGTCAGCGCGCGGAACTCCTCGACGTCGACGGATCCGGCCCTGATCCGGTACCCCGGGGCCGCGCGGAGGACGACGTCCCGGCCGAGCGTCCCGCGCAGCTGGGAAACCTTGGTCTGCAACGCGTTCAGCGGGTTGCCGGGCTGGCGCTCGCCCCACAGGTCCTCGACCAGCCGGTCCGCCGAGACCACGCGGCCCTCGTGGACGAGCAGCGCCGCCAGCAGCGCGCGCACCTTCGGCTCGGGCACCCGCACGGGATGTCCGTCGGAGGTCCACACGGCCAGCGGCCCCAGCAGTCCGAATCGCACGTCACGAAACTAGCCCGAGCCACCGACAGCGAACCGTGCGAGAACCGTGCGCGGCGCCGGGCAGAGTCGTTCTCGACCCCGAAAACACACTCTGAACAGGCAGGACAAACATGAGCAAGATCGGCGTGACCCTGATCGGACTCGGGCCGATGGGCCAGGCGATGGTCCGCAAGCTGCTCGCCAACGACCACGCCGTGACCGTGTGGAACCGCACCGCGAGCCGGGCCGACGCGCTCGTCGCCGAGGGCGCGACCCGGGCCGCGGACGTCGGCGCCGCCCTCGCGGCGAACAACGTGGTCATCCTGAGCCTCACCGACTACCAGGCCATGTACGACATCCTCGGCACCGCGACGGACGCGCTCGCCGGCAAGGTCGTCGTCAACCTCAGCTCGGACACGCCCGCCAGGACCCGCGAGGCGGCCACCTGGCTGGCCGGGCACGGCGCCGAGCTGCTGACCGGCGGCGTCATGGTGCCGGCGGAGCTGGTCGGCGAGGAGGGCGCGTACGTCTTCTACAGCGGTTCCCGCGCGATCTTCGACAAGTACGCGCCGGTGCTGGGCGTCATCGGGCGACCGGACTACGTCGGCGAGGACATCGCGCTGGCCCAGCTGTACTACCAGGCGCAGCTGGACATCTTCCTGACCTCGCTGTCGGCCTACCTGCACGCGACCGCGCTGCTGAACTCCGCGGGCGTGTCCGCGGAGAGCTTCCGGCCCTACGCCGAGGACAACTTCCGCAGCATGGGCATGTACCTGGGGGAGGCCGCCAAGCAGATCGACACGGGCAAGCACCCCGGCGACCTGGCCAGCGTGGTCATGATGGGCGCGACCGCCGACCACATCGTCGGCGCCAGCGAGGACGCCGGGATCGACACCGGCCTGCCGCTCGCGGTCAAGGCGCACTACGACCGCGCGATCGAGGCCGGTCACGGCGCGGACAGCTGGACCAGCCTGATCGAACGGATCAAGCGGCCCTGATGCTGTCCACTGTGGACGCTCAGCTGCGGTCGTGGCTCGCCGTGGCCAGCCGCAGCAGGGCGACCAGCGCCCCCGGCCCGGCCACCAGCAGCGCCATGTTCAGCATGCTGCGGTCGTTGTCGTCATCGCGCTGACGCATCCCGGCCTCGGTGAACTCGAAGAAGGTGTAGGCGATCGCGGTCACCGAGACCCCGAGCACCAGCAGCAGGAGTGTCCGGCGGACCTGGGGATTGGGCACGGGGGCCAGTGCGATGAGCACCCAGAGCAACGTGAACAGGAACAGGCCGGACATACGCGCCTCCCTCGTACGTCAGCTAAGGAAGACGATGACACAACGAGGGGGGCGCGTCAGCCGGTCTCATCCATTCGTCAGATCGACTTCGACGTACCCTGAACCGTCCACTGTGTACTCGGCCTGCCCCGCGGTCAGTCCGGCCAGCCACTCGCCGAACTCCGCGAGGGCGTTCTCCTCGACGCTGATCCGGAACCGCACCTCGGCTCCGTACTCGGCGCCGGCGAGCCGGAACCGCGAGTTCCGCAGCTCGTTGTCCAGCTTTCCCGCGCGCAGGTAGTCCACCACCGTGGAGACCAGCAGCACCGGCCGCCGCTCGACCACGCCCAGCAGGTCCACCGCCTCGGCGACCACACCGCCGTAGGCCCTGATCAGCCCACCGGCGCCGAGCTTCACGCCGCCGTAGTAGCGGCTGACCACCGCGACCACGCCGGTCAGCTCGCGCCTGCGCAGGACCTCCAGCATCGGCACGCCCGCGGTTCCGGCGGGCTCCCCGTCATCGCTGGAGCGCTGCGCGTCGTCCAGGACGTAGGCGGAGCAGTGGTGCCCGGCGTTGACGTGCGCCCGGCGACGGGAGCGGATGAACTCGCGCGCCTCGTCCTCGTGCTCGACCCTGGCAAGCGCGCAGAGGAAGCGCGACTTCTTGATCTCCAGCTCGTGTTCGCCGGACCGCTTTATGGTGCGCACCGGGAAACACTAGGCGGGGTGCAGGGCGAGCGTGCCCTTGCCGCGCCGCTTGGCCGTGTACATGGCGGAGTCCGCGCGGGCCAGCAGCTCCTCGGCGGTCAGCGCGGGATCGTCCGGGCTCAGCTCCGCGAGGCCGATGCTGGCGCGCACCACGTGTTCGCGCCCGTCCACCAGGTACGGCTGCTGCATGCCTTCCAGGACCGCGGTGCCGATCTGTTCCGGGGTCTTGCCGTTCTGGTGCAACAGGATTCCGAACTCGTCGCCGCCGAGCCGGGCCACCAGGTCGGTGCTGGGCAGCAGCTCGCGCAGGCGTGCGGAGATCGCCTGCAGCAGCGCGTCGCCGGTCGCGTGCCCGTACTGGTCGTTGACCTTCTTGAAGTCGTCGAAGTCGATGAACAGCACCAGCAACGGCGGTGCGCTCGCCGAGTTGTCCTCCACCGCGCGGCGCAGCGTCTCCTGGAACAGCGCGCGGTTGGCCAGACCGGTGAGCGAGTCGTGGTAGGCCTGGTACTCCAGCTCGCGCTGGCTGGCGCGCAGGCGGCCGAGCAGCCACAGGTTGTCGGCGATCGCGATCAACTGCCTGCCGACGACCGCGGCGACGAGGCCGAAGCCGAGGTAGATCTCCAGCGGTTCGATCTGCGTGCCGTCGGTGGTGCGGAAACCGAGGAACAGCGCGGCGATCGGCAGCGGCACGTACGGGACGGCCAGGTGCAGCCAGTGGTCGGAGCGCCTGCGCCTGCCGGGGGCCGGGCGGCCGGGCGGTGCCACGGCGGTGAGCAGGAACAGCGCGTTGCCCGTCATGTAGCCGATGTCGATGACCGGCGGGATGTGCTTGACACCGCTGAGGACCAGGCTCGTGGTGATCGTCGCGGAGGCGGCGTGCGCGAGGAAGCCGAGCACCAGCAGGCCGAGCGCCGGCTGCCGCCACAGCCCGCGCACCCCGGAGACGATCACCGCGATCACCGCGACGAGCACGTAGGAGATGGGGTGCATCAGCTGGAGCACGAGGTTGCCGCCCGCTCCCGCCGAGGACGAGCGGTTGGTCAGCTTCAGCATCAGCCCGGCGTGGCCGACCAGGAGCACCGAGCTCGCGATGATCACCACGTCCAGCAGCAGCACCACCCGGGCCCGCTTCGGCCGGGCCGCGGGCCGCTGCTCCTCGCCGACCACGTCCAGGTCGATCAGGCTGATCACAGTGATCAGGGCGAACACCGGCACCATGAAGTAGGCGACGTTGCCCAGGGTGCTCGCGGGCAGCGGAAGACCGCTGATCAGCTTGATCCAGATCCACACGCCGAGGCCGAGCCCCATGCAGCAGGCCGTCGCCGCCATCCACAGCCGCCAGCCGCGGTCCGCCCCGGTCCGGCGGCGCGCCCCGATCAGCAGGGTCACCACCGTGACCACGCTGAAGAGCACCTGCAGCGTCTTGTCGGCCAGCACGGTGCCCGGATTGCCCAGCGCCTCGGTGATGACCACCACCGAGGCGGCCACCAGAACCAGGGACACCACGACGGCCACTGCGCGACATGACCGCCACTGCGTCCCACGAGCTGGTGACATCGTCGTTGACCTGCCAATACGCCGGATTCAGCACACCCTATGACGACCGGATGGCGGTGTCGACGGCTGACACCTGGCCGAACGGTCAGATTTTTCGATGCCTCCGCGCCGACCGTCCATCCGGGCTCCATCACCGATCCATCGCGCTTCGGCACCCTCCGGCCCCACCCGAAGAGCCTGGAGGCTGTCATGATCACTGAGTCCACCCTGCGCACGCTGCTCGACGGCGACGCCGCTCCGTGCGCCATGCCGGATGTGCTGCTGCTGCGCGAGTACTTGCACCGGGGTCTGCCCTACGGCGATCCGATCTGTCTGAGCTTCGGCGAGACCTGGGACCGGGTGCCGCCCGCGCTCGCCGCCCGCCTCGCGGAGACACCGGTCAACGCGCACGGCTACCAGCTCTCGCTCTACGGCCTGCCCAGGCTGCGCACCGCCCTGCGGGAGCACCTCGCGACCGGTCACGGGCTCACCGGAGGGGACTGGGAGGTCGCGGTTTCCTGGACCGGGACGCGGCACGCGATGTTCGACTTCGGCCGCCTCGTCCGCGACGGTGCTGGGCCGGGCACGCCGGTGGTGCTCGCCGCCGGGCCGAGCTGGGACTACTCCGGGGTGTTCTCCCCGCTCGGGTTCGCGGTGCGCTACCTCCCGCTGCGCCCGGAGCACGGATTCCAGCCACAGCAAGAGGATCTGGCCGAGGCCGTGGCGAAGGTGCTTGCCACGCCAGGGGAACGCCTGGCCATGGTCGTGATCAACGCGCAGCACAACCCCACCGCGGTGAACTGGTCAGAGGAGTTCGTCGCCGCGATGGTGGACGCGGCTGTCGAACACGACGCGGCGATCCTGGTCGACGACGCGTACTTCGGGGTCTGCGACGCCGGTGTCGATGCCACCTCCGCGCTGCGCGTGGTGGTCGAGCGGGCGCCGCGGGTGCCGTGGCTCGCGGTGCGGTCCATGGGCAAGCAGTTCGGGTGCAACGGCTGGGGCATCGGCTCGATGGTGGCCGCGCCGGACGTGCTCGCCGAGCTGATCAACCGGTACCGGCTGCACCACGGGCTGATGCACGCGGGACCGGCGCAGCACGCCATGGCGGACTGGCTGGAGTCGGCGGAGAGCACTGACTTCCTCACGGCGCAGAGCTTCGAGGTCGCCGACATCCGCCAGGCCACCGTGCAGGCGTGCGTGGAGCAGCTCGGCCATCCCGGCAGCGCCGTGCACGCGGGGGAGTGCACGCCGTACGTGCTGATCGAGGTGCCGCCCGCCTACGAGCCCGAGCAGTACCGCGCCGAGTGCTTCGAGCGGACCGGCGTCCTCGTGGCGCCCGTGTGGCCGTGGCCCTACCCCGGGCCGGAGTCCGGCGCGACGCCGCTGCCCTACCTGCGCCTCTACATCGCGGCCGGGGAGAAGGACGTCGTCGAGGCCACGCGCCGCATGGCCGACGCGGGCCTGACCTACCGGTAGCACGGGACCCGGGTGCTCAGTCGCCGTCGCCGCTGGCCGAGCCCCCGTTCTGCGCCTGCAGGGCCTTGCGCAGGGCGGTGGGCACCGGGCCGACCCGCGCGCTCAGCTCGGCGAGGCGCCCGCGGTAGGCCCGGCGGTCCGCGCGGCTGACCACCGTGCGCAGCTTCGCCGCGGCGGCGAGGCACACCACGGCGGCGTCGCGGAGGTCGACCTCGGCCACCGGCCAGGCGCCGCGCAGCGCCTCGGAGGCCAGGCTCGCGATGTGCGTCGCCTCGCCGGGATCGACCAATGTGATCTTGGTGGTGCGGAAGAGTCCGAGCCCCCGGCGGCGGGTCACCCGGATGTGCCCCGAGGCGACGAGGGCCTCCCGCACGGCCGCCACCGTGGTCCTGGGCCGGTAGGTGATCCAGTACTGCCACGACCGCGCCTTCGCGGAGCCGACCAGCGCCAGCACCTGGTCCAGCACCGGGTCACCGCTGGCCGTCGCGGCGACCGCGTGCGCCTTGCCCCGGACATCGGCCAGCCCGCCGCCGAGGTGCAGCTCCGCCAGCGCCGCCGCGCGCAGCAGCGGGGCCAGCGCGGCGCCTCCGGTCAGCCGCCCGCGGTCCTGGTCGTAGGCGAGCAGGAACAGCCGGGCCGGGAGCGAGTCAGGCGGGTGCACACCCCCGATGGTGGCACCGGAACGGCGGTTGATCCGCCCGGCTCAGCGTGTTCCCAGCAAACTCTCAGCCTGGGCCGAGATGCTGGCGCGGTGAACATCGATGAGCCGCGCTCGGCCAAGGTGCTGGTGGTCGACGACGAGCCGAACATCCTGGAACTGCTCTCGGCGACGCTGCGGCTGAGCGGTTTCGAGGTCGGTGTCGCGGAGACGGGCGCGGCCGCGGTGAGCGCTGCCAAGCAGTTCCAGCCGGACATCGTGGTGCTCGACGTGATGCTGCCCGACCTGGACGGGTTCACCGTCGCCCGGCAGCTGCGCTCGGAGCAGGAGCGGCTGCCGGTGCTGTTCCTGACCGCCCGGGACAGCGTGCAGGACCGCATCGCCGGGCTGACCGCGGGCGGCGACGACTACGTGACCAAGCCGTTCAGCCTGGAGGAGGTCGTGCTGCGGCTGCGCGCGATCCTGCGCCGCACCCGCCCGCCGGGTTCGGCGGCCGTCGACGACGGCGTGCTCAGCTACGCCGACCTGGAGCTGGACGAGGAGGGGCACGAGGTGCGCAGGGCGGGCGAGCCGGTCCCGCTGTCGCCGACCGAGTTCAACCTGCTGCGCTACCTGCTGATCAACGCTGAGAAGGTGGTCAGCAAGGAGCAGATCCTGGACCGGGTGTGGGACTACAACTTCGACGGCAGCAGCCGCATCGTCGAGTCCTACATCAGCTACCTGCGCCGCAAGATCGACCGGCGGGAGCCCGCGCTGATCCACACCATCCGCGGCGTCGGCTACACCCTGCGGATGCCCAGGGGCAGGGGCCGGTCGTGACGCGCAGGCCGTGGACCCTGCGGACCCGCCTGGTGGCGACGCTGGTGGCGCTGTGCGCGACCGGTCTGACGGTGGTCGGCGCGCTGAGCCTGGTGTGGCTGGACCTGTCCCTGGTCTCGCGCATCGACGAGCAGCTGAAGGTCACGTCCGGGCGGATGCGCGACGGGTACGGCGGGCCGCCCGGGGGTGGCAAGTTCAACCGCGGTGAGCAGCAGCTGCCGACCGACTTCCGGCTGGTCGCCTTCAGCCACAGCGGGGTGGAGACCTACCGGGGCGGCTCCTCGGCGGAGTTCCCCAACATGCCGATGCTGCGGTACGAGATCCTCAGGTCGCGCGTCAACCGGACCTTCACCGTGCCCGACAGCGACGGCGGCAGCGACTGGCGGGTCCGGGTGGTCGTCGGCGACGCCGGGCGGCTGGTCGCGGTGGCGATGTGGCTGAAGACCAGGGACGAGACGGTCGCCGAGCTGCTGGGCGTCGAGGTGGTGGTGGGGCTGCTGATCCTGGTCGGCCTCGCCGTGCTGGCCACCTACCTGGTGCGGATCGGCCTGCGCCCGCTGACCAGGATCGAGGGGACGGCGGAGGCGATCGCGGCCGGGCAGATCGACCGCAGGGTGCCCGACGCCGACCCCCGCACCGAGACCGGCAGGCTCGCCCAGTCCCTCAACGTGATGCTCGGCCGCATCTCCTCGGCGCTGCGCGAGCGCGAGCACTCCGAGCGGCGCCTGCGGCAGTTCGTCGCCGACGCCTCGCACGAGCTGCGCACCCCGCTGACCTCGATCCGCGGCTTCGCCGAGCTCTACCGCAGGGGCGGCGCCCCCGAGAAGTCCGATGTGGACAGACTGATGTCGCGGATCGAGGACGAGTCGCAGCGGATGGGCGGCCTGGTCGAGGACCTGCTGCTGCTGGCCCGCCTCGACGAGCAGCGCGCGCTGGACCTCACCGAGGTCGATCTGCTCGTCCCGGTCAACGACGTGGTGCACGACGCCCGCGTGCGCGACCAGGAGCGCTCCATCACCCTGTCCGCGCCGGACGGCCCGGTCCGGGTGATCGCCGACGAGGCGCGGCTGCGCCAGGTGGTGACCAACCTGGTCACCAACGCGATCACGCACACCCCGCCCGGCAGCCCGGTCCGGGTCACCGTGCGGTACCGGCCGGTCGACGAGCCCGCCCGCGTCGTGGCCTGGTCCGGCACCGACCTGCCGGTGGCCGCCGCGTACGCGCTGGTGGAGGTCGCCGACACCGGCGCGGGCATCGATCCCGAGCACGCGCAGCGGGTGTTCGACCGCTTCTACCGCACCGACTCCGCCCGCACCCGGGCGCGCGGCGGCGCCGGGCTCGGCCTGGCGATCAGCGCGGCGATCGTGGCGGCGCACAACGGCCGCATCGAGCTGGACACCGAACCCGGCCGGGGCACCACGACCCGCATCGTCCTCCCGCCTGCCTGACCGGGGATGGTTGCGAATATTGCGGATAATGCGGTTGGAGGAGGTGGGGTATGTCCAGAACCGGGGAAGCGGGCAAGGTCGCTCCGGGCGTGGTCGACCGCGAGGTGGCCGCCCGCGCACTTCGACGCGTGAAGGACTACCTGATCAGCGACCGCGCCGAGGCCGACGAGCTGGAGATCCTGGTCGAGGGTGGTCCCGGGGTCGCGCTCGTGCTGCCGCGACCGGCGGTCGAGATGTTCGCGCACGTGCTCGCGGCGATGGCCAACGGCCAGGGTGTGCAGATCATGCCGCTGCACGCGGAACTCACCACGCAACAGGCGGCCGACCAGCTCAACGTCTCTCGTCCGTACCTGATCGGCCTGCTGGAGCGGGGTGAGATCCCGTTCCGGCTCGTCGGCAGGCACCGGCGGATCCGCTTCGACGACCTCGTGGACTACCAGCGCCGCGACGACCTCCGCCGCAAGGACGCGATCGACGAGCTGACGCGTCTCGATCAGGAACTGGGATCGGACTGACACATGCCCTTCGTCGTCTACGACGCTTGTTCGTTGTACGGCAACACATCCCGCAATCTTCTGATCAGGCTCGCGGGTGCTCGTCCGGTGCAGGCGAAGTGGACCGAGCGGATTCTCGACGAGATGTGCGCGGCCATCGCGAAGCGGCGGGGCGCCGCCGAGGAGACCCTCCTGCGCCTGCGCGGACTGATGAACAAGACGATCCCGGACTGCCTCGTCAACGGCTACGAACCGCTCGTCGGCGGCCTTGATCTGCCCGACCCCGACGATCGGCACGTCCTGGCCGCGGCGATCAAGGTGGGGGCGCAGGTGATCGTCACGGACAACGTTCGGGACTTTCCGGCCGACTACTTGGCGCAGTGGGACATCGAGGCGAAGACCCCGGATGATTTCGTCCTCGATCTGATCGGCATCAACGACCGCGTCGTGTACGCCTGCGTGCAACAGATCGTGGACGAGCGCGTGAACCCGCCCGAGACCTTCGACGAGGTCCTCGGCCAGTTGGAACGCTGCGGTCTCATCGAGTCCGCAGCGTTGCTCCGGCTGGGGTGACGCGCAGCCGCTACCGCACGGCGCCCGCGGTGAGGCCGGAGCGGATGCGGCGCTGGAACACCAGGTACACCACCAGGACCGGCAGCATCGCGATCGTCAGCCCGGCGAACAGGCCGCTGAAGTCGCCGCGGTAGCCCTGGCTCACCGACAGCGCCGCCAGGCCCTGCGCGAGCACGTAGTTCGCCGGGTCCGGGTTGAGCACGAGGGGCAGCAGGTACTGGTTCCACAGGCCGAGGAAGTTGAAGATCCCCACGCTGATCAGCCCCGGCTTGGCCATCGGCAGCATGACGCGGAAGAAGATCCCCGTGTGCGAGCAGCCGTCCAGCGCCGCCGACTCCGCCACCTCGTTGGGCAGGGTGCGGAAGAACCCGGTCAGGAAGAACACCGTGAACGGCAACGCGTACGCGGTGTAGACCAGGATCAGGCCGGGGTAGCTCCCCAGCAGCCCGAGCTGCTTGACGACGAAGAACAGCGGCACCAGGGCCAGGAACATCGGGAAGAGCATGCCGCTGACGAACAGGTAGTACAGGAACCTGTTGCCGGGGAAGGAGTACCGGGCCAGCGCGTAGGCGACGAGCGAGCCGAGGAGCATGGTCAGCAGCAGCGCTCCGCCGACCACGACCAGGCTGTTGAGGAAGTACTCGCCGATCGAGGCCTGCTCCCACGCCCGCGACCAGTTCTCCAGGTGCGGGCGGTCGGGCAGCGACCACGGGCTGGTCAGGATCTGCTCGTCGGTCTTGAGCGAGCTGATCACCGCCCACACCAACGGGAACGCGACCATCACCGCCCACGCCGCCATGAACAGGTGGATCGCGCCGTCACCGAGTCGCCTCATGCCATCTCCACCTTCGTGCGGCGGCCCGAGCGCATCGCCACCACGGCCAGCGTCAGGGTCAGGAAGAACAGTGCGACGCCCATCGCCGACGCGTAGCCGAACTGGCCGAAGGAGAAGGCGTTGCGGTACAGGCCGAGCCCGATCACCTCGGTGGCGCCGTCGGGACCGCCGGGGCCGACCGACAGGATCTGCACCAGCGCGAAGCCGTCCAGCGCCGCGATCCCCAGGTACACGAAGGCCGCGTTGACGTTGTCCCGCACCAGGGGCAGCGTGATGGAGCGGAACGTCGCGAAGCGCCCGGCGCCGTCCAGCCGCGCCGCCTCGAACAGCTCGCGGGGGATGGAGTCCATGGCCGCGCTGAACAGCACGACGTAGAACCCGACGGCCGACCAGATCATCACCGCCATCACCGCCCACAGCGCCACCGAACCGTCGGCGAGCCAGGTGCGGGTCAGCCCGTCCAGCCCCACCGCGGTCAGGAAACCGTTGAGCAGACCGTTGTTCGGGCTGTACACGAACTGCCAGAGCACCGCGATGATCGGCACCGACAGCAGCTGCGGGAAGAAGTAGACGATCTTGTAGACCTTCCCGCCGGCGACCCCGGAGACCTCGGCGCGCCCGCGCCGCCCGCCGAGGTTGAGCATGGACGCGAGGAACAGGGCGATGGCGATCGTGGCCAGCGGGACCACGATCAGCATCAGCGCGTTGTTGCCCAGCGCCGACAGGAACAGCGGGTCCTCGCCGAGCCGGGCGAAGTTGTCCAGGCCGACGAAGTTCGCCTGCCCCGCCACCCCCGTCCAGTCGGTCAACGACAGGTAGAACGCCTGCGCGTACGGCGAGAGCACGAAGATCACGTGCAGGGCCAGCGCAGGCAGGATCGCCATCGCCAGGAAGCGGTATCTGCCGTGCTTCACGTCAGCGCCGGTACTTGGTGATGTTGGGGTCCCTGGCGACCGCGTCCGCGGCGCGCTGCACGCGGTCGGCCCACTGCTGCGGGGTCAGCCGCCCGGTGAACAGCTCGCCCGTCGCGTCGTCCCACGCCTTCTTCAACGTGCCGTACCAGGTGCGGAAGCGGTAGCGGAACGCGTTGTCCCCGGCGGCGTTCACGGCAGCACGGACGGAGTCCGCACCGGACGACAGGCGCAGCCCCTCGGTCGCGCCCTTCACCGAGGGCAGCGCGCTGGCCAGCTCGGCGAAACGGCGCGCCTGCGGCACCGCGAACAGCGTGCGCAGGAAGTCCATCCCGCCCTGCCGGTTGCGGGCCTTCTCCGGCACGATGAAGCTCTGCGCACCGCCCGCGCGCACCGCGTTCGCGGGCATCTTGTCCGAAGTGGACAGTTGGGGTGGCGGCATCATCACCATCTGGAAGCTCTCCGGCGTGACGCCCTTCTGCTCGCTCTCCAGCCACGAGCCGCACGGCAGGAACGCCGCCTTGCCCTGCGACCACGCGGCCTGCGCCTCGGTGTGCGACAGGCCCTCCGAACCGGGCATGACGTAGCCCTTGCCCACCAGCTCGGCGAAGGCGGTGGCCGCGTTGACCATCGCCTCGTGCTTCCAGGCGTTGGGCTCCAGGTTGTCCACGGCGAGCAGCAGCTCGTTCCCGCCCGCCTTGAACGCCATCGACACCAGCAGATCGCCGACGTAGTCCGGGTACTTGCCCTGGTGCGTCCACGGCGCGATCCCGGACTTCTTGATCTCCCCGCAGAGCGTGAGCATCTGGTCCCAAGTCTTGGGATAGGACCACCCGCGCTCGGCGAACAACGTGCGGGAGTACCAGACGCCCCAGGCGGTGTAGACGAGGTTGAGCGCGCGGGGGCGCCCGTTGAACGTGCCGTCGTCGACCACGCCGGGCAGCAACGTGTCGCGCACCCGCACGGCCGGGTCGTGCAGCGAGGGCGAGTCCAGCAGTTCGGTGAGGTCGCTGACCTGGTTGGCCTTCACCAGCGTCGGCAGGTCCAGCGAGCCCGCGCCGGTGTTGTCCACGACGTCAGGCGGGGTGTCGGCGACGAAGCGCGGTTGCAGCGCCTCGCCGACCTTCTGGATGGCCTGGTGGTTGATCTTCGCCTGCGGGTGCCGCTGGTTGTAGGCGCGCTCCGCGTCGAGGGCGTACTGGTCGCCGTAGGCCCCCTTGAAGATCACCACCTCCAGGGGCGCGTCGAGGGCGACGCCGAGCGGGTTGTCCTTGGTGATCTGCCCGCGCAGCGCGGGGCCCTGGTCTCCGCCGCCCGCCGTCACACAGCCGGCGAGCAGGGGGGTCGCCGCCGCGGCCAACGCTCCGCGAAGCACTGAACGTCTCGTAGTCGGGTTCACAGGGTTTCCTCCGCTCAAGCGGTTCGACGGATGCGCCCGGCGTAGCGGTCCTCGATCACCTTGTTGTGCTCGCGTCCGCCGGGGATGTTGGCCGAGAGGTAGACCGGCAGTTCCGCGCCGTCGGCCAGCAGTCGCCGCACGACCTCGACGGTGATCTGCTGGGCCAGCAGCGCCGCGGTGATCGACGAGACCGCGCCGACGGCTCCCGCTGCGCCTGTTTCCCCTTGGCGGGGGAGGGGCAGCGCCGAGTCGCCGTACGGGGCACCGTTGTCCAGCACCACGTCGGCCAGCTCGGCCAGCTTGCGCCCGCTCGGGTGGTTGGACTCGACGAGGTCGGTGTGCTGCCGCGAGGTCAGCGCGATCACCTTGTGCCCCTTGGACTTCACGTGCAGGGCGAACTCCACGATCAGCCCGTTCACACCCGAGTTGGACGCGATCACGAACACGTCCTCCGCGCCGACCGGGGCCAGCTCGTAGAGCCGGTGCGCGACGGTCGGGTCCTTCTCCAGCAGCGGACCCTCCAGCACCGAGACGGGCTCGCCGCCGAAGAGGACCAGGTCCCGCAACGAGATCCGGTTCGAGGGCACCAGGCCGCCCGCGCGCCCGGCGATCTCCATGGCCAGCGCCTCGGAGTGCCCGCAGCCGAACGCCTGGACGACACCACCGGCGCGCACGCAGTCGGCGATCACGTCCGCGGCGGCGTGGATGTTGGGAAGCTGTTCGGTACCAACGGTCCTGACCAGATCAGTGATCACTTCGAGGTAACCCTGGGCAGAGACTGTCAACGGTGTTTCCCCTTCCGGATCGGATGTTCGGGAAGCCGGTGGGTCTGGACCGCGCGGGCGGTCAGCTCGAACGCCTCGTCGACGGCCGGGTGGCTGCGCTGCGCCACGGCGACGTAGACGAGGTCCAGCACGAGCAGCTGGGAGTGCAGGGCGGAGAGCGCGGCCAGCCGGAAGCTCGTCTCGTGCGTCTCGGTGGTCAGCACCAGCTCGGCGCTCTCGGCCAGCGGGGAGCGGGGGTAGGAGGTCACCGCGACCGTCATCGCGCCGTGCTCGGCCGCCTCGGACAGGAACTCGATCACCTCACGGGTGCGGCCGCTGTGCGAGACGCCGATGGCCAGGTCGCCGGGGCGCAGCAGCGCGGCACTGCTCAGCGCGGAGTGCGCCTCGGCCCGGTGCCAGCACGCCACCCGCAGCCGCTGCAACCGGAACACCAGCTCGGTGGTCGCCGCCGCGCTGCTGCCGACGCCGAAGACCTCCACCCGGCGGCCGGAGCCGATCGACTCGGCGATGCTGCTGGCGACCACCTCCACCGCGGTCAGGTCCAGCCGGTCGGCGGTCTCGCGGATCGCCTGGGTGTCGGCGTTGACGATCACCCCGAGCACCCGCTGCAACGGGTGGTCCGGCGCGATGTCGCGGTCGACGTCGATCTCCCAGCGCGCCTGCGCGGCCCGGCCGATCTCGGTGGCGATGGCCACCCGCAGGCCCGCGTAGCCGCGGAAACCGAGGGTGCGGCAGAACCGGGTCACGGTGGCGGGGGAGGTCCCGGAGCGCTCGGCGAGGTCGACGATCGTCGACTGCGCGGCCTCCTCCGGATCGCGCAGGATCAGCTCGGCGACGCGCTGCAGTGCCTCGGGCAGTCCGGGCAGCTCCGTGCGCAGCCGTGCGAGCAGTCCTTCGCCGTCGAGCGCCATCTACGTTGCTTCTTCCCTGATTAGCCGTCTTCGGTAAGAATTGTTGCCACAAGACGACGATGAGCGAAAGGGTGAACATAATTTTCATGCTTGTGCTCGGAGCGGACTGCGGCGGAAGCACCACCCGCGTGATCGCGGCGACCCTGGACGGGCGCGTCGCGGGCGTCGGCCGGGCCGGTCCCGGCAACCCCACCGGCGGCGACCCGGAGCGGGCGGCCGCCGAGCTGGGCAAGGCCGTCTCGCTCGCCCTGGAGGGGCTTGAACCCGCCCTGGTGCGCGCGGGCGTCGTCGGCATGGCCGGTTACAGCAGGCTCACCGATCCCGCGGTGCGGGCGGCCTACGACGCGGAGTGGGCGGCGGCCGGGCTGAACTGTCCACTATGGACATACGGGGACGCCCCGGTGGCGTTCGCTGCCGGAACCGCGCATCCCAGCGGCCGCGTGCTCATCGCGGGCACCGGGGCGGTGGCCGTCGAGATCCGCTCCCGTGCGGAGCTGCGCGCCGCGGACGGGCTCGGTTGGCTCATCGGCGACGAGGGCTCCGGATACTGGATCGGACGCGAGGCGATCCGGCACGCGGCGCGGGCGCTCAACGCGGGTGTCGAACCCGACCCGCTCGGGGCGCGCGTCCTCGACCACTTCGAGGCCGGCTCCCGCGAGGGCTTGCTGACCGCCGTCTACACCGCTTCCCGCGCCGAGATCGCCGCGCTCGCACCGGTCGTCTTCGACCTCGCCGACGCCGAAGCGTCGGCGTCCACTGTGGTCACGAGGGCCGCCGAGCGCCTGCTGTCGACGCTGGCGGAACTGGGCGAGGTACCCGGCCCGCTCGTGCTCGCCGGGGGCCTGCTGACCGAGGACACCCCGCTCCGCGCGGCGGTGCTGGCCCGGCTGTCGGAACCCGCCGTGACCGCCGCCGACACCGCGCGCGCGGCCGCGTGGCTGGCCCTGGTCGAACTCACCACCCCGGACCCCGTCGCGGCCGCCGACCTGCACCGCCGCATGATCACCGGCGACGCGGGATGAGACTGCTCAGCTCCACGTGGAGGGGGAAGGGGACCGGACGGTCGAGGACGTCCCGGGCGATGCACACCGGGACGTAGGTCTTCGTCGGTCCGTCGAGTTCGTAGACGTGGACCACCGGCGCCGTGTTCTCGTCCTCGACGATCCAGTAGTGCGGAATGCCCGCCTCGGCGTACTTGCGCAGCTTCACGGTCCGATCGCGATGGGCCGACTCCGCGGAGACGACCTCGACGACGAGAACGACGTCCTCGGGCGCGAACCAGGTGCGATCCAGTTCGAGCGGCGCCGTCGTGACGACGAGGTCCGGTTCGGGTCGATTCCGATCGTCCAACCGGATGGTCATCTCGCGCTCGACGCTGACTTCCTCCGGAGCCTGGGCGGTCAGCTCGTTGTTGAGCGCGGTGACGACGCGGCTGTGCCAGATCCGCTGGGGCGACATCATGAAGACGAGTGCTCCGTCGATCAGTTCCGTGTGGCGGGGAGCCTCGGGTAGGTGGTCCAGGTCGTCCGCATACCAGCCCTCGGCGCGAGGAGGGCGCATCCAGTCCGGCAGCACGGTCATACCGTCAACGGTAGCGAGTAATCGCTGGTACAGAAAGCGGTGGGGCCCGTAAGCGACCCCACCGCTGGAACTGACGACTGACTACGGAACCGTGTGCGCGCTACCCGGCCCGGTTGCGCAGGGCGATGGGCGCTCCCGCCAGGTCCTCTTCGTTGCACAGCAGCCTGACCTCGTAATACGGGACGCCTTCCCGGTCGTCGTAGTCGAGGTGGATGGCCATGACGTCAACGGGTTCACCCAGCCACTGCTGGGTCGCGCGTAGCCACGCCGCGGTGCGTTCCAATGCGCTCGGCAGGTCGTCGTCGCGGAACTCCACCGGCCGATAGGGGACGTCTCGAACCTGGTCCTGTGAGTGCGTGGGCTGGGGAAGATCCACCGCGACGCCCACTTCGTCCAGATCGAGCTGGATCCTTTCCTGGGTCACACCAGCAGCGTGTCCCAGTGCGGAGGCGACCGCAACCCCGACTAGCCGCCGGAGAGCCCGAGCTGCACGGCCAGGATGGCCAGTTGCACCCGGTTGGCCCGCCCCGTCTTGCCCATCAGGCCCGCGACGTGCGTTTTCACCGTGGTGACGCCCAGGTTCAGCCGCTCGGCGATCTCGGCGTTGGCCAGGCCGTCGCCGAGCAACGCCAGCACCTCGCGTTCCCGTTCGGTGATCCCCTCAGGCAGTTGCGGACCCGTCGCCCGGCGCGGCTGCCTGGCCCGCAGCGCCTGGTCGACCAGGCGGTCGAGCACCCTCGGGCTGAACGGGCTCTCCCCGGCCGCGGCCCGCCCGATGGCCGCCAGCAGTTCGGCGGGCTCGGCGTCCTTGGCCAGGAAACCGCAGGCCCCTGCCTCCAGGGCGGGGTAGAGGTGGTCGTCGTCGTCGAACGTGGTGAGCACCACGATCCGGGTGGCGGGCAGGTTGCGCAGGATGCGGCGGGAGGCCTCGATGCCGTCCAGCCGGGGCATCCGCAGGTCCATCAGCACGACGTCCGGCGTCAGCCGTTCGGCCAGCCGCACCGCCTGCTCCCCGTCCCCGGCCTCCCCGACGACCTCGATCAGCTCCTCGGTGTCGCAGAGCATGCGCAGCCCCGCGCGCACCAGCGGCTGGTCGTCCACCAGCAGCACCCTGATCATCCGCGCTCCTCACCGCTGTTCTCCGGCAGCACGGCGGTCACCCGCCACCCGCCCCCGGGGGCCGGGCCCGCCAGCAGCGAACCGCCCAGCAGCTCCACCCGCTCCCGCATGCCCACCAACCCGTGCCCACCGGGGACCTGCAGTCCGCTGGTGTCCGCGTACCCGCCGTTGTCGGCGACCTCGACGACCACCGCCTCGGCCTCGGTGAGCGAGACCTTCAGCCGCGCGGCCGCGCCCCCGCCCGCGTGCTTGAGCGAGTTGGTCAGGGCCTCCTGGGCGATCCGCAGCACCGCCAACCGCCGCACGGAGTCCAATGTGGACAGTCCGGGGCCGAACTCCGCCGTCACCGTCAGCCCGGCCTGCCGGGTGCGCCGCACCAGGTCGTTGAGCGACTCGATCAGCTCGGCCGGATCGGGCAGCGGCGAGACCGGTCCCCGCTCGGGATCGCGCAGCACGCTGACCAGGCGGCGCAGGTCCTCCAGTGCGGTGGTCGCGGTGGTGTGCACGTCGTCGAGCACCGCGCGGATGCGGGGATCGGTGTCGGCGGCGACGTGCCGGGCGACGCCGACCCGCAGCACGATCGAGGCGACGTGGTGGGCGACGAGGTCGTGCAGCTCCCGCGAGATCGCCGCGCGCTCGCTCGCCGTCGCCTGCCGCCGCTCCAGCTCGGAGCGCAACACGGTCTCCTGCATCCGTTGTTCGGCCTGGGACGCGGCGTCGCGCAGGGCCCGCTGGTGCAGGCCGAGCAGCACCGGCGCGGCGACGATGCACGCGCCCACCGGCATCAACGGCGCCGGGGCCCGGTCGAACGGCACGTCCACCAGGTTCAGCACGGTGGCCACCGTCGCCCCCACGGTCCCGACGATCAGCTCCCGCCCCGGCCGTTCGGTCAGCCCGAACAGGTTGATCAGCAACGCGAGCTGGACGACCTCGCTGCCCGCGGCGAACTCCTGGTCGACGGCGATCAGCAGCGCCACCTGGAGGAGCACCGCCACCAGGGACAACCGTCCCGAGTAGAGCGCGAGCGCGGCCGAGGCCAGGACCATCGCCCACTCGTACTCCTCTGTGCTGCGCCACCACGCCAGCGGGACCAGCAGACCGGGGACCAGGTAGAGCAGGGCCAGCAGCGCGGGCACGACCCTGACCAGTCGCCGCAGCCCGGTTCCCGCCCGCACTTTCACCCTGAGAACGGTAGGCCGCGCGAGTCGGGGTCGCCTCCTGCCGAAGGAGGAGCGGGTCCGGCTCGGAGGTCGAGGCGGCGGGGCGCGGTCCCGGCGAAGGTGGAGCCATGTCCGCCAAGCACAGCGAACTGCTGCCGTTCCTCCAGGCCGCGGTGCGCAATCCGAACGTCATCGGCGCCATCGCGCCCAGCTCTCCCCGGCTCGCCGAACGGCTGGCCGAGGTGGTGCCCAGCACCGGGACACCGACAGTGGTCGAGCTGGGGCCGGGCACCGGAGTGGTCAGCTCGGCCATCGCCGACCGCCTGCCCGCGGCGGGCAGGCACATCGCGGTGGAGCTGGACGAGGACATGATCCGCCTGCTCGCGCGGAATCGGCCGGATCTGGAACTGGTGCACGGCGACGCCGCGCGACTGGGCGATCTGCTCGCCGCCCGTGGACTGGACAAAGTGGACACTGTGGTGAGCGGCCTGCCGTGGACGCTTTTCCCGCCCGCGCAACAGTTGCGCATCCTCGGCCAGATCGTGAAGGTGCTCACACCGGACGGCGCGTTCACCACGTTCAGCTACCTCAACGCGTATCCGATGGCGGGAGCGAGGCGGTTCCGCCGGATGCTTCGAGGTAGTTTCGACGAAGTGCTCATCACCCGGACCGTGTGGCGCAACCTGATGCCCGCGCTGACCTACGTTTGCCGAAGGCCCCGCCATGACCGTCTTGCGTGACACCCTGGCCGGCCTGCCGCCCTCGCTGGTCCACCTGGTCTTCGGGGTGCTCGTGACGCTGGAGGCGGCGATCGTGCTCGGCGTCGTGCTGCCCGGGGTCAGCGGCCTGCTGCTGTTCGGTTTCCTGGCCTACGTCGGCAACGTCAGCCTGGTCGCCGCGGGCTGCGTCGCCGCGGTCGGCGCCGCGCTGGGGACCACGCTCGCCTACGCGTCCGGCCGCAGGCTCAGCCGGGCCGACGGCCTGCCGGACAGCCGGATCGTGCGCCGCATCGGCGCGGAGCGCTGGCACCGCACGGAGAACCTGCTCGACCGGTTCGGCGGCCGGGCCGTCCTCTTGGGACAGTGGGTGGTCGGCATCCGCACCCTGATGCCCCGCTTCGCCGCCATGGCCGGGCTGTCCTACCGCCGGTTCGCGTCCTGGAGCGTGCCCGTGTCGCTGCTGTGGGGATCGACCTGGGTGGTGGTCGGCTGGACCGCGGGCAGCGCCTACGAGCGCGTCGCGTCCATCGCGGGCTGGGTGAGCCTGGTCCTGCTCGCGCTCGCCGCCGCGGTGCTCGCCGTCGTGCTGCACCGCCGCCGAGTGGCCGCGGCCTGATCAGACGGTTCCGATTGGCGCAAGGCGGTTGCCTGAAAGGCTTTCTGGCACTTCTCTAGTCTTTACTGCGGGTGTCGGCAAGACGAATCCGGTATTCGTCACCACGGCGTAGGTGCCCTGCATCCTCTGGTCTCTTGTGGAAAGATTGTCACGAACTGTTCCTTGCGCCCGTGGCAAGCTGGCGGGGATGGGTGAATGGCTGGTCCGTGCGGTGGACTGGCCTGCTCTGCTCAAGATCGACATGCTAAGATCAATTTTCTGACATGTCGTTGCGCGTGCGGGGGGCCGTCATGTTTCGTAGATGGGAAGCCAATAGTTCCGCCTCGTTCAAGCGTCGGTTGGGGAAATCCGCTCTGGAGTTGGGGATGACCGACAACAACCCGACGTGCCCCGATCTCTGGGAGCTGGACAACGGCGACATCGCGGTCATCGGCAGGGATCTCACCGCCGAGTACGCCTCGCGCCTGCCGGTGGACGTGAGCATCGGGACGGACGAGCGCCTCGTCGTGCTGCCCCGCCAGATGCTGATAGCCGCGAAGGACGACATCCCCAATGAGTGAACCGCTACCGCGCAGGCCGACCGGTTCCCGGCTGTCGCCGGAGGACTACCTCGAGGACTTCTACCCGAGGTTCTGGGCGATCGACCGCCACGACTTCTGGAAGCTGGAACGCATCCAGTCCTTCCGCGAGTCCGGCAGCGCGAGCTGGGACGCGTTCACCCGCGGGGACTGGGAGGAGTCGCTCGCCCTGATCCGGGCGCGGCGGGACGACCTCCGCGAGTACTACGACCGCGTTGCCCGCAGTGGATTCGTGACCTATCGGGTCCGGGTCGTCGAGGAAGAGATATCGCCCTATCTGCAATGGCAGCTGCACTCTCTGGTGCAACGCAACCAGCTCGGTGAGCGGATACGCATCGTAGGCGGGCGGCACGTGTCAAGATTTGAGCCGCGAGGCATTTTGCCGGAAATTGTGACGGTCGGTTCGTCGGCCGTTTACGAAGTGCTCTACGACGATAGTGGTTCCCTTTCTGGAGCTATTCTTTCCGAGCGGTCCTCGGACGTGGAATCCTGGCGGGATTTCATTCGGGGCCTGTACGAGGTCGGCGAGGACGTCGAAGCCTTTTTCGCTCGAAGGGTCGCGCCACTGGATCCGCCGCGGGTCGCCTGACGGATCGGGGCGACGATGGCGAAGGAGAAATCCGGGAGCGGAGCTCCGGACGGGCGTTGGGAGACGACCGAGTCCGAGCTGTCCGGCCGGGCCCAGGACGTCGTTCAGGCGCGTGATATCAGTGGTGGAGTCCACTTCCACGGCAGCGCCGCCCGTACTCCCGCCGTGCCGAGGCAGCTGCCCGGGGATGTGCGCGGGTTCGTGAACCGTTCCGCCGACCTCGACCGGCTCGACCTCATCCTGGCCACGGAGACGGAGTCGCGGCTCTCCCCGGTCTGCGTGATCGTCGGCACGGCGGGCGTCGGCAAGACCTCCTTCGCCGTGCACTGGGCGCACAAGGTGCTCGACCGCTTCCCCGACGGACAGCTCTACGTCAACCTCCGCGGCTACGATCCCGGGCGGCCGATCTCGGCGGAACAGGCCTTGGAACGGTTCCTCGCCGCGCTGGAGGTGCCGCGCGCGGCGATCCCCACGGACCTGGAGGCGCGGGCGGGCATCTACCGGTCGCAGCTGGCGGGCAGGCGGATGCTGGTCGTGCTGGACAACGCCTCCAGCGTTGGCCAGGTCCGCCCGTTGCTGCCCGGATCGCCGGGCTGCCTGGTGCTGGTGACCAGCCGCAGCAGGTTGTCCGGGTTGGTGGCTCGGGAGGGGGCCCGACGGCTGTCGCTGGACATGCTGGACGAGCCCGAGGCGATCGCCCTGATCCGCGGTCTGGTCGGCGATTACCGGCCGGAGGACGACCTGGCCGAGGTGGCGGAGCTGGCTCAGTTGTGCGCCCGGCTGCCGCTGGCGCTGCGCATCGCCGCGGAGCGTGCCGCTTGCCGGCCGCGGATGCCGCTGCGGGAACTGATCGCCGACCTGCGGGACGAGTCGGCGCTGTGGGACGCGCTGACGACGGGCGACGACGAGGAGTCCGACGCCGTCCGCTCGGTGTTCGCCTGGTCCTACCGAGCGCTGACCGAGGACGCCGGCCGGTTGTTCCGGCTCCTGGGCCTGCACCCAGGACCGGACTTCGGGGCCGAGGTCGCCGCCGAGTTGGCCGGGATCCCGGTCAGCAGGGCCCGCCGCCTGCTCGACGACCTGGCCGGGGCACACCTGCTCGAGCAGTTGTCGGCGCGCCGGTACCAGTTCCACGATCTGCTGCGTGCCTACGCGATCGACCAGGTCCGCCTGGAGGAGAGCCCCGAGGCGCGACAGGAGGCGCTGCGCAGGGCGTTGCTCTGGTACCTCCGGCGAGCCGCTGCGATGGTGCGAGCGGTGGCCCCGCGGACGGCGTCCGTGCCGTTGGCCGGAGACGACGAGTCGTTCTCCGACCACGCCACCGCCATGGTGTGGTACGAGCAGGAACGGCCGAACCTCCTGGCAGCCGTGCGGGGCGCGGCGGAGGCCCAGTTCTCCGACATCGCCTGGCAGCTCGCCACGTGTCTGCACCGTGTGTACGCCCGGCTGAACCACTTCGACGACTGGCGCGTCACCGGTGACATCGCCCTGCCCGCGGTGCGGGCGGTGGGCGGACCGGCGGACGAGGCGATGGTCCTGGAGAGCGTCGCCAAGATGCACACCCAGTCGGGATCGTTGCCGGAGGGTGTCCGCTTCCACCGCGCGGCGCTCGACATCCGCCGCGCCACCGCAGACGTGGCCGGGGAGATCGCATCGCTGAACGGGATCGGCCTCGCCGTGCTCCGCGCGCATCGCCTCGCCGAGGCCAGAGCGCATTTCGAACAGACGCTGGAACTCGCGGTGCGGTTCGGAGATCGCGAGTGGGAGGGCATCGCCGCGAACAACCTTGCTTACGCGTTGGCGGAACTGGAGGACTACGAGGCGGCCAAGGCCGCGCACCAGCGCGCCTTGGCGATTTACCGGGAACTGGGCGACCGTGGCGCGGAAGGCGATGCCTTGCGGTGCGCGAGTCAGATCCTGCGTGGTGCCGGCAATCCCGCAGAAGCGCTCTTCGCGATCGAGACCGCACTGGGAATCGCTCAGGAGTTCGACAACCGGGCGTGGGAAGCGTGGTGGTTGGTCGAGTTCGGCCGGGTGCAGGTCGCGCTGGGGCGAGTGGACGACGCGATCGACTCCTACCACCGCGCCGCCGTGGCGCAACGGCGGATCGGCGATCGCGGGCGCGAGGCCGTCGCACTCGACGCGACCGGTGAGGCGTATCGCCTGCGGGGACAACACAAAGAGGCCATCGACTTCCATCTCCGAGCCTCGGCTGTGTTCCGGGAACTCGGTGATCATTGGGCATTGGCCGGTGCGCTGGTCAATCTCGCCGACGCCGTGGCGGAGAGCGGTGATCCGGCGGCGGCCGACGAACACGCGCGCTCCGCGCTCACTGCGCTGGACGACTTCACCGATCCCGCAGCCCGGCGTCTGCGCGAACGGTCCCGAGCCCGGATCTCGGGCTGAGGACGCCGTGGGGCTCCGCGTCGCGCTCGTGTCCTTTCGGGCGGACCTCTTCGTCTCGCTCCAGGCGGGATGTCGTGCTGCCGGACACGAGATCGTGCTGTGCGCGGTCGGGAGGTCGAGCCGGCCGGGTGGGCGCGCCACTGCCGGGATCGGAGCGAAGGTCTCCGACGTCGTGCCGGTGATGCCGACCGGGGTCGACCTGCTGCTGCCCGGCGATGTGGACGGTCTGGTGAACGCGCTGCGCGGCTACCGAGTGGACGTCGTTGTGGTGTGCGGGTTCTCCTGGCGCGTCCCGACGATCGCGCTGGCCGCCGCGGGCCTCGGCTTCATCAACATCCACGCGTCGCTGCTCCCTCGGTACCGGGGGCCCGCGCCCGTGCAGTGGGCGCTGCGCAACGGCGATCCCGACATCGGCCTCACCGCGCACTGGATGGACGAACGGATCGACACCGGGAACGTCATCGTTCAACGCGGGGGTATCCCGCTGCCGGAGTACGTGACGTTCGACGGGTTGTGGCCGATGCTCGGACCGGAGATCGAGCGCTTGGTCGCTGACGCCCTGGACCGCGCGGCGAGCGGGTCCCGGGGAGAACCGCAGGACGAGTCGCAGGCGACCTACGCGGGCGCGTTGGAAGAGGCTTACTCCTACATCGACTGGTCCCGGCCCGCGCGCTCGGTCCACAACCAGGTTCGGACCTTCTACTTCGGCGCTGGCATTGCCGGCCCCTTCGCGGAACTGGACGGCAGGTGGGTTCGCGTGGTGCGGACCCGGCTCGAACCAGGACCCGGCGTCCGCGTCCAGTGCGCGGACGAACCGATCTGGATCACGGAGGCTGAGCCCGCCGCTCCTCCGCGGTGAAAAACCCGTGCGCGCCTCCCCGGGCGGTTGTACTGTGGTCGGCGACATCGCCTACCCAGGGAGGCCCCGCGCTGTGCTCCTGAGCGACGACGACATCTCCGAGTGATACCGACCGGCCCTCGTCGGCCCGTCACCTCACTCCTCGTCCCGTCCTCCTCGGCCGCATCCGGCTGTGATCACAAGCGCGGTGAACCATGTCTCATCCTTCCCTTTCGTGCACCTCCCTGTCCTTCGCGTGGCCGGACGACACCCCGGTCTTCTCCGGGCTGACCCTGGCGATCGGGCCCGGCCGCACCGGGCTCGTCGCCCCCAACGGGGCCGGCAAGAGCACGCTGCTGCGGCTGCTCGTCGGTGACCTGAAGCCGACCGCGGGATCTGTCGGCGTCGACGGTGAACTCGGCTACCTGCCGCAGACGCTGGCCCTGACCTTGGACGACACCGTCGACGAGGTGCTGGGCATCGCACCGGTCCGCGCGGCCATCGCGGCGATCGAGTCGGGGGACGCCTCCGAGGAGAACTTCGCGATCGTCGGCACCGACTGGGACGTCGAGGAGCGGGCGCGTGCGGTGCTCGACCGGCTCGGCCTCGCCGACGTCGGCCTCGACCGTCCACTTCGGACTCTCAGCGGCGGGCAGATCATCTCGCTCGGCCTGGCCGCGCAGCTGGTGAAGCAGCCGGACGTGCTGGTGCTCGACGAGCCGACCAACAACCTCGATCTCGAAGCGCGCGAACGGTTGTACGCCGTCGTCGAGTCGTGGAAGGGCTGTCTGCTGGTGGTCAGCCACGACCGTGCGCTGCTGGACCGGATGGACCAGATCGTCGAGTTGGTCGGCGACGAGGTCCGTGTGTACGGAGGCAACTTCACCGAGTACACCGAAGCCGTTGAACGCGAACAGGAAGCGGCCGAGCGCGCGGTCCGGACGGCCGAGCAGGAGGTGAAGCGGCAGAAGCGCGAGGCCCAGGAAGCCAAGGAGCGCGCGGCGAAGCGGGCGGGCAACGCCAAGAAGAACCTGTCCAACCTGAGCCTGCCGAAGATCATCGCCAATCAGCGCAAGAGCTACGCGGAGGAGTCGGCGGCCAAGGCCAACGACATGCACGCGCAGCGCCTTGAGGACGCGAAGACCAAGCTGGAGCAGGCGAACCAGGACATCCGGCAGAAGTCGAAGATCGCGATCTCGTTGCCGGACACCGAGGTTCCCGCCGGGCGCACGGTGCTCGTCGCCGAGGGGGTCAACGCCTCCTACGGTGCCGCGCCCGTGTTCGCCGGGCCGGTGGACCTGGCGATCCGCGGCCCTGAACGGATCGCGCTGATCGGCGGGAACGGCTCGGGCAAGTCCACGCTGCTGCGGATGCTGGACGGGCGGCTCGAACCGTCCACCGGCACCGTGCGCAGGAACGCGGGCCGGACCGCGTTCCTGTCGCAGCGCCTGGACACCCTCGACCAGAACCGGACGATCTGGGAGAACCTGAAGGCGGCGGCGCCGGAGCGCCCGGAGACCGAGCTGCGCCACCGGTTGGCGCAGTTCCTCTTCCGCGGGGACAGCGTGCACCGCCCGGTCGGAGTGCTCTCCGGCGGGGAGCGGCTGAGAGCGACGCTGGTGTGCGTGCTCTCGGCCGATCCCGCGCCGCAGCTGCTGTTGCTGGACGAGCCGACCAACAACCTGGACCTGGTGAGCGTGGGGCAGTTGGAGAACGCGCTCGACGCCTACCGGGGCGCGTTCGTGGTCGTCAGCCACGACCTGGACTTCCTCAGGGCGATCCGGGTGAACCGATGGCTGCGGGTGCGCGATGGCGAGCTGGCCGAGACGAGCGGACCAGAGAGCTGATCACCAGTGCCACCGCGGCGCCCGCCAGCGCGGGCGCCGCGGCCACGCCCGGCACCAGGTCCAGGCCGAGCCCGCCGCCGATCACCGCGCCGCCCAGCAGCGGTCCGAAGGCCGCCGCCACGTTGAACGCGGAGATGTTCACCGAGGCGACCAGTCCGGCGGCGCGGCCCGCCTGGCCCATCAGCCAGGTGTGCAACAGCGGACCGGTGGCGAACGCGCTGGCGCCCAGCAGGAACAGCGCGAGCACCGCGGTGACCGCGTTGTGCATCAAGAACCCTTGTGCCACGAGCAGAACTGTCAGCACGGCGATCGGGATCGGCAGCACCCGCGGGATCGCGGCGGGCTGGACCCGTCCGGCGAGGTTGCTGCCGACGACCGTGCCGAGCCCGTAGACCAGCAGGATCGCGGTGACCCAGCCCGGGCTGAGGCCGGTGACCTCGCGCAGGGTCGGCGTGACGTAGGTGAAGGCGGTGATCATGCCGGTGAAGGTCAGGACCGTGGTGAGCAGGCCGAGCAGGACCGTCGGCTTGGCGAAGGCGAACATGCTCTCGCGCACGCTCGGCTCCGGCTCGTGCGCAACGCGCGGGCAGGCGACGAGCACGCCGATCAGGCCGATCACGGTCAGCGCGGTGACGAGCACGAAGGACGCGCGCCAGCCGTAGGCCTGGCCGACGAGCGTTCCGACCGGCACACCGAGCACAGTGGACAGCGCGATTCCGTTGACCACCTTGGCGACCGCGGCGGTCTGCCGCTCCGGTGGGACTGAGGCGATGGCCACCTGCGAGGCGACCGACAGGAACAGGCCCTGGGCGAGCGCTGCGAGCATGCGCGCACCCATGAGCAGCGTGTAGTCGGCGGCGAGCGCCGAGAGGACGGCGGCGACCGTGCCGAGCGCCATCACGGCGATCAGCAGCGGGCGGCGGGGGAGCCGTCCGGTGAGCACGGTGAGGACCGGCCCGCCGAGCGCGACCGCGACGGCGTAGGCGGTCACCAGCATCCCGGCGACGGGCAGGGAGACGGAGAGGTCGGCGGCGACCTCGGGCAGCACTCCGACGATGACGAACTCGGAGGTGCCGACCGAGAAGGCGCACAGCATCAGGACTAGGGCGATCACGAGGACCGACGCTAAAGTCTCACATGGATGTGAGGGTCAACCGCCGGTGATGTTCGCCGCGGCCGGGAATACGGGGGTGGAATGAGGATCGGCGAGCTGAGCAGGCGGACCGGGGTCAGCATCCGCATGCTGCGCTACTACGACGAACAGGGGCTGCTCAGCGCCACGCGCACGGGCGGCGGCTACCGCGAGTACGACGAGAACGCGGTGGACCGGGTCCGGTGCATCCGCCGCCTGCACTCCTCCGCCCTGCCCACACCGGTGGTGCGCCAGGTGCTCTCGACGCTGTGCGGCGATCCGGAGGCCACGGGGCCGCTGCTGGGTGTGCTGGAGCGCGAGCTGGCCGGGCTCGACGAGCGCATCGACCGCCTCACCGCGAGCCGGTCACATTTGGTGGGTCTCATCGAGGACGTTCGTGTCAGGACGCGCGGGTAATGTCGGCGTCCATGCAGCCACAGTCCACCGGGCCCAACCTGCTCGCCGTCGCCGACCTGCACATGGATCGCGAGGCGAACCGGAAGGTCCTGCACGACATCCGCCCCGAGACCGATGGCGACTGGCTCATCGTCGCGGGCGACGTCGCCGACCTGGTCGAGGACGTGGAGTACGCGCTGCGGCTGCTGCGCGAGCGCTTCGCCAAGGTGATCTGGGTGCCGGGCAACCACGAGCTGTGGACGCTGCCCAAGGACTCCGTGCAGCTCAAGGGCGAACCGCGCTACCGGCACCTGGTCGAGCTGTGCCGGAGCCTGGACGTGGTCACCCCCGAGGACGAGTACCCGGTGTGGGACGCGGGCACGGAGAAGCTGGTGCTGGCACCGCTGTTCGTGCTCTACGACTACACGCTGCGCAACGAGAACGAGACGAAGCAGCAGGCGCTCGAACGCGCCCATGAGGCCGGGGTGGTCTGCACCGACGAGGTGTTCCTGCACGCCAACCCCTATCCCGGCCGCGACGCCTGGTGCCGGGCGCGGGTGGCCTACACCAAGCGCCGCCTCGACGCGATCCCCGAGGACATGCGCACCGTGCTGATCTCGCACTGGCCGCTGCACCCGGGGCCGACGAAACGGCTGTACTGGCCGGAGTTCGCGCTGTGGTGCGGCACCAGGCTGACCGAGGACTGGCACACCCGCTACCGCGCCGCCGTCGCGGTCTACGGCCACCTGCACATCCCGATCACCGACATCTACGACGGCGTCCGCTTCGAAGAGGTCTCGCTCGGCTATCCGCGCGAGTGGCAACCCCGTGGCCTGCCACGGGGAGTACTGCGCAAGGTGCTGCCGGAACCCGCCGTGCTGCACCGAGTCTGAACGTTCGAGGAGAGTTCGCGTTGCTTTCTCTTGATGGCGTCACCGCCCCGCACGAGCTGACCGGCGGCAAGGCCGCGCTCGTGGTGAACGTCGCCTCCCGCTGCGGTCTGACCCCGCAGTACACCGCGCTGGAGGAGCTGCAGCGCGAGTACGGCGACCGCGGCTTCACGGTGGTCGGCGTGCCGTGCAACCAGTTCGCCGGCCAGGAGCCGGGCACGCAGGAGGAGATCGAGTCGTTCTGCTCGACAACCTACGGCGTCACCTTCCCGCTGACCTCGAAGATCGAGGTGAACGGCCCCGGCCGCCACCCCCTCTACGCCGCGCTGACGGCCCACCCCGACGCCTCCGGCGAGGCGGGCGACGTCCAGTGGAACTTCGAGAAGTTCCTCCTCGCCCCGGACGGCAAGGTCGTGGCCCGCTTCCGCCCCACCACCGATCCCAAGGCCCCCGAGGTCGTCGCCGCCATCGAGTCCGTCCTCGGGTAGTTCCCCCGTCTTTCGAATGCACCCGACCCCCGTCCGAACTGTCGTCGACGACGGCGAACCCGGGCGGGGGTCGGTGCTGTCAGCACTTCTTGTCGGTGGCCTTGCCGTCGAGCCCCTTGACGATGAAGTTCACCTTCTTGTTGTCCTTCGTCTTTTTCGGGGCCGCGATGTAGCAGTGCACCGTCACGTGGTTCGGGGGGTACGACGGCGGACCGAGCACCTCGTAAGTCAGGCGGAGGCGAATCGTGCGGTTGCAGTGGTTGTTGTAGTAGACGGTGGTCGATGACGTCCCTGGTCCGTACGACCAGGCGACAGCGCACCCGTCCCTGCCGTCCGGGTAGATCGTGCCGTCCTTCGCCAACGCCGGAACGGCCAAGGGGCCCAGGCACAGCACGGCCGCGAGGGCGGCTGCTGTGGACACAACACGCATTGGAACTCCAAGGGAATGTGACAGTGACGCCACAGCGCCGCCGCCACGCCGCGAAACCGAAGCGAAGAGCGTCCCAGTTGGCAGAGGTTACGGCAAATTATTCGTGACAGCCCGAAGAAATGCCACGAAAGTGTTTCGCGCTCATAGTGTCGTGGTCGCTCGAAAAGTCATTAGTGCGACAAAATGGTCAGTTATGAGAGATCTTTCGCGTGGGTGGCGAAACCGGTGAGGAGCTGGTTCTCCGCGACGGTGAGGTAGTCGGCCAGCTTCTCGACGGCGGAGGGGCCGTCGCCTTCGCGGAGGTCGGCGAGGATCTGCTGGTTGCGGCTCAGGTACGGGGCGTGGAAGCGCTTCGGGTCGTTCATGACGTGGAAGGCCAGCCGGAGCTCGGCGATGATCTGCTGCATCATCTCGTCGAGCCGCGGGCTGCCCGCCAAGCCGATGAGCGCCTGGTGGAAGTGCATGTTCGCGGTGCCCAGCTCGCGCCACTGGCCGGCGCGCTCGGCCCGCTCGCCCTCGGTGACGGCGGCCTCGACCTGGGCCAGGCCCGCGGGCGGTGCGGTGATCGCGCCGACGACGGAGCATTCGAGCATCCGCCGGACCCGGTAGAGGTCGCGGACGTCGTCGGCGGTCAGTGAGCGGACGAACACGCCGCGGTTCATCTCGTGGGTGAGCAGCCGCGCGTGGGTGAGCAGCCGGAACGCCTCGCGCAGCGTGTTCCTGGAGATGTTCAGCGCCTTGACGATCTTGTCCTCGGCCAGCCGTTCGCCGGGCTGGAAGGCCCCTTCGATGATCCGGGTGCGCAGGATCTCGGCCACCTTGTCCGCCGTGCTGATGCGGCCGAGCAGGGCGCGGTCGGCTTCGAGGGAGAGCGAGGCGTTCACCGATCCAGTCAAGCACCGGATACCAGAACGAAACAACTTTCCTCTTGAGGGATTGTTCAACAATCCTCTACCTTCAGTGTGGTCCACCCCACAGCAGCTGGAGGGCAGATGAGCACAGACACCGCCCAGGACACGCGGCCCTTCGCGTGGTTCCGCACCCTCGGCCCCAAGGGCAAGCGCGCCTTCGTGGGCTCCTTCGGCGGCTACGGCCTCGACTCCTACGACTTCCAGGTGCTGCCGCTGGGCATGGTGGCGATCTCGGCCTACTTCGGGATCTCCAGCGGGCAGGCGGGCCTGCTCAGCACCGTGACGCTGGTGATGTCCGCGGTCGGCGGCATCGGCGCGGGCATCCTCGCCGACCGCGTCGGCCGGGCGCGCACGCTGATGGCCAGCGTGCTCGTCTACGCGCTGTTCACCGCGCTCTGCGGGTTCGCGCCGACCTACGAGACGCTGCTCGTCTTCCGCGCGCTGCAGGGCATCGGCTTCGGAGCGGAGTGGGCGGCGGGCGCGATCCTGGTCGCCGAGTACGCCTCGTCGCAGTACCGGGGGCGGACGGTGGCGTTCATCCAGAGCGCCTGGGCGGTCGGCTGGGGGCTCGCCGTCGTGGTCTACACGGTGGTGTTCAACCTGGTCGATCCCGATCTCGCCTGGCGGGTGCTGTTCTGGACCGGAGCCCTGCCCGCGCTGCTGATCCTTTACGTGCGGCGCAACGTGACCGACTCGCCCGCGACCGAAAAGCGCCGCACCACCGCGAAAGAGCGGGGCACGTTCCGCGCGATCATGCGCGGCAGGCTCGGCCGCACCACGTTCTTCGCGGCGCTGCTCGCGACCGGTGTGCAGGGCGGCTACTACACCCTCGCGACCTGGATCCCGGCCTACCTCAAGGCCGAGCGCGGGCTGACCGTCGTCGGGACGGGCGGCTACCTCGCCTTCCAGATCACCGGAGCGTTCATCGGCTACGTCACCGGCGGGTACTTCACCGACTGGCTGGGGCGCAAGAAGACCTTCGTGCTGTTCGCGGTGCTCTCGGCGGTGCTGATCGTCGGCTACACGGCCGTCCCGGTCGGTGCGGACACGCTCGTGCTCCTCCTCGGGTTCCCGCTCGGCTTCTGCACGTCGGCCATCTTCAGCGGGTTCGGCGCGTTCCTCGCCGAGCTCTACCCCTCGGCGCTGCGCGGGACCGGACAGGGCTTCACCTACAACTTCGGTCGCGCGGTCGGCTCGCTGTTCCCCACGATCGTCGGCTTCCTCGCCGTGACCATGGGCGTCGGCGGCGCGATGATCGTTGGAGCGTTCGCCTACGGCATCGCCGTGGTCGCGCTGCTCGGCCTCCCGGAGACCGCAGGCATGGAACTGGAGTGAGCTGTGTCCACTGTGTACACGCAGGATGAGCGCGCCAGGCTGGCCCCGGAGACCGCCCGCGCGGTGTTCCGCTCCGGCACCGTCGAGCCGACCAGCGGCTGGTCGCACGGCTACGCCCAGGCCAACATGATCTCCGTGCCCGAGGACTGGGCCTACGACGTGCTGCTGTTCGCGCAGCGCAACCGCAAGCCCTGCCCGGTGCTCGACGTGACCGACGCCGGGGCGTCCGGCACGGTGCTGGCCACCGGCGCCGACCTGCGCACCGACCTGCCGAAGTACCGGGTGTGGGAAGGGGGCGAGCTGGTCGACGAGCCGACCGACGTGCTCGGGCACTGGCGGAAGGACCTGGTGACCTTCCTGATCGGGTGCAGCTTCACCTTCGAGTTCGCGCTGACCACCGCGGGCATCCCGCTCCGGCACGTCGAGCAGGGGCGCAACGTGTCGATGTACGTGACCAACCGGCAGTGCCGCCCGGCGCGGCGGTTGCACGGGCCGATGGTGGTGTCCATGCGCCACGTCCCCGCGCACCTGGTGGAGACGGCGACGCGGGTCAGCGGCCTGATGCCCGAGGTGCACGGCGCCCCGGTGCACGTGGGAGCGCCCATCAAGCTGGGTATCCAGGACCTGGCCAAGCCGGACTTCGGCGACCCGGTCCGGCCGCTCAGGGGCGACGTCCCGGTGTTCTGGGCGTGCGGGGTGACGCCGCAGGCCGCACTCATGGCGTCCCGGCCGCCGTTCGCGATCACCCACGCGCCGGGGCACATGTTCGTCACCGACAGGCCGGACTCGGAGTACCGGTTGGGGGCACAATGACCGAGATGATCATCGACCTGAACAGCGACCTCGGCGAGGGCTTCGGGCCGTGGCCGATGGGCGACGACGAGGCCCTGCTCGGCATCGTGAGCAGCGCGAACGTCGCCTGCGGGTTCCACGCGGGGGACCCGTCGACCATGCGGAGGGTGTGCGCGCTCGCGGTCGCCGGAGGGGTGGCGGTCGGGGCCCACGTCGGCTACCGCGACCTCGCGGGCTTCGGCAGGCGCGCGATCGACGTCGACGCGGGCACGCTCGCCGACGACGTGCTCTACCAACTCGGGGCGCTCGACGCGTTCGCGCGCGCAGCCGGGGACCGCGTGCGCTACGTCAAGCCGCACGGTGCGCTCTACAACACCGCCGTCCACGACGAGAAGCAGGCGGGCGCGATCGTGGCGGCGATCCGTTCCTACGACCCTGGCCTGCCGGTGATGTGCCTGCCGGGCTCGCGGTTGCTCGAACTGGCCGAGAAGGCTGGAATCCCCGCTGTGGCAGAGGCTTTCGCCGACCGGGCCTACACGCCGGAAGGCACGCTCGTGTCGCGGAAGGAGCCCGGCTCGGTGCTGCACGACGTGGACGTGATCGTCGAGCGATGTGTCCGGATGGCGGCGGGGGAGGCGATATCGGCGGTCGACGGTTCGCCGCTGAAGGTCTCCGCGCGGTCGATCTGCGTGCACGGGGACACGCCTGGAGCCGTCGCCATCGCGACGAAGGTCCGCGCGGGTCTCGACGCCGCCGGTGTGGCGGTCAAGCCCTTTGGAGTCGGCTGAGAATGTCCGAAGATCCGGTTGCGGGATCGAGCATCGTCAAGGTTCACCGCTGCGGCCGCGATGCCGCGCTGGTCGAGCTGTCCGGGCTCGACGAAGTCCTCGGCCTGCACGCCGCTCTGCGGGCCGAGGCAGCCAGCTGGCTGGTCGAGCTGGTACCCGCCGCCAGAACCCTGTTGGTGCGCTTCGATCCCCATGTGACCACAATGGACAGAGTGGTCGATCACGTTGCCGCCCTTGAGTACTCCACTGTGGACAGTCAGGGGATGGAGGAGGTCGTCGTCCCGGTGCGCTACGACGGCGCCGACCTCGCCGACGTCGCCTCGTGCGCAGGGATGACCGAGGCCGAGGTGATCGAGCGGCACACCGGCGCCCGCTACACCGTCGCCTTCTGCGGTTTCGCGCCCGGGTTCGGCTACCTCACCGGCCTCGACCGCGAGTTGTGGCTGCCGCGCAGGGAAACCCCGCGCACGAAGGTGCCCGCCGGGTCGGTCGCGCTCGCCGACCAGTACGCCGGGGTCTACCCGCGCTCCTCGCCCGGCGGCTGGCACATCCTGGGCAGCACCGACCTGCCGGTCTGGGACGCCGACCGCGACCCGCCCGCCCTGCTCGTCCCGGGCACCCCCGTCCGCTTCGAGGTCGTCCGGTGATCACGATCGTCACCCCCGGCCCGCAGGCGCTGGTGCAGGACATGGGCAGGCCCGGGCTGGCCGAGCTCGGCGTCGGGCGCTCGGGCGCGGCCGACCGGCGCAGCCTCGCGCTGGCCAACCGCCTCGTCGGCAACCCGGAGACCCACGCGGGCATCGAGATCACCTTCGGCGGCCTCGTCGCCCGCTTCGCCAGGCCCGCGCTGGTCGCGGTGGCCGGCGCGCCCTGTCCGGTCAGGGCGGGTGAGCGCGCCGCCGCCATGTACGGGCCGATCTGGGTGCGCGCGGGCGACGAGCTCAGGCTCGGGCGGCCCAGCGCGGGGCTGCGCAGCTACCTCGCGGTGCGCGGCGGCATCGACGTGCCGCAGGTGCTCGGCTCCCGGGCGACGGACCTGATGTCCGGGCTCGGCCCCGATCCCCTTGCCGCGGGAGCGGTCCTGCCGATCGGAGTGTCCACAGAGGACTTCCCCGCGGTGGACATCGCCCCGCAGGCGCCGTACCGGGAGGAGCCCGTGCTGCGCGTGCTGCCGGGCCCGCGCGCGGACTGGTTCACCGAGAACGCGCTGGAGTCCTTGTGCGGTGGGCACTACGAGGTCAGCCCGGCGAGCAACCGCATCGGCGTCCGGCTCACCGGCCCCGTGCTGGGCAGGCGGGAGCCCGACCGCGAACTGCCGCCGGAGGCGATGGTGCTCGGTGCGCTCCAGGTCCCGCCCTCGGGCCAGCCGATCCTGTTCCTCGCCGATCACCCGGTGACCGGCGGTTACCCGGTGATCGGCGTCGTGGAGCCCGAGGATCTGCCCCTTGCGGCACAGGTGCGGCCGGGCCAGCGAATTCGTTTCCGCGCGGTCGCACCATAGGGACATGGACCTCGCAGCAGCCCTGGAGCGCAACCACGCCGAGCACGCCGCCCACCTGCTCCGGGGCCTCCCGGGTGCCCGGGTGGACGAGCCCGGTGACGTGCTCGTCGCCGACAGCGGGCTCGCTGACGACACGTTCAACATGGTGATCGACGCCCGGTTCACCGAGGACACGGCCGGAGAACGGATCGCCGAGGTCGTGGCGTCGCTGCCGCAGGGGCGGCCGTTCGTCTGGTGGGTGGGCCCCAACTCGCGGCCGGTCGACATCTCCGAGCGGCTGGCCGAAGCCGGGTTCCCGGCGGGCGACGAGGAGGAGAACACCATGTGGTGCCCGATGGCGGAGTTCGAGGGGGCGTCGGCGGCTGATCTGGAGATCGTCAAGGTCGGCACGGAGCGGCAGCTGGAGGACTTCGCGGCCGTGCTGGCCCCGCTCTGGACCCCGCCGTCGCCGACGGTTCCGGAGTTCTACCGGACGGTCGCGGCCAAGGCGGTCCTGCCGGACTGCCCCGCCCGGTTCTTCGTCGGCTACCGCGACGGGCGGCCGGTGGCGACCGCGGAGGTCTTTCTGGCCGCCGGCGTCGCCGGGATCTACAACGTCGCCACGGCCGAGGGCCACCGACGGCGGGGCTACGCGTCCGCGCTGACCTCGGCGGCGCTGGCCGAGGCTGCCGGAGCCGGGTACCGCGCGGCCGTGCTGCAGGCGTCCGAGGCGGGCGAGCCGGTGTACCACAAGCTCGGCTTCCGCGCTTTCGGCAAGGTGCGCGAACATGCACTCGCCTGAGCGGGAGGCCGGAAGTCTCGCAAAACGACCAGGGTCGGGCCGGAGAACACTGTCATTACATTGAGGCGGTCTTGTCGGGCCTGTCACGCCGACCTAACATCCTGTGCACGGTGTGGAAACGATTCCATGCACACTCCTTGATCGAGAGGGGATCGGGGGCGTTTCCCGCGCGGGGGAGGATGTTCGTGCAGCTGCGCAGACTGGTCGCGGTGGCGGTCGCCGCCGTGCTCGCGGTCACCACCACGGCCTGTGGCCTGGAGAAGCAGCCCGAGGGGCCGCCGGTGGTCCGGATCGGGGTCGGCGGGCTGCCGCTGCTGGTCTACCTGCCCACCACGCTCGCCCAGCGGCTCGGCTACTACGCCGACGAGGGCCTCGACGTGCGGCTGCAGGAGTTCCAGTCCGGCGCGAAGGCGTTGCAGGGCCTGCAGGCCAAAGAGGTCGACGTGGTCAGCGGTTTCTACGACCACGCCATCCAGATGCAGGCGAAGCGGCGGCCGGTCAAGGCGTTCGTGAACATGCTCCGCTACCCCTCGCTGGTGCTCGCGGTCTCGCCGAAGACCAGCAGACGGATCACCTCCATCGCCGACCTCAAGGGCGCCAGGGTCGGGGTCACCGGTCCCGGCTCCTCCACCGACTTCCTGCTCAAGTACCTCCTGGTGCGCAACGGCTTACGCGCCGACGACGCGGACGCGGTGGCCATAGGGGGTGACAGCAGCGCGGTCGCGGCCATGGAGAGCGGCAGGGTGGACGCCGCCGTCATGATCGATCCCGCGTTCTCCCTGGTGCAGAAGCGCTTCGGCGCCGACAAGGTGCGCGTGCTCAGCGACACCAGGACCGCTGCCGGGGTCCGCGCCGAGTTCGGCGTCTCCACCTATCCCGCGACGGTGCTGTACTCCGGCTCCGAATGGGTCGGCGGCAACGCGCCGGTGGCCGGGAAGCTGACCAGGGCGATCGTCCGCACGCTCGACTGGATGCGCAAGCACACCGCGGCCGAGATCGCCGAGAAGATGCCCCGCGAGTACGCGGGCGGCGATTTCGAGACCTACGTCCAGGCCATCGCGCACGCGAAGGACGCGTTCTCACAGGACGGCACGATCCCCATCAACGGGGCCGAGGCGGTGTCGGGAATCCTGCGCCAGTTCGAGCCGGAGATCGCGCGCATCTCCGTCATTCTCGAGGACACGTTCACGAATGAGTTCGTAACCCGAAGCTGAACAATATTCCCGTTTTGTATCGGGACTGTATGCGAAAATCCTACACTTCTGCACATCGGCGGGCCCGCTTTTCCCTGCTTTCCGCGGGATACCGCCGACGGACTCCCCCTGCATGTCCGAAGAAGTGAGGAACAGATGGCTACCGTTACCGTTCGCACGGCGGTCGCGGCGCTGGCCACCAGTGCCGCCACCCTGCTCGCCCTCGCCACCCCGGCCACGGCCGCGCCCAACCTGCGCACCCCGTTCGACTGCGGGCAGGTGTGGAACGCCAACACCCGCACCAACCACAACCCACAGCTGTCGGTGGACTTCCAGCGCGGCGACGCGCAGGGCAAGAACGTCCGCTCCAGCGCCGCGGGCAAGGTCGTCACCCGCCGCGACCTCGGCGGGACCAGCTACGGCAAGTACCTGGTCATCGACCACGGCGGCGGCTGGCAGACGCTGTACGCGCACCTGAGCGCCTTCAACGTGGCGCTGGGTCAGAGCGTGTCCACCGGCACCATCATCGGCAAGGTCGGCAGCACCGGCGGATCCACCGGCCCGCACCTGCACTACGAGCAGAAGCTCAACGGCGTCGTGCAGCGCGCGGTGCTCAACGGCAAGGCGGTCCTCTACTTCGGCAACACCTCGATCACCAGCAGCACCGGCTGCTGATCCGTTCGGCGCAACTCCCGGCGGCCGTCCCCGCCGGGAGTTCGCGTCTTTTCGGATCTGGTCGTCCTTCCGGCGTGCTGGCAGGCTTGGTGATCTTCGCCCTGCCCCCGGAGGTCGTTCGTGGTCGTTGTCCTGGCAGTCGTCGCCGCACTGGTCGCGAGTTTCGTCGCGTCCCCGGCGCCTCCGGCCTCCGCCGCTGTAAGCGATGCCGAACTGGCCTATCACTGGGCCCCGGTGCACTACCAGGACACCGATTCCTCCAATGCGAGCGCCGACTACCTGTCACCGATCGACTTCGACGGCAACTGGACCGGCCGGGACAATTGGGAGAACCAGGCGAGACAACAGCAGAACCTGCGTGGCGCGGCTTATTACTCGGTCACCGAGAACGCCCATTTCCACTACCTGCTCTACGCCTTCTTCCACCCGCGTGACTGGAGCGACTGGAATCCCCTCGAAGAACACGAGAACGACCTCGAAGGCGTGCTCGTGGTGGTCCAGAAGGGCGGCCAGTGGGGGACGCTGCGCGCGATGGTGACCGTGCCGCACCGGGACTTCTACTCGTACACGCCCGCCGGGAGCCCGTTCACCTCCGGCCGGGAGAACATCGACGGCACCATCGTGACCACCACGCACGACGGCGTGGCGCGGCCCTCGACGTTCCAGGAGGCGAAGGGGCACGGGCTCTACCGCTGGGACGGCAGGAACTTCCCCGGCGGGGACGGCGTCGTGTACTACCCGGCGCGCGGCACCGGTGAGGTCCCCAGCGGCGGCAACGACCGCCGGGTCGGCTACCAGCTGATCGACGTCTTCGCCGCGGGCGGGCTGTGGGCGCACCGCGACGACCCAGCGACCTTCCGCTCGTGGGGGACGTTCTCCGGCGACAACGGGAGGGACAACGCCGCGAACGCGCCGTGGGGCTGGGACGACCACGACGACGAGCCGGGCCGGGGCGAGCTGGCCACCGATCCCGCGCGGGTGATCCGCGACTACTTCGCCGACGCGGACGACCAGAGCTCGGCCTACGTCAGGAACCCGTACCGCTGACCATGCCCGCCGAGGTGTACCCGCCCGTGACCGCCCAGTCCGAGCCGGTGATGAAGGCCGAGGACGGGGAGCAGAGGAACAGCACCACCTCGGCGACCTCGGCCGGATCGGCGACCCGGCCCAGCGGGTGGAACGGCGTGCCCCGCCCGGAGCCTGCCGCGTCGCCGGTGAACTGGTCCAGCACCTCGGCCCAGGTCCAGGCTGGAGAGACGGAGTTGACCCGGATGCCGTCCTCGGCGAAGTCCGCGGCGATGTTCCTGGTCAGCTCGACCAGCGCGGCCTTGCTGACCGGGGCCAGCCAGCGACTTCGCCGGACCGTGCCGTCGGAGGTGAGGTTGACGATCGCGCCGCCCGCCGCGCGCAGGTGCGGGTGGGCCGCGCGGGCGGTGATCGCGGCGCTGACCACGCCGGTGTTGAGGGAGTCCAGCCAGTGGAAGCGTTCCGCGCCGTGGCCCGCCGGGCTGCCGCCGAGGTTGACCACCGCGTCCAGCCCGCCGAACGCGTCGGCCGCGCGCCGCAGGCAGGCCGCGACCTGGGCGTCGTCGGTGGTCTCGCAACGGGCGAAGCGGACCCCGGGGCCGACCCGCTCGTCCGGCCTGCTGTCGCCGAGCAGCACCCGGGCGCCGGCCTCGCGCAGCGCGCTCAGCACCGCGGTGCCGATGGGCGTCGGCCCGTCGTCGGTGGACCCGCCCAGCACCACCACGGCCTTCCCGGCCAGCTCCCGCATGTTCCTCATTTCCGTGCGCGCGCCTGAGACACAGGGTGACCGGGTGGTCATGGTCTCGCCAAGCCCCCTGACGCACCCTCGATACAGTTTGCGCAGCAATGTGCACATTTCACTTGGGGAGGTTCACCGGTATGCCCGAAGGTCCGCTCGCTGGACCAAGTCGCGCCCCTCGCCGGCTTCCGCTTGCCGGTCATCCCCTGTTGCGCACGCAGGATCTGGACGCCTTCCGCGAGCAGATCGCGCGCTCCTTCTGCCCGCACCGGCTGGACCTGCTCGGACCGGGTGCGCGGCTGGACGCCCGGCAGCACGGGGCGAAGCTGGGACGGCTCGCGCTGCACTACATCGACTACGGCGCGCGGGTGCGCGTCCGGGCCGAGGGCATCGACGGCTTCTTCGCGGTGCAGGTCCCGCAGGCGGGCTCTGGGGTGATCCGCTGCGGGCAGCGGGAGATCGTCATGGGCGTCCGCACGGCCTCGATCCCCGGCCCCACCGATGACGTGGACATGGTGCTGGACGGCGGCACCCCGCAGCTGGTCGTCCGGATCGACCGCGAGGCCGTGGAGAGCAGGCTGCACCAGCTGCTCGGCCGCCCGCCGCGCGGGGTGCTGCGCTTCGACCTCGGCATGGACCTGACCAAGCCGGAGGCGCGGGCGTGGCTGGCCCAGCTCCGGTGGGCCTGCGCCGTGCTGGACCGGGACCCGGCGCCCTCGCCCCTGGTCACCGAGCACCTGGAGCAGTCGCTGATCACCGGGCTGCTGCTCGGGCACCGCTCCAACTTCTCCGCGGCGCTGCACGCCGACCAGGCCGCCTCGATGTCGAAGACGGTGCGGCGGGCCGTGGACATCATCGAGGGGCACGCCGCGGAACCGCTGACGGTGGAGGACCTCGCCGAGGCGGTCGGCGTCGGGGTGCGCGCGCTGCAGGGCGGGTTCCGGCGGCACCTGGACACCACGCCCATGGCGTACCTGCGCGAGGTCCGGCTGGCCAAGGTGCACGAGGAGCTGCGCGCGGCCGACCCGAACGCGGTGACAACGGTGACCGAGGTGGCCTCGCGGTGGGGCTTCTGGCACCCGGGTCGCTTCGCCGCGGCGTATCGGCAGCGTTACGGCGAGACCCCGTCCGCGACCTTGCAGCGCTGAAACCGTTATGTCCATTGTGGACGAAATAGTCGGTAATAGTCTTGCTGTACAGGGAGATGCCGGGATGCCTGCACGCCTGTCCGGTTGAATCGCGTTTACCGATGTTCTCCTTCTGGGAAGAATCGCCTAAACTGGCCTATTACCCAGCAGGAGGTGTCGCGATGGAGGAGTGGGTCAACAGTATCGCGTGGTCGAACGTGTTCACCCTGATGTTGGCGGTTCTCGCCGTCGTAGCGGCCGTTCTGGCCTGCGCGATGCTGGCGAAGAGCCTGGACCGCGCGCTGCGCGAGGAGCGCCGCGGAACCCGTGAGGGCGATGACGAACCGCTCGGCGTCACCGTCGAGCGTTCGTCCAGTTAGGACACTCGACCGACAGTGCGGCCCTGCACCTCACACTCCGAAAACCTCGGGCGCAGTTTTCGCTGAGGTGCGGGGGCTCCGCCGAAACCCCTCCTTTTCCCGTCGCCGCAACGGCCTCGCTCGTGTCGGCAGGCGAGCGATCAGGCCGCGGCGTCGTGCGTCTGCCTGTAAATCCCGCTCGTGGAACTGGTGCACCTGGTAAAGCTGTAACGGATCCACGGCTCAGCCGCCTCCTTGCTTGTCCGTGTCGGCGAGGGTGCTGGCGAAGAACAGCCGCACGGCGCGGTGTCCTTCCGGGCGCGCCTCGGCGTTCTCCATCCGGTCGCCGTAGCGCTGGAGGAGCGCGTACATCTCCTCCTTCAGTTCGGCCAGTTCCTCGGGCGTCACGAACGCGACGGTGGCCGAGAAACCGTTGGCCTTGCGCCACTCCTCCGGTTCGGAGGGGCCACGGCGCAGCGACGCCTTCATCCGCGTCGCCTCGGAGTCGAGGAACGCCTCGGACGCCGCCTGGCCCGCGGCCGCCGCCTCGGGGCTGACGTCACCGCCGTCGACGGCCCACGACTGCTCGACGCTGGCCATCCGCCACGGCTTCTCCCTGCCCTGACCGCCGGGCGCCTGTTCCACGTAGCCGTACTTGGCCAGCGTGTTCAGGTGGTAGGAGCAGTTCGCCACGCTCTCGTCGAGCACCTCGGCGCACCGGGTCGCGGTGGCCTGCCCCTCGACGGTGAGCAGGTCGATGATCTTCCAGCGCAGCGGGTGCGCGAGCGCGCGCAGCTGCTTGGGGTCCTCGATCTTGCTGTGCTTCTTGGCTGCCACGGTTAGCAAGGTATCTTGCTAAAGACTCCTTTAGCAAGAGTTCTTGTTATTCGGTGGGCGGGGCGACGGGGCGCCAGTCGATCGGCGTGGACAGCACCATGGCGCTGGAGGTCTCGCCGTAGCGCGACAGCCGTTCCAGCAGCTGCTCCAGCGCTCGGATCGTCGGCGCGGCGACCTTCACGACCGAGCAGATGTCGCCGGTGAGGCGCACGACCTCCATCACCTCGGGGCAGTCGGCCAGCAGCTCCGGGTGCACGGTGATGCAGCGCGCGCCGTAGCACTTCATCCGCACCAGGGCGATCACCGGTCGTCCGGCGGCGGTGGGGTCGACGCGCGCGTGGTAGCCCTGGATCACCCCGGCCGCCTCCAGCCGGCGCACGCGCTGCGCCACGGTCGGCGCCGAGACGTGCACGCGGCGGGACAGCTCGTTGTAGGACAGCCGGGCGTCCTCCTGGAGCGCGTCCAGCAGGGCCCAGTCGACCTTGTCCAACGGCGTGTTCATGACCGTAAGCGTAGGTCGGCGATCCGTTTTCGGCCGGAAAGAGAGAAGGGCCCATTCGCCGTCGACGGCCATTCCACGCAGGGGATTCGCGGAGCACCATGGTTCGGGTGAAAACGAGGACCCAAGAGCCCAACCTGGACTTCGCGGGCACGACTCCCTACGAGGACTACGTGCACGCCTCCGTGCTGCACTCCTTGCAGCAGCGCTGGTCGAACGATCCCGGCGAGATGTCGTTCCTGGTGATCACGCAGATCATGGAGCTGTACTTCGGCCTGCTGTGCTTCGAGTGGCAGCAGGCGCAGCAGGAGCTGCGCGCCGACGACCTCGACTCGGCCCGGCACACCCTGCACCGCAGCGTGCTGCACCTGCAGGGGGTCAACGCCGCCTGGCGCTCGATCGCCAGGATGACCCCGGAGGAGTTCAACGCCTTCCGGAGCAACCTCGGCGAGGGCTCCGGCTTCCAGTCGGCCATGTACCGGCACGTGGAGTTCCTGCTCGGCGAGAAGTCCGCGTCCATGATCGTCCCGCACCGCGCGGTGCCCGCGGTCGAGGCGGAGCTGGAGTCCGCGCTGCGCTCGCCGAGCCTGTACGACGACGTGCTGGAGTACCTGCACCGCCGGGGTTACGCCGTGCCGAAGGAGGTCCTGGAGCGCGACCGGTCCCGGGTCTACGAGGCCCATCCCGAGGTCGAGCGGGTCTGGGCGGAGATCTACTCCTCGCGCGCCGAGCACCACGACACCCAGCAGCTCGGCGAGGTGCTGACCGACATCGCCGAGGAGTTCGCGCGCTGGCGCTACGACCACCTCCTCGCCACCCGCCGCGCGATGGGCTCCAAGCCCGGCACCGGCGGCTCGGCCGGCGTGGCGTGGCTGGAGAAGCGCACGCAGCGCACCGTTTTCCCCGAGCTGTGGACCGCCCGCAGCTACGTCTGATCCGGGAGTGTTGATGCCATCCCTCGCCGAGCGCGCCCGCGAACTCGACGCGATCGATCCCCTCGCCGACCGCCGCAAGCTGTTCGACCTGGACGACTCGGTGGTCTACCTGGACGGCAACTCCCTCGGCGCACCACCGCGTTCGGTCGCCGACCGGATGACCGAGGTCGTCCGCGAGCAGTGGGGCCGCAGGCTGATCCGCTCGTGGGGCGAAGGCTGGTGGACCGCCCCGGAGCGCGTGGGCGACCGCATCGCCCCGCTCGTCGGCGCCGCTCCCGGTCAGGTCGTCGTCGGCGACTCGACCAGCGCGAACCTGTTCAAGGCGCTTGTCGCCGCTCTGCGCATGGCCGAGGGGCGCAAGGAGATCGTCGTCGACGCGGCGACCTTCCCCACGGACGGCTACATCGCGTCCTCGGTGGCCCGGCTGATGGGCGCCACGGTGCGGGCCGCGGCCCTGGATGCGTTGGAGCTCACCGAGAACACCGCGGTCGTGCTGGCCAACCAGGTCGACTACCGCACGGGCCGGGCCTACGACGTCGGCGCGATCACCTCGGAGGTGCACGCCGCGGGCGCCTTGGTGTTGTGGGACCTGTGCCACAGCGTGGGTGCTCTCCCCGTGGACCTCGACGCGCACGGCGTGGACCTCGCGGTCGGTTGCACCTACAAGTTTCTCAACGGTGGCCCCGGAGCGCCTGCTTTCCTCTATGTGCCACAGCGTCTGCAGGACTCGTTCGACCAGCCGCTCGCGGGGTGGAACGGGCACCGCGAGCCCTTCGCGATGGCCCCGGAGTTCGAGCCGTCTTCCGCGATCGCCCGCGGGCGCTGCGGCACGCCGGACATCCTGTCGATGCTCGCGCTGGACGCCGCGCTCGACGTGTGGGACGGCGTGAACATCACCGATGTCCGCGAGAAAAGCCTTGCGCTGACCGGGTTCTTCATCGACTGCGTCGATTCGCTCGTCGGCTCGCGCGTTTCCGTTGTAACGCCACGTGATTCGACGCGCGGCAGTCAGGTTTCGCTTGCGTGCGAGGACGCGCAGGCGGTGATGGACGCGCTGATCGCTCGCGACGTGATCGGCGACTTCCGCCCGCCCAACGTGCTGCGCTTCGGCTTCGCCGCGCTCTACGGCCGCTACACCGACGCGCTGCGCGCCGCTTCGACCCTGGCGGACGTGCTCACGTGACATCCGCCAGGGCGCGGAGAACTTCCGGCCATGCGGGCGAAAGCGGGTCGATGACCGCGAAGTGGTCCGTGCCCGGCAGCTCGCGCAGGTCGCAGCGCGGGCCGGCCTGCGCCGCGTAGTTGCGGCTCGCCTCGATCGGGACGAGGCCGTCGGCGTCTCCGTGCAGGAGCACCGTCGGCACCTCGGTCGGGGTGAGCCGCATCGGATCGGCGACCTCGTAGCGGTCCGGCACCGATCTCGGTGTCCCACCGAGCAGAGCGCCCACAGCGTCGTCGTCCAGCCGTAGCCGCGACGCCAGCTCCAGATCGCAGACGCCTGCCAACGAGACCACGCCCTTCACCGGGACGCGCGAGGCCGCCCACAACGCCAGGTGCCCGCCCGCGGAGTGACCGATCAGCCCGACCCGGCTCAGGTCCGCGCGCGGACCCAGCAGCTCCGGCAGCGCCTCCAGCCCCGCCGCGACATCGTCGAAGGTTCCCGGCCAGCCCCCGCCGGGCTGTCCCGTGCGGCGGTACTCCGGAGCGCAGACCAGGTAGCCCGCCTCCCGGAGCGCGACGCACATCGGACGCGTGTGCACGCGGTCGTACGCCGCCCGCCAGAACCCGCCGTGGATCACCACCGCGACCGGGAACGGCCCGTCGCCCTGCGGAAACCACAGGTCGACGACGTGGTCGGGGTGCTCGCCGTAAGCCACAGTGCGGTCCGGCCCCGGCGCCGGGCGGGACAGCACATCGCGGGAGTCAGCCACGGCAGGACGCTAGCAAAAGCCGTGTCGGTGGGTGCTGGGAAGATCATCGCGTCGTCGAGCGTCTTGGAGGGGAACGTGACCTTTTCGGTCGTCATCAGCGCCGTGGTCATGGGCGTGGTCATCGGGGTCATGGCGCGGATCGTGCTGCCGGGCAAACAGCGCATCCCGCTGTGGCTCACCGCGCTGGTCGGCATCGGCTCCGCGCTGGTCGGCACGCTCCTCGCGAGCCTGTTCAACCTCAGCGAGACCCCGGGGATCGACTGGATCGAGCTGTTCATCCAGCTCGGCATCGCCTCCGCCGGCGTCGCCATCGCCGAGATGGTGCTCGCCCCGGCCAAGCGCAAGCGCAAGCGCCGTGGCGCCCGCGCCCGCGCTCGCGTGAAAGCCCGCGACTGAGCCGAGACCTACAGGGCCAGGGCCGTGCGCGTGGGGGTCTCCGCGCGGAACAGGTCGAGCACGGGGCAGTGCCGGTCGACGTTCCAACGCAGTTCCTCGTAGCGCGCACGGGTTTCCGGGCCGGTCAGCGACACCTGCACGCGGATCGCGGTGAAGCCGGGACGGATGTGCTCGGCGAAGCCGAAGAAGCCGCGCACGTCCAGGTCGCCCTCCACGGTCACCGAGACCCCGTCGAGGCGGATGCCCAGCCGCGCCGCCCAGAACTGGTAGGTGATCACCTGGCAGGAGCCGAGCGCGGCGAGGGCGTACTCGACGGGGTTGGGGGCGACGTCGGTGCCACCGAGGGTGGCGGGCTCGTCGACGGCGAAGCCGTGGCCGCGGGCCTCGACGCTGACCTGCGTCGGGGTGCCGGGGACCAGCGCGTTGGTGGTGCGGAAGGTGACGGCGGCCTGGTTGACGTCCTCGGTGACGGCGTCACGGGTCGCGTCGATGACTTCGGACAGGGACATGCGCACTCCTCCAAAAAGGGCTGACCGGAAAAGGGAAGTCGGGTCAGGCCGGACAGCGCGAGGTGGTCGACCGGCACAGGTCGACGTGACGCCTTTTGGTGAGGAGCACGGCGCCATGGTCGGGGTGGCGCGGGAATGCGGTCAAGAAAGCTCTCACATCGTGGGCCGACGCGGAGCGCCGTTGCTAGCCTGCGCATCGTGACCGGACTGGTACGCCGTCTGCACGTGGATCTGCTCCGCGTGAACAGCATGGGCTGTCGCCGCTTCGCGGGCTGAGCCCCGACCTCCCTCTTCACTTTTCCCTTTTCTCGCGCGGGCTTTCGCGCGCCCAATTTCTCGCTGAGCCGATCGAGGAGCACAGCCATGCCCGAAAACTGGTCATTCGAGACCAAGCAGGTCCACTCCGGCACCCAGGCCGACCCCGCGACCGGTGCTCGCGCGGTGCCGATCTACCAGACGACCTCGTTCGTCTTCCGGGACACCGAGCACGCGGCGAACCTGTTCAGCCTCGCCGAGCCGGGCAACATCTACACGCGGATCAACAACCCGACCCAGGACGCGCTCGAACAGCGGCTCGCCGCTTTGGAGGGCGGGGTCGCCGCGGTCGCGCTGGCGTCCGGGCAGGCCGCCGAGACGCTCACGATCCTGACGCTGGCGAGCGCCGGTGACCACATCGTCTCCAGCGCCTCGCTCTACGGCGGCACCTACAACCTGTTCCACTACACGTTGCCGAAGCTGGGCATCGAGGTCACCTTCGTCGACGACCCGGACGACCTCGGAGCGTGGCGAGCCGCGATCCGGCCCAACACCAAGGCTTTCTTCGCCGAGACGCTGGCCAACCCGCGCAGCAACGTCCTCGACATCACCGCCGTCGCGGACATCGCGCACACGGCGGGAGTGCCGTTGATCGTCGACAACACCGTGCCGACGCCGTACCTGTTGCGCCCCCTGGACCACGGCGCGGACATCGTCGTGCACTCGGCCACGAAGTACCTGGGCGGTCACGGAACCGCGATCGGCGGGGTCGTGGTGGACGGCGGCAAGTTCGACTTCGGCCTGGACCCGCAGCGCTTCCCCGGTTTCAACGAGCCGGACCCCAGCTACAACGGTCTGCGGTACTGGCCGGTGCTCGGGCACGGGGCGTTCGCGGCGAAACTTCGCGTCCAGGGGCTGCGCGATCTCGGTCCCGCGATCTCGCCGTTCAACGCTTTCCTTTTGCTGCAAGGGATCGAGACGTTGTCGCTGCGCATCGAGCGGCACGTGGCCAACGCGCAGGCGCTCGCGGAGTGGCTGTCGGCGCGGGACGAAGTCGAGGCCGTGCACTACGCGGGCCTTCCGAGCAGCCCGTGGTTCGATCTCGCGCAGCGGTACCTGCCGCGCGGTGCCGGGGCGGTGGTAGCTTTCGAGCTTCGCGGCGGTGTGGATGCGGGACGCGCATTCGTGAATGGGTTGGAGTTGTTCAGCCACTTGGTCAACATCGGCGATGTGCGCAGCTTGGTCGCGCACCCAGCGAGCACCACCCACAGTCAGCTCTCCGAGGCCGAACGCCTGGCCAGCGGCGTGACCCCGGGCCTGGTCCGGCTCGCCGTCGGCATCGAGGGCGTCGAGGACCTGAAAGCCGATCTGGACTCGGGTTTCCGCGCGGCGAAGGCGGCGTTGCGTCAATGACCCTGGTGCGCCCGGACGTCTCCGCTCCCCTTCCCGTCACGGCCGCGTGGCGGGAGGGGGACCACCCCGGACAGCGGAAGTTCCTCACGTTGCCCGACCCGTTCCCGCTCCAGTCCGGCGGAGCCCTGCTCGGGGCGAAGCTGGCCTACGAGACGTGGGGAACCCTCGATCCCGACGGGGGCAACGCGATCCTGGTGGAGCACGCGCTCACCGGGGACAGCCACGTCATCGGCGAGGCGGGGGAGGGACACCCCACGCCGGGGTGGTGGAGCGAGCTGATCGGGCCGGGGCGCGTCGTCGACCCGGCGCGCTGGTTCATCGTCTGCACCAACGCGCTCGGCGGTTGTCAGGGCAGCACCGGGCCCTCTTCCCTCGACCCGCAGGGGAAGCCGTGGGGAAGCCGGTTCCCCGCGCTGACCGTGCGGGACATGACGCGGGCCGAGGTGCACCTCGCCGACGCGCTCGGCGTGCGGCGCTGGGCCGCGGTGATCGGCGGTTCCCTCGGCAGCATGCGGACGCTGGAGTGGGCGGTCGACCAACCCGATCGGGTGGAATCCGCCCTGGTGCTCGCGGGCACCGCGGTCGCGTCGGCCGAGCAGATCGCCTGGTGCTACACGCAGTTGAGCGCCATCTACAGCGATCCCCACTGGTACGACGGGGATTACTACGACAAACCGGTCGGCCCGCACCTCGGGCTCAGCCTGGCGCGGCGGATCGCGCACACCACCTACCGCAGTCCGGGCGAGCTGGAGGCGCGCTTCGGCCACGCGCGGCAACCCGGGGAGGAGCGCTTCGCCGTCGAGTCCTATTTGGACCACCACGCGCGGAAGCTGGTGCGGCGCTTCGACGCCGGGAGCTACGTGGCCCTGACCAAGGCGATGACGAGCTTCGACGTCGGCAGGGACCGCGGCGGTGCCGAGGCGGCGCTGCGCCGGGTCACCGCGCGGGTGGCGGTCGCCGGAGTGGACAGCGACCGGATCTACCCGTTGGAGCAGCAGGAGTTCATCGCCGAGCACATCCCGGCATCGGGGCCGCTGCACGTGGTCCACTCCGACTACGGCCACGACGGCCTGCTCATCGAGGCCGAACAGGTCGGACGCATCGTCGCCGACCTGCTCGACCCCTGATGTGCACCGAATGAGTCATTCAGTGCACTCAACGCACCGAATGACTCATTCGGTCCGTAAACGTCAGCGGGGGGCGCCGATGGCTCCGGGGAGGACGTGGACGTCGGCGGCCTTCACGTACGCGACGCGGTGGCCGAGGAACACCTGGTAGTAGCGTTCCTCGCCGCGCACGACGACGCGCGGACCGGCCCATTCCTTGGCGAAGTAGTACTCGGAGGGCACCGAGAGGTCGGCTGCGACATACCGCTGGCCGGGCGACATGGTGTACTGCAACGGTTCCACGGTCTGCACGGGGACCCCGGTGCCCTCGTACGCGGCAGCCTCCGGATAGGCGACGCCGAAGACGGGGACCGAAGCGCGACCGGGACGCGGAGTCACCACGAAGCCGGTCCCGGGCACAGCGGTCGGAGCGCCCGGCGGGTTGTGGAACCACGCCTTCTGGCCGAGGTACCACACCGCGGTCCAGTCACCGGAGCGGCCGGCGACGGCGAAGCGCTGGCCGGTGTCGACGCGGCCGCCGATGTCGCTGACCTGGCGCGTGCTGTTGCTGCCGTCCGGGCGCAGGCCGATGTCCTTGACCAGCGGAGCGTCGGCGCGCGGCTCGGTGTGCAGGAAAACCGTTGTGGTGCCGCGAGTCGGGCAGATCTCGGCGGGCTTGGTGCTGTCGCAGCCGTACATCGGCGGGTGGTTGCCGGCGTAGTCCGGCATGATCGTCACGATGCCGGAGTGGTCGCCGCCGCGCGGGGTGAACGGTGCCTTCAACAGGTCGAAGTAGTGCGCCCAGTCCCAGTAGGGACCCGGGTCCCAGTGCATGCCGCGGACCTTGGCGGGCGAGACCCCGGGAACGTTGTCGTGGCCGAGGATGTGCGCGCGGTCCAGCGGGACGCCGTGCTTGTGCGCCAGGTACCGCACGAGCCGCGCGGAGGTCCGGTACATCGCCTCGGTGTACCAGGTGCCCTTCGCCGCGAAGCCTTCGTGCTCAAGGCCGATCGAGTGCGTGTTGACGTACCAGTTGCCCGCGTGCCACGCGACGTCCTTGGCCTTGACGTGCTGGGCGATGTGGCCGTCGGAGGAGCGCAGCGAGTACTGCCAGCTCACCCACTTCGGGTCCTTGATCAGCCGGAGCGTGGTGTCCCAGTAGCCCTCGGTGTCGTGGATGACGATGTACTTGATCGGCATGTCCACGGGCCGGTTCGCCTTGTCGTGGTTGCCGTACTTCTGCGGATCGCTCGGCGTGTGGTGCTCGTAGGCGGCGGGGATCCACTCGCAGCCGAGATCGCGCGGGCACTCGGCCTCGTTGGGAGCACTGGGCTTCAGGCCCATCCGGTCGACGATCCCGGTGTCCGCCTTGAGGTCCGTGGCGGTCAGCCGCACCGCGTGCCCGTCGTCGGTGGTGCGCGCCTCGCCGGAGCGGATCACCTCGAAGACGTCGTCGGCGAAGCGCTTCGCGGTCGCGGTGTCCTTGGCGCCGCTGTACTTGGCGACCGCTCCGTACCAGTCGCCAAGCGCACGGTGGTGCGAAGCGAGCAACGCCGCTCCACCGCGGATGTTCTGCCGTGGGTTGGTCCGCAGCACCGCGCGGTCCACGCCGGTCAACCGCTCCGCCGCCTCGATCGTGCGCAGCTCAGCGGGAACTCCCTGCTGCGGTGTGCTGTCCACTGCCTTCAGCGGCCTGCTCAGGTCGCCGCGCGGGTCCTCGGCGTCCGAGCCGTGGTGGTCGTGCTCGTCCACGTCGAGCGCCGCCGCGTCCGTCAGGTGCATCGGGCCGTAGCCCGCACCGCGGCTCGGCGCGCCCGCGTTGGTGTCCCACCGCGACTCCAGGAAGGAGACGCCCAGCAGCACGCTCTCCGGGACACCGAACTCCTTGGCAGCCGCGGCGTAGTCGCCCTGGCGGCCGGGATCAGGAGCGGCGGCGCCCGTGCTGGGCAGCGCCAGCGCGGCGACGGCCACGAGGACAGCCGCGCGTAAGGCAGGGGAAACGGACATCGGTGACCTCCTGGAGAACCGACACTCGACGCCTCAGACCTTTGTCGCCGCCCCCGGAGGCGTCAACACTTCACCAATCACCGTTGAAGGTCTGTTAGCGGCGAACTTCTGCCACATCTCCGCCAGCCGGTCCACCACCGCGGTCAGCTCGTCGGGGCCGCGGAGGAACGGGATGCGCAGGTGGTCGTCGCAGTCGCCGCGCACCGAGAACCCCGGGCCTGCCAGCAGCGCGATCCCTTGGCGCAGTGCGATCTGGGCGAAGGCCGAGGCGCTGCCGTGCGGCAACCGCACCCACAACGTCTGCCCGCCGGTCACCGGCCGCGGCGTCCAGTCGGGCAGCCGCTCCGCCAGCCGTTCGCGCAGCCGGTCGTGGCACACCCGCAGCTCCGCCACCCGCCGCGCCCGCAGCTGCGGCAGGTGCGGCAGCAGCTCCAGCACGGCGCGCTGCGCGAGCACCGGACTGCCCATGTCGTGCAGCGCCTTCACCCGCGCCAGCCGGGCGATCCGGGACGCGGGAGCGCGCACCCAGCCGACCCGCAGCCCGCCCCAGACCAGCTTGCTCAGCGATCCCACCGTGAGGATGTCGCCGTCCGGCGCGTAGCTCGCCAGCGGCGGTGGCGCGAGGTCGTGGAAGCCCAGCTCGGCCAGTGTCTCGTCCTCCACCAGGGGGACGCCCAGCTCCGCGGCGCGCAGCACGATGCGCCGCCGCACCAACGGCGGCAGCACCGCCCCGGTCGGGTTCTGGTGGGTCGGGATGAGGTAGCCCAACCGGGTGTGGTCGCGGGCGAGCAGCCGCAGGAACTCCGCGTGGTCCAGCCCGGCGGGTCCGCACTCCGCCCCGCTGATCACCGCGCCCGCCTCGCGGAAGAGCTCCAGGGCTCCCGGATAGCTCGGCGTCTCGCACACCACGCCGTTGCCCGAGGTGAGGAACGTGCTGGTGATCAGCGCGAGCGCCTGCTGCGCGCCGGTGGTGATCATGACCTGCTCGGGACCGGTGGGCACCCCGCGCGCGGTGTAGCTCCGCGCGATCGCCGCGCGCAGCTCGGCCAGCCCGGCCGGGTGGTAGCCGATGTCCGCGCCCACGTCGCCGACGAAGCGGTCCACCGCGCTGCGGTAGGCCTCGGCCAGCTCGGGCGGGGGAGTGGTCGGTGCCGCGCAGCCGAGTTGCACGATGTCGTCCGACGGCTCCATCAGGTGCAGGAACAGCGTGTTCATGCTGCCCTCCGCGCCGGTCGGGGCGGAGGGGGCGCGGGTGTCGGCGACCTGGGTGCCGCTGCCCTGCCTGCGGACGATCCGCCCCTCCTGGCGCAGCACGTCGTAGGCGGAGATGATCGTGCTACGGCCGACCGCGAGGGCCAACGCGAGCGCGCGGTCGGTCGGCAGCGTGGTGCCCGCCCGGATCTGCCCCTCGTCGATGAGCAGCCGCAGCCTGGCGGCCAGCAGCAGGTACAGCGCGCCCCGCCCGCCGGACCAGCGGCCCAGCAGTGTCACCAGCTCGTCGCAGGACAGGATTCTCATCGGCACACCAATTGGCCCAGATTGGTGCTGCCGGTCAACCGGGCCCGGTCATGAAGCTCGTGGAATGGGTTCCTCACGGTACGACGTCGATCATGCACCAGTCGACCCCAGCACCCGTGCCGTGCACGTCCGTGCACCGCACCTGGAAGGCGTCCGGCCGCTCAGCCTGCCGATCTTCCAGACCTCCAGCTTCGCCTTCACCGATTCCGAGAGCCTGGCCGACGCGCTGGCCGGCCCGGACGGCTCCTACGCCTACAGCAGGTACGGCAACCCCACCACCCGCGCGCTCGAAGAGGCCGTCGCGGACCTCGAAGGCGGGGTCGCCGCCGTGGCCACCGCGTCGGGCATGGGCGCGATCAGCTCGGTGCTGCTGGCCCGGCTGCGCTCCGGTGACCACGTGATCGTGCAGAGCGCCCTCTACGGCGGCACCGTCTCCGTGCTGCGCGATCTCTCCGAGCGCTTCGGCATCGAGGTCAGCTACTTCTCCGGCGCGGCGGACGAGCTGGCCGCGGCGATCCGCCCGAACACCAAGCTGCTCTACCTGGAGACCATCGCCAACCCCACCACTCGGGTCAACGACCTGCCCGCGCTGGCCGCGATCGGCCGCGACGCGGGCCTGACCGTGGTGGTGGACAACACTTTCGCGTCGCCGATGTTGTGCAGGCCGCTGGAGCACGGGGCGCACATCGTGCTGCACTCCAGCACGAAGTTCCTCGGTGGCCACTCCGACATCATCGGCGGTGTCGTGGTGTTCGCCGAGGAGGAGCACCACCGAGAGACCTGGCACCAGGTGGTCGACTACGGCGCCTCCGCGGACCCGTTCGCGGCGTGGCTGACCGCGCGCGGGCTCCAGACCTTGTCGCTGCGCCAAGCGAAACAGTGCGCCAACGCGCGCGTCCTCGCCGAGCGCCTTTCAGAGCACCCCGCGATCGGCGCCGTGCGCTGGCCGGGCCTGACGAGCCATCCCGATCACGAGACGGCCGTCAAGCTGCTCGGCGACTTCGGCGCGCTGGTGAGCTTCGACATCGCCGAGGGGCACGAGGCCGCGGTCCGGTTCCTGGAACGAGTCCGGCTCGCGACGCTGGCCGTCTCCCTCGGCGGCGTGGAAACCCTTGTGCTGCAACCGTCTTCGAGCACGCACCGGCAACTGGACGCGTCCGGTCTCGCCGCGGCGGGCATCACCGAGGGCACCATCCGGATGTCGGTGGGCATCGAGCACGCCGAGGACCTATGGGCCGACCTGGCGCACGCGCTGGGCTGAGGGCCGGCGTGCGGGACCCGTGTTCGCGATAGCCGGGCCGAGCCCGCCCCTGGCGGCGTCGCCGGGCAGCCCACGTACAACACCGGTACGCGGCCTACCCGTCGTCTTGCCAGGAACGACCTCGATCCCGGCTCTCATCGAACGAGGCCCCGCACACCAGCCCCAGCTCCAGCACCACGTCGACGATGAGGTCGATGTCGGCGGGCCCGGTCCGCCAGTTCACGATGGCGGGCCGGAACGCCACCATCCCGCGGTGGAGGGTGGAGCCGAAGTGCACGCGCCCATCGGTGATCACCGCGTCGGCGATGGCGGAGTTGAGCGCGTCCAGCTCCGCGTCGGCGACGTCGTCCGGGTGGTAGCGGAAGCACACGATGTTCAGCGGCACGTCGGCGAGCAGTTCCAGGCACGGCTCGCGGCGGACGCGCTCGGCGAGCCGCTGCGCCAGGTCGAGGTGCCGCTCGACCATCCTGCGGTAGCCGGAACGGCCGTAGGCGGCCAGCGTCGCCCACACCGCGAAAGCCCTTGCCCTGCGCGAACTCTCCGGGCCGAGGTTGCCGTAGTTGGGGCGCTCCGGGTCCACACCGGGCAGGTAGGCGGCGGTGTTGGTGAAGACCGGCCCGAGCAGCTCCGGCTGCCGCACGAACGCGAAACCGCAGTCGTAGGCCACGTTCAGCCACTTGTGCCCGTCCGAGCCGACTGAGTTCGCCCTTTCCACCCCGGCGACCAGGTGCCGCGTCCGCTCGGAAACGGCGGCGAACAACCCGAACGCGCCGTCCACGTGCAGCCACGCGCCGAACTCCTCGGCGAGGTCGGCCAGCTCGGGGATCGGGTCGAACGCGCCGGTGTTCACCTCGCCGGCGCTGGCCGAGATGATCGCCGGGGCGCCGCCGAGCGAGGCCAGGTCCGCGCGCATCCCGGCCAGGTCGACGCTGCCGTCCTCGCGGCGGTGGAAGCGCACCGAGGAGCGGCCGATCCCGAGCATCCCCAACGACTTCACCGCACTGGAGTGCAGGTACCCGCTCGCCAGCACCGGGACCCGCGGCAGCCCGGACAGGCCGTCGACGTCCACGTCCACCCCGTGCCTGGCGGCCCACCAGCGGCGCGCGCAGGCGAGACCGACGAAGTTCGCCATCGTCGCACCGGAGGTGATCACCCCGGACCACTCCGCGGGCAAGCCGAAGAGCTCTCGCAACCAGCGCAGCGCCAGGACCTCCGTGTGCGCGCCGACCGGGGAGCTGACCCACATGCCGGTGTTCTGGTCGGCCGTGGAGGTGAGCATGTCCGCGGCGAGCGCGGCCGGGGTCACCCCGCCGATGACGAAGTGGAAGAACCGCGGTCCCGCCGAGCGGATCGCCGTCTCCAGCAGCCGTTGCGACAGCTCGGTCACCGCACCGGCGGCGCCCAGCCCCTCCTCCGGCAGCGCCAGGTCGCCGGGCGGCAGTCCGGACTCCGTCGCCTCCGGCCGGACCAGCGCGTCGGGCGGGGCGGTGAGCAGTTTCCGTTGGTAGCCGGCGACCAGTTCGAGCAATTCGACGCTCTCGTCGGGAAACGGCGGCACGGGTTCCCCCTTTCAGTGGTCATCCCACCCTTCGCGCTGCCGTGATGTGCGGTCAACGGCCAATTCCGCGTTGCTGGCCCGTGAATCCTTCGATAAGGCGGACCTTCGGCAGGAGGGAGTGCGCGCGCTGACATACGCTGCTCCCGCGGGATTTCGCGCCCGGCGACGATTCAGGGAGAAGGCAGGCGATGACCGGATCGGCACAGGAGCGGCTGGCCGCGGCCCAACGGCAGTTCGACGAGGGCGGCGGGGAGAACCGGTTGATCCGGCTGATCGAGACCGGGCAGGCACCGCTGTCGGTGATCGGCAAGCTCGCCGCCGAGCAGCACCGGGTGATCACCAGCGACTGGCGGGCCTTCCTCACCCTGGCCGCCCGTGCCGAGGAGCCCAACGCGCGGCAGTTCTTCTCCGGGCTCGCCGCGGGAGAGGCCGTCGCACTGGAGCGGGTGGCGATGCTCGCGCGGCGCTGCGGCATGGACGCCGAGGCGGTCCGCGCCTACCGGACGCAGCCCGGCTGCCAGTCCTACCCGTCCTACGTCGCCTCGCTCGCGCTCAACGGCGACCCGCTGGACGTGCTGGTCACCCTCGTCGCCGGGTTCGGCGGCTGGGGCGGCTACTGCGCTTCGGCGTCGAGGGGACTGCGCGAGCACTACGGCTTCGACGACGAGGGCTGCGGGTTCTTCGACCTCTTCGCCGATCCGCAGCCGGAGAGCGACCGGTTGGCGCAGGCCGCGGTCGAAGCGGGCATCGCGGCGGGCTGGACCGGCGCGGCCGTCGAGGACCAGGTCCGCCTGCTCCAGCACTACGAGCACCAGTTCTGGAACACCCTCGCCGATCTCGGCGAGTAGTCCTCAGCTCGACTTCGCGGAGCGGTGCCGCTCGTAGTGCCGGGCGGCACGGGCGCGGTTGCTGCACCCCGGGGAGCACCATCCCCGGCGCGGGTGGTCCTTGCCGAAGTAGAGCACGCATCCCGGGCCGTAGCAGGCCCGCAGCGCCTCGGCGTCCTCGGTGAACAGGCGAGCCGCCGCCAGTCCGAGCACGGAGAGGGCGTGGCTCGCGCCCTGAGCGGAGGTCGTCCACTCCAGCGCCAGGTCCGCACCGCGCCGGACCAGCAGCGGCGTTCTGGCCACGGCGACGGAGTTGAGCTCGGCGATCGCCGTGTCGAGGTCCTTCGTCGCCGAAGCCGCCACGGGCCGCTCGTCGGCGGTCACGTGGGCGGCGACGCGCCGCAGCGCGTCGCGCAGGCGCCGGAACGCGGCGAGATCCGCCGAGTCCACTGTGGACTCCGCGGGAATGCCGGACCGCCCGAGCCATTCCTCCAGGCCGCGCACCGTGCCCAGGTCGTCGTGGCGCCCGTGGCGGTCCGCCCAGATCGTGTTCATCAGCCGGATCGGCAGCGGCTCCTCCGGGAGCAGGTACGCGATCTCGTCGGCGCTCACGTGCCCTCCTCGTCCCGGCTGCCGCTCGATGCTAGCCCTCCCCGATTCTAACGCTGTGACTGTTGACAAGCGTTAGAAGACGTGTGAGGGTCATTCTAACGAAAGCAGTACCACCAATCGTTAGAACGCGATCCGGGAGGACCCGATGGGCGCACCCGCCCTCAAGGCCGGCCACGTCGGCATCAACGTCACCGACCTCGACCGCTCCACCGCCTTCTACCGCCGCGTCCTCGACGTCGACGTGCTCGGCTCCAGCGCGGAGGCCGACCGGCGGTTCGCCTTCCTCGGCAAGGACGGCGCGCTGCTGGTGACGCTCTGGCAGCAGAGCGGCGGGGCTTTCGCCACCGACCGCCCCGGGCTGCACCACATGTCCTTCGAGGTCCCCGACATCGCCGACGTGCGCCGCGCCGAGAGCACCCTGCGCGAGCTCGGGGTCGAGGTCCTGCACGACGGCGTGGTGCCGCACGGCGAGGGTGCCTCCTCCGGCGGCGTGTTCTTCCACGACCCGGACGGCATCCGGCTGGAGATCTACGCGCCCAGCGGCGCCGACACCGCGACCGCGCCCACGCCGGGCGCACCGACCTGCGGCTTCTTCTGATCCGTCACCGCACTCTGGAGGTTCTCGTGCACCACCCCGGCGAACAGCGGCTCCAGTCACGGACCGGCGTCCCCGGCCCGTGGGGGTCGGCGCAGGTCGGCCCGGACATCCCGGCGGTGGCCGCCGAGTTCCTCCGCTCCCAGCGCCTGGTCGTCCTCGGTGCCGCCGATGACGAGGGCGCGGTGTGGGCGAGCCCCGTCGCAGGGCCGCCCGGCTTCGTCCGCGCGGCGGGGGAGCGGACCGTCCTGGTGGACCGGCGGCCGGTCCACCAGGACCCGCTCGCCACCGCCTTCGACGACGACAGGGACATCGGCGTGCTGGCCATCGAACCGGCCACCCGGCGACGGATGCGGGTCAACGGCAGGGCGAGGCAGTCCGGCGACACGCTCGTACTGCACACCGAGCAGGTCTATTCCAACTGCCCCAAGTACATCCAGACCCGCACCGTCACCGGCGACGACACCGCGTCCGCTGCACCGGCCGCGCGCGCGGCGACTCAGCTGGACGCGGACCAGCGGGCGTGGATCGCCTCCGCGGACACCTTCTTCATCGCCACGCACGTGCCGGGCCTCGGCGCCGACGCCTCCCACCGCGGCGGCAATCCCGGCTTCGTCACCGTCACCGGTGACCGGCGGCTCAGCTGGCCGGACTACGTCGGCAACTCCATGTTCATGACCCTGGGCAACCTCGAACTCGATCCCCGCGCCGGACTGCTGTTCCTCGACTGGGAGCGCGGCGCCACCCTCCAGCTCACCGGCCGCGCCAGGACGGACTGGGACCAGCGCCGCGCGGCGTCCGTGCCGGGGGCGCAGCGCGTCGTCGACTTCGAGCTCGACCGGGTCGTGGAGCTCACCGGGCTCGCCCTGCCGCGGTGGGCCTTCGGCAAGTACTCCCGATTCAACCCCGTGTGAAGGACATCCGATGCGCGTCCACGTCGACCGAGACGTCTGCGAGATCCACGCCCAATGCGTCTTCGCCGCCCCTGAGGTCTTCGACCTCGACGCCGACGACGAACTGGTCTACGACCCAGCCCCTGCGGCGGAGCACGGCGAGGCCGTGCGGCAGGCGGAGCGCCTGTGCCCGGTCCGCGCGATCACGCTCACCGAGGAGTGATGCGTGGACCGGATCGTCGTGGTCGGCGCTGGACCGGCGGGCATGTCCGCCGCCCAGGAGCTGCGCGCGGGCGGGCACACCGGCGAGATCGTCGTGGTCGGTGCCGAACCGCACCGGCCGTACCGGCGCCCTCCGCTCTCCAAGGAGTTCCTCCTCGGCGAGCACGCCCGCGCACCCCTGCTCCACGACGACCTCCGGCTCACCTGGCTGCGCGGCCGCACCGCGACCGGGCTCGACCTCCGTGCCCGGCAGGTGCTGCTCGACGACCGGCGGCTGATCGACTTCGATGGTCTCGTGATCGCCACGGGAGTCCGGCCGCGTCGGCTGCCGCACATCACCCCGGCGCTGGTGCTGCGCACCTTGGACGACGCGCGGGCACTGCGGGCGCGGTTGGCCTCGCGTCCGCGGGTCGTGGTCGTGGGAGCGGGATTCCTCGGCGGTGAGATCGCCGCGACGGCCCGGGAACTCGGCCTTTCCGTGTCCATTGTGGACAGATCGGTCGTTCCCCTGCACCGGGCGCTCGGACCCGTTGTCGGGCAGCTCATGGCCGAGCTGCACCGGGAACACGGGGTCCGGCTGCACCCGGGGCGCACCGTGGAAGCGGTGAACAGCACGGGAACGGTGCGCCTCGACGACGGCACGGTGCTGGAGGCGGACCTGCTGATCACCGCGCTCGGGTCGCGGCCGGAAACGGAGTGGGTACGGGGCTCCGGTCTGGACGTCGACAACGGCGTCCTGGTGGACGACGACGGGTTGGCCGCCCCCGGCGTCATCGCCGCCGGGGATGTCGCGCGCTGGCCACAACCATTGCTGGACGGGCAACCGCGTCGGGTCGAACACCACGTGACCGCTGTGGAACAGGCGGCGCGAGCGGCTCGCGCGCTGCTCGGGCTGCCCTGCGGACCGGCTCCGATCCCGTCGTTCTGGTCCCACCTGTACGGCAGGCGGCTCCAGGCCGTCGGCCACACCGGTGCCGCCTACGAGTCACAGTTGGTCGCGACGGCTCCAGGTGGCCGCTTCCTCGCCGAGTACCGCTCGCGCGGGCGGCTCGTCGGCGCCGTCGCCGTGGGAATGTCCCGCGACCTCGCCGCCCTCCGCCGCGAGCTGGTCTAGGCGTTGGTCTGCCGCCGCTCGGAGGTGTGCGAGCGGAGCCGCCGCAGATCGCCCACGGTGCCCTTCTCCTGCAGCTCCAGGAACAGGTTCACCACCGCCGGGTCGAACTGGGTGCCGCACCCGCGCCGCAGCTCCTGCCGGGCCTCCTCCTCGGTCAGCGCCGTCTGGTACGGGCGGTCGGACAGCATCGCCGCCCACGCGTCGCACACCGCGATGATCTTCGCCTCGATGGTGATCTCGGAGTCGCGCAGCCGCCGCGGGTAGCCGGTGCCGTCCGGCCGCTCGTGGTGCTGACGGATGATCTCCGCGACCGCCTCGCAGCCGGGGACCGCCGAGACCATCCGGTAGCCGCTGTCCGGGTGCTGCCGCATCAGCTCCCACTCCTGCGCGGACAGCCGCGCGGGCTTGGCCAGCACCTCCGGTGGGATGACGATCTTGCCGACGTCGTGCAGCCGCCCGGCCAGCTCCGCGCGGCGCACCCCGGCCTCGTCGTGGCCCAGCTCGGCCGCCAGCAGCCGCGCCCACCGCGCGATCGCCCTGCTGTGCTCGTAGGTCGACAGCACCGCGTCCACCTCGTCGGCCAGGTGCCCGAGGTAGTCGATCATGCCCGTGTGCTCGCCGAGCCCGGGGCCAAGCTCCGGCGCGGTGCCGATCACCACCCGGTCGCGGCCCCTGGCCTTGGCGGAGTACAGCGCCCGGTCGGCGATCGCGATCAGCTCGTCCGGCCGCGTTCCGTGCAGCGGGTACGCCGCGATGCCCACCGACACGGTGACCGCCAGCCAGGTCTCCTCCGACACCGCGATCGGGCTGCTGGCCACCTGGTGCCGCAGCCGCTCGGCGATCCTGGGCAGCTCGTCCAGCTCGGTGTCGCGGGCCAGCAGCGCGAACTCCTCGCCGCCGTAGCGGGCCAGCACGTCACCGGCCCTGGTGGCCTTGCGCAGCCGCTCGGCGATCTCGATCAGCGCCTGGTCGCCCGCGGGGTGCCCGTAGTGGTCGTTGATCGACTTGAAGTGGTCGACGTCGATGATCAGCACCGCGAACGCGCTCTCGCTGCGCTGCGCCCTGCCGACCTCCAGCGGCAGCTGCGCCTCGAAGAAGCGCCGGGTGTGCAGCTTGGTCAGCGGATCGGTGATGGCCAGCCGCCGCTGGTCCGAGACCAGATCCGCCAGCCGCGCGATGACCAGCAGGAACAGCAGCGCGCACGCGATGGCGATCACCGGGACGTCGTGCAGCGAGCCGTTGGCGTTCTGCACCAGCAGCGTCAGCGGCGCCACCAGGGCCGCGGCGATCAGCACCGCGATCCGGGACGGGCCCAGGTGCTTGTCCACGGTCGGCGCGCGGTCGGCCAGCTGGGTCATCGTCGGGTGCAGCGCCGCCGCCCCGAGCGCGAGGTTGGCCGCCAGCCAGATCGCGTCGATGAAGTTGCCGACCCAGTAGTTCTCGCCCAGCCGCATCAGGCTGTAGATCGTGTCCGCCGCGAAGATCCCGAACAGGTTCGCGCACAGCAGCGAGAACGCGGCGGGGCGCTGCCCCGGCCCGAGCAGCAGCCGCAGGCCGACGGCCAGCATGACCAGGTCCATCAGCGGGAAGGTCATCAGGAACGCCCTGACCAGCGCGGGCGAGTTCGACACCGTCGGCGGCCCGATCAGGTACAGCCAGGTCAGCATCGCCGCGACGACCGCGAGCACGGCCGCGTCGAGCAGCCCGGGCAGGTCACCGCCGGGGCTGCGCCTGCGGATCAGCAGCAGCAGACCGGCCACGACCAGCGGGTAGTGGCTGATGTAGATCGGGTCGGCGTACCCGGGGAACCCGGTCTTGCCGAAGATGTAGTGCGAGATGTAGAAGGTCGCGTCCGCGCTGGCGTAGACCACCTGGCTCAGCCCGAGCAGCAACCACGGCACCCACACCCGCGGCCGGTACCGGAACAGCCCGACGAACACCGCGACCGCGGCGGAGCTGGTGATCAGGCAGTAGGTGAGCAGGCGGCCCCAGACGCCGAAGCCCTCCTCCGCCGGGATCACGTAGTAGCCGCCGACCCCGGCGAGACCGATCAGCAGGTAGGCCAGCCAAGCCTTGCCGGGAAGCGGTTTCGGGCCCCGTGAGTTCATTGAGACCTCTCATCCGTTCCCGACGTCGCCGACCGCGATCCGTACATCACGTATCGGCAACGAATCATGCCTGATCCGTGCGCGGCGCGACACTGCCGGACCATTTGACTTCTTATCGGCAGGGGGCGCTACCTGCACAAGTGCGGGATGCGGAGCTGAACGGGTGTTTCTCGCGTCAATCGCACTCGACGATCACGAAGGTTTCGGCGGAGAGCCGAAGTGTTTCCCCGTCGAGAACCGCTTCACCGTTCTGGAGCAACGTCTCGCGGGCGGAGGGGAGCGGAATGTCGACGGCTTCGGCGCCGAGATTGCACACCACGCGCAGCGATCCCCTGTGCAGCACCAGCCATCGGGCGTCCTCGTCGTGGTCCACGCGCAGCAGGTGCAGCCGCGGATCGGTCAGCTCCGGCCGTGCCCGGCGCAACCGGATCAGGGCGCGGTAGATCTCCAGCAGCTCGCGGTGATGTCCTTCTCGGGCTTCTTCCCACCTCAACTTCGAACGTTCGAATGTCGCGGTGTCCATCGGATCGGGGACCTCGGCCTCACCCCAGCCGTGCTCGCCGAACTCCCGCCGCCGTCCCGTGCGCACCGCCTCGGCCAGCCCCGGATCGGGGAAGGAGGCGAAGAACTGCCACGGCGTGCTCGCGCCCCACTCCTCACCCATGAACAACATCGGCGTGTACGGAGAGCCGAGCACGATCGCCGCCGCGCACCCCAGCAGACCGGGGGAGAGCGTCGCCGTCAGACGGTCACCGGTGGCGCGGTTGCCGATCTGGTCGTGGTTCTGCGAGTACGCGAGGAACCGGTAGCCCGGCAGGCGCCGCGTGTCGACCGGTCTGCCGTGCGTGCGGCCCCGGAACGACGACCAGGTGCCCGCGTGGAAGAACACTCCGCGCAGCGTGTTCGCCAACGACTCCAGCGACCCGAAATCCGCGTAGTAGCCCTGCCGTTCGCCGGTTAGCGCCGTGTGCAGGCAGTGGTGCAGGTCATCGCTCCACTGCGCGCCAAGGCCGAAACCGCCCGCCTCGCGCGAGGTCACCAGCTTCGCGTCGTTGAGGTCGGACTCGGCGATCAGCGACAACGGCCTGCCGACGTGCGCGGAGAGCGCGTCCGTCTCCTCGGCCAGCTGTTCCAGCAGGTGCGTCGCGCTGCGGTCGACCAGGGCGTGCACCGCGTCCAGCCGCAGCCCGTCGAGGTGGAAGTCCCGCAACCAGCCCAGCGCGTTGTCCAGCACGTAGCGCCGCACTTCGTCCGAGCCCGGCCCGTCGAGGTTCAGCGAGGCACCCCAGATGTTCTGCCCGGCGAAGTACGGCCCGAAGCGCTCCAGATTCGCCCCGGACGGCCCCAGGTGGTTGTGCACCACGTCGAGCAGCACGCCGAGCCCGCGCCGGTGACAGGCGTCCACGAAGCGCTTGAACCCGTCCGGCCCGCCGTAGGGCTCGTGCACCGCGTACCAGAGCACGCCGTCGTAGCCCCACCCGTGCGGCCCGTCGAAGGCGTTGACCGGCATCACCTCGACGAGGTCGATCCCCAGGTCCACCAAGTGGTCCAGGCGTTCGATCGCGGAGTCGAAGGTGCCCTCGGCGGTGAACGTGCCGATGTGCAGCTCGTAGATCACCGCACCCGGCAGCGCTCGCCCGGTCCAGTCCTGGTCGGTCCACTCGAAGGCGTCGTGGTCGTAGCGCCTCGACCGCCCGAAGACCCCGTTGGGCTGCCACGGCGATCGCGGGTCTGGCTGTTCCGCCGGGTCGTCGTCCAGCAGGAACGCGTAGTCACCGTGCTCGGGCACGTCCCCGCGCCACCACCCGTCGCCGTCGCGCCGCAGCTCAACGGTCGCGTCCCCCACGACCGCCCGCACCCGCTCGCGCTCCGGGGCCCAGACCTCAATCATGTTTCCTCACAAGCAGTGCGACAGGGTAGGGGCTGAGCAGATCCGCCAGCAGCGGAGCGCGGGACGCCACGGCCCGCCCGGTGATCACATCGGTCCACGAGCCGTCGAACAACGGCAACCGCGTGTCACCCCAGCCACCCGAAGCGTTGAGCCCCAACGGCAACCGGGTCGCCACGGCCACCAAGTCGTTGCTGCGGGCGAAAGCCACCGCGTGCCGCGCCGCGACACCCTCAGCCCGCATCGCCCGGTACCCGTTGAACAGCTCCGGCCGATCCCGCCGCAACCGCAACGTCCGCGCCGTGACGAGCAGCTTCGCCGACCCCAGCTCGTCCAGGTCCGGCAACCAGCCGGCGTCCAGGCGCCGCAACAACATCCGGCGCGCCTCGAAGTCCACCGGCCGCCGGTTGTCCGGGTCGACCAGCGAGTAGTCCCACAGCTCGGTTCCCTGGTACACATCGGGAACACCCGGCCCGGCGAGCTGGAGGAGCTTCTGCCCCAGGGAGTTCGACCAGCCCGGCGTGCGAACGAGTTCCAGCAGCCTTTCCAGGTCGGCCTGCAGTTCCGCGTCCGCCAGCACATCGCGAACCCACTGCTGCACCTGCTCGTCGAACGCCTCGTCCGGGTCGACCCACGTCGTGCGCAGCTTGGCTTCCTTGGCGGCCTTGGCCAGATAGCCGCCCAGCCGGTCCGCGTCGATCGGCCACGCCCCGACGAGCGTCTGCCACGCCAACAGGTTCAGCGTCGGCTCGGGCAGCGGGCGGCGCGCGGTCCACCGCCGCACCGCCGCGGCGAACTCCTCCGGGATCTCGCTGAGCACGGCGAGGCGCGCGCGGACGTCCTCGGAGCGCTTGGTGTCGTGAGTGGACAGTGTGGTCATCGTGCTCGGCCAGCCCGCCTGCCGCGCCGACCACTTCGCGTGGAACTCCTCCACGCCGACGCCGAACCGGTCGAACGCGCCGCCCACCTCGTTCAACGCGGCGAAGCGGGTCAGCCGGTAGCCCGCGGTGTCCTCGACACCCTTGGCCATCACCATCGCCGAGGTCTGCTGAACCCGTTGCGTCAGCTCGCTTTCCGGCTCCGCCCGCATCCGCTCGCCGATCGAGGCGATCACCTCGGCCAGGTCCGGCCGCGCCCGGCACGCCGTCTCCACCGCCACCTGGAGGTGCCCGTCGCCCTCCGGCAAGTAGCTGCGGTACACCGGGAACGCGGCCAGCAGCTCCGCGACCGCCGCTTCCGCGTTCTCGTCACGCAGCAGCCGCGCGATCCGCTTGACCTCAGCCCGCAGCATCACGTTCGCGGCAGTGCGCTTGCACCCGTGCTCGACCTCGTGGACGCTCACCGGAACCCCGGCCTCCGCGGCGAGCGCCGTCACCGCGGCTTCACCGGCCGGGTCGATGAACAACCCGCAGACCTCGCGCAGCGCCTCGTACCCCGTCGTGCCGTCCACCGGCCACGACGGCGGCAGTTCCTCTTCTGGCCCAAGGATTTTCTCCACCACGAGCCACGCTTCCGGAGCTGCCGCGCGCAACCGCCGCATGTACTCGCCCGGCGCCGTCAGCCCGTCCGGATGGTCGATGCGCAGCCCCGTGACCTCGCCTGCGGCCACCCATCGCAGCAGTTCCGCATGCGCCGCCTCGAAAACCTCCGGGTCCTCCACCCGCACCGCGGCCAGCTCGTTGATGTCGAAGAAGCGCCGATAGGTCAGCTCCGCCGACGCGCGCCGCCACGACACCAGCCGATAGTGCTGGCGCGCGTGCACATCCCGCGCCGACCCTTCACCGGTGCCCGGCGCGAGCGGGAACGCGTGCTCGTAGTACACGAGCCGATCGTCCTCAACGCGCAGGTCGTCCTCAGCGTCGTCGCTGCCCAGCACCGGGATCAGGATCGGCCCGCGGCTCCAGTCGATGTCGAAGTACTTGGCGTGCGCCGAATCCCGGCCGTGCTTGAGCACGTCCCACCACCAGGCGTTGGCCTCCGGCTTCGCCACGCCCATGTGGTTCGGGACCACGTCGACGACCAAGCCCATCCCGAGCTTGCGCAGCCGCTCCGCGAGCTGCCGCCGCTGGTCCTCGCCACCGAGCGCTTCGGAAACCCGCGTCGCGTCGGCCACGTCGTAGCCGTGCGTGGAGCCGGGCGCCGCCTGCAACACCGGCGACGCGTACACCGCCCCAGCACCAAGGAGATCCAGGTAGTCCGCGAGCTCCGACACATCCGCGAACGTGCAACCCGGACCGAGCTGCAGGCGGTAGGTCGAGCTTGGTGCCGGGCTCATCGGGTGCGCTGCAACACGACGAGGGACCGGTCCGCGAGCGTGATCCGCTGCCCACCCAGGACCGCGTGGTTCGGCGTGGACCGGTCGTCCGCGAACACCTCGCCCGAGGCCGTGTCCACCACGACCGCCCACTCCTCGCCGTAGCCGCCGTCAGGCACGGTCACCTCGATCTCCCCGTCATGTCCGTTGAAGCACAACAGGAACGAGTCGTCGGTGACCAGCTCACCGCGTTCGTCCCGGTCCGTCAGTCCCTCGCCGTTCAGGAAGACGATGACGCACTTGCCGAACCCGGCTTCCCAGTCCTCTTCCGTCATCTCGCGACCGGATGGGGTGAACCAGGCGATGTCCCGCAGTTCGTCCCCGCGCCGCAACGGACGCCCCCGGAAGAACCGCTGCCTGCGGAACACGGGGTGCGTGCGTCGCAACGTCAGCATCGAGGACGTGAACTCGTACAGGTCCTCGTGCTCCGCCGCACGCTTCCAATCCACCCAGCTTAGTTCGTTGTTCTGGCAGTAGGCGTTGTTGTTGCCGCGCTGCGTCCGCCCGATCTCGTCACCGTGCGAGAGCATCGGCACGCCCTGGGACACCGCGAGCGTGGCGATGAAGTTGCGGACCTGCCTGCGCCGCAAGGCGTTCACGCCCTCGTCGTCCGTCGGACCCTCCACCCCGCAGTTCCACGACCGGTTGTCGGAGTGCCCGTCGTTGTTGTCCTCGCCGTTGTCCTCGTTGTGCCGCTCGTTGTAGGCGACCAGGTCCGCCATCGTGAAGCCGTCGTGCGCCGTCACGAAGTTGATCGAGGCGAACGGCTTGCGCCCGTCGTCCTGGTACAGGTCCGACGAACCCGTGATCCGCGAGGCGAACTCGCCCAGCGTCGCGGGCTCCCCGCGCCAGAAGTCGCGCACCGTGTCCCGGTACTTCCCGTTCCACTCCGTCCACAGTGGAGGGAAGTTGCCCACCTGGTAGCCGCCGGGGCCGACGTCCCACGGCTCCGCGATCAGCTTGGCGCGGCTGATGATCGGGTCCTGCTGCACGATGTCGAAGAAGGCGCTCAGCCGGTCCACGTCGTAGAACTCGCGCGCCAGCGTCGAGGCCAGGTCGAACCGGAACCCGTCCACGTGCATCTCCGTGACCCAGTACCGCAACGAGTCCATGATCAGCTGCAACGTGTGCGGATCGCGGGCGTTGAGCGAGTTCCCCGTGCCCGTGTAGTCCATGTAGTAGCGCGGGTCGTCCTCGACCAGCCGGTAGTACGCCGTGTTGTCGATCCCGCGCAGGCTCAGCGTCGGGCCGAGGTGGTTGCCCTCCGCGGTGTGGTTGTAGACCACGTCCAGGATGACCTCGATGCCCGCCTGGTGCAGTGAACGCACCATCGCCTTGAACTCCTGCACCTGGCTGCCCTGCATCGTCTGCGAGGCGTAGGCGTCGTGCGGCGCGAAGTAGCCGAGCGTGTTGTAGCCCCAGTAGTTCGTCAGCCCGCGCTCCACCAGCGAGTGCTCCGGGATGAACTGGTGCACCGGCATCAGCTCGACCGCCGTCACCCCGAGCTTCGTCAGGTAGTCGATCATCACCGGGTGCGCCAGGCCCGCGTACGTGCCGCGCAGCTCCATCGGGATGTCCGGGTGGTCGATCGTCAGTCCGCGCACGTGCGCCTCGTAGATCACCGACTTGTGGTACGGCGTCCGCGGCGCCCGGTCCTCCGACCAGTCGAAGAACGGGTTGATCACCACCGCCTTCGGCACGTACGGCGCCGAGTCCAGCTCGTTGAGCTCGTCCGGATCGTCGAAGCGGTAGTCGAACAGCGCCTCGTGCCACTCCAGCTGCCCGTCCACCGCCTTCGCGTACGGGTCCAGCAGCAGCTTCGCCGGATTGCACCGCAACCCGTTCTCGGGCTCGTGCGGGCCGTGCACCCGGTAGCCGTAGCGCTGCCCCGGCACCACGTGCGGCAGGTAGCCGTGCCACACGAAGGCGTCCACCTCGTGCAACCGCACCCGCGTCTCCGCGCCCGACTCGTCGAAGAGGCAGAGCTCGACCTTCGTGGCGACACTGGAGAACAGGGCGAAGTTCGTGCCAGTGCCGTCGTAGCTCGCACCCAGCGGATAGGACTGACCCGGCCACGGCTGCATGTCGTCTCCTCAGGGTGGCGTTGCCGAGTGGGTAGTTACCAGCGGGACGATCACGTAAACGCCACTCGATCCTGATCGTTTCAGTCCCGCTCCGGCCCTCGCAACCCGACGAACGCGACCACCTTGTCAAGCCCCGGCCGATACCCGTCCGTCGTGTCCACCTCCATCCACGGCCCATCCACCCTGACCCGGTCGAACGGCCCGAGGTCCACCGGCTCGTCCTCGTGCGCGCGCCGCACCGGGTTCTCCCGCCACCTCCGCACCCGCCGCTCCATAGCCAGCTCCGCGTCCACCACGCAGTGCACGACCTTGACGTCCGCCAGGCCCTGCAGCGGCTCCAATCGCGGCCGCCAGACCCGATCCTGGAACGCCGCCTCCGCCACCACCGTCACCCCCGCGCGCAGCAGCTGCTCCACCACCCCGAAGAACACCGGCAACGCCTTCTTGTTCAGCTCGTCCCTGTCCGCACCCGGCGCCGCGTGCACCATCCCCTCCTTGATCTCGTCCCGGCACACCGCCGGACACCCCACTCGCCGCGCCAGCTCATGCGCCAACGTCGTCTTCCCCGCCCCCGCCGGCCCGCTCACCACCACCAACGTCGGCCGCACGCCCACCCCCGCACCCCGTCCGATATGATCAGCACCGCCACGTAGACTGCTTCACGGCACGCCCCCGTAGCCCAATCGGCAGAGGCAGCGGACTCAAAATCCGTCCAGTGTGCGTTCGAGTCGCACCGGGGGCACCACTGACACCTCTCTGACCTGGGTTTTTCCATCCTCCGGGTCATCGGAAGGTGGAAAAATGATCTTGTGGGTGGCCTGTGGGTGACCACGAGTGCAGGACTGGATGGCGACACCTCGCGGCGGCCTCGATGCCCAGCTGCGGCAGCATCGACGTGTAGAGGTCTGACGTGATCGCCAACGTCTTGCAGCCGAGCATTTCCTGCACCACCTTCATCAGCACCCCTGCCCGCCAATACCAACATTGCCGCCCCGTGCCGCGGTTCGTGCAGCCGAATTGGGGGTAGGTCGAGCTTGGCGATCCAGTATCTGAAACCGGTTCGACACATGGTTCGGGTCCAACGTTTCACCGCGATCGGTGCAGAAGATCAGGTCGTGCTCACGCTAGGGGTTTCCGGCTTTCGCGCGCGACCCCTTCTTGTGCTCTCGGTGTTCCTCGAGGACGAGGCGAGTGTCGGCGTCGAGGGGCAGTTTCCGGAAGCCGAGCCGGTTTTCGGGGTGTCGAAGACGAGGTCTGGATCGAGGGTGAGGATCGTGTTGGCGATCCGCAGCGATTTCCGGGACGCGCTGAGCTCGGACCATCGGTGCCGCAGGCTTCGCCGCGTTGCGGTCCCGGTAGGCGAGTAGATAAAATTGGGGATACCAGGGGCTTGAACGATGGCGTCGAGGTAGTCCCCGGTGTCTCGGGCATCCACACCATGACAGGCCACGGAGGATTTCCGGTGCGCCACCAGTGCTCAACCCGTTCTCGGCCGCCGTGGTCACCGCGACCTTGCCGTGCTCGTCGCAGTGACCAGGCGCCGGGCAAGAATGTGGATGGGCGCTGGGCTTGAATCGCCGTGGTTCGCGGGAACGCCGGCGGTGGAGATGTCGTGGACACGCACTGACGCGGAGTCCGCGACGGTAAACAACGCCCTCCATGTCCCGCAACGCGGCGGACACGGCGTCCGGGGCGCAGCTCCAGCAGTGGTTCCCCCTTGCGGCCATCGTCGCCCGGCTTGGCCAGGCAAAGGCACACTCGGGTCCCCTACATCGGGTCTTCCGTGCGCACGCGGGCCTCATGAGGCGGACGTGAGGCGCTGTCCGGTCCACCACGATTTACTTCGTGGGCGTCATCGGTGTCGTCCGGGTGCCGCCTGCCCCGTGGTTCCCCGGCGAGGCTCTGCGGATTTCTGGCGATCTCCTATAGGCACTGGCAGAAGCTGGAGCCGAGCTCCATTACTGCGGTTACATGATCGTGGCGTGGCCGCTGGAGCACGAGGAGGGGATGGCAGGCGTGGGGCAGGGCGACGGCGCTGATGGGCACAAGACTGTTCGTGAGCTGAACGCTCAACTTCAGGCGTTGCGGAAGCAGCGGGTCTCCGACGATAGGGAGGGCGATCAGCGCGAGGTGTATCTGCGGGGGATCGCGCTGATTCGACATGATCGTGACGCGGGTGTCTCACCGGGGACTCAGTCCTGCCGGACCAGCGTCGAGCAGGCTATGGCGGTGGCGGAGGAACTCACGGTGGCTGCGTGCAGGCTGTGGACCCGCGTCCAGGTCGCCGGGTTGGGCGAGGCGGATCCCAGGACGCATGCGGCGAAACGTGCGGTCGAGGAAGCGTTTCGAGACGCGATTTCGGCTTTCTCTGAGGCGTTGAACGAGGACGAGACGGCATGAGGGGAAAGCACAAACGCGCCAGGGCCAATCGGGAGGCCAGGGCACAATCCGCCGAGATCAAGCGGTTGCGCGATGAGATCGAGGCTGAAGTCCAGCGGGCCGCGACAGCCAAGGACCGTGCTGCTCAAGCCCGCGCCGCCCGCGCACGTCTGGCTGAGGAACGCGAACTCACCGCGCGGCGGTTGCGCATGATTCAGGACGACGCGAGCAAGCAGACGGCAGCTGCGGCGCGAACCGTGGACAGGCTGGAAGCCGCGCTACGTGAGGTACGCGCCGCTGATGAAGGCCTGGAGCGAGCGTCCAGTGGTCATCAGGTCGTCGACGACGCGTCCCGGGCGGGGATCCGAGTCAAGTTCCCGGCGGTGCACGAGAACGCTTCGCCGGAGTTCCTCGGTCTCTGGTACCGCAAGCAGGTGGGAACCGAACTCCAGTCAACTCGTACCGTTTCGCTGAAGGGCTGGGTTCCGCCGGAAACGGAATCCGACGACGAGTCCTATGCGCTCTATGCGCGGTCCTTCGCGTTGCATGAGCATCCGGAAGCGATCTGGACCTGGGCCGTCCCGCCGTGGATGGGGCTGCCCACCGACACCAGCGACGCGCCGGAACTACGCGCTCAGCTCGGCGCGACCACGACCGGAGCCCCACAGCTGCCCACGACCGCCTTCCCTGGCCCGTCGCTGCGTCCCGATGCGGTGATCGTGACACCGTGGCGGCACGCGCCGATGATCCCCCACCCGGCGGACGCCACCGACCTGGCGTACTGGTATCGACGCAGCACCTTCAGTCAGCTGTGGCATACCGAGGACGTTGCGGTTCCGTTCTGGTTGCCCGCCGAGCACTCAACGTCGTTCCCCGACGCTCGCGCCCTGCCCGACGAAGTCGATGTCCGACTGCCCTTCCGGCAAGTCTTCGTCGTGCTGTCCGAGCCGTGGCGCATTGAACCCAACCGCCGGCATAAGAACCGGTTCCTGCGCACCGCTTTTCCGTTGATGATGTTCGCCCGCGGCACCGCGGCGAACGGCTACGGCCCGCCCGAGTTGTGCGAGGCGCTGAGTCGCTTGCAAGCCACCGGGCTCACCTACCGCAGCGACCTGCCCACCCCGTTGGAAACACTGGACGCATTCGGTGGCTACGTCGAGGGCCTGATCGTGACCGCGGATGGCAACGGTGTTCCCGGTGATGACTTCGCATGGTGCGTCGTGATCTACCACCCGTTCGGATTCCCCTTGGGGCGCATCGCCATCCCGGCCTCACGCGCTCAGTCGGCCTGGCGCCCCCAAGTCGGCAACATCATCGCCGGAACCGCGCTGAGCTGCTGGCACCGGCCGTCGGTCCTGCCGCCACGTCAGAACCCAAACAGGACCGGAATCGCGGCCCGCATCGACGACGGCGCCGACGATCCCGCTGGTGTGCATGTGCTCGACGTCGAGGCCACCTCACCCCGCGCACCTCGCGAGCAGGACGAGGAAACGCTGCGAACCCAGCGGCCGCATCTGCGCCGTGGTCACTGGCGTCACCAACCGGTCGGGGCGGGGCGGCGTGAGAAACGCTGGACCTGGGTCAAAGCCACCAGCGTCCATGGCGGCGCCACTTCACGCCACCAGGTCTACGTGCTGCGGCCAACGCCAGCTACCCGACACGTGTGATCACGCTCGGCGGGGCTGCAGCCCTACATGCCAGGCGGTCAACTGCGCGCTCGCAGGCTGCCGGCATCATCCGCGCGAAGACACCCTTCAGGCGCCGATCGACGTGATCACCGCGCGGGACGCAGGCACTGCATCGGCGTTCGCGCAGCCAGTTGGGCAGCGTGCGCCGCGGAGTCACCGAGATGAGTGACCAGCGGGCAGCGCGGGTCCCGAGGACGCGCACTGGTGTGGTGGTGGCTTTGTGGGATAGATACGGCGCGGGGTATCCACCCGGTGCTCCCCAGGAAGTCGACGTGCCCTGGCCGCTGCAGAGCGGTCAGGAGGAGGCATGCTAGTTGATCACTTTCCGCTGGTCGAGCTGCGGCTGACCACCCCAAGGCTGGAACTACGGCTGCCCTCGCCCGAGGAACTGGCCACGCTGGCGGACGCGGCCCGCCGACGGCATCCACGACCAGGACGCCACGCCCCTCACTGCGGCCTAGGGATCCCGGTCACCACCCACGGACTCGCCCCCTGCCTGCCGCTGCTCGGGATCACCTCGGCGTGACCACCGCAGGGCGGGGTTGCTCCCGCCGGGGCGATCACGGAACCTCACATGTTCACCGGGGCTTGACGCGAAGGATGCCCGTCAAAACGGGTCAGGCCCAGCCTGCTGTTGGTCCGGCTGTTCAGTCGCCTGCAACAACTCAGTAACGGCAGAATCACTCCACGCCTGACGGCCGGACGAGTGGCAGTCTGCGGCAAGATGACATCTGTCTAGCTGACTTACGTAAGGATCGTTGTGAGCACACTCGGTAGCTTCATCTGGTCGATCGCGGACCAGCTTCGGGGCCCTTACCGCCCTAACCAGTACGGAAACGTAATCCTGCCGCTCACGATCCTGCGCCGTCTCGACTGCATCCTCGAACCCGACCGCGAGACCGTGCGCGAGCTGGCCGCCAGGTACGACAACCCCAACCGGCTCAGGGTCGAGGTCACCAAGGCCACCGGCCGGCCGTTCTACAACACCTCGCGCTACTCCTTCGCCAATCTCCTGGCCGACGCCGACGGTCTCGCGGACAACCTCGCCGACTACATCGACCGGTTCTCTGCAGATGTCGACGTGTTCGACTACTTCGACTTCAAAAAGGAGATTCTCGCGCTGGAGAAGGCGGGGCTCTTGCGCGAGGTCGTCAAGGCGTTCGGAGCCGTCGACCTCCATCCCGACGTGGTGTCCAACTCGGACATGGGGGATGCGTTCGAGTACATCATCCGCAAGTTCAACGAGGCCGCCAACGAGACCTCCGGCGACCACTACACACCGCGCGACGCGATCCGGCTGCTGGTCGACCTGCTCTTCGCTGAGAAGGACGCCGACCTGACCGAGGCGGGCATCATCCGGTCGCTCTATGACCCCACCGCGGGCACCGGCGGCATGCTCTCGCTTGCCGAGGAGCACCTGCTCGCGCAGAATCCGGACGCCCGGCTCAGCCTGTATGGCCAGGAGTACAACCCGCAGTCCTACGCCATCTGCAAGTCCGACCTGCTCGCCAAGGGCCACGACGCGACCAACATCGCCTTCGGCAACACGTTGACTGACGACGCGTTCAAGGGTCGCCAGTTCGACTTCTGCATGTCCAACCCGCCCTACGGCGTGGACTGGAAGCAGTACGCCAAGGCCATTCAGAAGGAGCGCGACTCCGCCGGCCCCTATGGCCGCTTCGCGCCTGGCCTCCCGGCCACCTCTGACGGTCAGATGCTGTTCTTGCTGCACCTGGCCCACAAGATGCGCGCACCGGAGGACGGCGGCGGCCGGGTCGGGATCGTCATGAACGGCTCCCCGCTGTTCAACGGCGCCGCCGAGTCCGGCCCGTCGAACATCCGCAAGTGGCTGCTGGAGAACGACCTCGTCGAGGCGATCGTCGCGCTGCCGACCAACATGTTCTTCAACACCGGCATCGCCACCTACATCTGGATTCTCGACAACGCCAAGCACCCCGACCGCAAAGGCACCGTCCAGCTCATCGACGGCTCCTCATTCTGGACCAAAATGCGCAAGAACCTCGGCGCCAAAGGCCGCGAGATCAGCGACACCAACCGAGCCACAATCGTCAAGCTGTACACCGACTTCACCGACGCTGACCCCGACACCTCCAAGGTGCTACGCAACGACGAGTTCGGCTACTGGACCATCACCGTCGAGCGACCCCTGCTGGACGAGGACGGCAAACCCGTCGTCGACCGCAAGGGCAAACCGAAACCCGACACCAAGAAACGCGACACCGAGAACGTGCCCTTCACCTACGGCGGCTCCACCGCCGGCCCAGCCGGCAAGCTCGATGTCATACAGGCCTACTTCGACGCCGAGGTAAAGCCGCACTTCCCCGACGCCTGGATCGACTGGGCCAAGGTCAAGACCGGCTACGAGATCCCCTTCGCCCGCCACTTTTACAAATATGTCCCGCCCCGCCCGCTCGCCGAGATCGACGCCGACATGGAGAAACAGGTCGCCAAGATCCTCGAACTGCTAAGGGAGGTTGAGGGATGAGAACGGAACTGCCGCCGTGGCTCCCCCCGCTGCCCGCGCATTGGAGTTTGGCGCGCGGTAGAACAGTTGCCCATCTAGTCCAGCGTACCCCGTCGTCGGGAGAGGGCGTTGTAACTGCATTTCGGGACGGCCAGGTGACCCTGCGCACCAATCGGCGTATTGACGGTTTCACGGAGTCATTGAAGGAGATCGGATACCAAGGAGTCCGCATCGGCGAGCTTGTAATTCACAGCATGGACGGATTCGCGGGCGCGATGGGCGTCTCGGACTCGAACGGAAAGATGTCGCCGGTCGTCCATATCTACGCAGTTCCGGACGACAATCCGTACTATGTTGCTCATGCACTGCGCGTTGCTGCGGATAGCGGCTTCATCCAGTCGTTGGCGAAGGGAATTCGAGAACGGTCAACGTCGTTCGATAAGCTGACCTTCAAAGACATGGTCCTGCCGCGCCCGCCACGCAGTGAACAGGACGCGATCGTCGCATACCTCAACCGCGAGACCGCCCGCATCGATACCCTCATCAAGGAGCAGCAGCGCCTCATCGGCCTCCTCGGTGAGCGTCGAACTGCTATTACTGAGGGACAGCTTCTCGGCAGCGACTGGTCGGTCCCGCTTCGCTCGGTTGCCTCGCTGATTCAGACCGGACCGTTCGGAAGCCAGTTGAAGTCCGATGAATACATCGACAGGGGAATCCCCGTCATCAATCCCTCGCACATCGCCGCAGGTGTAATCCGTCCCGACGCGAAGGTGACGGTGAGCAAGGCGAAGGCCGAAGAACTGGCACGGCATGCCTTGCATATTGCCGATATCGTCGCAGCTCGACGCGGGGAACTGGGGCGCTGCGCAGTTGTCGATGCGGGCTCTGCAGGCTATCTCTGCGGCACCGGATCGGCGCTGATTCGACTGGACGGCGACAGAGTTGATCCGCACTTTATTGCACTTGTCTTCAGTAGTCGTCGAAACCGGGATGCGCTCTCGTTGGCCTCGGTCGGCTCAACGATGGATAACCTCAACGCGGACATCATTGGAGCGCTTCGTGTTCCTGTTCCCGCGCTCGATGAGCAGCGACGGGTTGTGGCTGCGATTAACGGGGCGACATCAAAAATCGATACGCTCATCGCCGAGACCGAGCGGTTCATCGAACTCTCGAAGGAGCGCCGTGCGGCGCTGATCACGGCCGCCGTGACGGGGCAGATCGACGTGCGAGAGGTGGCCTGATGGCCGACCACAACGAGGCAGTCTTCGAGACCGAGATCTGTGAGCACCTCCACGCCCACGGCTGGCTGTACTCGGACAAGGACACCGGCTACGACCGCGAGCGCGCCCTGTTCCCCGAGGACCTGTTCGCCTGGTTGGAGGCGACCCAGAAGTCGGCGTACGAGAAGGCTTTGAAGGCCGCAGGCTCGCAGGCGAAGTTCCTCGATGTGCTGGTCGCGGCGCTCGACAAGCCCCTGGAACACGGCGGCGGGACGCTCAACATCCTGCGCAATGGCGTGCAATACATCGGTGGTGGGCGGCTGAAGCTGGCCCAGTTCCGCCCCGAGACGACGCTGAACGAGACCACCAACGCCGAGTACGCCGCGATGCGGTTGCGGGTGATGCGGCAGGTGCACTTCTCCACCGCTGACCAGCGCAGCATCGACCTGGTCTTCTTCGTCAACGGTCTCCCGGTGGCCACGGTCGAGCTGAAGACCGACTTCACCCAGTCCCTGGATGAGGCGATCAACCAGTACAAGAAGAACCGCAACCCGCTGACGAACGGCCGCCTTGAGCCGCTGCTGGCTTTCGGTCACCGGGCCCTGGTCCACTTCGCCGTCTCCAACGACCTCGCCGCGATGACCACCAGACTCGAGGGGGACAAGACCCACTTCCTGCCGTTCAACATGGGCTTCGACGGTGGCGGGAACCCTCCTGGCGAGGACGGGAAGTCCGCCACGGCATACCTGTGGGAGCGGGTCTGGGAGAAGCACGCCTGGCTGAACATCATCGGCCGCCTGATGATCGTGCAGACCAAGGAGGAGTGGGACGTCACCACCGGCACCTCGGTGCGCCGCACGAGCATGCTCTTCCCGCGCTTCCACCAGTGGGAGGCGGTGACGAAGATCGTGGCCGCAGTGGCCGAGGAGGGGGTGGGCAACCGCTATCTGATCGAGCACTCAGCCGGGTCCGGGAAAACGAACACCATCGCCTGGACAGCCCATCGCCTTGCGCGGCTGCACGTCGAGGACAAGAAGGTCTTCGATTCGGTCATCGTGGTGGTCGACCGCACCGTGCTCGACGGGCAGCTGCAGGACGCGATCCGGCAGATCGACGGCACCGGCAAGATCGTGGCCACGATCAGCCCCGAGGACGTCCGCAAGGCGGGCGCGAAGTCGAAGTCCGGTCTGCTGGCACAGGCGTTGAAGAACGGCGAGCTGATCATCGCGGTGACGGTGCAGACGTTCCCGCACGCCCTTGAGGAGATCCGGGCTGACTCCGGGCTGAAGGGCAAGCGGTTCGCCGTCATCGCTGACGAGGCGCACTCCTCCCAGTCCGGCCAGATCTCCACCAAGCTCAAGCAGGTGTTGACCGCCGAGGAGCTCAAGGAGATCGAGGACGGCGGCGCAGTCGACGTCGAGTCGGTCCTGGCCGCGGAGATGACCGAGCGCGCCGAGTCGCCGAACATCTCCTACCTCGCCTTCACCGCGACGCCGAAGAACAAGACGCTGGAGCTCTTCGGTCGCAAGGGCCCCGACGGCAAGCCGGTCGAGTTCCACCTCTACTCGATGAAGCAGGCGATCGAAGAGGGCTACATCCTCGACGTGCTGAAGGGCTATCAGTCCTACGACACCGCGATGAAGATCGCCGGCAATGCGGCCGGTGACGGCAGCGACGGCTACGAGGTCGACGAGGCCGCTGCCCGCAAGGGCCTGATGCGCTGGGTCCAGTTGCACCCGACGAACATCAGCCAGAAGGTCCAGATCATCGTCGAGCACTTCCACATCAACGTCGCGCACCTCCTGGACGGCAAGGCCAAGGCGATGGTCGTGACCGGCTCACGCAAGGCCGCGGTGAAGTACAAGAAGGCGATCGACGCCTACATCGCCAAGCGAGCAGCCCAGGACGCCACCTACGACTACCGGACCCTGGTCGCTTTCTCCGGAGCCGTGTCGATGGCCGAGGACGAAGAGTGGGCCACGGACTGGGGACCAGCGCCGACCAAGAACGACGAGTTCACCGAACCGAACATGAACCCCGGCGCCAGCGCCGATCTGGCCGCCGCGTTCAAAGGTGAGACCTACAAGATCATGCTGGTCGCCAACAAATTCCAGACCGGGTTCGATCAGCCGCTGCTCTCCGCGATGTATGTCGACAAGAAGCTGTCCGGAGTCACCGCGGTGCAGACGCTCTCCCGGCTCAACCGCACCCATCGCACCGCAAGCGGGGAGCAGAAGCGTAAGACGTTCGTCCTCGACTTCGTGAACAAGCCCGAGGACATCAGGGCGTCCTTCGAGCCGTACTTCAAGAACGCCACCTTGGAGACCGAGACCGACCCGTACGTCGTCATCCACCTCGCCAACAAGCTCGCGCAGGCCGGGATCTACACCGAAGACGACGTCCGCACGGTCGCCGAGCTGTGGGTCACCCGCAAGGGCAACAACGCGCTCTCCGCGGCGATCAGCCCGGCGCAGCACGACTTCCGACGCCGCTACGCTAGAGCGATCGAGGAAGACGACAAAGTCACGCTCACCACCCTCGACCTTTTCCGCAAGGACGTCTCCACCTACGTGCGGCTCTACGACTTCATGAGCCAGATCATCGACTACGGCGACCCGTACCTGGAGATGCTCTCGATCTTCCTGCGCCTGCTGGAAAAGGTCATCGCCGAGTCTTCCTGGGCTGCCGAGGTCGACCTCTCCGACGTGGTTCTGGTCGGGGTGAAGCACACCAAGGCAAGCACAGTGGACATCTCGCTGACCGGCGACGGCGAGCTGAAAGGCATCAACGCGGCGGGGAGCGGCACGAAGAAGGAGCCGAAGTACGTCGCGTTGCAGGTGGTCATCGACAAGATGAACGACCTCTTCGGGGCCGAGTCGTTCACCCAGTCCCAGATCCGAGAGTTCGTCCAGGGGCTGGTCCAGCGACTGCTCGCATACCCTGATCTGGTCAGGCAGACCAAAGTGAACTCGAAGAAGCAGTTCATGGAGTCGCAGGACTTTCAGGCAGCAGTCACCGAGGCGGTTGTCGACAACCAGGATGCCCACAACACAATGGCTGACTACTTCTTCAGCGACGGGCCTGCGATCAATGGCGTCATCCTGGCAATCGCTGATGCCTTCTACGAAGCGGCGATCGACCAACCGGCGGGTGCCTGACGGAAGTCCGAGCGCGCAAGCCTGACGACCTGAGGAAGCGGCCACCCGCGCATGGCGGCGAGCCGCATAAGGCGACGCGGCATGTCGGCAGATCCCCAAACCCAGTCGCGGTGGCTCCGCACACCAGCCCCATGTCTTAGGGTCAACCTCTGGAGGCGGAGGCTCCAGTCACCAGGTCGGGGGTTCGAGGGGATTGTCGTTGTGCCGGGCGCTGGCCGCGCGGTTGCGCCAGATCGCTGTGGTCCTGCCGGTGGCCCAGTTGCAGGAGGCCGCATCGCGCGCTGAGGACGCCGCCGTTGCCCTGCTTACTGCACAGGGCAGCTACGAGACGGTCCTTGCGGTCAGTGCGAAGGCACTCCGCGACGCCGCGTCGACCATGACAGGCTCGGTGGGACGGCTTGTCCACGCAGCGAACTGGATGGAGTTGTACTGCACCGACATCCTCGGCGTCGCTGCCCCCGGTGCTGTGCCAGGCCAACAGGCCCCGGCATCGGTGCCTGTTGGCCTGGCTCCGCCGCTCGCTCACCTTGACGAGCACCTCTTCCGGGGACACTCGCGACACAGGCGCGTCACGGGCTACCACCACCGACACGGAGGCTTGAACCGCGGGCGCATGAAGATCAGCGACCGCACCCCTGTCGATGCCCGCGGAATCTAATGTGATCTTGGTCGGCAGATTGGATGACCATGTTCGAGCTTGATGTGGAGCAATCACCGTCCCGGTCTTTGGAGTTTATCGAGAAGAAGGGCCGGGGGCATCCGGACAGCTTGGCGGATGCACTAGCCGAGATCATCTCGTACTGCTACGCGAATTACTGCCTTGAGAATTTCGGCGCGGTCTTACACCATTACGTGGACAAGCTCACCTTGCTGGGTGGCGAGGCGCGGGCTACGCCTGGATCGTACGCCCAGGTGAGGAAGTTCCGCGTCGTTCTCAACGGGCGGTTCAGCCGAAGTTTCTCCGGCCAGGAGATACCTGTGCTGGAGATCGCACGCGAGGCGGTAAGAGATTATCTGCCACTGACACTTCCTCTGGTCGAGGATTCCCATTGGGAGATTGTCGACAACACGAATCCGTCCGCAGGATCGTCGGCGAAGGGCTGGCATTGGTGGGCGCCTCGTGGGCTGGAGGATCTGCCTGACCTGACGCTGCGGCGGGCGAATGACACGAGCCTGTCGATCGCGAGTGCGCCTCGGACGCCCTTGGAGATGGCGGTGCTCGCGGCGGAGCAGGAACTGTTCGAAGGGCTCTGCCTGGCGAAGGAGATCGGGAGCGACGTCAAGATCCTCGCCTCAAGGAGGGGGCGCAGGCTGGAGGTCACGGCGTGCGTCCCGGTTCTTGCGTCGGCCATCGGATCGCGGGAGGACTATGACGCGATCAAAGCACGTGTGCAGCACGTGCTTGACGAGATCTTTCGGAAGGTCCCGAATGTCGACGAGTTCGCGTTGTACCTGAACACCCGTGATGACGTGGCCGCGGGTGACTTGTACCTCTTGGGTCTCGGCACGGCGCTGGAGCATGGTGATGAGGGCGTTGTTGGGCGGGGAAATCGGTCGAACGGGCTGATCAGCACTGAGTTTCCGATGTCGCTCGACGCGCCGTGGGGGAAGAACCCGGTCTACTTCTCCGGCCGTGTGTACGACGGGTGCGCGCGTGCGGTGAGCGAGGAGCTCTGGTCGCAACTCGGGATGCCCAACTCGGTGTACCTGGCTTCGCAGAACGGAAGGCCCTTGGCTGATCCGTGGCAGGCCGTGGTGCGCGCGCCGATCGCGGACGACGTCGTGAAGGAACGCGCCTTGACCGTTGCGGAGGAGACGTTCCGGCGTGCCCTGAGCCTGGACTTCCAGTTGGCCGATACCCAGCGCCGCCATCCGCATCTTCCCGTGGTGAAGACGGCGTGAATACGGGTTTGAGTTTCGCGACGCTCAGCAAGTACCCGCCGTATCGTTCTGGACATGCCCAGCAGGCGTTGTGGAACAACCGTGCGCTTGCCCGGATCACGGGACGGATTCAGCACCAGGTGACCTACTGCGGGACACCGCGCGACCCGGGCGACGACGCCGGGGCCGACGTGGTGGTGCATCACGTCCCGCAATCGGCGCGGAATGGCCGGGCTGTGGACGGGCACTTGATCAAGGCGATGGCTGCCGAGGTGGTGCGGGTGTGCCTGGACCACAACGTCGATGCCGTCCTCACCTACTACGCCGACCCGCACGCGGAGGCGGCGAATCGCGCCGTGCGCGTTCTGAGCGAGTTCGGTCGGCATCCTGTGCTGCTGCACAGTCTCGAGGGAAGCGACGTGCTGGATTCGATCTGCGAGCACGTCGAGGATCGGCAGGCGGCACTGCTGATCACCGATGTCGTCGACGCCGACGTGCTGTGCGCCGTCTCCCACTACACCGCCGACTGTTTCGTTCGCGCGGTCGACGACATCTTCGGCGCGCAGGCGGCCGAGGCGACCGCGAGCCGGGTTCACATCCGGTACCCGGGCCTCCCCGATTCCGCGTTCGCGGCACCGGCCGCCGAGATCAATGATCGAGATCTTGTCTCGCTCGGGATCGATCCGAGGCGTCCGGTGGTGTCGAGCATCGGTCGCCTGGCGCCCGAGAAGGGGCACGATGTGGTGGCCGACGTGGCCGAGCACGCGTACGCCGAGGGCTCCCCGGTGCAGTTCGTCATCGCCGGCGGCGGCGAGATCGGACGCGAGCTTGACCGGCGCCAGGCGCGGCTGCCGAACTTGTTTGTGCGACGTGACGTGGACCCGGCCCGATTGCACAGCTTGCGAGCGGCGTCAGCCGCCGGTCTGTTGCCGACCAGGGCGGTGCCCGGATTCACCGAGACGTTCTGCATCTCGGCGCTGGAGTACGCCGCCGTGGGTGTTCCGGTTCTGGCCACTCGCCTCGGTGGCGTCCCTGAAGCGGTTCCGGGCGAGGACTTCCTGATCGAGCCGACAGCATCCTCGTGCGAGTGGTGGGCACGGCTCACGCGTGTGCTGGAACGGCGTGCACACCTGGGCGAGGCCGCACGGGTGTTCGCCCGTGGCTTCACCGACGAGGTGAGCGCCTCGCGCATCCTCGACCTGACGACCGCGGCGCTCGCCCTACGGGCGTCGGCGTGAGGCCGGATACCGTTCCCCCGCTGGTCGGCCGGATCGGGGTGTCACCGAACGGGCCGAGTTTCCGGCTGGGCACGGTGCGCACGCATCTCGCGGCCGCGGCTTTCGTGGTTCGCGCGGCCGGAACCCTGGGCGCCGATGCACGGCTGCTCGTGCGCATCGACGACACCAATCCGGCGCGGGCCCGGCACGAGTTCGAAGCGCCGCTGCTCGAGGAGCTCGAACAGGTGGCGCGCATCCCACTCGGCCGACTGGGCACGGTGCAGGGAGCGCCGTGGGTCATGAGGCAGAGTGACCGGCTGTCGCGCTACCACGAGGTGGCAGCATCGCTGCGGGGATCCGGGCTCGCGGAGACTCTTGAGGACGGCTCGACCGTCGTTCGCGTTCACGGCGAGCAGCTGACCGTGACATCGGAGACGACCGGGGTCACCGTCCGGGTACTGCGCGCGAATGGCTGGCCGCTGTGGCATTTCGCGTCGGCGATCGACGATATCGACGCAGGCGTTGGCGTGTGCGTGCGCGGTATCGACAAGTACTCCGCCGAACCGGTTCAACGCGCCATCATCCACGCGCTGGGAGGAACGGCGCCATCCATCTACCACCTGCCCAAGCTGGTGAGCGCCGACGGCGGCGACCGGGTCCAGGAGCTGCTCCGGACAGGTCTGCGGCCGACCACCCTGTTCGAGTACATCGCGAGTTCACTGCTGCGGCGCAATTCCGGCTGCACCTCGTTCGAACAGCTGTCCTCGGCCATCCGGGTGCACTCGGACCTCAGGTCCACACTGCAGCTGGATCGCCGCTACCTCGAGAAGCTCGACCGCCAGGTATCCGCCCGGCCCGGCGTCGCCGACCAGGTCGCTGACCTTCTGCGGTATGCGCGCTTGCGCGGCGACACCGTCACCGCGGACTACCTGGTCACCCACGAGGTCCTCACCCTGCTCGAGGCGTACCCGCGGCCGCTCGACGTCCACCATCGGTTGGTGTCCGCGATCGCAGGAGACGCGTTCAGCCCGGACGTTCCTCCGCCGCAAACGCGGACGGCTGTCTCTCTCCTGGAGACCTCAGCTGACGCGGCCTACGAGCACCTGATGCGCTCAGGCATAAGCCAACCCGAGGCCCACCGAGCGCTGCGCTGGGTCTTGTGCGGCCTGTCCTCGGGCCCCGACTTTCGCACGCTGTGGGAATGGCATCAGCGGAACGGCACTCTCCGCGACCGGCTCGCGGCGGCGTCACGGACCATCGTCGAACTCACCAGAGGCGGCACCACATGAACTCGCGCCAGGACCTCGCTGAGCGCAGCGTCATCTTCGTGACCTTGGACTCATGCCGGTTCACCACCGCGGTGAGCGCACGCACACCGAGCCTGGACTCGGTTGGCCCCTTGTTGCGGGCCGAGTCGGCAGGCACCTACACGCTGCCCGCGCACGTGGCGATGTTCAACGGTTTCCTCCCGCGCCCGGACGACGGCGTCTACCCGATCGACGACATCCCGTACCGGGCAGTGTGGCGGTCGGGATCCGCTCGCCCCACCACAGACCTGGTGGCGGTGCCGTTCACCGGCCGGACGGTGATGGACCACTACGCCGCGCGCGGTTGGCGGACCCTGGGCGCCGGCGGTGTGACGTTCTTCGACAACACCGACCCCGGGAACCTTCTGCCCAGTTTCTTCCAGGAGTTCCACTACTTCCCCAACACCGGAAACGGCTCCCCGAGCGGCCCGCGGGACCGGACGGCCGAGCTGGCCTTGTCGCACGCGCACGAGATCGCACGCCGGTGCCTGGAGTTCGACCGGTTCTTCCTGTTCATCAACTGCGCGAGCACGCACATCCCCTACACCACCCCCACCGTCCGGCTGACTCCGGGCCGCCGCGACGTGCTCGAACGGCTCTACGTGCTGCACCGAGAGAAAGCCGCCGCCACCGGACCAGCCCTCACCAGTGACGAGATCTCCGAGATGCTTGACATGCAGCGCTCAGCGCTTGAATGGGCCGACACCCAGCTCGGCCACGTGTTCGACACGCTCCGGGACCGGGCTCCGCTGGTCGTCGTGTGCGCGGACCACGGCGAGGAATTCGGTGAAGGCGGCCGCTACGGCCACGCCCACCCGCACTCCACGGTGGCCGTGGTACCCCTGTGGTGCGGGCTGCTGCGGTGACCGCTGTCGTGGCACCTACCCCCTGCTGGCGCAGGCCAGTCGCCCGGGAGACCGGCTGGCCGGATCTCACCGGTTGGTAGCCTGCAACCCCGATCCATCGCCGTGCTGGAGACCGTGAATCCATGCTGGACCGCGCCGTGATTGACGCACTGTTCCCCGTCGATCTTCCTGAACCCGACCACTGGGAACAGCGCTACCCGCCGCGTGAGGTTCCCGACGGCGCCCAGATCACCCGGTTCGGGCCGTCCCCGACGGGCTACGTGCACATCGGCAACATCTACGTGGCGATGATCGACCAGAACGTCGCCCACCGCACCGGCGGGGCCTACCTGGTCAGGGTCGAGGACACCGACCAGGCCCGGGTCGTCGACGGAGCGGTCGAGCTGCTGCAGCGCGCGTTCGACTTCTTCGGTATCCGCGCCGACGAGGACGACACCAACGGCGGCTACGGCCCCTATCACCAGTCCCAGCGCGAAACGATCTACCTGACCTACGCCCGGCAGCTGTTGCGCGAGGGCAAGGCGTACCTGTGCTTCGCCACTGCGGACGAACTCGCCGATATCCGCAAACGGCAGGAAGCCGCGAAACTGCCGACCGGCTACTACGGCACCTGGGCGGTCTGGCGAGACGCGGATCCAGCGGACGTGCAGGCGAAGCTCGACGAAGGCGCGCCCTACGTCGTGCGCTTCCGCTCCCCGGACACCCTCAAGCCGCGCGCTGAGTTCACCGACGCGATCCGCGGCCCCCTCTCCGCCGAGGACAACCGCAACGACGCCGTCATCCTGAAGTCCTCGGCGAACCCGCTGAGGCTTCCGACCTATCACTTCGCGCACGCCGTCGATGACCACTTGATGAGGGTCAACCTGGTGATCCGTGGCGACGAGTGGATCTCCTCGGTTCCGCTGCACCTGCAGCTGTTCGACGCGCTCGGGTTCACCCCGCCGACCTACGCACACATCGCGCCGTTGATGAAGCAGATCTCCGGCGGCAAGCGCAAGCTGTCCAAGCGCAAGGACCCCGAAGCCGGTGTCGAGTTCTACATCAGCGCGGGATACCCCACCGAGGCCGTGCTCTACTACCTTCGGGGCCTGGCCAACGGCAGGCTCGCCGAGCTGCCGTTGCCGGAAGCCCTGGAAGCACCTATCCGACTCGAGGACTGTGGGGTCGCCGGCCCGCTGGTCGACCTGGTCAAACTCGAAGACATCTCCGCCGACCACATCGCGACTCTCTCCGGCGAGCAGATCCTGACCGCCCTGCGCCAGTGGGCAGCGACCTACGATCTCGACCTCCTGCCGGTGCTAGAGGACGACAGCGCGCGGGCGCTGGCCGCGCTCGCGGTCGAGCGGGAAGGGGTCGAGAACCCGCGCAAGGACCTCCGCAAGTGGTCCGACTTCCGGACCGCCTGCGGGTTTTTCTTCCCTCAGCTGTTCACCCTGGTCACTGCCGACGACGAGCGGCTCTCCGGCCTGAAGCTCACCCCCGAGGTGATCCGAGCCTTCGCGAGCGACTTCGCCGCCAAGTACCAGGAACTCGACGACCCGCAGGAATGGTTCAACCAGATCCGCGCGCTCGCCGGGGACCACGGGTTCGCCCCGAACGCGAAGGAATTCAAGAAGAACCCGGAGACGTATCCAAACGGATCGATCCGGGAAGCATCGCAAATCGTCCGGGTCGCGCTGACCGGATCCACCCGCAGCCCCGACCTGTTCGCCGTCACCCGCGCACTCGGAACGGACGAGGTCCTCCGGCGCATCCACTCCCTGACTGCCTGACGCACCCGGCTGTGGTGCGCCCCGACCGTCCGGGCGCACCACAGCCGACTTGCTCTCGTCCTCGGGGAACTCTGCACATCCTGAACATGCTTGGGGGCATGGTGACCGGTTCGAGCCAGCCGCCACGAACAGGAGCTACCGTCTGGCTCACTGGCCTGCCGAGCGCGGGTAAGTCCACCCTCGCCCGCGGCGCGGCGAACCTACTGGCCTCCGGCGGACATCGCACCGAGATCCTCGACGGGGACGAAATGCGCCGGACCCTATGCCGCGACCTCGGCTTCAGCCGCGCACATCGCGAGGAGAACGTCCGCCGCATCGGACAATCCGCCCTCGCACTCGCACGTAACGGCATCATCGTCCTGGTACCCGTGATTGCACCGTACGCGGTAAGCAGGGCGTCCGTGCAAACAGCACACCAACAGAACGGCATCCCGTACGTCGAGATCTACGTGAACGCGCCGCTGGACGTGTGCCGCGACCGTGACGTGAAAGGCCTCTACGCCCAGCAACAGGCAGGTCAGCTCACAGGCCTCACCGGCGTCGACGACCCCTACGAACCGCCCACACGACCCGATCTCGAGATCCCCACCCACCGCCAAACCGAGGACGAATCCGTTGCGCTGCTCCACAGGTTCGTGGCGCGCTTGCTGACCAACCACTCCCTCAGCCGCCACTCCTAGCTTGAGTCTTATATCGCCTTCGAGGACTGAAGATCGGCTCTGGGGTAAGGATCGCTCGGGTGACTGCGGACGGTCATTCGATGAGGAGGATCCTCTTGCGTAGCAAGGGGAAGCTGGCTATCCGTCCAGCTCCGCTTCCGACTGCTGGTGCAGAGTTCGTCCCTTGCCGGTAAGGCGAACGACGACGCTGGATTCTCGGTAGCCGCCGTAAACCGGATCGTAAGGCGGATCCACGACGGCGGCGAGGAAACCGTAGGCCACCGCGGCTGCCAACCCTGGTGTTGTGACGTCGCGTCGAACGATCTGCGGCAGAGGGAGTGAAGTGCGCCAGCCGAGGTGGCGGGTGGAGTCCTTGCCCAGATGCTTCTCGTGCAGCGCGAGGTCGGTGATCGTGCAGTACGCCTCGACGGTCAGACCGTGTCGTTGAAGGAGCCGATGGTTGGCCAGCTGCTCGGTAGTGAGGCACTCAGGCTGAGAGATTGGCGGCAGCTGCGACACCGCACGTTGTTGCTCGGGCAGTGAGTCGACGTCGAAGGCGAAAGCTGTGGCGTCCGTCGTGGTCGGCGAAGAGCTTGCACGGCCACACATCACCCAACTCGTCCGTTGGTGACTGCGCAGGACACGGTGCCAGGAACAGCAGGTCGCGTTCACTGTGGTCGTTCCACCGCAACCACCACTGCTCGTCGTCGCTGTGCTGTCCCACTGTGTGGTGGAGCCCGTGGTGTCCCTCGACGCGCTCGCACCAGTGAAGCGGCGCCAGCCTGTGGGTACCGTCGGGTAGCGAGGACAACAGCCGCTGCTCGGCTTCACTGAACAGGGCCGTCACAGCACACCCGGCCTGTCGAACAGACACTCGGGGAGGCTAACCGACGACGGATGCGACCTCTATTCAGCCGCGACACCTCAGATCGACGTTGTCGGCGGCAAGCGACCACCAGAGGGAACGGGAACTGAGGGGAAAGCTGGTTCCGGTGAGAATGTGGTTCTGTCCTCTGCGGGAACCACCCGGGGCGGGGGCGGAACGCAACGAAACGGCGGCAGTGCTGCTGATTCCATGGCAAGGTGTCAGTACCACTGCGATAGTTGCTGGCCCGCGACAACGGAGGGCGATGACTGACCAGGCCTACCCGCACAGCCGCGACGACTGCGACTGTTGTAAGGCATTCGACGCCGACATGGCCGCGCACTATGACGGTCCGCCCATGCAGTCGCTGCGATGGTGTCAGCGCTGCGCCGGGCCATTGCTCACGCGCTTGGTACTGCTCGGTCACACCGTGTCCATCCGGCCATTGGAGCCCGTCGACGCGGCTGTCGGGCCTGCGTCGGTTGATGCCGGCGCCACGGCTGCGGCCGAAGTTGATACTCATCGGTGCTCGCTGGCCGACACCGATGGCAGTCCGGTGTGGACGGTTGAGTTGGCTGAGGAGGTGCTGCGCCACGCTTTGCCGTCCGGGTCGGTATTTCTGCGCGCGCTCATCAACGAGGGCGGGACCGCGACCGCTGACCGGTTGAAGGAACTCACCGGCAGTCGGGTGCTGCACCCGATGCTTCAGACCTTGAACACCGCAGCACGGAAGGCCTTGGGCGGCAGACGCCTCGGCCAACGCGTACGGATCGCCCATTCTCGCTCCGATCCGAAGAATCCACGGTCCACATCGGTTCACGACTATATGTTGCCCGCCGAGCTGGTACCGATCTTCGACGAAGCGCTGCGCCGTCTCGGACGGTGACGTCAGGTATCCGGTGCGCCGCAGGACGGATGACCTCCGGCTGCTGGTAGATCACCCTCGGCGGAGACCGGTCGTACAACAGTGGAAGTCAGCGGACTGCAGTCAACCAAGACATGCCAGCGCCAGTCACGACCATATGTCGCCCCCGGACGAGTCGGCCCGACGCATCAGGCAGAAAGTCAACGATATGGCGGCCCAGGACGGTGACATCGACCTAGGGCATGTCTGACAAATACGTGCGGTGGGTGCTGGCAGGCTGCGGGGCGTGTCGCGGTTTCAGTTGCTCTCGGGCGAGCAGTGGGCGTTGATCTCGGGTCTGTTGCCGGTGCTGTCACCGACAAAGGCGAGGACAGGGCCGCCCGGGTTCTTGCTGTCTCGCACAACTGGCGAAGTCGGTGCTGGACGTATTGGCGTGCTGATCGTCGCCGAGCTCTGCTTGTTCAGCACATTCCTAGACAGTTCCGTTCGCCCTTCAGCTTCACCTCGTTGCCCAACACTTTCACGAACGCAGCCACGGATCATCCCCGCTCGCGCGGGGACGAGGTCATCGCCGACTGGGTCGGCGATGACCGTGGAGGGACCACCCCCGCTCGTGCGGGGAAGAGCTCGCCCTGGCGGATGAGCAGCGGGACCAGCTGGGACCACCCCCGCTCGTGCGGGGAAGAGCACCCAGTGTCCTCTCTTGGGTGTCTGAACGCGGGACCCCCCGCTCGTGCGGGGAAGAGCCCACGCTGGTTATCGCCGGGATGATCGTGGTGGGACCACCCCCGCTCGCGCGGGGAAGAGGTCTCGGCGAGGGTCGTCGCGGCGACGAACCACGGACCACCCCCGCTCGCGTGGGGAAGAGCAGGCAACCAACCTCGTGCTTCTGTCCGCGGAGGGACCACCCCCGCTCGCGCGGGGAAGAGCCGTGCAGATACACGGGATCGATGTGCGGGTTGGGACCACCCCCGCTCGCGCGGGGAAGAGGGGCAGGATCGGCAGCGGGACGCCGTAGCGGAGGGACCACCCCCGCTCGCGCAGGGAAGAGCCGGCGCCGAACGCGCAGTTCAAACTGGAGGACGGACCACCCCCGCTCGCGCGGGGAAGAGGGGGATGCGACCGGCCGCGAGGTCACCAGCGATGGACCACCCCCGCTCGCGCGGGGAAGAGGCCCGTCCTTGCTGGCCAGCCAATTCCCGGCCGGGACCACCCCCGCTCGCGCGGGGAAGAGACGATGACCGGCGCCGATCGCTTCGGCATCGCCGGACCACCCCCGCTCGCGCGGGGAAGAGCAGGCATCGTGGTTCTCCTTGCTGGCACAGGCCGGACCACCCCCGCTCGCGCGGGGAAGAGCACACGTGCGGAGCGGTCCGGCGCCGGACCGTGGGACCACCCCCGCTCGCGCGGGGAAGAGACTGGTTGAGCTGCAGGTTTGGCGCCTGGTTCCGTCATTTTGCATGGGTTTCGTGGGGTGCTCGGACTGGTTGTGGCGGGCGTTTTCGCTTGGGCGTGGGTGGCCAGGTGACGTCGATGTTGGCTGTCTTGGTCGTTGAGGGAGCGGTTGCTGCGCAGACGGTACGGGCACTGGAGCGCATCGTCGAATGACGACTCGGCAGGGGATATGCGGTCCGGGCAACCTGGCCGCGCTCTAGATGAATTTGGGTTCCGGGCAAGCAGAGCTGCCTCGATCGGGGGAATGCGCGCTGAGCCGGTAACAGTGTCAGACCCCTGGAGTATCCAGGTCGCGTGGACGGCGCTGCTGCGTCTGGCTGTCGGGATCGGAGGGCGATGCTGGATCGGGCGGGTGTGTTGTCGGTGTGGGCGAAGTCGGTCTGTGATGAGCGGGGGGTTGTCACGGGGTGGCTGCCGTTGCACCAGCATCTGGATGATTCCGGTGCGGTGGCTGGGTTTCTGGTCGACCGGTGGGTGTCGCCGCAGGCGTTGGCGGGGATCGCCCGGGATTTTCCGGATGGGCTTGAGGGTGTGCGCGTGATGGCGCGGTGGCTGGCGGCGGTCCACGATGTCGGTAAGGCCAGTCCGGCGTTTGCCGTGCAGGTTCCGCGGCTTGCTGATCACATGCGTGACCACGGGCTCGCTGCGAAACCTGTGTTGGCGCACGACCCTCAGCGTGCCGCGGTCTCGCATGCGCTGGTCGGGTACTGCGCTGTGCTGGACTGGTTGACCCAGCGTCTGGGGTTTGCTCGGCGTGGTGTGGCCGCACAGCTCGCCGGTGTGGTGGGCAGTCACCACGGTGTGTCTCCGGAGGACGGTCAGATCGCGCTCGCCGGTGAACGATTCGACCTGGCGGGGGAGGGGCCGTGGGAGGTCGCACGGAGGTTTTTCCTCGAGCGGGCAACGGAATCGATCGGCGGATCCGCCGTACTGGCCCGGTACCGAGACGTGCGTTTGAGCAAGCCGAGTCAGGTGCTGCTGACCGCGATTGTGATCCTCGCGGACTGGATCGCCTCGAACACTGACCTGTTTCCGATCTACCCGCTGAGCACGTTGGAGGGACCACCGCTGGAGCTTTCTGCCGCGGCGATGGCTCGGCGGGTTGGGACCGCGGTGGCGTTGGTCGATCTGCCTCCGCGTTGGCGGGCGCGCCGCTGTGAGTCCACTGTGGACCAGCTGTTTCGGGAGAGGTTCAACCGGGCGGCGCTGGGTGCGCGCCCTGTTCAGGCCGCCGCGGTCAATGTCGCATCCTCCTCGCCCGGTCCTGCGATGATGATCATCGAGGCGCCGATGGGTGCGGGCAAGACGGAGGCGGCGTTGCTTGCCGCGGAGGTCTTGGCGCGGAAGTCCGGCGCTGACGGGTGTTTCCTCGCGCTGCCGACGCAAGCCACCACTGATGCCATGTTCAGTCGGGTGCGGCGGTGGCTTGAGGTGCTCCCGGGCCGAGAAGGGCCGGTCAGTGTCACTCTCGCCCACGGCAAGGCCTCTCTCAACGATGAGTTCGGTGGCTTGGTGCGCCGTGGTCGGTACGGCTCGATCGGAGATGAGCCTGAGCCGACGTTGATCGCCCACCAGTGGTTGTCGGGGCGGAAGAAGGGGGTGCTGGCGGCGTTCGTGGTGGGCACCATCGACCAAATCCTGTTCGCCGGTCTCAAAAGCAGGCACGTGATGCTGCGGCACCTGGCATTGGCGGGCAAGGTCGTCATCGTCGACGAGGTCCATGCCTATGACGTCTACATGTCGCAGTATTTGCATCGGGTGCTGCACTGGCTCGGCGCCTACGGGGTACCGGTGGTGCTGTTGTCGGCGACGCTTCCACCCGATCGCCGGGCCGAGTTGCTCAACGCCTACGACAGCGGGGCTGGCGGGGCGGGATGTCATGTCGCGCAGCCGGACTGGGGTTACCCCGTGGTGTCCAGCACCGCAGCGAGAGCGCCGCACCCCGTCGCGCTGTCCCCGGAGCGAACCACGGTCATGCTCGAGCACCTCGACGATGACCTTGACACCTTGGTGGTCTACCTGCGTGAGCATCTGGTCGAGGGCGGGTGCGCGGTTGTGGTGCGCAATACCGTCACCCGTGTCCAGGAGACCGCCGAACGCCTGGAACGAGAGTTTGGTGCCGAGTACGTGACCGTGAACCACTCGCGCTTCCTCAGCTGCGATCGGGCACGTACGGATCGAGCTCTGGTGCACGCCTTCGGCCCACCGGGACCTGATGTGCAGCGACCGCCGCTGCACATTGTGGTTGCCTCGCAGGTGGTGGAGCAGTCCCTGGATGTGGACTTCGACCTGATGGTCACCGACCTCGCTCCAGTGGATCTGGTGCTGCAGCGTCTGGGGCGGCTGCACCGCCACGACCGCACCCGCCCCGCGCCGTTGCGGAGGCCGCGCTGCGCGCTCGTGGGGGCTGAGGACTGGGCCAGCGAGCCGGTTGCGGCCGCGCGCGGATCACGGCGGGTCTATGGGGACCACACGTTGCTGCGCTCGGCTGCCCTGCTCGGCCCGCACGCCCGCGACCAGGTCACCCTGCCCACCGATATCGCTCCGCTGGTGCACCAGGCCTACGCCGCAGGGCCGGTGGGCCCGGATAGCTGGCGGGCCGACATGGAGCAGGCGCAGCGGGCAGCAGTCGAGGCGGCCAGTCGTCGCGCGGAGGCCGCACGGACCTTCTTGCTCGGCGAGGCCACCTGCGGCTCGGCGAGCCTGGTCGGGTGGCTGCGCGCCGGTGTGGGCGAACCTGACGACGATCACCGCGGCGCGGCGCAGGTGCGCGACGGTGAAGAATCGTTGGAGGTCCTGGTCATCCAGCAGGATCGCGACGGCGGGCTGCTGACGGCGGACTGGATCACCGAGCACGCCGGCGAGCCGATTCCGCTGGACTCACCGATTCCGTTCGCCCAAGCCAAAATCATCGCGGCATGCACGCTGCGGTTGCCTCTCGCGCTGTGTCACCCGGGCGTGGTGGATGATGTCATTCAGGCGTTGGAAGTCAACCACATCACCAGTTTCCACACCTCGCCCTTGTTGGCCGGTGAGCTCGTGCTCGTTCTCGACGAGAACAGGACCACGGAGCTCAAGCACGGCAACGCCCATTTCCGGCTCACCTACGACCCCCGTCGAGGACTGATGCATGACCGCGGCTGACCCACCGACCTACAACCTGATCGACCAGCCGTGGCTGCTGGCACGTACCCGTGACGGCGAGACCGCCGAGCTGTCCCTCACGCAGGTCTTGCGCCGCGCATCGCAGCTGAGCGGCCTGGTGGGTGACGTGCCGACCCAGGCTTTCGCCCTCACACGACTGCTGCTGGCGGTCACGCACGCGGCGGTGCGTGGCCCCCGCGACATCGACCACTGGCTCGACCTGTGGCACGCGGCTGAGCTTCCGGTCGACGACATCACCTCCTATGTGGACAAACACCGGGACAGGTTTGATCTGCTGCACCCCACAACACCGTTCTTCCAAGTCGCCGACCTGCGGACCGCGAAGGGGGAGATGACCGGGCTGGACCGGCTCGTCGCCGATGTCCCCAACGGACACCCGTTCTTCACCACCCGCCTCGGCGCCGACCTGACGCTGTCCTTCGCCGAGGCCGCCCGCTGGCTCGTCCACGCCCACGCCTTCGACCCCTCGGGCATCAAGTCCGGTGCCGAGGGCGACCCGCGGGTCAAAGGCGGCAAGGGCTACCCCATCGGCACCGGGTGGAGCGGCTTCCTCGGTGGGGTACTACCCGAAGGCCACACACTCAAGGACACGCTGCTGCTGAACCTGATCCCCCACGACTACGGCGATCCGCCGCGCGAGGCGGCCACGGATCTACCGGCGTGGGAACGCACACCGGCCGGGCCGGCAGAGGAGCAGCCGGGCGGGCGCGCACCGATCGGACCGGTCGACCTCTACACCTGGCAGAGCAGACGTATCCGCTTGGCCCATAACGGCACCCGGGTCACCGCGGTGTTGATCTGCAACGGGGAACGCATCACCCCGCAGAACAAGCAGTCCCTCGAACCACACTCGGGGTGGCGACGCAGCACCGCACAGGAGAAGAAGCTCGGCCGCTCCCCGATCTACATGCCCCGGGAACACAATCCCGAACGAGCCATCTGGCGTGGCCTGCAGTCGCTGTTGCCGGGCGCGGAAAAACCCCAAGGCAGCGAAGCCGCGCCGTTCCTGGCGCCGAGCGTGCTGGAATGGATCAGCAGCATCACCCACGACATCGGCTTGGACTACCCCCTGCGGTTGCACACCCTCGGCATGACCTACGGCAACCAGAGCTCCACCACCGACGACATCATCGACGACACCCTGTCGCTGCGCGCCGTCCTGATACGCCAGGACGCTCGGCGACTGGCGGCCGCGGTGATCGCCTGCGCGAAAGCCGCCGAGGACACCGCGGGGGCCCTCGGGCGCCTGGCCGGTGACCTCGCCGCTGCCGCCGGCTGTGGCCGGGACGAACGACACGGCCCCACCAGCAGGGCGCAGGAGCGTGCCTACGCCGACCTGGATGCCCCGTTCCGGGCGTGGATCCGCAACCTGGACGCCGACACCGAGGTCACCGAGGCCCAGAGCAGCTGGCACCGACAGGCCAAACACATCGTCACCGCACTCGGGGAGGACCTCATCCGCCGAGCCCCCGCCACCGCGTGGACCGGGCGCGTGATCGACCAGAAGCTGATGACCGTCACCCACGCCGACCGCGCCTTCAGAGGACGACTGCGCGCCGCTTTGCCGTTGGCCCAGCCCGAGCCCGCACAGTGACACAACAGAGAGGACAACGAGTGTCCACAACGGAATCGACACCACGATGGGTTGACCTGTCGACGGTGGGAACCGTTGTCCACCAACGATTGCAGGCGCTTCAGGAAGGAGCCCTCCGCAACCGGTCAGCGGACGTCGCCGCGCTCGCGCGACTGCGCCGAGCCGTGGGCAAGCCGGTGGGCAGCATCGGCGATGTCCTGCAGCACACCACCCACGAGCACTTCGCCGGCCCCGATGCCGGCGATGAGGCCACCCCGGCTGAGCGTGCCGCGCACATCGCGATGACTCTGTACGCGGTGCACCAACAATCCCAGAACCAGCGGATGCACCAACGAGGCTGGGGCATCGGCCGCGCGATGCGCGCTCTCCACCCCGAGGAGCCCGCGGCCCCCAACGCGGTCCTGCACCGGTTCCAGCGGTTGGGCACCTCCGACAGCCTCGACGAACTCACCCACCACGCCCGCGGCGTCGTGCAGCTGCTGCGCGCCGCCCAGATCCCCTTGGACTACGCCTTGCTCACCGACGAGCTCCTCACCTGGCAGCGCCCCGGTGGCGCCGCCCGCGTGCGACTGCGGTGGGGACGGGAGTTCTACCGCACCACCCCACGCTGACACCGCCGGGCCACCACAACCACCCGAACGCGATCTACATCGAGGAACAGCTATGGCGCGCACCATCATCGACTTCCACGTCGTGCAGACCGTCCCACCGAGCAACATCAACCGTGATGACACCGGAAGCCCCAAAACCGCCATCTACGGCGGAAAACGGCGCGCCCGAGTGTCCAGCCAGGCGTGGAAGCGCGCTACCCGACAGGCATTCAACGACCTGCTCGACCAATCCACCCTCGGTGTGCGGACCAAGCGGGTGGTCGAGCTCCTCTCCGACGAGATCGCCAGCCAGGAACCCACGCTCGCCGAACGCGCATCCGAACTCGCCGAAGCCGTCCTGAACGCCGCTGGGATCAAGACCAAACCAGCACGCAAAGCCGACGCCCTGCCAGTATCCGGATACCTGCTGTTCCTCAGCCGCCGCCAGGTGGCCGGGCTCGCCGAGCTCGCCGTCGATGCGGCACGCGAGGCAGGCGAGGGCAAGCCACAGATCTCTAAGACCGAAGCCAAGGCCCGCGCCGACCGGGAGCACTCCGTCGACGTCTCCCTCTTCGGCCGGATGGTCGCCGATGTCACCGATCTCAACGTCGACGCCGCGGCCCAGGTCGCCCACGCGCTCAGCGTGCACGCCGTGGACAACGAGTACGACTACTTCACCGCTGTGGACGACCACAAGCACGCCGACGCCGACGAGGACGCCGGCGCGGGCATGATCGGCACCGTGGAGTTCAATTCCTCCACGCTCTACCGCTACGCCACTGTCGATGTGAACCGGTTGCTGGACAACCTCGGCGACACCAAGGCGACCGCACACGCCGTGGAGGCCTTCGCCCGCGCCTTCGTCTCCAGCATGCCCACCGGCAAGCAGAACACCTTCGCCAACCGCACCCTGCCCGACGCCGTGCTCATCCTGCTCCGTGACACCCAGCCGGTGAACCTCGTCGGCGCCTTCGAAGACCCGGTCACCGACACCGCCAACGGCGGCCGGATCACTGAGTCCATCCGCCGCTTGGTCGAACACGGCCGAGACCTCCACGACGCCTTCGACCAGCGCCCCGTCGCAGGCTGGTCCTTCGGCGTCGGCGAACGCACCACGCCCTTGGCGGAACTGGGAGAGCGCACCACCTTCGACACCGCGGTCCGCGAACTTACCGACCTCGTGGCGCAGCGCCTGGCGGCCGCGCCATGACCGTCCTGCTGCTGCGCCTGGGCGCCCCGCTGCAGTCCTGGGGTACCAGCAGCCGCTTCGTGCGTCGCAACACCGACCGCGCCCCCAGCCGCAGTGGCATCATCGGCCTGCTCGCGGCAGCACAGGGGCGCGGCCGAACCGATCCCCTCGATGACCTGCTGCAGGTGAGCATCGGTGTCCGCATCGACCAACCCGGCACGCTGGAACGGGACTTCCAGACCGCTCGCACCCGCGACGGCGCCCACTCCATGCCCCTGTCCTACCGGTTCTACCTCGCCGACGCGGTCTTCGCTGTGGCCATCGGCGCAGAACCAGCATTCCTGGACACCCTGCTCGCGGCGTTGCGGCGCCCGCACTTCCCGCTCTACCTCGGGCGACGATCCTGCCCTCCAGCAGGAAAGCTCCTCCACGGGATGCGCGACGGTGACCCCGCCACGGTTCTGACCACCGAGCCGTGGATGGCCTCTCCCTGGGTGCGCCGCACCCACCACGCCGCCACCGTCGACCTCGATGTCGTCCTCGACTGCGCCCCCGACGAACCCACCGCCGAACTCGTGCGCGACGAGCCGATCAGCTTCGACCCACGGCACCGCCGCTACGGCTGGAGAACCATCACCCGCCGCACGGTGTCCGTACCCAACCCCGCCTACCACGGCGTCGATGACGCCGATGAGCTCGACCCGATGGCGGTCTTTGAGGAGATGGCCTGATGCACTTCACCCGCTTCGAGTTCAACACCGCCCGACGCGGCGCACGGTCCCTGCTGGCCTCACCCCAGAAACTGCACGCCGCAGTCCGTGCCGCTTTCCCCGCCACAGCCGGAACCGGCTCTGACGGCAGGCTGCTCTGGCGCATCGACCAACGCCCCCACCAAGTCCACCTCTATCTCGTCAGCCCCCAGAAGCCGGACCTGACGCACCTCGTCGAGCAAGCAGGCTGGCCCACCACCCACACCTGGGACACCCGCGACTACACGCCCCTGCTGGCCAAACTCAACACCGGAGACGTATGGGCCTTTCGCCTCAAGGCCAACCCCGTCGGCAACCGCCGTAAAACCAGCGACTCCACCCGATCGCAGCGCTTCGGCCACGTCACTGTCGACCAGCAAACCCAATGGCTGCTCCACCGCGCCCCCGGCAACGGATTCACCATCCCCGCCGGAGCGCACAAGGAACCCGACGTCGCCGTCCGCGGCCGCGAAGTCCTGAAGTTCACCAGGAACCACGCCACAGTCACCCTCGCCACCGCCGTGTTCGAAGGCACCCTGGAGATCAACGATGTCGAGCTGTTCCGGCACAGCCTCATCAACGGCATCGGCCCCGCCAAGGGATACGGCTGCGGCCTGCTGACCCTGGCGCCGGCACGCCGTGGCTGACATCCGGGGAAGAGGCCCCGGAGGCCGCCTGGATCTCGGCGAAGCTGGGAACATCCCCGCTCGCACGGGGAAGAGAGCTTCTCGCTCCCGTCCGGGCGCCGCTCGGTCGGACCATCCCCGCTCGCGCGGGGAAGAGGCCGCCGTCATCGACCCGGATCAGCTCGCTCTGGGACCATCCCCGCTCGCGGCGGGGAAGAGTGCCTTGGTCCCGTAGGTGGGGAGGCCGAGCTGGGAACATCCCCGCTCGCGCGGGGAAGAGCGCAAGCGGGTGCTGGCCAGCTTCTCCCAGTCGGGACCATCCCCGCTCGCGCGGGGAAGTGTGCGCGACTACGACAACCGCTAGCACCAGCGGGTGAACGTCCCCGCTCGCGCGGGGAAGAGAACCTAGTCGCACTGAAACGCCGTCCCGACGATGGACCATCCTCGCTCGCGCGGGGAAGAGACGGCGCTCGCCGAGCCCGAGCCACTGAGCCTGGGACCATCCCCGCTCATGCGGGGAAGAGGGGCCGAAGTTCTCTGCCAGCTCACCGGCCAGCACACCATCCCCGCTCGCGCGGGGAAGAGCGAGGCACGCCATCGGCTATGGTGCCGACAGGCAGGATCATCCCCGCTCGCGCGGGGGAAGAGTGGGCTTCCAGCTCCCGTCGCCCCCGAGAGAGGGGACCATCCCCGCTCGCGCGGGAAGAGGAAGCCCGGCGAGATCCGGCAGTACCGCGCCACCGGACCCTCCCCGCTCGCGCGGGGAAGAGGGCGAACCTCCGGTTTCCCTTGTGGCACAAAGGGGACCATCCCCGCTCGCGCGGGGAAGAGGCTTTCGGAATGAGCGGCTCGTGAGCTGGTTCGTTTGACCAGATCCACATCTCCGGCGGATTCGGCTTGTTTCGTCCGCCCCAACTGCGGCGAGCACGACGGTTGTACACCTGGAAGCCGGTGTACACGGACAGCGTCTCGTACATCTTGCGCGCGATCCAGGTCATCGATTCGCAGATGACGACGTCGAACCTGCGATCGGAATGGTGTGCTTCGGTCAGGAGATCGGCAATACCACCATCACGAGCGATTGGGATGTCGAACCGCTCGTAGTTCGACTTGCGGCCTCGTTGGTTGAGTTCCATCCGGCCGGACTCGACGTCGTAGAAGTGGCAGACCACCACCCACGGCGGTGCAGGCAAAGACGCACGGCCTCGTGCGCACGCAGTCGCAGCGAATCCTGTTCGTCAACGGGCAGAACGATCCATGGGGTTCCGAGCGGTTCACGCCGAGCGCGCACGACTCGCACAGCTTCACCGCGCCCGGCGCCAACCACGGCGCGAAGATCTCCGTGCTCTCCGGGGCAGACCGCATCGCCGCGACCGACGTCCTGCGCCGCTGGGCGGGCTCCGACGTCTGGCTCAACGGCACCGAGCCCGTGGTCGACCCGAGCCAGCTCGACGTCGTCCGCACACCCTTCCCCTTCTGAGCCAGCTAAACTAGGCCCGTGCACCCCTTCGCCCCGCTCGCCCCAACGCGCATGGCCGTGGTCTAGACCAACCCGTTCGTATGCATACCAGGAGAAGGAGCGCTCCCATCTCCTGCATTGAGTACGGAACGGGTTTTGGCGTGCCCGGGGGAGGTTGAGGCGAGTGGGGCGGTCTGACGGCATCGGATGGCCCGACCGGTGGTGCTGACGGGGGTCGGGATTCACGTTTCTTCTGTGGTTGAAACGGCTGTCGGGGGCCAACAAGGTTCCCTATGTTCCCACGTCGGCAATCCGAGACCATCAGAAGTCGAAGGAGATCGCACATGCGTGCTCGACGTGTTCTTCCGGTCATCGCCACCGGCCTGGCCTTGGCAGCCGGAGGGCTGGCGGCACCGATCGCGGCTCAGGCAGCGCCCGCCGGGTGCTTTCCCTACGTCACCCTGTACGTCGACGTCAACCAGAACACACCTAGGCAGGGCAATGGATTCTGCGACAAGAACTACTTCAATCTGATTTCTTCGACGCATGACAAGGTATCCAGTTGGCATTTCCGGGGCACTCCGGGCACCGCTGCTTGCCTGCTCGACTATGTCACCGGACGCGAGGTCATTCTCGACCGGATTGTGATTCCGAGTTCGGGCGGTTTGGGCCAGAACGTGCCGTCTTGGGCCAACGACCGGGCTGACGCCGTGCGGTTGTGCTGATACGCGGGAGCTAGCGCGGTACGGCTGTGAAGTCGGCGATCTGGGCGGCGAGGACGTCGGGGGCGTCCTACTGGACCAGGGTTCTGGCGCCGGGGACCTCGACGAACTCGGCGTCGCGGAAAGCGGACTGGAGGCGGCGGCCGAGCGCGGGTGTGAACGCGCGGTCGGCCGTCCCCCACACCCCATCGCCTTCGACATCGCCGCACGTGACGTCGCTGATATCGGCGCGGAAACCCGCCGCGCCGTACGGGACCACATGAAGGACGGCAAGTTCCTCGAAACCTGCGTCCGTGACGTGAAAACCCTCCTGCACGAGGACGACGGACTCGTTGAATACGGCCCCGAGGCATTCGAAGACCCCGACGTGGTGATGCTGTGGAACTACAACGGCCGCGCCGTCGCTGGCGGCACAGCCTACGGGGATGATGACCAGTGACGGTGATCGTCGTCGCCGCCTGCCCGGTAGGACTCCGCGGACACCTCACCCGATGGCTGCTGGAAATCTCACCCGGAGTGTTCGTCGGCACAATCAGCGCCCACGTGCGAGGACTGATGTGGGCCCGTGTCGTGGACATGGTCAAAACCGGCCGAGCCATCATGGTCCACGGCGCGGACAACGAACAAGGACTGGCCTTCCAAGTCCACGACCACAACTGGATCCCCGTGGACTACGAGGGCATCAACCTGATGCTGCGCCCCGTTCAACCCGATGACGCCGATCCAGCCGTACCTGCCTCGAAAGGCTGGAGCAACGCCAGCAAACGCCGCCGCTTCGGACGACGCTGAGCCGTGCCAAGTTCAGCAGAGATCGACCAGCATGTAGATGAGCACGTGATGAAGCGTCACCCTGGGCGAGCAGCGTGTGTCGTTGACAGGGTGTTTCTCACGGATTTGTCGGGACTACAACGTCTCGCGGCTCTCCGACCTGCAAGGTGCGTGAGGGCAACCTGCTCGGCGGACTCAGCAAACTTCCCGCCTGCCACCCCCGCTCGCGCGGGGAAGAGCCGCAACAACGGGGAACGCGAGGCGAGCCTGAAGGGAACATCCCCGCTCGCGCCGGGAAGAGAAGACGACAGCCCGCTCGCTGATCATCGCTCTGGGACCATCCCCGCTCGTGCGGGGAAGAGGCCGGTGTCGGCGACCTGACGGCGCAGCCAGCGGGACCATCTCCGCTCGCGCGGGGAAGAGCTCGTGCGGGAGGTCCAGCAGTGCCGCCACGCGAGACCATCCCCGCTCGCGCGGGGAAGAGGCGCGAGCGAACTCCATCCGGATGTCGATCTGCGGACCATCCCCGCTCGCGCCGCGAAGAGTGCGGTGACCAGATCATCGGCAGGCTCGTGCTGGGCCCATCCCGCTCGCGCGGGGAAGAGTGGAGCGTGGCCGACGGCGCGGCCCTGTTCGACGGACCATCCCCGCTCGCGCGGGGAAGAGACAGCCCGAACACAGGGCAGGCGGGCCAGCGACGGACCATCCCCGCTCGCGCGGGGAAGAGGGAGCGCCGTCGACCTCTCGGCGCTGTCGGTCGGGACCATCCCCGCTCGCGCGGGGAAGAGCACGCGGGCCAGGCGGAAGCGATCCGGGCGGCGGGACCATCCCCGCTCGCGCGGGGAAGAGCCTGGTCGCGGAAGGTGGCGACCTTCTGGCCGGGGACCATCCCCGCTCGCGCGGGGAAGAGACCCCAAGCTCGCTGGTAGCGCTTGCGCAGCGCCGGACCATCCCCGCTCGCGCGGGGAAGAAGGCTGGATCCTGGGCACGACGCACGGACAGGTGGGACCATCCCCGCTCGCGCGGGGAAGAGCTCACCGCGCGCTACGCGGAGCGCGGTCTGTCGGGACCATCCCCGCTCGCGCGGGGAAGAGGCGCTGCGCATGCACGTCGCGACCGCGGACTACGGACCATCCCCGCTCGCGCGGGGGAAGAGTCCAGTGCGGGGGTGCGCGTGCCGTGCTTGTAGGGACCATCCCCGCTCGCGCGGGGAAGAGGACCGCGACCAGGTGGCGGCCCAGATGGACGCCGGACCATCCCCGCTCGCGGGGAAGAGGCTTGTTGAACTGCAGGTTTGGTGGCTGGTTCCGTTATTTTGCATGGGTTTGTGGCCGTCGTAGGACGGTAGGGTGTGCGGCCGTTGTGTGGTTCAGCATCGCGCTGTGGTCGCTGGATGCATAACGGTCGGGAACGGTCTCGAGCAAGGGCTTCCTCTCACGCAGAACACCGATGCTGTCACGCCCCCTCACTGCGGCGGCTTCGGGTGCTCCATCGCCAATGGTGTCAACGGCACCCGCGCCCCGATCACCATCGGCTTCTCTCCTAGCTGCGTGCTACTGGAACGAGCCACCTCAACCAGCGGAACGGATCGCGACCATCCGTTCATCGAGGCCAATCGAGACGACATTCGAGCCTGGGCAGCCAGATGTGTGAGCCCGGTGTCGGGTTGTGGCGAGCTGAGTAGGTGGCCTACCGCGCTCTGCAGCCGGAAGAGGTGATGAGGTGCCTCTCGCTTGGCCAGCCAGGGAAGTCTGGCCAGACGCAGGATGGCCGGCCACTGGATTGTCCAGCTTCGTACAGAGACGGCGAACCACCGTCGCGAGCTATCCAACAGCGACGCCTTGTCGTTGCTGTTCGTACCGAGACTGCTCGCTCCGGACCTGCGCCGAGAACTCGGAACGAACGGTCTGGACGAGCTCTCGTGCCTGAGTGGCGCCGATATTGAGCCGGGCGCGCAAGGTGGCCGCGGCAATCGGCCTCTGGTGAGCCGCGCGATGAGTTGCGTCTTCCTGTCGGGCCCGCTGCAAGAGTTCCTCCGGCGACCGTTTCCGCGCAGCGCGCCGAGCGCGCTTCCGCCGGCTGGCTATGGCGTGATCGGCGTCTGGACGAGCCGTATGGGCGTCTGGTTCCTCCCGCGCCTGCATTCCTGACTGTTCGACGCAGGCACGATCGACCCCCGTCGACGAACTGACTTCGGCGACCGCTTGCAGCAAGCCGGGGCCCACTTCAGCCCAACCGATCAACAGCAGCGGTCCGACGGCATCGAATGCCGCCTTTCCGTACTCACCCGCTATGAGCGGGTCTGCCACGTTCAACGCCAAGGTCACGCCGCTGGCGAAGATGAGCAACCGTCGAGCTGGCCGTAGCCGGTCCACGGTGGCACCTGCGAGCGACAAATACCCTATGCCGAGCAGGAGTCCGAGGATCGATAGATCAACCGCAGGTGCGACCAGCGGGGCGATCCAGAGGGGCACTCCGAGGCGAAGAGCAAGGTTCAGGACATTGCCGAAGCCGAACAGAAACGTCAGCCCGACGACGACGCCCATGATCACCGTGACCGCCCTGAGGACGCGAGCCGGATCGAGCTGCGGGGCAGTCAGCTGGCTGAGTTTCGTAGTGGCCATCAGAGACCACCCGGGGCGTTGACCCCGAAACTGCCCTCGATCACCAGCATGCCGCGCGAGAACCGCTCTTCAGCTGCGCGACCGTCTGCCTGTAGCGCTGCTCAGGGCGCGGGCCTGCGCCGTGCGGAAGCCATCATGAGGCATCACCACGCTGACGGCGGCGACGCCGATCAACTCCGACTGTCGCGGAAAGCCGCAGCTCACGGCGGGTATGAGTTCGTGTAGATGCTGTACGAACCTCGCCGGGGGCACCACGCCTCACCAGGCGAAACAACCGAATCAAAATCCACCGCGCGGCCTTTGGCGCGCGGGGCCCGGCGGCCACCCGGAACTCATATCTCCGGGACGCCTGGACCGACACCAGGACGCGCGACCACCGCCCGCTCCAGGGGCGCGGAGCGGGCACGTTGGGCGTATGTCACGACGGTCGTCGGGCGGCCTGCAACGCCCCTGCGGCTCCGGGTTCGACTCCCCGGTTGGTCTGCACGTCGTCTGCTCCGCTGGTAGACCCCGACGACGCGCACGCTGCCGAGAACCTTCGACCAGTCCACGGGGGAGCGGAAGGACGGCGACGCACTTTTCCTGCAGTGCAACATCTGGCGCCAGGCAGCGGAAAACGTCGCAGAAGCCTCACGCGGGGAGAGAGGATCCTGGTCACTGGTCGCCTGAAACAACCGTCGTTTGAGACCGAGGAGGGCGAGAAGCGGACGGTGGTTGAGGCCGGAAGCGAGCCCGGCCAGCGCGCCTACCTCGATCCTCCCGCGGTTAACTCGGGGTTGGGCCTTAAGAGAACGGCTCTCCGTCGTCGCTGATGCCTTGATTGTTCCGACCCTGGGTCGTGATCAACTCGGCGCGGCATCCCTTATCCCTGACAGGTGGGGTTCCTCGAGGGGTTCGGGTTCGGCAGCCGGTGTCACATCGGCCTGGGGTGGTGGGCGATCTTGAGGTTGCGGTGGCGATGGTGGTTTCTCAGCGGCTTTTCGTCGTCGCCGGATGAAGAGGCGAGCAAGACGGCGTTGTTCGGCTTGGGCGAGCGTGTCTTGCCGGTAATAGCTTGCGGCGGTGTAGAACGAGTCTGGATGCTGCATGCGGGCTCCGAGGTCGGGCCTGTGGACGCGAATGAGGGCGCGCGGAACCAGGGCATGGCTGGACATGCCCTAGGAAATGACAGCGCGCTGGGGTAGGCGCGCCCGGACAGGTCGGTTGCCGGTCGGGCGTGCGGTGCGGCGCTGGAGGCGAGGATGTACCGGACTGGGACCGGCGCCTTCTAGTGGCAGAGCTGAGTGTTCTAGTGGGTTTCCGTGGCGGGCGTTGGGTTCTCCGCGGTGCGCGAGGACTCCGGCGCGGTGTCCCGTGACCTGGTGTCGTGTGGCCGGTAGAACGCGGTGAAGAGGTCGGCGGCCGGTTGCTCCGGGTCGTGCAGCGCGGCGAGCTCAGCGTGGAGCGCGATGATCTTTTCGACAGCCAGGTCGAAGTTCTCTTTGCTCAGACGCAGGTATTGGAGCCGCATGTACCCGCCCGCGCCCTCCGGGGCGGCCTCGACCTCGGCCAGGGCGTTGCGCATGAGGATGTTGCGCTGGCCGGGCCCACTGTCGGGGAGTCCGATCGTGCCCACCAAGCCGTAGTAAAGCTCGGTGACGCCGCGCACCTTGCGGTTGTCGACCACCTGGATCAGACCCGCCTTGGCCAGCACTTTGACGTGGTAGTTCGAGCTGCCCTTGGCGATGCCCAGACGGTCGGCGATCTGCGTGACCGTGGCGGGCTGGTCACGCAGGACCCGGATGATGCGATGGCGCACCAGGCTGCCGAGGGCGTGGAGTTGCTGGTCGGTTTCGACGCGGACAGCAACATCGTCGGTGGGGCCCGCTGCGGGTTCGGTGGCCATGGACCCAATGGTCAATATTTGTAGACCGTTTGTCAAGGAGCCGGATCCTGCTGGCCTGGGCCGAACAGAGGCCGGCCGTTGTTGCGAGGCCGTCGGGTTGTACCTGGAGGAAGGTTCCTACGCGGCCGCCCAGATGATCGTGCCCCTCTTGGTTGCCTCGTTGCTGGCCCAACTGACGTAAGCCCCCTGTACTGCTGAAGGTCATGGTCGGGTCGCACGGGGGGCCGGGCGTGCTCGCGCGGCACACCCGGCGCCCACTACTTGCGAATACTGGGGTTATGCAGCCAGATCGGGGATGCGGCTGTTGAGAAAGCCGACCAACTTGCGCTCCGCTTGCGCAAGTCGCTTGTCGCAAGCGCGCTTGCTCAGGCCGCGGCGACTGGCGGCGGCTCCTGGTTCTTCGCCATCGAGACAGATCTCCGACACGAGCGCCGCCTCGTCCTTGGTCAGCACATTGTTCAGCACTGCGCCAGCGAGAAGGAGGTCGGCGTTGCCGGCCGTACTACGTCGCCAATGGCCATCGCCAAGCTCGTCGACCTCCTCATAACGCGCAATCCGCTGAAGGTTGCGATTCTCTCGGTTGCACAGCTCGTGGCCTCGCCGGAAAGCGCCCCAATACAACTGCGAGTACACCCTGGGTTGATCTGGTTCGGCAAGGTCCAGTGCCTCGAAGAATCCTACGAGGATCTCTGAGTGAAGATCGATCTTGTTGTTGTGCGGGTACCGTGGACTCAGTTTTCTGGCAATGCCCTTCAGGCCAGGGCACATCATGCCTGCCGTCGCCGTCATCCACGGTTCTGGCTCCATGTGGGCACGGCGGACGAGTTCTCGCCACACCGCCTCCTTGGTCAGCCATGTGGTCCGCGGTTTGAGCAACAGATTTCGAAGTAGGTCCAAGGGCTGCGGCTGAGGCGGGATGCCACAGCCGAGGACCGCCCCGTCGAGCGTGAGTGCGTTGGGCTGAGCGGCCAGTTGAAGGAATCGATGTTCGATAACATCCAGATCCGACCGGGAGTGTTCATTTTCCATGCTTACTGCTTCCTTCGTCAGCAGTGCTGCTTGATCCCCCTGTTGTGATATACGTAAACGAGATGCTCGTCCTCGCTCGAATAACCCAAAGAGAGTAGCCGGCGACGGTGAGTGCAACGCTCCGCGATTGAATGATTACAATCGGGGTTGTTTGGTTCTCGATTCATCTTCGGTGAAGATGATCGCCGTGGAGTGAAGTGATCGTAATGGTAAGAGCTTTTCTCTGGGCGACTCGCCTATCGTTGATCTTTGCTGTGGTGGTCTCGCGGTCCGTGCACGTGGACAAGGCTTGACTTCAAACGCCTCGTCGAGTGCGCCGACAGCTGCTTCAGCGGACGCGGGGCAGGTAGGCGGCAACCTCGGCGATGGCATCGAGGGTGTCGTGGTCGAAGCGGCTGCCTGCGGCGTTCTCGGCCTCGGCGATGGTGACGGTGTTGCCATCGCGGTCGCTGCCGTAGCGGAGGCCGGTGAACGTGACGTTGGCCAGGTCGAGCAGTCGTGCGCCGAGCGGGGTGATGTCACCGGTGCCGTGCTCGTCCATCAGCGTCTGGAACTTCCTGGCGTCGTTGCTATTGACTAGCCCAACCCACACCACGGACACCACCGCGATGTTGCCGGTCTTGTCGGCCACGGGGAACAGCATCCGGTCAAGGGACTTGCAACGGTGGCGGGCGAAGAACTCCCGCACCTGGCCGTAGGAGGCGGTGACGCATTCGGCTTGTTGGCGGGCGGTGCGGCGGAGCTGTCGCAGCCCCATGCGCTGCCACGCCCCAGCTGCATCACCTCGACGGGCGGCCTTCTGGCCTTCGCTCTTGCGTGCTCGCAACTGGAGCGATGGTGAGCTGCCAGCTTGGGCGGCACCGACCTCACTGGCGGTGGCACCGCCGCCGACAGAGATCGCTCCTCCGCTGGAGGCGACGATGCCCAGGGCGACCGCGCCGACCACCAGCCCGCCCTTGCCCTTGCCTCGGATGGGTCTGACTCGGCCCTGTGCGTCGGTGTAGAAGTCGGTCACTTTCGCCCCTAGTCGTTCGGGAGTAGGTCGTGGCCGTTCCAGGTGAAGCGGGCGGTGGTGACGGCGTCGTCGCCGTCGGTGCCGGTGATCAGCTGGTGGATGCTGATGCCGCTGAGCTCGGAGTAGACGCACCACTCGTGGTCGGACGTGAGCATGAGGTCGAGGTCGAGGAGGGACAGCAGGTCGAACACCTGTCCGCGGTTGGTGGTGTCGACGCCGACGAAGACCTCGTCGAGCAGGATGACGCGCGGTGCGGGTGGCGTTGCCTGGTAGTGGGCGGCGACGGCGGCGAACAGGGGGAGGTGCAGCGCGATGGCCTTCTCGCCGCCGGAGAGGGCGCCGTGGAGCTTGCGGGTCAGCAGTTGCCAGCCCGCGCCGTTGGCGCGGTCGACCTTGACGACGAACTGGTGCCACGCCGTGTAGTCGAAGACCTGGCCGAGTTGCTGTTCCCAGCTGGTGGCGGTGTCGTCGGCCTTGGCCTGTTCGATGCGGTCGCGGAAGAATCGGTGCAGGGCCTCGCGGTCCGCCTCGTTCAGGCCGGCGGGGTCCTTGAGCAGGAGGTCGCGGGCGGCTTTCGTGCCTGCCGGCAGGTCGGGGGCCACCTGCCAGACCAGCCGAACCGCCACCTTGGACGCTGTCCGCACGCGCTCCAGGCGGGCGTTCATGCCGTCGACGAGTTCGTTCGCCTGCCTGATCCGCGCGGCGAGGTGGCGTCGGATGTCCCCGGTCAGGGTCTGGTCGAACAGCGCGCGTTCGCGGTCGGTGATCTCGCGGCGGCTCTCCTCGGCCTCGGCGCGGAGGATGGCCAGCAGCTCGGCGGCACCGACCCGGATGCCGTCCACCACGGCGGTGAAGACCTGCACGTCCTCGTCGGTTTCGAGGTCGAGGTCGGCGCGGGACTTCAGGCTGTCGCGGCACGAGTGAACCGATTCCAGGAGCCGGTGCAGCGCGTCGCCGATGTTCGCGGTGGAGTGGGGGATCACGGGCCAGGCGGCGGCGATCAGACGGGCCGCGTCCAATGTGGCGCGGACACCTTCTGAAGCAGCGAGGGTCGCTTCGAGGGTGGCGAGGTCATCGACTCCGCTGTCGGCGGGGAAGACACCGGCGGTCAGCCTGCGGAAGCGCGTCGCGGCGGCATCTCGTCGGAGTCCGGCCGCTTCGTGGGCCTCAGCGTCGTTCTTGTGCTGGACCCGCAGTTCGCCGAGCTTGGTGGCGAGTTCGGTCACGCGTGCCCTCGCCTTGTGCTGGTCCGCGCTCAGCTGTCCCAGCTTCCTCCGCAGTTGGTCGATCTCGGCGAGCACCTCGTGGTAGTCCACGCCGAAGGTGCTGTCGATCGCGTCGAGCGTGGCAGCCAACTGGTCGCGCTCAGCTTCGGCCCGCGCGGCTTCGGCTTCGCGTTCGGCGGCGATGCTTTCTGAACGGAGCGCCCGTTCGGCCATGTCATGGAGATGCTGACGGGACGAGATCAGTTGGCTGTGTGCTTCCAACCAGCTCTCGGCCTGGTCACGGAACGAGCGGGTTGCCTTTTCCAGCGCCTTCAACGCCGCGCGGTCCGTTGGCACGTTGTGCTCCGCGGCCACCCTCGTCAGCTCACGAAAAGCGCGCGTCGCCATCTGTTCTCGTGCGGTGACGACGTCGAGGCGGGATTGGACTGCTGCGTCGGCGGCGGATCGCTGGGATTCTCGCCGTTTGACGGTGTCCGCGGCTTCGTTCGCTGCCGCATGGCTCGGCCGTGCTTCGCGCTCGTCGCGTAGCACCTGGCGTCGAGCTGCCAACGCGGACAGTTCGTCGTTGAGCGATGCCAAGGTGGCGTCGTGCTCTGCGACGAGCACTGACAACTCGTCGACGCGGCGTTGCCTGGCGCGTTGGCGCGCGAGCGTGCCGATGTAGGAGGCGTGGTCCTTGGCCCAGCTTCCGGAAAGCGAACCCAAGCGCCAGGTTCCATCGCCGCTGATCGCCACGAGTGCGTCGGGAAGCTCCTCCCCGTACGCGATCGAGCCCAGGAGGCGGTTCACGACTTCGGGCCGCAATCCGGTGTCGTGTTCGGCCACGAGCACGTCGGCGAGGGAACGGCCCCGCACCGGCGGCAGCGCGTCGGGATCGGCGAAGACGTCGTGCCCTTCGATCTCACCGCGGCCGCCGACCCAGGCGTCGAGCAGACCGCTTCCTTCGAGAGCCGCCTCGATCGCCGCCGCCGTGCGATCCGGGGTCGAGTCGGCGAAGTCGACCAGCCGCCACAACGGAGCCCCGGTCATCGCCGCGCGATCGGTGGTCCTGGTGGCCGGAGCGACCGGCGGCACGTCCCGCTCGGTACGCAGCCGCGCCAGCTCCTCGGCCGCCTTGGTGCGCTCACGGCGAGCCGCGTCGACGGCCGCGGTGGTGATCGCCTTCTGCCTGGCGATGTCTTCCAAGATCGGGGTCGCGGCCGTGTCGACGGCCGCGATCAGCGCCGTTTCGGACTCCACGTGGGCCACCAACGCGCTCGGGTCGGTGAAGACCAACTCGTGGCAGCTCGCGGCCCACTCCAGCAGCTGCGAGCTCAACGCGTCCAGAACGGCCTCGTGCTCGGAGATCGCGGTCGTGAGCCGGTCTTGAGCCTCTGCGAGGCGGCTCCTGGCGTCGTCGAGATCGCCCTCGGCGGAGGTGCGTCGGTCGACAGCACGTTCGTGTTCCGCCACCGCGTCCCGGACCGCGTCGAGCTGCTCCTGCCTGCTCCGTATCGCGGCGCTGAGCAATGCCCGGCCGGCACCGGGGCTGGTTTCCAGCTGCGCCAACACTTCGGCGTGGACGCTCGTCAAGCCAGCGCGTGTGGCCGCGCTGCGGGTCTGGAGTTCCTGGCCTCTGACGGCTTCAGCCTGCTGTGTCGCTGTTCGCTCGGCTGTCTGCCTGACCTCCTCGTCACGCATCGCCTCCGATCGCTTGCTGTCGGCGTCAGTACGAAGTCGTGTGGCGGTGACACCGGCTTCGGTGGTCCTGCGACGCAACCGGTCGAGTTCTTGCCCTTGCTTGTACTCCTCGCTCTCGACCAGTCCCGTCTTGCGTGCTTCGATGGTCTCGATCTCCGCGGCGAGTTCCTCGACCTCGTTCTCGCTTTTTTCCTTTTCCTGGGCGGTTTTCTCGTACTGCTCAGCGGAGATCCGCGCGGCTCGCGCCAGGTTGTCCAGCTCGGTGGTCGCCGAGATCATGTTCGCGGCGCTTGCGCGGAGTACCCGCTGCGCGTAGGTCCGCTGCCGAGTCGCCAGCGTTCGGGTCGCGGCCACCTCCTCTTCCAAGGACTTGAGCCGTTCCCGTTGGGCGTCCAGCCGTTCGAACCCCTCGGCGAGGTCCGCGATCTCCTGCTGCCCCAACGGTGGCAGCGCCTTGGAGAGCAGGTTCGACAACAGGCTGGGGTCGAGTCGCTGTGACAGCTTCGGTGTGCGCAACTGGAGGAGCGCGGTGATCAACGCGTCGAAGCGCTGCTCGCTCAGCCCGGGGAACAGCGTGGTGCGGACCTCCGTTCGGTAGTCCCCGGCGTTGTCGTGGACGACGCCGTCCGAGCCGAGGCGGTCCACCAACGCGTTCTTCGTCAGCGGCTGGTCCGCCTGGTTGACAAGGGAAAGCCCGTCGGGACCGATGCGAAGGCTCGTGGTGAAGTAGTCGGGGTGCACCGCGGTCGTGTGCGCGCTCGCCTGGAGCCGGGCACCACAGGTGAACCACCGCTCCGGCTCGCCGGGGAAGCGGAACTCCATCCACACGTACCCGACGCGGGTGGTACCGCTCGCTCCCTCGCCCATGAGGTTCCAGTGCATCGTTCGTTCGCTGGTGCCGAAGGTCGAAAGCCGGTTGGCACGGAGGTTCGCGTCGTACAGGAACGGCAAGAGCAACTCCAGGGCCTTCGACTTGCCGCTGCCGTTGGGGCCGCGCAGCAGCAATCGGCCTTCGTGGAACTCGAAGACCTCGTCGAAGTACCGCCAGACGTTGAGGATGCCCGCGCGGCTTGGCATCCACCGCGCGGTCCGCGCAGCCGGTTCGTCAGCGAAACGGTGTGGGAGTTCGGTCACCGTCATGGCGTTGCCTCTCCGGGGTCGGTAGTCCTGGGGGCGTCGACGGCATACCGGGCCGCGGCTGGGAGGGGCCGGACGATGCCGCCTTCCCGTTGAGCGAGGCCGAATGCCGTCAAGACCGCGACGGCGTCGGACACGAGCCGGCGCGCACCGTCTTCCTCCTGATATGTCTTGGCCCAACGGGGAAAGCGGGCAAGCAGGTCCTCCACCTGGATCTCGATCTGCTCGACGGTGAACGGACCGGTGAGCGATTCCAGCAACAGCAGCGCTGCGACCTTCGCGTTGCCGGCGTCGTCCGGGAAGCGGCTGTCGGTGGCGATGCCGTCGACGTCCACCAGGAGAATGCCTTCGGCGCGTTCCTCAAGGACGAAACCGCCTTGCTCCGCGGCACGGCGCAGCAGCTGCCGGCCGGTCGGGGAGGCGAGGTAGGCGCGCTCTTCGGGGAGGAGGTCATCGAAGTACAGCACCGGATCGTCGACGAGACGGCGGAACACGGAGTGCCGCAGCCAGAGGTTGCGCTGCACCTCGGACCGGGTGGCGGACTCGTCGTCGGCACCGGAACCCAGGCCGTACCGCCGTTCGTGCGAGATGGCGGCGAGCAGCTCGTCGAAGCGCAGCGCCACTTCGTCGATCGGTACGCCGAGCTGTGAAGGCCCAACCGGAACCGCCAGCAGCCGCAGCAACAGGGTGGCGTCGATCCGGTACAGCACCTTGGCCGATGCTGAGTCCACAAAGGACTCAGTCGTGCCGTCGACGGTTTCCACGACGCCGTAGGACTCCAACAACCGCAAGACGTCGACGAAGGCCATGCGCTCAGCGCGGTTGGCGGTGTCGAAGGTCGGCACCACCTCGTCCGTCGCGGTTGCCTGGCCGACCCGGTCGGCCAGCAGGCCGATCGTGGTCACCGGCACGGTGAGCAACTCGGCCGCCGCGACGCACAGCAGCGCGTAGCGACGGCGGTCGAACGGCGCTCGGCCCGACCGCCGCCGCCTGGCCGGTCTGGTCGGATCGGTGGCGGTGCGCACCTTGACGAGCCGGGCGTAGCCGAGCCGGGGTTCGACGGTCAACGTCCAGCCGCAGTAGTAGGCGAACCACTGCCGGACGGGTTCCCGTCGCCTGCGGATCAGGTCGAAGGCTTCCGGTTGAGCTCGTTCGGTGATCAACGGAGAGGCCAGCAGCCGCCGGATCGCGTCGGCCACCTCTTCGCGTTCCGCGGTCACCAACTGGTTGGTGAGCTTGGTCATCGACTGCCTCCCGAGGCACGCCGTGAGCGCGGTCCAGGGGCCCGGATCTCGATGTCGTAGTCCGGACCGCGGAAGTGCCCGCGGGCTGTGGTGAGCGTCGCGGTCGCCCCATCGCGCGGTGGCCGCAGCAGGATCTCGACCCGTCCGTCGGAGGTGGTGCCCCGCCGGGTGCCGCTGTGACCGGGGGTCGCGCTGAGCGCCCGGCCCAGCAGGTCCAGCAACCGCTCGAAGACGCCGTGATCCAGTGATCCGAAGGAGGACAGCCGGACCCGTCCGCCCGTGCCGAGCATGTCCCACGCGGCTTCCAGCTCCGCACGCTCGGCTCGCGCCTGTTCGGCTCGGGCCGCGCGCACCGCCGCGACCTCGCGCACCTTGCCCGTGCGGCTGAACCGCTCGGTCCGACCGCTCGCCCTGAGCAGCGGGGAGACCGCGACCGGCGGTGCCTGGGACCAGGACGACGACGGGCTGATCAGCTCCGGGTCGGGGTGTGCCAGGTGGGCGTGGCGGGCGGAACTGAGCCCGAAGGCGGTCGACCACAGCCGGTGGAGGTCGTCGTGCGCGGGAACGACAGTGAACCACCTCGCGAGCTCGCGGAAGTCGGTGACCGCGCTGCTGGCCCGCCGCCGTGACTCGGTGATGCGGTCCAGCACCTGGAGCAACGCGATGATCGCCTTGCGCGCCACGACGTGCAGCTGTTCGACCCGGGGCGGTGTGCCGTCGACCGGCAGGAACCAGGTGCGCAGGCCCTCCCACTTCGCGCGCCGGTGCTCCAGCCAGGCCGGCCCCGGATCGGTCGCGGACAGCCGCGGCAGGTCCGCGCCTGCCAGCGCGCGCCGCTGCATCAGCCCGACGCCGTGCTCCTCCACCCGCTGGACCCGGACCGCGATCGTGTGCGCCCGGTGCTCCAAGTTGGTGAGGAACTCCTGGAGGTAGGCGACAGTGCTGGCTTTGACCTCGTGGAACGTGGTGACGTTCGCGCCGTCGGCGCGCAGCAACCGCTGGAGCTCACCGTTGAACTGCTTGGTGTTACCGCGCAGGGCGTCGAGATGGGCCTCGAGTTCGACGAGCGTGCTGAAGATCCGCCGGTCGGTGCCGGTTTCCAGTTCCTGGATCAGGCTGCCCAGCCGGTCGGCGATCGCGTCGAGCACCGCCGTCTGCAACGCGCCGGTCGCGGCGAGCACGCCCATGGCGTGAACGACACCGGCGAACGCGGCTTCGCCTTGGCGAGTAAGGGAGTACTGGAGGTTGCGCCGCTCGTACTCGTCGGCCGTCCGGTAGTTCTCGGAGTGGTTCTGGACGACGTCGACGAGGTTCCAGTCGCGCAGCTGCGCCAGGGCGGTGGTGAGCTCGTCGTCTTCGAGGGCTTCGAGCCAGCCCACCGAACGCAGCCGGGCGCGGATGTCGAGCAGGCTCAACGCGGTTTCGAGCCGTTCGTTCGCCTCGCCGAAGGCGTGCAGGACCGAGACGTAGAGTCCGGCCCGATCTCCACTGGTGAAGCGGAACATCTCGGGTGGGACACGGATCGGACCCATGCTGCCTCCCGGTGGTTCCCGGCCACGCTACGGGACGGTGCCGACGATTCCGGGTCCCTTGCCGCCCTTCGCTTTCGGCAGCTGCTGGACGATCTCGTCCAGTAGGGCGATTGCCAAACGCTCCTCGGGAACGGCACGACCGACTTCGCTGAGGTGACCGGCGAGGCCCGGGTCCCACGGCACGGGGGTGACCCGGCCGACAGGAGGCCCTTCGGTGGCCGCAGCGAGGTAGTCCGCGCTGTTCATCCGCCACGGGGTCGCGCCGGTCCGTGCGATCACGTTGGCGGCGATGCGCAGTCCCTCGCCGTCGAAGTCGCCGTGGTAGCGCAGGACCGATCCTGCTTCGCGCAACCGGTTGAGCAGGAGCACTCCGGCGCTGCTCGGCCACCCCGATGTGCAGACCAGCGGTGGGCAGTGCGACCCGAACCGGTCGAGGGCCACGGCCAGCACGCTGGGGTTCTCGAAAACCCACACCTCGGGTGGAGCACCGGTGAATGCGGCGGGTGCTCGCAGCTGTTGCAACGTGAGCACCGCCGCGACGCCGTAGGCCGCGCAGAGCCTCAGGACGCCGCTCATGACGTCGTCGCCCGCCAGCGTCAGTCCAGCGACGAGCACTGTCGAGGAGAGCTGGTCATCGGCGATCCCGGCCCGCTCCCACAACGCCCGGCGTTCGGGTGCGTCGATCGGAGCCGGGACGCCGTAGATGGCGGCAAGGGCTTTCAGAACGAGGTTCGCTCGACGCGTGCCCTCGTCGAGCGCATGGGGATCGTTGAGGACGTCGTCGGCGAACGCGGGCAGCGGCTGTCCGGCCGCGGGCAATTCGGCGAGCACGTTCAGGACCTTGCCCAGCTCCTCCTTCGTCCGGAGGATCGAGCCGTCGATGAGCCCCGCTCGCCGAACGGCGACCGCCCATTCGGCCAGCGCGGGCTGGGCCGAGATGACCGGGTGAGTCGTGAGCCAGTCCCAGAGCTCGGCCCGGGCGGCCGCGGCTTCGCGCCGCTCGGCCGCGCGATCGCCGATCGGTCCGATGGCCTGGGCGACGAAGTCCCTGGTGTCGCGACCGGTTCGCTCCAGGAGCACTTCGTCGAGCCGCTCCAGGCTGATGTCGGCCCTGTCGCCGGGCAGCCGCGCGGATCCGAGCAGGTCCGCGAGAGCGGTCCGCTGATCGAGGTCGAGCGGGCCGATCCGAATCCGGCTGACCGGCCGGCCGGTTGACAGCCGCGCGTGCACCGCCTGCCAGATCGGCTTGAGAGCGGGCGAGAGCAAGGGATTCACGATGTGAGCCAGCATAGGCAGCAGTCCGAGTGAGGTGCTTTCCTTGGCTCCCAGGAGGTTCAGGCAAAAACCTGCATCGGTGAAAGTCACCCCGGGTTCGGCCCACGGTCACCATCGCCGATCGGGAGCGTGGCGCGAGCGGCCGCAGGGGCGGGCACACATCAGATTCGGGCGGGGCCACCTGAGGGGGCGCCCGGACACCGGACGAGCAAGCCTGACAGTTTGTCTGTGTTCGAGTCGAGGATGGGGCGGCACCAGAACCGACTGCAGGACAAAGACCTCCATGCGCGAAACGCCGGAGGACCTCACACAGCTGGGCCACGAGCGGATCATCCGGGCGTTGGACTTTCGTTCCGCTGCTTCTGCGCAACACGGGCGCCACGAACGTCATCACCGACCTCGCGGTCACCTCGCTCGATCCCACCCGGCTGTCGATTAGGTGGCTGCCCCGCGAGCGCCGTTGTGTCGAAGAATTCACTTTCAGTGGGATTTCACGGGGTCGACCTGGCGTGCGTGATCACCAACAGTGAGAACGTGAGGTGCCCGTGCGAGCAAGATTTGTTTTGGGTCTGGCTTCCGCAATTCTCCTTGCGGCGAGCGCGATAACGGCATCGGCCGCCGAATCGGCCCCTGCGGGTGAACCGTGCGGCGTCTTCCACAAATGGTTTCCCGATGGCTACGAGTACGACAACCACACCGCGCCGCGGGGCTCGATACCTTCGAGTGCGGGCGACGACTTCGACAAAGTCGGTCGGCTGCGACCCGCACCCGCCGACGCCGCACGTCTGAACCCGTTGCGGGCAACGTGCGCGTACTCCTGTCGATCCCTAACCTGACCGAGAGCGACCTGTTCACGACTGCTTGCTGCGGAGCCCTGAACCGGACGGTCACCGACGACGAGTTGCTGGAGCTCCTGACAGCCCTGTTGATGGTCCATCGCCGTCGTGACGCCGCCCAACTTCGGCCGTGATCAGCAGCGAGGTCAGTTGCACAGTGACAGCGGACCATCCCCGCTCGTGCAGCTGTCGGTATGCGGGCTCAGGAAGCGGGCTTGTCGGCGGGGTGCCGAGCAAGCCGGCTTCGGCGAAGGCGGTGTTGTCAGCTGCCGTAGTTCTCGGCGGCCTTTCCGTTGGCGGCGAACTTCGCAACGGCGACGAACTCACCGGCGCTTCCTGCGACAAATGCCTGAGCGGCCTTGTTGAGCACGACGCCGACCACGGAGTGGGTGCCCTTGCCGTAGGTCGCCGTGGTGGCCCCGTTCCTGCCGTAAGTGGTGTCGATTCTCCCGGAGGTGGTGAGTCGGGTAAGCGCGAGGCCGGTGCCGGATGTGCCGGCCACGACGGTGCGTCCGTCGGCTTGCACGGCCACCGCGGTGGCGTTGCCGGTGACGGTGGTTGTGACGATGCCATTGGTGCCGTAGGCGGTGTCCAGCTTGCCGGTGGCGCTGTAGCGGCTTGAGGCGAAAGATCCGTTGTGGCTGTAGGCGATTACCGCGCGACCGCTGCTGTCGAGGGCAAGGACAGTGCCGCTGCTCGGGGTTGCGGAGATCAGTTTGCCCGCTGTGGCGAACCGGCTGTCGAGTGTGCCGCTGGTGGTGTACTGCAGCAGCGCGAACTGGTGTGCGCCACCGGCTTTCTGTGTCTGGCCGGTGATGACGATTCGCCCGTCCGCGCGCAGGGCGATGGCGTTCGCGGTCTCGGTTCCGCCGAGGTCGGTGCGCACCACACCGTTGGTACCGAAGCGTGAGGCGGGTTTGCCGTTGGGGGCATAGGTCGCGAGGACGATGTCGGAGTCTGTGTTGCCGACAACGACGATCTTGCCGTCGGCTTGCAGCGCGATGCCGACAGCGGATGCCGATCCGATCGGGATGCGCACGGTTCCGCTGCCGCCGAAGCTCGTGTCGAGTTTGCCTGCGGTGGTGTAGCGGGCGAGGACGAAGTCTCCTGCCGAGCTGCCGGCGACCACGACACGTCCCTCCGCCTGAATCGCTACCGCTGCGGCTGTAGCGCTGTTCTTGGTGAAGTTCGTGGTGGCCACGCCCTTGGAGCCCCACGTGGTGTCGAGCTTGCCGGCGCGGTTGTAGCGCAGAACGGCGAAGCCTTTGTTGCTCGTCGCAGCGACGACGACTTTGTCATCTGCCTGAATTTCGACTGCGGCTACGACTGCTCCGGCGAGTCGAGTTGTCGCCGTGCCGGTGGATGCGGCGTCCGCAGGAGCGACAAGGGAGCCGAGGAGGGCGAAGGAACACACCGAGAGAGTGAATGTTGGGTTTCGCACTGGATCACCATAGCGAGATGTCAATACGCTCGGCTCGTCGCAGGAATCACGTTCGACGACATGTCGCCGAACCGGGCGATAGCGTCTTTGCCTTCGAATGGGGGCGGGCGTAATGTGCATGAAAAACTTCTTCATATTCCGTTCGTTAACCCATCTGGTGATCAGGGGGTCGGTGTCGGTGTCCAGATCTCGAATAGCCATGCTTGGTATGACCTGTGCTTTGGTATTCGGCAGTGCCGTGTCGTGGACGGCAGTGACCGCGGTGGCCGATGAGGAGCCGAGAGCGGCTTGGCATCAGCCCGGCGACCGGCGCGGGGGTGTACTGGTCTTCGATGGCTTCACCGACAGAAACCTGTCCCGCGTCGGCCTGTTCAGCATGATCTACCACCTGCCCGGCCTCACCGACAACAAGTCCTGCTTCGGGGTGGTGTCGAACTCCAAATGGCCCAAGGAGGACTGGGACTACTTCGCCGCCGACGCTCATACCACCAAAAGGGTTCACCTTCGCGAGGAGCGTGAGTTCGATCCGGTCGGGCCTGTGGAGACGGTGCGGCCGAATGTGACAAAAGAGGTGAGTTCCGACCGATCGGTCACGCAGAAGTGGGAGTACAGCGCGGGTCTCTCCCTCGGGGGCGTGGGCCTGGTCGAGGCGATCACGGCCACCGGCGGGTTCTCCTACTCCAAGGAGGTGACCGTCAGCAAGGGGGAATCCGCCTCGGTGACGAACGTTTCTCAAACAGACGTTCAGGAATACTCCTACGGGATCTACCGTGACGTCTACGTCGTTCAGCAACGACCGTGGCGAGTCATGTGGGCACCTGAGAAGGGCTCCCCGTTTTTCGCGGGCGACGAGTTCGGCGCGGTCGCCCGGTGGTTTCCTGTACCGCAGAAGGGTTGCTACCGCACGGCACAGTTCTCCACCGTGACCGTCCCGAGGGCCAAGGGTTTCGGCCTGGTCGGTGAGTACCCAGTGGACCGCCAGCCGGTCGACTCGTGCAGGAACGCCGTCAACACCGACAACGCACAGGTCTTTCGGAAGACCACCACGGCGGGACTGCCCGTCTTCACACCGATCGGCAAGGTCGCCCGCGGCACCTGTTTCACCCTCAGTGGCGCCGAGCACAAGGCAACCGGTCAGCTGTTCACCCAAGTCATCAAGCTCGACAAGGTCAACGGCGCTTGCCCGGAGAACCCCGCGGCGTTGTGCGAGGAGAACCTGTGGGTCGACGACAGCCACATCTCCGACCCCCAAGTCACACCACCCCCACTTCGTTCCTGGGGCACGGGCACCGAGCTGAAGATCAGTAAGCAGGTGGACAAGGAGTGGAAGGTGCTGACGAACCCCGAGTTCAGTGACGTAGCGCTGATCAGGGATGCCAAGGACACCTGGACTCTGAAGCACTACTTCGACAACGTGTGGCGCCTGGCCAAAAGCAATACCCCCAACAAGGGGTATTGCTTGCACTGGGAGCCCCTCTCTCTGGAGATCCCCAAGCTCCGCGTTCACGCCTTGGATGACTGCGGAAGCAAATTCGGGTGGTGGCGAATCGAGTACGACACCAATAACCTCTACTTCCGGCTTCGTGACATGAACAACCTGTGTGCGGAAGCGACCACCACGAACGGGGTCCACAACGTCGCCACCAGAAAGTGTGCGAGGAACAACCTCGGTCAGCGATGGCAACTGACACGAGTCAAGTAGCCGCGTGCTCCCGAGTCGCCACGCCCGCTCCTGCGGGCGTGGCGGCTCAGGCCACCGGCAAAGCTCTTCAGACAGAACACTGCCTGCAAGCGTCCTTGGCAGCCCAGCAGACGCTCTGTTCGACGAGGTCCGAACCATCCCGCCACCGCACGCCAGCGGTGACGCTGTCGAGCGCTCTGGACCACTGCCCACAAGATCGGCTGGATGAGCTTTCTCGGAAAGCACAAGGAGATCCACCCCATCGAACATGTCCGACTGGCTGTGTAGGCATGGAAACCTGCTGCTCGCCGCGGCGGAGTGGCGCGAGTTCGCCTTCGCTCGCGACGCCGTCGAGTTCAGCGACTCGGTGCTGTCCAAGCAGATGGCGATGTTGCGGGCTGCTGAGTTGGTTGAGGTGCGCAAGGGCTAAGTCGGCAACCTGCCGTGGGCAAGGGCGCGTGCCACTTTCACGGGGTGCGTCCGGTTGGCCGGCATGTTCGGGCGCTGCAGACAACGCCGCCCGGGACTCGGACTAACCGCGTCCTGGCCGCCTGGCGATGCTTCCGGTTCGTCGCGAGGAGCGCCGTTGTGTCGAAGAATTCCCTTTCAGTGGGATTTCACGGGGTCGACCTAGCGTGCGTGATCACCAATCTGGATCAAGGTTTCCCGGTGGATCCTGCCCGACCAGGAGAAGTGCGTGAAGCCGGGCATCACCACCCCGGTCACCGGGCGGCCGAGGCGTTCCGGAAGTCGGCGTAGCGGCCGCCCCGGTACGGCAGGTCGTCGTGACCGCGGTCCGCCACGGTTCGGCTCGCTGTCGAGCAGGACGATCGGTCCTCGCGGCGCCGGGACTCACCGCGCCAGGAGCGTGGCTCGCTGAAGTGGCTGGTCGTGACGTGTGATCCGTGTTTCCATGCCGGCGTGGACATCGAGAGCGCCGGGACCGCGGCGGAGAGGTCAGGCCGCCGGGTCCGGCGGAGGAATGATGTCGACGTCGAGAAGTGTGTGGAGCTGCTCGCGGAGGTCCACCACGGTGACGGTTATCCGGTGAACTGGCCTGACCGGCCTGCCGAGTGGTTGTCGCAGGGTTCCTTGTTGCAGGCGTGGGTCGCTGAGCTCGACGGGCGTCTTGTTGGTCATGTCAGCTTGTCCCGCAGCGGAGAAGGAGATCTGGCCCCCGGCCTGTGGAGTGAGCGGAGCGGGACGAGTGTCGATCTGACCGCGGTGGTCAGCCGGCTGTTCGTTGCCCCGCAGGCCAGGGGGCATGGCATCGGCGCGCTTCTGATCAGCCAGGCCGTGGGGGAAGCGCGGCGTCGCGGTTTGCATCCGGTGCTCGATGTCGTGGCCTCCGACACCGCGGCGGCAGCCCTGTACGAGCGGCTGGGCTGGGAGTTGATGGCCACGGTCGATCAACGATGGAGCCCGTCTCAGGTGGTAACCCTGCACTGTTACGCGGCGGCACCGTGACGTGGCTGTGCACAGTCGACGGTGGCAACGGGGAGCCTCGTGTCGTATCTCGAAGGACAACGCGCCACTCCTGCGACAGCGCCGTGCTCGCACAGCTAGCTTGAACTCCACTGAGAACCCCGGCTCGGCCGGCCCAACGCGGCGATGGCCGAAGGAGCTTCGCTGGGCGAAGCCTCTTCAGCGCTGCAGGGAAGCGGAGCGCTAGGAAGTGTCACCGCATGGAAGCCGGTCGTGTCGAGTGGGTTCCGCTCAGCCGCGTCCCGGATTTGGCTCAACGGCAACAACTTCTCGGGTCACGGCACAGCCTCGGATCGGCGTGCGGTGAAGGTTATGCGGACGGGTCGTTGTCGGAGCGGCCGAGGTACCAGGCGGCGAGCTGGGCGCGGTTGATGAGGTGGAGTTTGCGATCTGCCCGTTGCTGAGCCCGTTGACCTCTTCGGTGGTGAGTTCTGTTCCGTCGGTGTAGGCGGCGCGGAAGGCCGTTTCGCCGATGGCGGCGACGATGCGCCGTTCGGCCAGCTTGCGTTGCCGTTGGAAGGCGACGAGGCCGCCGAGTCCGACGCCGTGCCGTTCTTGGAGGCCCGCGCAGCCGCCGAGCAGCCGTGCCGCGTCCTCGGGTTGGCCGATGCGGGACCGCCACCATGCGCCGGCCTCGCCGGTCCAGGTGGTGTCCCACCGGTCGCCCATCGCGATCTGGGCGGGAAGGCATACGTGCAGTACGTAGGTGGGCGCGGTGAGAGCGGGTCTCCACCGCCTCCGCGGTCCTTGTGGCGACGCACCAGTCGACGGCGGGGTTTGGCTGTTCGACGTGCTCAACGCCTCGCCGATCGACCCCCGCCCCCGACTTCGTCGCGAAGATGCTGGAGCGCAACAAGGTCTGGATGGACAAGGTGCGCGGGCTGGGCGGCAAGACCTACCCGATCGGCGGTCAGCGGTACGGCCCGGACGAGTGGCGCGAGCACTACGGCGACACCTGGGACGACGTCGTGCGCGCCAAGAAGCTCTACGACCCGGCCCGCATCCTCACCCCCGGACCGCGCACGGGTATCCGGTCGACCCGGCGGCGTCAACTCCCCGAATCGCGACGCCGCCGGGACCGCCGCGAGCACCGGGTCAGCGACGCGGCCTTCCACCAGGGGCAGGGGATCGGCAACCACGCCGCGCTGTGCGGGCACGTCGTCGCACCGCTGTCGACGGCGGAGCCGTCCGGCCCGCCCTGCCGCGAATGCCCCAGCGCGTCACGCGTTGCAGTGGCCGCCGTGAAGTGACCGGAATGCCGCGTCCCGCAACGGTCATGCGCTGTTGTTGGGGTTAGCCCCAGTGGGACGACGGCGGTGCGCCCGATGGTCTTCGTCCCGGTGGGCCGACAGGCTGGAGGCATGTCGATCTCTCCCTCTCGTCGTGATTTCCTCAGAATCGGTGCCACGGCTGCCGTCGGTGTGGCGTCTCTCGGCATCGCGAGTCCGGCGCATGCGGCTGTGCGGCCGGAGATCGCGCCGTTGCGTATCCGCACGCCGGCCGGCACCTTCGACGCGGTCGCCGCGGGGCCGCGAAGTGGCCGGAAAGTGCTGCTGTTGCATGGTTTTCCCGAACTCGGCATCGAGTGGGAGCACCAGTTGCGCGCGCTCGCCGCTGCCGGTTACCGGGCGGTGGCGCCTGACCAGCGGGGCTACTCGCCGGGCGTGCGGCCCATCGGGATCGAGAACTACCGGCTGGATCACGCGGTCAGGGACGTTCGGGCGATGGCCGATGCTCTTGGCTGGCACAGGTTCGACCTGGTCGGGCATGACTGGGGTGCTGCGGTCGCCTGGATCGCGGCGGCGGAGTACTCGCGTCGCGTGCGGTCGTTGACCGCTGTCTCCGTGCCGCATCTCGGTGCTTTCGCCGAGGCGTTGCGGACCGATCCCGCGCAGCAGGAGGCGTCCAAGTACATGCAGTTCTTCCGGCAGCCCGCTCCGATTCCGGAGAACTCGATCCTCGCTTCGGGGCCGCCCAAGCTGCCGGGCGTTCCACCGGAGAAGGCCGCGGAGTACTTCCGGCGGCTTTCCCAGCCGGGTGCCCTGACCGCGGTGCTGAACTGGTACCGGGCCAATGATTTCCAGGGCCATGAGAAGCGGGTCGCTGTGCCGACGCTTTTCATCGCGAGCACGAAAGACCTCATGGTCGCGCCGTCGGGGGTGGAAGCGACCAAGAACTGGGTCACCGGGCCGTACCGGCTGGAGAATCTCGCGGGGATCGGGCACAACATCCCCGAAGAGGCTCCCGAGGCGACGTCCGCGCTGCTCCTCGCGCATCTCGCTTCGGTGTGCGTTTGAGCCGGATTCGTCATTGCACTAAAAAAGCAGGTCCTGTCGGGAGTGCCTTGTAGGGTGCCGGGCCATGGGAAAGGTGTTCGCTGAGCTTCGCGCGATGCTGACTTCGTCGGATCCGGAAATCCGCTGGAAAGTGCGGAAGAAGTTCCAGCTCAGGTATTCGGAGTGGCTGGACGAGACGGCCGATCCCCGGAAAGAGCTGGATGCAGTGCTGCTGGGCTCGGATCCGGAGGCCCGGGAGCGTGTTGCGGACCTGTATTGGTCGATCCTGCCGGGCGCGGAGATCGATCACGCTGAGGCGCTGCTGGATGTTCTGGAGGATGACAGCGCCGCCGTGGCTGCCCGGGAGCTGTGCGCGGAGTTGTTCATCCTGCTGGTGCCCGGGGAGGAATCCCACTACATGGTGGACCGCCTGGCTGAGAAGGCGCGCGAGGGGGTGAGTGACTGGCTCGCCGCGGCATTCGGCATTGCCGCCGGTGACCTGCCGCGCTTCACCAACGAGCAGGCCGGTGACGGCGCGACTGTGCGCTGTTTTTCCTGCGAACTGGGGATGACCGGGCCGGAGCCGCGGGGCGAGGTGTCGGTGGCGCGGTGCTGGCGGGTGTCGGCGCTGGTCGCGTTGCTGGGCAGCCGGTCCGAGTGGGTACGGCGGCGTGCCGTTCGGGAGTTGGCCCTGCTCGGTTCCGGCGTGGTGGGCGTTCTGCGGGCGGTGTGCCGATCCCGGACACCGTCGCGGCGCGGGGCGTTGGCGGTGTTGGCGGAAATCGGATGGCACGAGCTGGATCCGGCCGACCGCGAGTTGCTGACCCGGTTCATCCGGATCCGGCAACGCGGCGAGACTCCCGCACCGCTCGCCGAGCGGGACGACGTGTTCGCGGAGTGGTTCGCCGTGCCCACGACCGACCAGGCCGCGGTGCTCGAGGCGTTCGATCTCTGCGACCCCGTTCCGGCCACGATGCGCATGGGGCAGGCGTGGTGGAGCGTGATCGACGGCTGGCGGCCCGTCAACCGCACGGTCCACGGCGAGATCGGTATGACGTTCGAGCAGGTCTACGTCAGCCCCGCGCTGGAGGGCTGGACCCTGGTGTTCGCCGACTACCCGGCTCTGGACGGGGGTGGCGGCCTGCTCTCCGACCGCCAGGCCCGCGGGGCCGATGCCATGGCCCGGTGCGAGAAGCTCAGTCGGCGGTTCGGCGCCGCACAGTGGTACGCGCAGTGCTTCGACGGCTACGACGACCGGAGCGGCTGGATCGTCTGCGAGAACGGCGAGATCGCCCGGTACTGCTTCTACGCGCCGGGCTACTTCGATCTGCCGGGGGAGGAGGTGCTCATCGGGCCGCCCGGTGATCCGGATGCCGACACCGAAGCGCTTCTCGGGGATCTCCGCGCGTGGCTCGCGGAGCGCGGGACCTCCGGGAAGCAACCGCCCCCGGCGCCGGTGCCGCCTGCTTCCCGGGAGGAGGAGGTCGAGGAACCCGAGAAGGCCGAGGTGTGGCAGCCGTGGCTCGACTGGGAGTTCACGGTTTCGAAGGTGGCCTGGCGGCTGTCGGTGAGTCCCGAAGCCTTTGGTCCGGACATGCGTGTCACGGGTACCGGCGTGCTCGCCGTGCCCCGCGCGCTGCGAGATCGGCCGCGTTACGGCGCACTGCCGATCTGACGGCGCTTCCTTAGCGGCTCCGAGGTGGGGAGCGCTAGGAAGTGTCACCGTATGGGCTAGTCAGGGGTACTGGATCGTTCCGGAATGCGGTGGTGCGGGTCACAGGGGCGGGGGCGTGCGTGCGGGTTGTGCTAGTTCACTTGGTGATCACTTTCCAGAAGTGAAGGGGATTGCGCGTGGGCGAGCACGAAGCGGTCGTGGACATGGGGCGCTACCCGTTGGCGGAGCCGGGGAGCGCTGCGTGGCGCGAAGTGGTGGAGCACGCGCGGCGGGAGTTGGCGCGGGACGGGTGTTGCGTGCTCGAAGGCTTCGTGCGGGAGCCGGAGGCGCTGCAGAGGGAGTGCGCGGGGATCGCGGGGCGCGCGTACAACCGGGTCGAAGTGGTGAACGCGTACAACATCGCGGTGGACACGCCGTTACCGGAAGGGCATCCGGGGCGTATCGCGATGGAGAAGGGCAACGCGTTCGTGGCGCGCGACCACATCCCGGCGGACTTCGTGATCGAGAAGCTGTACACGAGCGAGGTGTTCCAGCGGTTCGTGGCGGCGTGTTTCGAGTTGCCGGAGGTGCACGAGCTGGCGGACCCGTTGTCGGGGTTGTGCCTGAACGTGATCGAGCCGGGCCTTGCGCACCCGTGGCACTTCGACACGAACGAGTACACGGTGAGCATGCTGACGCAGGAGCCGGAGGAGGGCGGGATCTTCGAGTACTGCCCGAACATCCGGACGCCGGAGTCGGAGAACTTCGATGACGTGGCGGGGGTGCTGACCGGGGCGCGGCCGGACCTGGTGCGGCGCCTGGCGCTCAAACCGGGGGATCTGCAGCTGTTCAAGGGGCGGTACGCGTTGCACCGGGTGACGCGGGTGGAGGGCGGACGAGCCCGGCACTCGGCGATTTTCGCCTACAGCGAGCGGCCTGGGGTGATCGGCAGCGTGGAGCGCACGAGGCAGTTGTTCGGCCGGGTGCTGCCGGAGCACCGGACCGCGGCAGTGCGAAGCGACCAGCTGCTGGACTGAGGGAGGACACATGGCATTCGACGCCACGGGGAAAGTCACCCTCGACCACATCTACACGCAGCCGGACCCGCGGGCGTACTTCACGACACTGCGCGGGCTCGAGTACAACATCCCGCAGTTGGCGCAGCCGTACTTCGCGGACCTGATCGGGCAGCACGAGCGGCCGCGGGTGGTGGACATCGGGTGCTCGTACGGGATCAACGCGGCGTTGCTGAACCACGGCGCGTCGATGGAGGAGCTGTACGAGAGGTACACCGATCCCGCGGTGGCGGACCTGTCGACGAGCGCCCTGGCGGAACGCGATCGCCGGCTGAGCAAGAAACAGGGAAATGCCTGGATCGTGGGGCTGGACAGTTCGCGGCCCGCGTTGGACTACGCGTTGGCGGCGGGGTTCCTGGATGACGCGGTGTGCGCGGACCTGGAGAACAAGGACCTCACGGAGGAGCAGCGGGAGCAGCTGGCGGGGACGGACCTGGTGATCTCCACGGGCTGCATCGGCTACGTGGGCGCGAGCACGATCGCCAAGGTCGCTGAGGTCAGCGAGCCGTTGATGGCCCACTTCGTGCTGCGGATGGTGCCGTTCGAGCCGGTCGAGGAGGCCTTGCGGGAGCTGGGATACGACACGGTGCGGGCGGACGGGGTGTTCCGGCAGCGGCGGTTCGTCTCGGTCGAGGAGCAAGATCAGGTCCTGGATACGCTGCGCACGGTCGGTGTCGATCCACGCGGGCTGGAGGACACCGGCTGGCTCTACGCTCAGCTGCACCTGTGCCGGCCGACCACGTCGGCCCGGACGATCGTCGACCTCACCTCGGCCACGGGACAAGGATGACTGTGACGACCTTCGAGAACGAGGACAAGCTTCCGCGGGTACCCCTGCCCACCCTGGAAGAAAGCTGTGAGCTGTTCCTGGAGTGGTGCGCGCCGCTGCTCTCGGCGGAGGAGTTGGCCGAGACAGAGCAGGCGGTGACGGAGTTCCTGGCCTCGGACACGGTGCGCGGCCTGCAGGCGGAGCTGGTGCGCTACGACGACAGCCCGGGGGTGCGCAGCTGGCTGGACACGTTCTGGCCGTCGCGGTACCTCGGGCGGCGGGACCGGATCGCGCTCAACGCCAACTTCTTCTTCCTGTTCAAGGATTCCGAGCTGGGCCAGGTGGATCGTGCTGCCGGGCTGATCGCCTCGGCGCTGGAGTACAAGGCGGCGCTGGACACCGAGAGCATCCCGCCGGTGGTGCTCCGCGGGCAGCCGCAGTCGATGGAGCAGCACCGCTACCTGTTCTCCACCACCAGGATTCCGGGCGTCGAGCAGGACACGGTGCGCACGGCCTCGTCGGCGAAGCACATCGTGGTGTTCCATCGCGGGCAGATGTTCCGGATGGACGTGCTCGGCGCGGAGGGCAAGCCGCACACGCTGGACGAGCTCGCGGCCGGGCTGCGCGCGGTGCTGGAGACCGGTGGCGCGGAGGAGGTTCCGGTCGGTCACCTCACCACGAAGGCCAGGGCGGAGTGGGCGGCCAGCCGGGCGCGGTTGCTCGGTCTCGGCAACGCGGAGGCGCTGGAGGTCATCGAGTCGGCGTTGTTCTGCCTGTCCTTGGAGTCGGACGCTCCGGACGACACGCTCGCGGCGTGCGACGCCTTGTTGCACGGTGACAGCGCGAACCGGTGGTTCGACAAGGCGGTGTCGCTGATCGTCTTCGCGGACGGGCGGGCCGGGATCAACGTGGAGCACTGCCTGCTCGACGGCACGACGATCCTCGCCTTCGTCGACGCGCTGCTGACCACGACGGGCACTGAAAGCGCTGTGGCACAAGGAACTCCGGTTGTGGAGCCGGTGGAGTTCGTGCTGGATGACGCGCTGCGCGATGACGTGGTGGCCGCTGGCAAGGCGTTTGCGGACTACGCCGCCGCGACTGCCACGACCTTGTTGTCCTTCAACGACATCGGCACCAGCCGGATCAAGCGGCTGGGCGTCTCGCCGGACGGGTTCGTCCAGGCGGCCTATCAGCTCGCACACCGGCGCAGCAAGGGAATGACCGGTACCACGTACGAATCGATCGCCACGCGGCAGTACCAGAACGGTCGCACCGAGGCGATGCGCGTGGTCACGCCGGAGATGCTGCGGTACGTGGCGGCGATGGAGGACGGTGACGCGGAGACTCGTCGCGCGGCGTTGCTGGAGGCGGCGGGCAAGCACGTGGCCCGCGCGAAGCAGTGCCAGGCCGGGCAGGCGCCGGAGCAGCACCTGTGGGAGCTGCAGCTGATCCACAAGCGCCGTGGCTGTACCGAGCCGATCGCGCTGTACGAGTCGCCGGGCTGGCTGATCATGCGTGAGGACTACCTGAGCACCAGTTCGGCCCCTTCGCAGCACATCCAGTACTTCGGGTTCGGCTCGACCAGCAGCAAGTGCATCGGCGTCGCGTACGTGCTGCTGCCCGATCGCTTCAACGTCTACCTGAGCACGCCGAAGCCGGTCGCGGACCAGATGCACGCGTTCGCCGACGCGCTGAACACCGCGCTGCGCGAGCAGGTGGACCTGCTGACCGCCTGACCGACCCTTTCCTTGAGCGGCGACAAGCGGCGGATCGAATTTCCGCCGCTTGTTCGGCACGTGCTCCGGACAGCAGGCGAAGATAGCGCGCCGGGCAAATTGTCACCCTATTCCCCTGATTGTCGGATAAGGGGTTGGACAGAAATGTCCCGGGTGGACAGAAGCGTCAGACCGCAGGTGGCCCGAGCCTCTCCGTAATGGTCAGAAATGGGAGTTGTGCCCAGGTCATGGCTAGGTAGACTCCGGCGACAAGCTGGAGAACGAACCGGTGGGACGTCCACGTTGATAGCCCGGCGCCATAGGGGTTGATAGCCCGGCGCCATAGGGCTCGTCCTCAAGGCGGTCTCCGGTCGACCTTCATAAATACCTGTAGAAATGTGATCGTGTGATCAGTGCGGGTAGCTTTCCCGCGAACTGCCGGACGAACGGCCGGCCGGGCGCGTGTCCGTACGACCCATGGGAGGTGCGATGAAGCCGGACTTTCTGCACCAGTGCTGCATCTACGGCAGCGATGCGGAGTTCCTCGCAATGGCCGTGCCGTTCGTGCGTGACGGACTGCACAGGGGGGAACCGGTGCTGGTCACCACGACGTCGGCGAACCTGGAGCTGCTGCACGACGTGATGGGCACCGAGGCCGGCAAGATCGACTATGCCGAGTCGGCCTACTTCGGCCGCCGGCCACCGCAGCGGACCACCGCGATCCACCGCTACTGGGAACGCAACCAGCCGACCACGCCGACCGGCGCGGTGCGCATTCTCGCCGAGCCGGTCTGGGCAGGCCGGTCCCGCCGCGAAGTGGCCTCGTGGAAGCACATGGAGGCCGCGTTCAACGTGGTGCTCGCCGACACCGGGATCCGGATGATCTGCCCGTACGACACCAGGGGCGTGGGCGAGGACATCATCGAGAACGCCCGTCGCACCCATCCCGAGTGCGTGGTGGGACACCGGGCTGAGCCCTCGGCGCACTTCGTGGCACCGGAGGAGCTCGCGAGGCCCCGCACGTCCCCGCGGCCGCTGAGGGGAGCCACCGGCCTGTTCCGCTTCGAGGGCGACCTGACCGCCACCCGGCGTTACGTGCTGGAGACGGCAGCCGCACTGCTGGTTTCCGAGGACGCCGTGGCGATGTTCGGCATCGCCGTGGGCGAGGCGATCACCTACCTGGTCAACCAGGGCATCGACCGAGCGGTGGTGTGGGTGCGGTCCGCGGCCGGCCGCGTGGTGTGCACGCTGCACAGCGAACAGCCGCTCGACACCGTCCACCCGTTCCTCGGCTACCGGCCCCCGGGTCTGAGTGAGCGGCCTGGCGACGGCCTGTGGTTGACCAACCAGATCTGCGAGTGGCTGGACGTCAGCTCCGACGCCTCGGGGTGCACCATCGAGCTGGCCATGCCGGGACGGCGTGCCGAGGAGATCCGCCACGGCGAGAGCAGCCGTCTGGCGTTCGGCGCCTGAGCTTCCGCTAGCCCTGCAGCCTCGCCACCCACTCGCGCAACAGCGCCCGCCACGTGCCGACCCCGATGCCGTGCGTGGCGGACAGCTGGAGCACCCGGGCCCTCGGGTTGACCTTGCCAAGGCACCGGACAAAGGTGTCCGTGTCGAAGTCCAGGTGCGGCAACAGGTCGATCTTGTTGAGCAGCACCACGTCCGCGCTGGCGAACATGTGCGGGTACTTCAGGGGTTTGTCCGCTCCCTCGGTGACCGACGTGATCACCGCGCGGCGCTGCTCGCCGAGGTCGAACAGCGCCGGGCACACCAGGTTGCCGACGTTCTCCACGAACACCACCGACCGCGCGGGTGGTTCGAGAGCGCGCAACGCCCTGGCGAGCATGTCGGCGTCGAGGTGGCAACCCGCGCCGGTGTTCACCTGGACCACCTGGCAGCCGGTGGCGCGGATCCGTTCGGCGTCGAACACGGTCGCCTGATCACCTTCGACCACCGACACGGCCAGTTCCGCGCTCAGGTCGTGGATCGTGCGCTCCAGGACGGTGGTCTTGCCCGACCCCGGTGAGCTCATCAGGTTCACCGCGAGGATGCCCTGCTCGGTGAACCAGCTCCGGTTGCGTCGCGCGAGCTGGTCGTTGTGGGCCAGCAGCCGCTGTTCCAACAGCACCGTCCGGTCCGGCTCGGCGTGCTCGTGCCCGTCGGACGGGCCGATCACCCGTACTCCGGCGTCGTCGGAGCACCCGCAGGTGGCGCACATGCCGAACTCACCTCCACAGACTTGATCCGCAGTTCCCGGCCGGAGAGCACCTCGGCGTCGGCACTGCCGCACGCCGGGCACAGCACGATCGGGTCTTCGACGTCGAACTCCTCGGTGCAGTCGCGGCAGCGCGCGCCACCGGCGGGTTCGTCGATCACCAGGCGGGCACCCTGCACCGTGGTCCCCTCCGCCACCAGGTCGAAGCAGAACCGCACGGAGTCGACCAGCACACCGGACAGCTTGCCGATCTCCAGCCGCACGGCGCTGATCCTGGTGCCGCCCATCCGTTCCACGATCGCCTCGACGATCGACTGCGTGATGGACAGCTCGTGCATTCCGTTGCGCCTCAACAGATCCGCGGCAACGGGTCACCGACCAGCAGATCGCAGATCCTGGTGCCGCCGAACGCGGTGTTGAGCAGGACCAGCCCGGGTGGATCGGCCGCGATCCTGCCGATCACCGCGGACTGCGCGCCGAGCGGGTGCCTGCGCAGGGCCGCCAGCGCCCGGTCGGCCTCCGCACCGTCTACAAAGGACACAAAGCGTCCCTCGCACGCCACGTACAGGGGGTCGATGCCGAGCAGTTCCGCGGCGCCGCGCACCTCCGGCCGCACCGGGATCGCGTCCTCGTCGACCACAACGGCCACCTTCGCGGCCCTGGCCGCCTCGTTCAGGATCGTCGCGACGCCGCCACGAGTGGCATCGCGCATCGCTCGCACCCCGTCGGTGCTGCCCAGCAGTTCGGCCACCAGGCCGTGCACCGGGGCGGTGTCGGAGACCAGATCGGCCTCGATGTCCAGATCGCCGCGGGCCAGCATGATGGTGACGCCGTGTTCGCCGATCGGCCCGGAGACGATCACCGCGTCCCCCGGCCGCACGGCGGCGAGGTCGAGCCGCGCCTGGTGCTCGATCACGCCGACCCCGGTGATGTTGATGTAGCAGCCGTCGCCCTTGCCGCGCTGCACGACCTTCGTGTCGCCGGTCACCACCCGCACGCCTGCCGCGTCGGCGGCCTCCCTCATCGATCCGGCGATCCTGGTCAGGTCGGCGACCGGGAAGCCTTCCTCCAGGATGAAACCCGCGGCCAGGTACAGCGGCCGGGCGCCGGCCACGGCGAGGTCGTTGACCGTGCCGTTGACCGCGAGGTCGCCGATGTCGCCGCCGGGGAAGAACAGCGGGGTGACCACGAACGAGTCGGTGGTCAGCGCCAGCCGTGAGGTGCCGACGGCCAGTTCGGCCGCGTCCCCGAGCGGTTCGAGCAACGGGTTGCGGAACGCCTCCAGGAAGATCGCCTCGATCAGCGTCTGGGTGGCCTTGCCGCCCGCGCCGTGCGCGAGCGTGATCAGCTTCTCCCGGACCACCGGCCGCCGCCCGCGGATCCGCTCGACCCGGTCGAGCACGCGCTGCTCCCGATCGGAGGGCTTCACCGGGCGCTCGCCCGCCGCACCCGGTCGCGGCTGAACCGGCCGAAGTTGTAGTAGGCGGCGCAGGCCCCCTCCGGGGAGACCATGCAGGTGCCGATCGGGGTCTCCGGCGTGCACGCGGTGCCGAACACCTTGCACTCCCAGGGTTTGAGCACCCCCTTGAGCACCTCGCCGCACTGGCAGGACTTCGGGTCGGCCACCCGCACGCCCGGCAGCTCGAAGCGGCGTTCGGCGTCGAAGTCGGCGTAGCCCGTCCCCATCCGCAGCGCGGAGTAGGAGATGAAACCGAGGCCGCGCCATTCGAAGTACGGGCGCAGCTCCATCACCTGCCCGATCGCCTGCAGCGCGGCCGGGTTCCCCTGCCACGGCACCACTCGGGAGTACTGGTTCTCGACCTCCGAACGCCCCTGCGCGAGCTGGAGCATCAGCAGGTGGATCGACTGCAGGACGTCCAGCGGTTCGAACCCGGCCACGACGACCGGTTTTCCGTAGTCCCGCGCGATGAACTCGTACGGTCCGCAGCCGATCACGGTGGACACGTGCCCCGGTCCGATGAAGCCGTCCAGCCGCTGGTCCGGGGAGTCCAGGATGGCCTTGATCGCCGGGATGATCGTGACGTGGTTGCAGAAGACCGAGAAGTTGCGGATGCCCTCCTTGGCGGCCCGCAGCACGGTCACCGCGGTGGACGGGGCGGTGGTCTCGAACCCGATAGCCATGAACACGACCTGCCGGTCCGGCTGCTGCCGCGCGAGCTTGAGCGCGTCCAGCGGCGAGTAGACCATCCGGATGGAGGTGCCCTCGGCGTTGGAGTCGAAGAAGTTCCCGCCGCTGCCCGGCACCCGCATCATGTCGCCGAAGGAGGTCATCAGCACCCCGGGCCTGCGGGCGATGTGGATCGCGTCGTCGACGCGCCCCATCGGGATCACGCACACCGGGCACCCGGGACCGTGCACCAGGGTGATGTTCTCGGGCAGGTAGTCCTCGATGCCGTGCTTGTAGATGGTGTGCGTGTGCCCGCCGCACACCTCCATGAACTTGTACTCGCGGCCCGGCTCGCACAGCTCGGCGATCCTGGCCGACAACGCCTTGGCCTTGCCGGCGTCGCGGTACTCGTCGACGAAACGCATCTCGCGCACCTTCTAGTCGATGTGGGAATCGCGCAGGGCGGCGATCTCGTCCTGGTAGGCCCTGCCGATGTCTTCGAGGAACTCCAGCGCCGCCCGCGCCTCGGACTCGTCGATCTTGGAGAGCGCGAAGCCGACGTGGATGAGCACCCAGTCGCCCGGGCGCACGTCCTCCTCGGCCAGCAGGCCGATGTTGATCGCCCGCCGCACCCCGCTCACGTCGACCTTGGCCAGGTCGGGGCTGCCGGCGAGGATCTCCACGACCTCACCCGGTATGCCGAGGCACATGTCGGTCCCCCTCACTCGCGTGGTCCGCGACGAGATCGGCCACGGCGCGCACCGCGGTGCCGACGGCCCGCTCGACCGCCGGGCTCAGTCCCATCCGGTGGTCGAGCACCGCGGGCTCGCAGCCGACCAGCAGCACCCGGCGCGGCTCGCCCCCGAGCAGACCCACCAGGTCCAGCACGACGTCGGGCTGCATGCCGTGCGCGTCCAGGCTCGGTCGCCGCGCGCTCGGCGCGGTGTCCAGTTCGACCACGTAGACGGTGCCCGCCTCGTCGCCCCGCGCGGTCGCGTCAACCATGATCGTCAATTCGTAGCCGGTGGCGGCCAGGTCGTACGCCAGGTGCATGCCCCGGACGCCGTAGTCGACCACCCGCACCCACCGCGGCAGCTCCACATCGGACAGACGGTGGACGACCTCGACGCCGAAGCCGTCGTCGCCGAGGAAGACGTTGCCGATACCGGCGACCAGCACCCGTGCGGTCACAGCGGATCGACCTCCTCCGCGCCGAAGTAGCGGTACTGCCCGCACTCGGCGCGCAGGTCCGCCCCGGGGTCGTCCTCCAGGGTCACCGCGAGGTGCCGGCCGCCGTCGATGTCGCGCAGCACCTTCCGCACCACAGCGGTGCGCCCGGCCAGGAACATGTCCGAGGCGTCGGCTCTGCGGACGGGCCGAAGCCGCACCCTGGATCCCGTGGTCACCGCTACCCCGTTGACCAGCACGCTCTCGGCTTCCGGCGGCCGGTCCCCGGACACCGCATCCAGGTGGCGCATCGTGGCGTGCAACCGCTCCAGCGACTCCGGCGGCAGGTTGTCCACCCGGTCGAGCAGGTCGGCAGCTTTGCGGTCGGTGGCCCGCGCCTGCCTCTTCTCCTCGTCGGTCAACGTCATCGTGCGCAGCGCGAGGAGCTCGTCGATCTCCGTGCAGTCGAACGTCTCGCCCGGGCTCTGCTCGGCGACCGACGGGTAGTCGTAGAGGATGATCGGAGCGCAGAGCACCGTGTCGTGCCTGCCCGGTTCCCCCACCAGCACCGGCCAGGTCCGCTCGTTGCGGCATTCCGCCGCCGCGGCCGAGGCCCACTCGGGTGGGGCGAGCAGGGACAGGAAGCCACCTGCCGACACCGCGAGCAGCGTGTGCGTCGCGATCAGCGCGTGCCTCAGCGCATGGTTCCTGCCCGCGCCCGGGTGCACCCACCACGCGGTGTTCCGCACACACACCCGCAGGCGCACCGCGCCGTACGGTCCCCGCAGCGCGGTGGTGCCCACGCGCAGTTCGCCGCGCAACGGCCATCGCTCGCGCACCAACCGGGCACCGCGTCCCCCGGGAATCGGGTCGACCTCCCGGCCGCCGTCGACCCCGAACGGGATGCGGGTGCCGCCGCGGGCGAGGTCTGCCACGCGGAACACCGCGTCGATCTCGCGCTCCACCGCCTCGTCCCACGTCGTGTGGTCGACGCCCGCGACGGTCACCGATGGCACCGGTCCGTAGCCCGTGCCGCTGGGGAGCTCCACCACTCGCGACTGGAGTTGCAGGAACCGCAGCCGCACGTGCAGCGTCGCGCGACCACGCGGTACCAGGAGCAGCTCTGCCCGCGAGTCCGGGTGCTCGCCCGTGTCGGTGAACGACGGTGGCATCAGCACACCCCACTGCCAGCGCACCTGGTTCTTGGCGGCGGACGCGCGGTAGGGGTAGAGCAGGTAGCCCTCGTGGAGGACGGCGTCGGCGACCGCCCTGGCCTCGTCCATCGCACCCGTCATCGCTTCACCGGGCGCTCGCCGTCCAGCGCGGTGAGGGTGAGCGCCCACAGCACGTGGTAGAGCGTGGTCTGCGCTTCCTGGATCCGGTGCACCGAAGACGACGGCACGACGAACAGGTGGTCGATGCTCTCCAGCTCGGCCATCCTGCCCCCGTCGTCGCCGGCGAAGCCGACGGTGAGCAGGCCACGACGGCTCGCCTCCTCGAAGGCGGGCACCAGGTTGGCCGAGTTCCCGCTGGTCGACAGCCCGACCGCGATGTCGCCCCCGCGCCCGAAAGCGGCTACCTGCCGGGAGAACACCGCGTTGAACCCGATGTCGTTGCTCAGCGCGGTGATCACGGCGATGTCGTTGGTCAGCCCGAAGGCGGGCAGCGGCCGCGCCTCGCCTGCCGGGCTGAGGAACAGGCTGGCCAGGTCCTGCGCGTCGGTGGAGCTGCCGCCGTTGCCGAAGGCCAGCAGCCTGCCCCCGTGCGCGAACCGCTCGGCCATCGCCTCGGCGCAGTCCACCAGCCGCCGCCGGTCGCGCTCGAAGACCTCTTCGCGCAACCGGATGGCCGCGCACACCTTGTCCACAGTGGACTCACGAACCTGTGCCATCAGGGCGGCCGCGGTGGGGCTTCCGGACGTGCCGTGGTACAGGAAAGGGTACAGCGACCGGACGTCCTCGCCCGGTGCCGACGAATCGCTCGCACCCTTCACCCGGCACCGCCGGGGAGTACGGCGATGGCTTCGCCCGCGTGCGTCAGCACGGTGTCACCGACCTCGGCGGTCACCAGCGCGACGCTGACCTCCTGTTCGTCGTCGGCACCGGCGCGCACGACCGCCATGTCGTCGTCGAGAAGGCGCAGCACGGTGGCCGGCGTGGCCACGTCCGAACAGGTCACGCAGACCTCGTCGGGGCATTCCGGCACGTCCACGATCACCCCATGTCCGGTCGTTCGAGGAAGACGTGCACCAGCTCCCACAGCAGGTGGTACATCGTGACGTGGACCTCCTTGACCACGAGCGGATCGGCGGAGCGGACCGCCAGGAGGTGGTCGGCAGCCCGGCTCGCGGAGATCGCCCCGCCGGAACCGCCGACCAGTGCCACCGTGAGCAAGCCGAGCTCCTTGGCCACTTCGAGCCCGCGCAGGACGTTGCGGCACTGCCCGTCGGCGGACAGGCCCATGACGATGTCGGCGGGCTCGGTCAGGCAACGGATCTGCTGAGCGAAGGTCTCGGTGTACCCGCAGCGGTTCGCGATGCCGGTGAGCGTGGCGACGTCGGAGGTCAGCGAGAGGGCGGGCAGGGCGCGCTTGCCGACGATGACCGGGTGGACGAACTCCACCGCCACGTGCTGGGCGTCCGTGCTCGGCCCACCGTTGCCGAAGACGACGAGCTTGCCGCCGCGGTGGAACCGCTCGGCCATCGAGCGGCAGGTGCGCGCCACGTCCTCGGCCTGCAGGGCGAGGTCGGCCAAGGGCCGGGTACGACAATGTGACAATTCATCGACAAGATCGGAACCGCCGGAAAGCACGATCGTCGTCACGAACCCTTCTTCTGCTGTGTCGGGAGCGGATTCCGCTGAGGTCAGTTTGTCTACGTCAAACCCGTCTCACGGCGCAAGTGGACATTTCTGTCCACCTGTGGCGATTTCTGTCCGCCCGCGCCGGGATCGTGTCGATCACTTTCGGCCCGGCCCTGGCGTCCGGGTTCGCCCGTCCGTTCGAGTTGTTGACTGGTGCATTACTTTCTCGGCTTTGTCACCCGATCGCACTGAACAGGCATGGGCCGGTCAGCGGAACTGCACGTCCCCGAATCGCTCCTGAATCCTGCGCAGTTCGCGCAGGCGGGGCTCGGTCTCCCCGCTGACCCAGCGGCTCACCGTCTTCACCGACACGCCCAGTTCCCGCGCCGCGGTCCCCTGGGTGATCCCCTCCCTGCGCAACGCCTCCGCCATCCACTCGGCGAAGCTCGACACGGCATGGGGCCCGGCAGGCGGGTTCTCCGCGGACGGGGGCGCGGCCGGCGGGGGCGGGATCCGGGCATCCGGCCGCCCCTCGGCCGGGCCGGGGTGCTCTGACGTCGAGGGGAGCAGGTCGAGCTCGACCCGGTCGGGATACCTCCGGCACGAGACCTGGACCTTCCCGGCCGGGCCCGCCGCCGACAGCAGGACGCGCAGGATCGTCCTGTTCACCTCGCGGTTGTCCGACTCCGACAGCGGTGAGTCCGACAGGCACCCGCGGACGTAGTCCTGGATCTCCGGAACGGCGGACGGCCGGGCCGTGAAGACCTTCGTGCGCACGGCGACCGGGAGTATCTCGATCGATTCGCCGTAGTGCCGGACGATCGACTCAGGCACTTCAACCGCCCTTTCCGGTGGACTCGAGCCTAGCTGGCCGGCCGACTTTTCATTGACAGTGGCGCGGAGGACAGTTCTGTCCGGTCAGGTAATAAGTCACCATTGTCCAGCCCTCTGGCAGTCCAGTCTTGCCTCCGCGGCCGGAGAGGTCTAGCGTTGCGCCGCCTGAACTGTACCGAAGTGAGAATTCACTGAAGTTCTTGCGTCTTCAAGACATTTTGTCAGTGGTTCTTGCGCATCGTCCACCGGTGGTGAACCGCTCATTTCACGTGCGGCTGGAGCAGCCGCGGGAAGGTGTTCGGAGATGACCGAGGCCGAGCAACCCGACGGCCCGCCGGTCGGCCTGGGCGATCCCGAATCCCCGGTGCACATCCTGTGGATGAACGGCGGGCTGGGGTGCGACGGGGACTCGGTCGCGTTGACCGCGGCGACCCAGCCCAGCATCGAGGAGATCGTCCTCGGCGGCCTTCCCGGGTTGCCCAGGGTCGCCATGCACTGGCCGCTGCTCGACGCCGAGTGCGGCCCCGACGGGGGCCAGGACAGCTTCATCGGGTGGTGGCACAAGGCCGACCGCGGCGAACTGGACCCCTTCATCCTGGTGGTCGAGGGCTCGGTGCCCGACGAGACGATCAAGGAAGAGGGCTACTGGTGCGGCTTCGGCACCGATCCGGCCACCGGCCAGCCCATCACCACCAGCGAATGGCTCGACCGGCTGGCGCCCAAGGCCATGGCCCTGCTGGCCGTCGGCACCTGCGCGGGCTACGGCGGCGTGCACGCCATGGCGGGCAACCCCACCGGCGCCATGGGCGTGCCCGACTACCTCGGCTGGGACTGGACGTCCAGGGCCGGCATCCCCATCGTGTGCGTGCCCGGCTGCCCGGTGCAGCCCGACAACCTCTCGGAGACCATCCTGTACCTGCTCTACCAGGCCGTCGGCCGGGCACCCATGATCGACCTCGACGAGGCCCTGCGCCCGAGGTGGTTGTTCGAGACCACCGTCCACGAGGGGTGCGACCGGGCCGGGTACTACGAGCAGGACGAGTTCGCCGAGCACCACGGTTCCCCCAAGTGCCTGGTCAAACTGGGCTGCTGGGGCCAGGTGGTCAAGTGCAACGTGCCCAAGCGCGGCTGGCTCAACGGCGTCGGCGGGTGCCCGAACGTCGGCGGCATCTGCATCGCGTGCACCATGCCGGGCTTCCCCGACAAGTTCATGCCCTTCATGGAGAACCCGGCGGGCGGCAACGCGCCCGTCGCGGCGAGCACCGTGACCGGCTCGGTGATCCGCATCCTGCGCGAGATCAGGACCCAGGCCGCGGACTCGCGACCCCCGGGGATCAGCCGGGGCGCCCGGTCCGACGCCGGTTACCCGACCACCTGGTGAAGTACGGAGAGTCGTCACGATGAGCACCGCCAAGGACACCGGCCTCCTCGAGATGGCGTGGGACCCGATCACCCGGATCGTGGGCAGCCTCGGCATCTACACGAAGATCGACTGGGCGCAGCGGCGCGTGGTGGAGTGCCACAGCACCTCGTCGATCTTCCGCGGCTACAGCGTCTTCCTGAAGGGCAAGGACCCGCGCGACGCGCACTTCATCACCAGCAGGATCTGCGGGATCTGCGGCGACAACCACGCCACCTGCTCGGTCTACGCGCAGAACATGGCCTACGGCGTGCGACCGCCGCGCCTCGGCGAGTGGATCATCAACCTCGGCGAGGCCGCCGAGTTCATGTTCGACCACAACATCTTCCAGGAGAACCTGGTCGGGGTGGACTACTGCGAGAAGATGGTGCGCGCGACCAACCCCGGCGTCCTGGACCTGGCCAACCGCACCGAGGCGCCGCACGCGGGCGACCACGGCTACCGCACCATCGGCGACATCATGCGCTCGCTCAACCCGCTGGAGGGCGAGTTCTACCGCGAGGCGCTGCAGGTCTCCCGGTACGCCAGGGAGATGTTCTGCCTCATGGAGGGGCGCCACGTGCACCCCTCGACGCTCTACCCCGGCGGGGTCGGCACGGTCGCCACGATCCAGCTCTTCACCGACTACCTCAGCCGGCTGATGCGGTACGTGGAGTTCATGAAACGGGTCGTGCCCATGCACGACGACCTGTTCGACTTCTTCTACCAGGCCCTGCCCGGGTACGAGGAGGTCGGCAGGCGGCGGGTGCTGCTGGGGTGCTGGGGCGGCCTGAACGACCCGGAGCACTGCGACTTCACCTACCAGAACATGGAGTCCTGGGGACGCAGGATGTTCATCACCCCCGGGGTGGTGGTCGACGGCGAGCTGGTCACCACGAGCCTGGTCGAGATCAACCTCGGCATGCGGATCCTGCTCGGTTCCTCCTTCTACGAGGACTGGGAGGACCAGGAGATGTTCGTGACGCGGGACCCGCTGGGCAACCCGGTGGACCGCAGGCACCCGTGGAACCAGCACACCATCCCCAGGCCCGCCAAACGCGACTTCGACGGCAAGTACTCCTGGACGATGTCGCCGAGGTGGTTCGACGGCAAGGACTTCCTGCCGCTGGACACCGGCGGCGGCCCGCTCGCGCGGCTGTGGACGACCGCGTTGGCCGGGCTGGTGGACATCGACACCGTCAGGGCCACCGGGCACAGCGTGCGGATCACCCTGCCGCGCACGATGACCAAGCCCGAAGTGGTGTTCGAGTGGAAGATCCCGCAGTGGAGCAACGCCATCGAGCGCAACCGGGCCCGCACCTACTTCCAGGCGTACGCGGCCGCCGTCGCGCTGCACTTCGCGGAGCGGGCGCTCGCCGACGTCCGCGGTGGGCTCACCAAGACCTGGACCGAGTTCGGCGTTCCTGAAGAGGCGTTCAGCTGCGGGTTCACCGAGGCGGTGCGCGGCGGGCTCTCGCACCACATGGTGATCAAGGGCGGCAAGATCGCCAACTACCAGCCCTACCCGCCGACGCCGTGGAACGCCAGCGTGCGCGACCACCACGGCACGCCGGGCCCGTTCGAGGACGCGGTGCAAAACACGCCGATCTTCGAGGAGAACAGCAAGGAGAACTTCAAGGGCATCGACATCATGCGGGCGGTGCGCAGCTTCGACCCCTGCATGCCCTGCGGCGTTCACATGTCCATCGGCGCGGGGAAGACGGTGACCAGGATCCACACCCCCCATGCGTTCAACGGTGAGCACTGAACCACACCGCGATCCGAGGAATGAGCCATGACGCGCAACGTAAGCACCGTCGGAGATCGCATCGAGGAACTCCTGGGCGGCCTGCTGCCGGGGGAGAGCCGCCAGACGGCCGAGGAACTCGTCCGGCTCCTGATGGAGCTCTACGGCGAAGGACTCGCCCGCGTCGTCGCCGTCCTGCGCGAGCACGACCCGGCGCTGGTCGAGCGCATCGCCGGGGACGACGTGGTGGCGGGTCTGTTGTTGCTCCACGACCTCCACCCGCTCGACGTGGACACCAGGATCCGGCAGGGGCTGGACCGGGCCCGTCCCCATCTGGGCGCGCACGCCGACAGGGTCGAGTACTCGGGTGTCGACGCCGAAGGGGTGGTGCGGCTGCGGCTCGACGGCAGCCGCGCAGGCTGCCCGTCCGCGACGCGCGCGGTCAGGGAGGCGATCGAGAAGGCCGTCCTGGACGCCGCTCCGGAGACCACCGGGGTCGAGATCACCGGAGCCACCACCGACCTGTTGCAGATCGGCATGGGACCGCCGCCCGGCTGGCGGTCGGGGGCCGGTTCGACCCGGTGGAGCGAGGCGTCATGAGCGCCCGTACCGGTTTGTGGCGCTTCGTCGGACAGCCGGGTTCGCTGCTGGAGCAGCGCCCCGCGCAGATGGAGCGGACGGAGCAGTGCGAGATCTGCGGGACGCCGGTCGCATCGCGGCACGGCCACGTGGTCGACACCAGGCGCCGTGGCCTGATGTGTTCCTGCCGCGCCTGCTTCCTGCTGTTCACCCAGGACGCCGTTCGCGGTGCCAGGTACCGCGCGGTGCCGGAGCGCTACCTGTCGGACCCCCGGCGACCGGTCACCGACATCGAGTGGAAAGGCCTGGGAATCCCCGTGGGTTCGGCGTTCCTCCTGCGCGGTGACACCGGCGTCACCGCGTTCTACCCGAGTCCGGCGGGCGCCGCCGAACGCCTGCTCGACCTCGACTACTGGACCGAGCTCGCGGCCGGGCACCCGCTGTTGAGGATGGTCGAGCCCGACGTCGAGGCGATCCTGTTCCGCAGCACCGAGAGCGGGGTGGACTGCTTCTTGGTGCCCGTCGACGTGTGCTACCGGCTGGTCGGCACGGTCCGGCTGTTCTGGACCGGGCTCGACGGCGGGCCCCAGGTGCGCGAACACATCGACGAGCTGTTCGCCGAGATCAGCGCCAAGGCGCGGTCGCTGATCGCGGAGGCGGGGCGATGAACCGGTTCCGCTTCGACTGCATCGACGCATGGGCGAACCAGTACGCGGTCGTGCCGGGGCTGACGTTGCGGCTTCGGATCACCGAGACGACGGGGCAGCCGATCGAGGCCATCGCGTTGCGCTGCCAGCTCCGCATCGAACCGCAGCGCAGGCGCTATTCGGCCGCCGAGGCACAGCGGCTCACCGACCTGTTCGGGCACAGCGACCGCTGGGCGGACACCTTGAAGCCGTTGTCGTTCACGACTCTGTCGATCATGGTGCCGGGCTTCAGCAAGAGCACGGTCGTGGATGTGGACGTGCCGTGCAGCTACGACCTGGAGATCGCTTCGACGAAGTTCTTCAACGCCCTCGAGGATGGTGCGATCCCGCTGCTGTTGTTGTTCAGCGGCACGGTATTCGGCAGTGACCAAGGCCGGCTCCAGGTGCAGCAGGTGCCCTGGAGCAACGAGGCGTCCTACGCGCTCCCGGTGAGCGTGTGGCGGGAGACCATCGACCTGCACTTCCCCAACAGCGCGTGGCTACGGGTGCGGCAGGACACGATGGACTCCCTGCAGCGCTTCAGGTCCCAGCACGCGTTCGCCAGCTGGGACGCGACCTTCACCGCCATGCTCGCGTCGCACCGGACGAAGGACACGTGAGCGGAGCCGATCGAACGGGGCTCGTCCGCAGGGACCTCCGGGTCGCAGGAGTCGTGCAGGGCGTCGGCTTCCGCCCCTTCGTGCACGAGCTGGCCACCCGGCTGCGCTTGTCCGGCCGCGTCGGCAACGACGTCGCCGGCGTGTTCATCGAGATCGAGGGCAGGCCGGAGGACGTGCGGGAGTTCCTGACCGCCCTGGCGCGCGACGCTCCGCCGCTGGCCCGCGTCGAGGACGTCCAGGTGACGCGACGCCCGGCGGGCGGTGCGACCGGATTCGAGATCGCCACCAGTCATGCCGAAGGCGCGCGCAGCGCACGGGTTGCGGCGGACTCCGGCACCTGCGCGGACTGCCTGCGCGAGCTGTTCGATCCGGCCGATCGCCGCTACCGGTTCCCGTTCGTCAACTGCACCAACTGCGGCCCGAGGTTCACGATCGTGCGTGACGTGCCGTACGACCGGCCGCTGACCACCATGGCCGGTTTCCCGATGTGCGCCCTGTGCAGGGCCGAGTACGAAGATCCCGGCGACCGGCGCTTCCACGCCCAACCCACCTGTTGCCCGGCCTGCGGCCCGCGGCTCGAACTGGGCGACAGCACCGATCCCCTCACCGACGCCGTCGAACGCCTCGCGGCCGGACAGGTGCTGGCGGTCAAGGGGCTCGGTGGCTTCCACCTCGCCGTGCTGGCCGCCCACCCCACGGCCGCGGCCACGCTGCGCGCCCGCAAACACCGTGCCGACAAGCCGTTCGCGCTGATGGTCGCCGACCTGGACCAGGCCGCCGCCCTGTGCGAGGTCGACGAGCCGGGCGCACGTGAGCTGACCAGTCATCGCAGGCCGATCGTGCTGCTGCCGCGTCGTGCGGATGCGCCCGTGGCGCACGCGGTCGCGCCCGGCGCCCGGGAACTGGGCCTGATGCTGCCCTACACCCCGCTCCACCACCTGCTGCTGCGCGACCTGGCCGAACCGATCGTGCTGACCAGCGCGAACCTCTCCGACGAGCCGATCGCCTACCGGGACGCGCACCCGCTGACCGGCATCGCCGACGCGGTGCTCACCCACGACCGCCCCATCCACATCCGCGCCGACGACTCGGTCGTGCGCGGCGGCAGCGTGCTCCGCCGCTCCAGGGGCTACGCGCCCGAACCGGTCGTCCTCGCGTTGCACTGCCCACGGCCGGTGCTCGGCTGCGGCGCCGAGCTGAAGAACACGTTCTGCCTGGCCAGGGATGAGCACGCGTTCGTGTCGCAGCACATCGGGGACCTGGCCAACCACGAGACCTTCACGGCGTTCACCGAGGGCATCGAGCACTTCCGCCGGCTGTTCGGGATCACCCCGCAGGTCGTGGCGCACGACCTGCACCCCGACTACCTGTCCACCAAGTACGCACTCGACCTCACCGGTGTCGACGTCGTTGGTGTGCAGCACCACCACGCCCACATCGCGTCCTGCCTTGCCGACAACCGCGAGGCGGGCCCGGTCATCGGGGTCGCGTTCGACGGCACCGGCTACGGGCCGGACGGCACCATCTGGGGCGGCGAGTTCCTGATCGCCGACCTGAGGGGTTACCGGCGTGCCGGACACCTCCGCCCGGTGCCCATGCCCGGCGGCGCCGCGGCGATCCGGCAACCGTGGCGGATGGCTGCCGCCTACCTGCCCGACGTCGACCTCCCGGTGGCCCGCAGGCACCACGAGCAGTGGGCGACGGTGGTCGCGATGGCCCGCAACGGGATCAACTCGCCGCTGACCTCCAGCGCCGGCAGGCTGTTCGACGCGGCCGCCGCGCTGCTGGACGTGCGAGACGCGGTCAACTACGAGGGGCAGGCCGCCATCGAGCTGGAGCAGCGCGCCGACACGTCCACAGTGGACAGTTATGCGGCGAGGACCGACGGCCTGGTCGTGCGCGGTGAGGACCTGCTTCGCGCGCTGGTCTCGGATCGGCTCGCCGGCGTCGACCCCGCGGTGATCGCCGCGCGGTTCCACAATGGTGTCGCCGATGCCATCGTGTCCTGCTGTGCGACCGTGCGCGAGAGCACCGGGCTGGCCACGGTGGCGTTGTCCGGAGGCGTGTTCCAGAACGCGCTGCTCCTGCGTCGTACCGTCAACCGTTTGCAGCACAACGGGTTTCGTGTCCTCGTTCACCGCAGGGTGCCCGCCAACGACGGCGGCATCAGCCTCGGTCAGGTCGCCGTCGCCGCCGCTCTCTCGGCGTCCGGTTCTCGTTCGGGCTGCGGCGGGAGGCTTCATGCGGATGCGATGGCGAACGATGCTCGCGACCTGGGGCGCGACGCTGCTGCTGGTCGCCACGACGACGGCCACGTCGGCAGCCGATGACACCGCGGCAGGCCGCTACGGCTGGGGGAGTCCCCTTCCTCAAGGGGCCGACGAGAACACCCGCGTTGTGGGAGGCGCAGGCCACGAGTGCGAACAACGCAGGCAGTGCCACCCGCTGCTGATCCTGTGGCCGGACTCGAACAGGTGGCCGGAGGACGGCGAGTACGACTACCAGGAGAACGGCGCTTCGGGGGTGCCGACAGCGTCTGCAAGTGCGTCCAATGCGCTCCGCCGACGCACCAGACGATTCAGCTGGACAACGTCCACGGCGGACATGCAGTAGGCCGTCTACGAGGTCGACTGGGCGCGCGTCTACGCCCTGCCCGCCTGATCGGGTGATCGGCGGGGGCGGCTCAGCCGGGGCCGCCCCCACGGTCGGGTGAGCCGGCGCGTTGGAGCCGGATGGGGCCGGTCCCGGGAAGGAGAATCGGCGGAACCCGCCGCATCCGAACGGAGAACGTGTTGTCCGCCAAGGTGATCCCGGCCGTGCTCGCCGTGTTCGGCGGGACCTTGCTGGCCTTCGTGCTGCTCGTCCCGTTCGTCTTCCGCAGCTACCGACGACGCGGGGAACTGGGCTGGCGGCCGACACTGCTCGCGTTCGGGTTCCTGGTCTACGGCCTGGCCCTGGTCACCTACACGATGCTGCCGTTGCCCAGCATCGACGCGGCGTGGTGCGCGGCGCACCAGGAGCTGACCCATCCGCAACTGGACCCGCTGCGCTTCCTCGCGGACATCGCCAAGGAGCAGAAAGCACCGGGGTTGCGCGGGTTGCTGGTCAACCCGGCGTTCCAGCAGGTGGTGTTCAACGTGGCGCTGTTCGTGCCGCTGGGCGCCTACCTGACGCACTACCTCCGGCGCGGTGTCGGCTGGGTGGTGCTCGCCGGTTTCGGGGTGTCGCTGCTCATCGAGCTCACGCAGTTGACCGGGAACTGGTTCATCTTCGAATGCCCGTACCGGATCGCCGACGTCGACGACCTCATCGCCAACACGCTGGGCACGGCGTTCGGCGTGTTGCTCGCGCCGCTGTTGCGGTTCCTGGGGGGCCCGAAAACCACGCTGGCGGCCGAGGAGCCGCGCCCGGTCACCACCGGACGGCGGTTGCTGGGGATGCTCGTGGACCTGGTGTCGGTCACCGTGCTGGGCGGAGCGCTCGCCACTACCGCGAACCTGGTGGCGCACTTCGGTTTCGGCGTCTGGCTCAACCAGGCTTCGTGGGCCCAGCCGTTGATCACCGTGTTGGGCACGTGGATTCCCGCCGTCTTGCTGCTGGCAGTTCCCGCGCTCACCGGTGGTGCGACCGTGGGCCAGCGCGCGGTTCGCTTGCGCCGCACCAGAGCTGACGGTTCCGCGCCGGGCGCGCGGATGGTGGTCGCGCTGCTGTTCGGCACCTTCGGCTACGTCGCGCTCAGCAGCATGGGCCGGACCGTCCCGGCCGCCGAGAGCCTCGCTCAGCTGCTGCTGTTCGGTGCTCTGGTGTGCGCGTGGCGGCCACGGTCGCACCCCGGTTTGTCCGGTCTGGTCTCCGGTCTGGTCGTCGTCGACTCCCGGGCTACCCGGTAGCGCGAGCCCGTTCGGCCAAGGAGTTCACCAACGCCGAACCCGTCGCCGCGTCGTCGACGGTCACCAGGAACTCGCTCCCATCGGTCAACTCCAACGAGATGGCCTCTCCCGCGCGCAGCACCACGGCGGTCGTCCGGCCCCAGTACCGGTACCCCCAACCCCCGAACTTCCTGACGGGTTCGGTTTCGCGCACCGACGCGTGAGCGATTCGATCGAGCCCGATCCGCTTCCTCGGCCAGCCCGGGAACGTGGGCCGCACCGCCAGACCGTTGCTGTCGACGGTCACCCGCACCGAAGCGCTGCACATCAGCGTCAGTGCGGACAGCAGGACGAGAATGCCCGGCCATCCGACGGCGTAGGTGACGAAGATGCCCAGCGCGAGCACGAGAACGCTCACGACCACCGGCATGCGGGTCACCACGGTCTGGCTCCAGCTCGCGCGTTCCTCGGCGGCCAGCGGGATGCGCGGCGCGTCACTGGGCAACGGTTCGGCGGCCGGCGCGACGGTGCGGCCCGCGAGCAGGTACCCGGCTGTTCCGCCGAGCAGCCCGGCGACGAAGGGGATGACGAAGGACCACCATGCGAAGTCCACTGTGGACGGGTCGGTGACGTCGACCTGGCGCAGCAGGAAGATGCTCTGCAGTGCGATGAAGTTGGTGCTCACCCCGACCGCGATGCCGGTGAAGACGCGTTGTGTCGACGGGCTCCGGCGCGTGGCGATGACCGCGAAGACGCCGAGCGCGCCGAGCACGCTGCCGACCGCGAACGCGGACCAGAAGAACGCCGGGACCGAGCTGAAGCCGTCGACCTCCCCCTGCGGATCGGCGTGTGTGGCGAGCCGTTCGGGGAGGCGGTGGGCGAGGGAGAGCTGGAGCACGGCGAACGCGCTCAGGGCGAGCACGGGCGCCAGTGCCGACAGCAGGACGCGGCGAGCGAAGATCGTCATTTCATCACCCCTTGTTCGCGTACAACTATAACAAGGTGCGGCTGTGTCCGGGCAATGCCCGGGGCCTGTGAGCACCTCTGGGGTGCGGCGGGGGCATTTCACGGGGATTTCAGCAGCGGCTGTGATGCTTTCCGCTCAACCTGCGGGGGAGGAGAGCATGAGCGTGCGTGCGCTGGTGAGGAAAGCCTTGGTGCACATGGGGATCGGCCTGCTGGCCGCCCTGGTGACCGGCGTCGCGGCCTTCGTCGTCGAGGGGGCGCTCCGGCAACGGGGGCGGCGGGAGGGCACGGCGGACGTGGTGGTGCCGCGGCGTGCGGACGCGGAAGCGCTTCGCGTCGGTCTCTTCGTGGTGGGCTGCGGCTGACGCCGGTGAGGTGAGTGCCTCACCTCACCGGGTAGAGCGTTGCATGACCATGCGGTGGTGTGCATATACTTCACTCGTGTCCAAGGTGCTTACCTCCCTGCCTGTCGGTGAACGTGTCGGCATCGCCTTCTCCGGCGGCCTCGACACGTCGGTTGCTGTCGCGTGGATGCGCGAGAAGGGCGCGGTGCCCTGCACCTACACCGCTGACATCGGCCAGTACGACGAGCCCGACATCGCCTCGGTGCCCGGGCGCGCCACGACCTACGGCGCGGAGATCGCCCGCCTGGTCGACTGCCGCGCGGCCCTGGTCGAGGAGGGCCTGGCGGCGCTGGCCTGCGGTGCCTTCCACATCCGCACCGGCGGGCGCACGTACTTCAACACCACGCCGCTGGGCCGCGCGGTCACCGGCACCCTGCTGGTCCGCGCGATGCTCGACGACGACGTGCAGATCTGGGGCGACGGCTCCACCTTCAAGGGCAACGACATCGAGCGGTTCTACCGCTACGGCCTGCTGGCCAACCCCTCGCTGCGGATCTACAAGCCGTGGCTGGACGCGGCGTTCGTCAGCGAGCTGGGCGGGCGCACCGAGATGTCGGAGTGGCTGGTCGCGCACGGCCTGCCGTACCGGGACAGCACCGAGAAGGCCTACTCCACCGACGCCAACATCTGGGGCGCCACGCACGAGGCCAAGACCCTGGAGCACCTGGACACCGGCATCGAGATCGTCGACCCGATCATGGGCGTGCGGTTCTGGGACCCGGCCGTGGAGATCGCCACCGAGGACGTGACCATCGGCTTCGAGCAGGGCAGGCCCACCACGATCAACGGCAGGACCTTCGCCACCGCCGTCGACCTGGTGATGGAGGCCAACGCCATCGGCGGCAGGCACGGCATGGGCATGTCCGACCAGATCGAGAACCGGATCATCGAGGCCAAGAGCCGCGGCATCTACGAGGCGCCCGGCATGGCGCTGCTGCACGCCGCCTACGAGCGGCTGGTCAACGCCATCCACAACGAGGACACCCTGGCCAGCTACCACAACGAGGGCCGCAAGCTGGGCAGGCTGATGTACGAGGGCCGCTGGCTGGACCCGCAGGCCCTGATGCTGCGCGAGTCGCTGCAGCGCTGGGTCGGCACCGCGGTCACCGGCGAGGTGACGCTGCGGCTGCGGCGCGGCGAGGACTACTCGATCCTCGACACCTCCGGGCCCGCGTTCAGCTACCACCCGGACAAGCTGTCGATGGAGCGCACCGAGGACTCCGCGTTCGGCCCGGTCGACCGCATCGGCCAGCTGACCATGCGCAACCTCGACATCGCCGACTCGCGCGCCAAGCTGGAGCAGTACGCGGTCCTGGGCATGGTGGGCAGCAAGCACCCGACGCTGATCGGCGCGGCGCAGGCGGCCTCCACCGGGCTCATCGGCGCGATGCCGAAGGGCGGCGCCGAGGCGATCGCCTCCCGCGGTGAGGCCCCTGAGGACGAGCTGCTGCTGGACAACGCCGCCATGGAGGCGGGCACCGACTGAGGCGTCAGGGCCTGGGCCGCGACACCCTCCTCGCGGCCCAGGCCAGGACCGCGGCGGCGAGCACGATCCCGCTGACCGACAGCACCGCGGTCTCCGTCGCGGCCGATCCGTACCCGTCGGTGGACCACACGATGTAGGCGACGCCGTGGAAGGCGTAGACGGTGGCCGCGCCGCCGACGAGCAGCCCGGCGAGGCGGACCGGGATCGGCAGGAACCGCGTGAGATCGGCGCACACCACGCCCCCGACGAGCACGACGACGAGCTGGAACGCGGTCGTGACGAAGCTGCCGCGGTAGCCGGCCGGATCCAGCGTGAAGAACCGCCAGCCGTCATCGCCGTAGCTGCGACCGTAGTACCAGAGACCCACGACGCCGAGGGCGGCGACGAGCGCCATCAGCATCCCGGAGGCGGCGGTGGGCAGCCGCTTCCGCCACGACCCCGGGCTCGGTCCCGGTTCCGGCTCCGGGCTCTGCTTCGGGCTCGGCGTGGTGAGGATCTTGGTGTCGTCGGTGTCGCCGATCATGGCCATCGCCTCGGGGACGGTCGGCCGCGTGTCCGGGTCCTTGTCCAGCAACCGGGTGATGAGCTGCGTCAGCGCACCGGCTCGGCTCGGTTCGGGAACCTCGCCCAGCAGGAGCGCGGCCAGCGTGGCTTCGGGGGAGTCGCGGCGGAACGGCGAGACGCCCTCGACGGCCTGGTAGAGGGCCACGCCGACGGAGAACAGGTCGCTGGCGGGCAGCCCGTCGGTGCGCAACCGCTCGGGCGCGATGTACTCCAGCGACCCGATGAACATCCCGGTCGCGGTCAACGCGGTGTCGGACTGGTGGACCGCCGTCCCGAAGTCGGTGAGCACCACCCTGCCGGTGTCGGTGATCATCACGTTGGCCGGCTTGATGTCGCGGTGCACGAGGCCTTCCTGGTGCGCCGCGCCGACCGCGCTCAGCAGCGCCGTGGCGAGCTTCGCGGCCATGTCCGTCGACAGTGGACCGTGCGCCGCGACGTGTTCGGCCAGGGAACGGCCCTGGACCAGCTCCATGACGATCCAGGGGCGGTCGTCGTCGGTGACGGCGTCGTAGATCGCGACGATGTTCTCGTGGTTGCGCAGGCGAGCGGCGTTGCGGGCCTCGCGCACGGCGCGCGCGAGCCGCTCGTCCTGCTCCGCCTGGGACAGCCCCGGTGGCATGCGCAGTTCCTTGATCGCCACCTCGACGCCGAGGGTCTCGTCGTGCGCGCGCCAGACCCGCCCGAAGCCGCCCGAGCCCAGCTCGGCGACCAGCTTGTAGCGCCCACCGACCACATGACCAGCACCGATGGCCGTCACGACACCTCCTGCCCGTTCCGCCGGGCTCCATCCCGGTCTCAAGACTGTCTCACGCCGGTGTCGCGGCCGTGATCTGCGTGGTGGGCTGCTGGTCGACCCACCAGGAGGCCACCGTTCGGTCACCGACATCGGGTTCTGGGTGCACGTCGAAGTCCTCGCCTCCCGCGACGACTCGGCGCACGAGCATTGACATTCCTGTGTGGACAGTGCGCGGGCGTGGGCTCGATGTGAAGGTGACGCAGGACGCCGGGCGGAGCGTTCGCGTGGACTACACCGACCCTGACGGTGGGTCGGCGGTGTGCGTGAACTCGGAGGTCGCCACGGCGGAGATCGTGTTCCGGGGACAGCGGTGGCTGGTCGAAGGAGCGCACGCCGAAGTGGGTCTGCGCTGACCTCGGTCTACTCCTGGAGCTGAACCGTCAGCCGGTGAAGCGCTCGCCGCGGCTCAACCGGTCGAGGAGGTCGACCACCGCGCGTGGTCCGCCGTGCGCCGCTGCCCATCGATGCACCCGGCACGCTGCCTTGCCGTACATCTGCTCGTCGGCGCTGGCGGCGCGCAACCACTCGTCGAGCGTCTGCGGCAAGGGTTCCTGGGTGTCGGTGCGGCAGCGGTCCGGTGAGGTGCGCGGTAGCAGGAAGCGCGGGTCGTCGGCGACGAGGACGGCCAGCCCTTCGTCGAACCACTGCGGCACCTGACCACTGCCCAGCCGCGCATGGAGTTCGGTGTGCGACAGCTCGTGCGCGGCGATCACGGGGTCGAGGCCGCGGGGCGAGAGCATCACGGCTCGGCCGAGCACGGCGACGCCCCGTTCGCCGCCGCCACCGACCCGGCTGTAGCACTCGGGCGTGGAGCAGGCGAGCACGATCGGCCTGCCCCTGCGCTCTCCGTAGAAGTCGGTGACCCGCTGGTTGGCCTCGCGGTACAACGAAACGAGTCGCTGACGGTCCACATCGGACACATCGGGTTCGGCGTAGAGCCCGTCCTCCACCGGGACGAGCCCGTAGCACCGGGGACAGGTGGTGGCGGCGATCGAGGGGAACGCGAGGACCAGCGTCACCCCGGAACCCAGCGTCAAGACGGCGACGATGGCGATGATCCAGGCCCAGCGTGCTCGCCGGCGCAGTTCTCATGGCGCGTATCGTCGCAGCTCGGTGTGGTCGTGGGCGGAGAAGATCTCGACCTCGTCGCCGTGCGAGGCGCGCAGTTCGCCCAACCGGCGCTGGTTGGCCCTGCGCTTGGGGCCGTCGACCTGCATCAGGTTCTGGAAGAACGCCAGCCCCGGGGTGGAGCGCGGGCGCACGGGATCGATCTCGTCGTGGAACATGTAGGCGTCGCCCGCGTGCAGCAACCACTTCTCGCCGGTGTCCACCGCGACGGCGGTGTGGCCGTGCGTGTGCCCGGCGAGCGGGACGAGCAGGATCTCCGGCGGCAATCCGTCGAGCTGGCGGACGGCCTCGAAACCGAACCAGCGATCCCCGGCTTCGGCGTAGGTCTGCCACTGGGGCCCGTGCGCCCACTGCTTCGTCCGGTAGCGGCGCTTCTCCGCGCCGGTGGGGTTGCTCGCGCGGTCGTGCTCGACCTGGTGCACGTGCACCTTCGCCCACGGGAAGTCGCGGAGCCCGCCCGCGTGGTCGACGTCGAGGTGGGTCAGCACGATGTGCCGCACGTCCTCCGGCTTGTAGCCGAGCCGTTGGACCTGCCGGACCGCGGTCTCCTCCGGGTCCAGCACGGGACGCGTCACGGTGCGGAACACCGCGCTGAGCGTGGACTTCGGGTTCTGGACGTCGCCGAGGCCGAGGCCGGTGTCGACGAGCACCAAGCCCTCGTCGGTCTCCACGACCAGGCAGTGGCACACCATTGTCGCGGGCGCGAACACCCCGCCCTCGCCGTGCACGAGGCGATGACTCGGCGGGTGCATGGTGCCGCAGTTGATGTGGTGCGCGTGCAGTCCGGTCATGCTGTCGTCTCCTCGATCATGGTGGCGATCCTGGCCGCGACGCAGCGCAGGGGAGTGGTGTCGCGCTGGACCCTGGCCAGCAGCAGCGCGCCCTCGATGGCCGACACCGCGAAGGTGGCCAGTTCCGCGGCGGCGGCCTCATCCGCCCCGTCCGCGCGCAGGCGTTCGGCGATCAGGTCGATCCAGGACTGGTAGCCCTCGGCGCACGCCTCGCGGATCGCGTCGCTGCCCGCCGCCGCTTCCAGCGCCACGGTCGAGATGGGGCAGCCGTCCCGGAAGCCGGAGTGCTCCAGCAGCCCGCCGAGCAGGTCGGCGGAGGCGCGCAGGGCGGCTGCGGTGTCGGGCGTGGTCTGGATGAGCAGGTCGACGGCTCCGCGCAGTTCGGTCGCGGACAGCCGCACCGCCTCCACCGCCAGCTGTTCCTTGCCGCCGGGGAAGTGGAAGTACAGCGAGCCCTTGGGGGCGGCGCCCTCGTCGAGGACCTGGTTGAGGCCGGTCGCGTGGTAGCCCTGCCGCCGGAACAGGGTCCGGGCGGCCTCCAGGATGCGCTGCCTTGTCACGCCGCGGGGTGCCATGCCATAACTATATAGACTGGTCTAGTAAGGAGCAAACCGTGACCGCTCTCGTGATCGACGTGCACACGCACGGCACCCGCCTGCTGCCGCAGCCGTTCCGCGCGCTGCACCGCAGGGTCCTGGCTCGCTCGTGGCCGGAGAACACCACCTACGCAGACCTCGCGGAGACGCCGGTGCGCGCCGTCGTCGCGAAGGCGGTCGGAGATCCACTGGTGACTCGGTGGCACCGGCCGCTGAGCCCGTGGCGCGCGGTCCGGCGGCAGCTCGCCGAGATCCGCGCCGACGCGTCGGCGGCGGGCTGCAGGATGGTCACCTCGGTCGCCGAGATCCGTGCATCGCGGGAAACCGTTGTGCTGCTGGGGATCGAGGGCGCTGACGTCATCGGGCCGGATCTGTCGCGGCTCGACGACCTGTACGCGCAAGGCGTTCGCGTGGTGGGCCTGGTGCACTACGCCGACAACGCGCTCGGCACGATCTGCATGTCGTGGGACAAGACCCCGGCCAGTCCCGACGTCCGCGCGGGCCGCCGCAAGCCCGGCCTGACCGCGTTGGGCGCGGAGGCCGTCGCCGAGCTGAACCGCCGCGGCATGGTGATCGACCTGGCGCACGCAGACCGCGCGACGATCCTGGACGTGTGCTCGCGGACGACCGCACCGGTGATCAGCTCGCACACGGGGGCTCGCGCGTTGCAGGACTTCCCCCGCTATCTCGGCGACGACGAGATCCGCGCGATCGCCGGAACTGGCGGGCTGATCGGGTTGTGGCCTTACGGGGACAAGGGGATCGGCGTGTCCACTGTGGACGAGTTCGTGCGGCACGTCGCGCACCTGGCCGAGGTCGCCGGGGTGGAGCGGCTGTGCTTCGGCACGGATATGAACGGCGTGTCCGGGTTGATGTCCGGCTATCGGGGAGCGCGGGACTTCGCCGTGCTGGTCGAGGCTCTGCGGACGGCGGGACTCGCGGAGGACGAGGTCTCGGGAGTGGTCGGGGGCAACGCCGCTCGGGTGCTTGAGCAGGTGTGCGGGTAGGCCCGCGAGAGCCGCGACGACCAGATCGTCCGCCGCGCGGCCCTGAGTTCACGCGGAGGACCTCTAGTGGCTTGTCGCAGAACGTCGGCCCAGTAATCGATCTTCCGGGTTGGTCGGCACGCTGATTCCGCATGTGGAGCGCGGGAGGTGGTCATGGCTGGCCGGCCGAGTGTGTTCGTGCGGGCGTTGTCGATGGAGGAGGGCCGGAAGCTGCAGCGGATCAGCCGGGTCTCGAAGGATCCGGTCCGGCTGCGGCGGGCGATCGTGGTACTGATGTCCGGCCAGGGCCAGGCCGCCCGGGACATCACCTCGCTGATGCAGGTCAGCGAGGACTGTATGCGGGATGCCCTCCACGCGTTCAATGAGCGGGGGTTCGCAGCACTGGACCCGAAATGGAGCGGGGGAAGCCCGAGGACGATCGGTGAACAGATCTGTCCGATCGTCCGGACCTCCCCTGCCGACCGGGTTATCACCGTGTTCACCACGTGGTCGCTGGCCAAGCTGCAGGTCCACCTGCTGGAGTGCGGCACTGTGGCGGCGATCAGTCGCGGACCGCTGAACTTGTTACCACGCAAGGGAAAGACCTGGCAGCACCAGGCCAAGCCGAAAGGCTGCGGGCGACCTATCACCGCCACGACGGGGTCACGCAGATGCTCGCCGCCCTAGACCTGGCCATAGGCAAGCTCTTCCACCGGACCCGACCCCGCAAACGCTGGAAGGAGTTCCTGGCCTTCCTCAAGGTCCTGCGGACGCGGGGGACCGACGAGAAGCTCTACGTCATCTGCGACAACTACTCCCCGCGCCGCAACACCGACGTCCGACCGTGGTGCGCGGGCAACCAGATCGAGCTGGTCTGCCCACCCACCTACGGGTCCTGGCTGAAGTGGATCGAAGCCGGATCCGCCGCACTGCGCTACTTCGCCCTGAGCGGCACCGACCACCGCGGCCACACCGAGCAAGACTCCGTCATCAACGCCCACATCCGCTGGCACAACACCCGAGCCAAGCCCCAAACCGGCTTTGCCACCGACTCACCCATCCGTACCTGGACCCCTTACCCAGCCAAGGCTGCGTGACAAGCCACCAGCTTGAGTTTTGACGTCTGAGTGGTCGGCCAGCACCCTGGATCAGTGGGCACCACGCTCGTGATACCGGTGGCCCACTTCGGGCCGCTACGGCATCACGATCGCGAACTCCGACCACCGCAACCACATGACCAAACCCGAGCCCTGCACGTCTGCCTGCGATGGCGCAACAGCAACGCTCGCCCCTGACTCCTCGCCGCCCAGTGGAAGGAGCGCGCCCGCGTCAGCAGCGAGAAGGGCATCCATTGGGGAGGCAGGCCCGCGCTCGCTGCGTGAGGAACTCCGATCAGAGCTCTTCCGCGGCGTCCTCGCACGCCCAACTCCGGAACAACGAGAGTGCCTCGGTCAGATTGCCGGGACCGCAGGCGATGTGAAACGTCTGCTCGGACGTCCACGCCATCACCCAGTCGTGCTCGCCTCGAGTGACATCCCGACGGGGATACTGCCGGCCAGCCAACTCCGTGTCCTCAAGATCGATCTTGACGAGCCACCCCGGGTTGTCGAGCGTGTCAATCCTCACGCCCCATTCGTGTTCCCAGTCGCCATCGCACTGCGAGGCGTACCAGCTCTGCAACCACTCAAGGACGTGCTCGGACCCGGACATGGACGCGATAGTAGGCGAACCACACGCGGACCAACGGACGGTAAGCCTTCCCGGTCACGGCCCTAGAACGGGGCGGGTTCGGCGATGGGTTCGAGTTCGGTCTCGATCACCTTGCCGCTCGGTGTGGTCCACGCGTGCGTTCCGTCCGGCCGGTTCTCGCAGGACCAGTTGGAGTGGGTCTTCATCCGGTGGTGGTGCCTGCACTTCGGTCGCAGGTTGGCGATGGTGGTGTTGGTGCCATCGAACGGGCAACAATGATCCAGGTCGCAGCGGTGCGCCGGTTGGTTGCAGCCGACCATCGTGCACGTCGGATACCGGGCGTTGATCAACTCGCGTTGTGCCGGGGTGGGCCGGTAGGTGGTGATGTGCTCAGCCATCCCGGTGGCTGGGTCGGTCAGGATGCGCTTCCAGATCCCATTCGCCGCCACATCGGCCACGATCGGCGCGGGCAGCGGTCCGTATCCGGCCAGCATCGCCGGGTCTGTGGTCAAGCCGAGGATGTTGGTGATCGGCATGGTCAGGTTCACGCACACCTCACCCTGCGGGGCGGGTGTTTCCTTGCCCATCAACAAATCCGCCGCGACATCCGACCGCTTCTGGTCCAGCGTTCGGTCATCCTTCGGTAGTGCCCGCGCGATGCGGTCGATGCGGTCGAAGGCGAGGGCCGCCTTCAGGGCGGGCAGGACCACGCGGAGGGAGGCCATGCCGTCGTCGAGGTTGAACTTCTCCACCAACCGCTGCTTGCGCTTCTCCTCATGACGCCGCAACGCCGCCTCGGCATCCAGCTTGAGGATGAAACGCCGGGCATACCGTTGAGAGGCGGTGTAGTTGTGCGTGGCCGCATGCGCGATCAACACCGGTTCAGCGATCGCTTGGTTGGCGGCGTCGAGGACACTGACCTGATCGATGATCATCAACGCCTTGCCCTCATCGATCCGACCCTCCGACAACGCCTCCAACACCACCGGGTGCTCCACCAGCGACATCGCCCGGTCGACAAGTTTGTTGCCCTTGACCTGGGAGACGCGCAGCAGCGGCATCAGGACATCCCCGGCATACTGCTGCACTTGCGGATCCAGGTCGTCATAGAGCTTCATCAGGGTTGAGGCGAAGTCCGCCACCGCACGCCCGATCGCGGCGTAGGCGGCGACGAGTTCGTCTTCGATATCGGCAGGGGCCATACCCTTATTTTAGCGTCTGCAAATAGTGGATCATGGCTCTACGGAGTGAACTTTCCCTTACACCCCAACGGTTTCAGCAAACGAAAGCCAGTTCCAGCTGGCGCGAGGTAAGGCTGGAACGGTCGGCTTTACCTGGGGTGCGCGTGCCATACGCTTCCCGCGAGGGCCGGAGTTTCATCCCGTGCCCCCGAAAGGCCCAGGGGCACGCGCAAGGGGGCCCAGGTCAAGCCGACCCCACGCTGGAACCCCAGCCACACGGCCTAGTACGAACGCACCCGGATCAGGACCCCGTTGTTGGTGACATCCGTTCACCGCGACGGAATCCCGCGACCGAGATGTCCACATTGGCGTCGACCCGGGACGCGGTCGCGGCCAGGTGCAGCGACACCGGCGGGCGGCTGGTGCCGGGCTCGTTGACGGCTTCGGAGCGGCAGTGCACCTGCGGCCACGAGACGCTGGGGTTGAGGCCACAGTTCCAGGTGTCGCCCCTGGCGGCGACGAACCCTACGCCGTAGGGGATGTCGACGGTGAACCAGTCACCGGTGATCGGGACGGTGCCCTTGTTGCTCACGATGATCTCCGAATGGAAGCTGACGTCCTTCTCCGTCAGCACGGAGCGGGGTGTGACGTCCACGGCGATGTCGGCGCGGTACTGCTCCGCGGACGCGGGCAGGGCAAGGGCGGTGACAGCGCAGAGCGCCAGGGCGGCAGCCCCCGCTCGGCGGGTGGTGATGCTCAAGAGGTGCCCTCGGGGCGTGAACGTGCGGTTGACACGCACAGGACGCCCGGAGGGGATCACGGTTGTCTTTTCGGTTGGGGCAGAAGCGTTTACTCGCGCAGCGGTTCGAGCGCGGCCCACTTGCGCCAGTGCTCGCGGGCCTCGCGCGCGGCGAAGACGGCGCCGCCGACGGCCAGGGCCCAGCCGCTGAACCCCTCGGGGAGCGTGGGATCGCCCTCCTGGCCCATGAAGTAGCCGAGGAGGTAGGTGCCCGCGAAGTACACGAAGCCCAGCCACGGCTGGGAACCGCGGTCCATGATGTTCAGGCAGGTCGCCGACGCGAGAATGACACCGGCCGTCGCGAGGATGCCGCCCAGGAGCTGGTTCTGCTCCCCGATGACGAAACCGACGACGGTGAGGCCGATCGCGGTCAGCGAGGACGGTTGGCGCACGGCGTCGAGCGCCGACGAACGCGCGGGCCAGCCCAGCAGGAACATCGCGACCAGCAGCGCGAAGCTGATGATGCCGGGGCCGCCGATGATGCTGATGAGGCCCTTGCCCAGCTCGTCCTCGGACGGCTGCTCCCCGTTGAGCAGGCGCGGCACCAGACCACTGGCGAACGCGAGGCCGTCGATGATCACGCCCTCGATCCAGAACCTGGTCCGAACCTTGAACGCCTCGGCCTTGGGGAGCTTGCCCGGCGGCGTGACCTCGCGCGCGATGCCGTGCTCGCGGAGCACCGGGAACTCGTTGCGGCGCCGGTACTTCAGCGCCGCGTACCCGGCGCAGCCGACCGTCACCAGCGTGGCGCCGATGAACAGCAACGGCAGTGGGTACTTCTCCATGCTGACGCGGTAGGAGCTGGGTGCGTCGACGGTCGAGGCGACCTGGTAGGTGCCGAAGGCGAAACCGCCCGCGCCGACCAGAAGCAGCCATCCGGCGAGCGTGTAGGCGAATGCCGGGGACCACGGGACGTGGCCGGTGGCGATGGCCTTGTCGAGGTACCGGCGGGAGGCCGCCGCGCGCAGCCCCAGGCAGACCAGCCACCCGACGACGGCCACGATCGCGGTCACGAGCACCGGTTGCCAGTTCACATCGGCCGAGCTGCGCACTTCGCGGCCGACCAGCACCGTTGCCGGGGCGGTCGCGACCAAGGTCGCGATCACCCAGATCGACAGTGACGCGAGCGCGTCGCGCCATCCCCCTGGCAGAACGATCACGGCGATCACCGTAGCGGGCAGGGCAACCTTCGCGCGGCGGTGTTGAGGAGGACGGCGCGCTGGGCGGGCGTGGGGAGCCCGGTGTCGAGCACGCGCCGGAGGAGGTCGTTGGCGGCCATGGGCATGCGCTCGCACACGGTGTCGCAGTTGCCGGCGAGCCACGCGACCACCCAGGTGTCGACGAGCGCGGGCACGGCCACCAAGTGCTCGGCGACGCGCTCAGGCGAAGCGCCGGCGCCGGCCAGGACCTCGGCGGCGTGGCGGTGCAGGGCGGCGCGGAACGGCCGGGCGATGCTGTCGTAGAACGCTTGGCGCAGAACGGGATCGCGGAACGCGAGGCGGTTGCCTGCCTCGACGACCACGTTGGCGGTGACCGCCTCGTCCAGCGCGGGGACCAGCTCCACGGGGCTCCTCCCGGAGACGGCCGCGAGGTCGCAGACGGAGAACTCCACGCCGATGAGGGCGGCGTGGCGCAGCGCCTCGCGGGTGCCCTCGGCCAGGAAGTCCAGCGTTCTGCGCACCGACGCCAGCAGTGACGGGGGAGCCTGGTCGCTCACGGCACCGGTCACCTCGGCGCGACCGTCCACGACGGAGACCACGCCCGTCTCCACGAGCGCGCGCATGATCTCCTTGGCGTACAAGGGGTTTCCGCCGGTGCGCGCGGCGAACGCGCTCAGGCTCGCACCCGGAGCCGCACCGGCGACGTGGCCGAGCAGGCGCTCGGTGTCGCCGGGGCCGAGCGGGCCGAGCCGCAGGACCACCCCGCCCGCGGCCGTCACGCCCCGGCGCAGGCAGGCCAGGTCGCGCCTGCCCGGCTCGGGCCGGACCGCGGCAACGAGCAGCAGCGGCAGCTCCCGGGTGGCGGCGGCGAGGCGGTGCCACAGCAGGGCGCTCGCCTCGTCGGCCCACTGGAGATCGTCGATCACCATCACCAGCGGTCCCCGCGCGCACACCTGCTCGACGAACGCCAGCAGGCAGGCCGGGGCGGGCGGGTCGATCCCGAGGCAGTCCATGGCCACCTGGAGCGGTGTCCGCCTGGTCAGCTCGTCGGCGACGGCCCACGCGAGCTGGCAGCCCCGGGCATCCGCGAGCGCGGCGGAAAGCAGCGCGGACTTGCCGATACCCGGCTCGCCCTCGACCCACACCGCACTGCCCCGCCCCGCGACGACGTCCGCGACTGCGGCACGCAGCACAGCGATCTCGTTGTCGCGCCCGACAATGCAGTCCTCGACGCGCGGGGGAACCACGCCAAGAGGCGGACGCGGAGCATCCCCGTCGAGGATCAGCCGGTGCAGCTCGCGCAGCGCGAGACCCGGCTCGATGCCCTGCGCCTCGACGAGGGCGCGGCGCGCATCACGGAACACTTCCAGCGCCTCGGCCTGCCGCCCCTCGCGGTGCAGCGCGAGCATGAGGAGTTCGCGCAGGGACTCGTGCAGCGGGTGCGCGTCGACCAGTTCGGTCAGCTCGACGACCAGCTCCGCGCCGCCGCCGAGCGCCAGCAGCGCCCGCGCGCGGTGTTCCCAGGCGCTCAACCGCAGCTCACCGAGGCGACGCCGTTCCGACTCCGCGAACGGGCCGGGCACGTCCGAGTACGCGTCCGCGCGCCACAACGACAAGCCGGAGTCGAGGACGCCGACCGCGTCAGGCCACTGCCCGGCGGAGATCAGCGTCTGTGCCTGGGCCAGCGCGCGATCGAACGAGCCCACGTCGGACACGCCGTCGAGTCGGAGCGCGTAGCCGCAGTCGTTGGACACCAGCAGGTCTGCCTGGCCCAGTGCGCGTCGAAGTCCGCAGATGTAGGTGTGCAGGCTGCCGAGCGCGCTCGCCGGGGCCGTCGCGCCCCAAACGCCGTCGATCAGCTCGGAGGAGGAGACGGTGCGTCCCGAGTTGGCGGCGAGCACCGCGAACACGGCGCGCTGCCGCGGCGGGCCGAGCGGGACCTCGGCCTCGCCCAGCCGGGCACGCAGCGGACCCAGGGCATCCACCTGGAGCGTCCCCATCGAGCACTTCCTCCCCGAGCAGCGAGGCGACCAGTCGCGGGTCCAGCTCGCAGCCGTGCTCGGCGAGCCAGTCGCGGGCCCAATCGTCCACCGGTACCGGCCCCGCGGCCAGCTGGGCCGCGACGCGTTCGGGCGGGGCCGCCGTGGCGGCGAGCGCCTGCGCGAGCTGCTGGTGGACGACCACGCGCAGCGCCGACGGCATGCCGCAGTACAGGACCCGCCGGACGATGGGGTGCGGGAAGGTGAGCCGGTCTTCCTGCTCCGCGAGGACTCCGGTGGCCAGAGCGTCCTCAATGGACTCCAGCAGGGACGGGACAGGGGTGCCGGAGGCGGCGGAGATCTCGGCGACCGTGCAGTCGTCACCGAGGAACGCAGCGGAGCTGAGCACCCGCGACGTGTGCGGGAGCAGGAAACGGAGGTGTTCGCGCACGGCGGTCATCAGCCGCACTGGAGGGGCGTCGTCGGGGTTCCAGCCGGACTCCAGAGCCTCGGAAACGGCTGCCCGGATGTAGAAGGGGTTGCCGCCGGCAAGACGCGCGACAGGCTCCGCGAGCGCCGAATCGGGCGCGAGCACGGTGACGAGTTCGCGGGTTTCGGCTTCGTCGAGCGGATTCAGCGTTCGCGTGCCGACCTGCTCGCGCAACAGCTCGATGTCCCGGCGGTCCCGGGTCGGACGTGCGGCCACCACGAGCAACAGCGGCAACCGCTGCGTCAGCCGGTGCAGGTGGCGCCACGCGAGAACGCTTTCCTCGTCCACCCACTGCATGTCGTCGAGCACCAGCACGACGGGGGCCCGCGAGCACAGCTCCATCGTCGTCGCCACCGGATCGCCGCCCAGGCACCTGAGCGCGTTCATCGGCACGGTCCGGGTCAGCTCGTCTCCGGTGCCCCAGAACAGGCCGCAGCCCGCCGCGGTGACTCCGGAAAGGGCTTCGGCCAGCAACGCGGACTTGCCGACACCCGGTTCGCCGTCGAACCAGACGCACCCGCCGCGGCCCGCTTTGAGCCCGGCGACGGCGTCGCGCAGGAGGTCCAGCTCCGCCTCTCTGCCGATGAACGCGCGCGCCCTCGGCGGAGCCGGGCTGACCATGGGTTCCCGGCGAGCGGGAGGGGTTTTCGGCGGGCAGCACCGGCCGGGGTCGCCGGCGCTGGCGAGGATGCGCTCGTGCAGCTCGCGCAGGACGTGACCGGGCTCGCTGCCCGCCTGCTCCACCAGGACCGCCCGCGCGCGGCGGAAGACGTCGAGCGCTTCGGCCTGCCTGCCACCCCGGCAGAGCGCGACCATCAGCAGCCGGTGCAGCTCCTCGCGCAGCGGGTGCTGGTGGGCCAGCCCGGTCAGCTCGCCGACCAGGTCCTCGTGCCCGCCCAGGTCGATCTTCACCGCCGCGCGGCGTTCGAGGGTGGCCAGCCGCAGCTCGTCGAGGTGGGCCCGCTGCGCCTCGGCGAAGGGCCCCGGAACGCCCGCGAGCGCCTCGCCGCGCCACAAGGCAAGCGCTTTCTCCAAGGTCAGCAGTTCACCGGTCGCGTCGCCTTCCGACCGGCGGCGGCGGGCTTCCTCGCGCAGCGAGTGGAAGCGGTGCACGTCGAGGCTGTCCTTGGGCACCCGCAGGCAGTAGCCGCCGCTCGCGGTGACCAGCAGCCGGCTTCCGGCCCAGCGGTCGCGCTGCGGCTCCAGCACCTGGCGCAGCCCGGAGATGTAGGCGTAGAGGCTGGTGTTCGCGCTCGCCGGGACACTGGTCCCCCAGACCGCGCTGACCAGGTCCTCGCGGCGGACGGGGCAGCCCGCGCGCATCGCGAGCACGGTGAAGACGGCGCGCCTGCGCGCGGCACCGAGGTCCAGCTCGGTGTCCCCGTGCCAGGCCTGGGGGCGGCCGAGCAGGTTGATCGTCAGCGCGGCGGTGCTGTCCGTCATCGTTCCTCTGCCCTGCGAGTGCGGCGGCGCGGTCATCACCGTTGGTGACCGCTGGTGGTGCTGCTTGGGCCCTTTGAGTGACTGTCAAGGACGAGTAGTCGTTTTCTTATAGTTCTTCCGAGTCGTCCGCCATCGATGTGTAGTCCGTTCGGTGTACAGAAGTGGCTTCTGTCGCAGAGTTGTCACACAAACCGTCCGCTTCGTCCGGAATTGGCCGAGCGGGCAAGCCGGGCGTGGGCGCGAGGGCAACGTGCGCGCGCGGGCCTGGGCCGACGGCCCCGGGGATGTTGGGCTGGCGGCATGTCGACCCTCACCAGGCAGCCGCTGAGCGGTGACGCGTTGCTCGGCCTCGCGCGCGCGGGCAGGTTCGTCCTCGACCCGGCAGCGGCCGACCAGGCGATCGCCGAACTGGAGCGGACCCTCGCGGTTGTCGGGGAGCGGGTGCGCCGCGTGCGCCTGGCCCGCCGGACCCCGCCCGGCTCGGCCCGCCCGTGGCCCGAGGAGGAGGACGACCTCGTGGTCGAAGCCGTCTTCGCCGAGCAGCTGGCACCGGGCCGGATGGAGTGGGCGCTGCGTGAGCTGCCCAAGTACGTAGCGGCGATGTACATCGCTCGTACAAGCGCTCTGAGCTGCGAATAAAGCCCTCTCGGAGGGTGCTGCCAAGATCGCGTGAAGCGTTTACCAAGACCGTGCGCCAACACTTCCGGGCATCGACAGCCGAACGCACGGGAGCAGCAGTGAAACGAGTTCGGGTAGCCGTCCGGGCAGCGGACCAGATCACCCTCGCCGGGCTCACCGCCTTCCTCCGCACGCGGTCCGAGGTGACCGTGGAGCACGGCAGGCAGGGGCCGGAGACCGACGTCGTCCTCGTGGCGGCCGACCGGCTCACCGCCGAGCTGATGTCCTCGATGCGCAAGGCCGCCGCCGAGCACACCGCGCCGGTCGTGCTGGTGGTCAACGAGATCAGCGAGGCCGAGCTGCTCGCCGCGGTGGAGTGCCGGGTCGTCGGTGTCCTCGCCCGCGGTGCCACCTCCGGTGAGCAGCTGGTGCAGGCCGTCCTGACGGCCGCATCCGGCGGTGGCGTGCTGCCGCCCACGTTGGTCGGGGAACTGCTCAAGCACGTGGAGCGGGTGCAGCGCGAGGTGCTCGCGCCGCGCGGGCTCAACGCCATGGGCCTGACGCCGCGGGAGATCGACGTGCTGCGGCTGATGGCCGACGGGCTGGACACCGCCGAGATCGCGGGCAGGCTCTGCTACTCCGAGCGCACGGTGAAGAACGTCATCTCCGGGGTGACCAACCGGCTGAACCTCCGCAACCGCCCGCACGCCGTCGCCTACGCCCTGCGCACCGGCGTCATCTGACCGCCCCCGAGCGTTCAAGTACCTCAATGACTCGTTCGGTGCGGTGGGGGCTCGAAGGCGCGGGGTGTTCGAGGGGGCAACGTCGGTTGGTCCGCGCGGACATCGGGGGCCGATCGGCGTTGTTCCGGGCACCGCGCCCGTCGTCTGCTTGTACAAGCACAGCGTCTGTCCACAAAGGAGAAATCGATGTCCCGTCCCATGTCCACAACGGCCCCGGGGATGCTGCAGGCCGCGGGCCACATGAGCAACGCCCGCGCCGTGGCCCAGAACGGCGTCGACTCCGTGCGGCGCGAGCTCGGCGTCCTCAACGGAACCTGGACCGGCGAGGCCAACGCGGCCTTCGACACGGCCATGAACGCCTGGATCACCGACTGCGAAACGATCGTGAAGAAGCTCGACGAGATGATCGAGTTGATGCACGGCAACCGCAAGACCATCACCGCGGGCGAGCAGGACAACACCCACCTCGCCAGCAAGATCCCCGTCGGTCCCGGCCTCGGCATCTGAGCCGAAGAGCCCGAGCAGCCGAGCAGACCCCTTGCCCCGAAAGGACAAACCTTGACCACGTACACGTTCGACGCGGCGAAGGCGGACATGGTCCGCGACACCATGGCCGCGGTCACGATCAAGCTCACCGAAGAGCTGAAGACCATGCACACCAACGTGATGAAGACGCTGGCCGACTGGCAGGACGGCGCCAAGGAGCAGTACGACGTCGCCAAGAAGGCGTGGGACGACGCCGCCGCGCGCATGCCGACGAGCCTGAACTCGGCCGAGACGACGCTGAACCAGATCACCGGCGGCTACCTGAAGATCGAGCACACCGGCCGCAACGCCTGGGGCGGCTACTCCGTCAAGTGACACCGGGCGCGTGCCGGGAGCCGCCGCCAGCCCCCGGCACGCGCCCGCCCCGTCGAGCAGAAAGGCAGGTACGGCATGGGAATCGATCAGACCAAGCTCAAGGACGCCAATCGTCCCCCCGAGGGCGCGCCACTGACCCAGGACGGCTGGAAGGGCACCACGGACCCGTGGGTCGTGCCCGCACCGCCCCCGCTGCCGGGGTGGGCGCAGAACCGCGGCAAGGGTTCGACGCAGGTGGACATCTCGGCGCTCAAGGTGACCGCCGAGTACATCCGCGGCCTGCTCACGCCGCTGGAGACGATCCGCAAGAGGCTGCTGGGCCTCAAGGTGGCGCCCGGCGCCTTCTACGACGCGCACCAGCTGATCGTGAAGGTCCTCGGCGGTGGCACGGGCGGCAGCGGGCTGCAGCCGACCACGCTGGCGTTCGTCGAGAAGGCCATCGACGCCATCACGGTCGCCGCGGACGAGCTGCAGAAGCTGTCCACGGCGTACAAGACCACCGAGGAGCTGAACCGGAAGACCGGGTTGGACCTCGCCGAGCACATCGAGCGGGCGAAGACCTACATCAGCAACGCGATCGGCTCGCCCTCGAAGGCCTGACCGCATCCCCGACTGTCCTCAACGGACGGCCGTGGCCGTCCCGGTGACCACACGAGCCGAAGGCTTGGGCAATGGCTGACGCGAACAATCCCCCGACCGGATTCGACATCGAGGAGAACGGCGCCTACTACGGCGCCGGGACCGGTGCGGGCGGGAGCAGGTCCGACTACGACACCTGGGACTGGAAGCAGATCAAGGCAGCCGTCACCGGTTCGGCCGCGGTGCCGACCAAGTACAACGGCAAGGACGTCGACCCGACGTCCTCGCACCAGCGCGCCTCCGGGGTGTCGGACCCGCAGTCGCTGTACAACGCCGCCAACGACTTCTTCCAGGCCAGGGAAGTCCTGAACATGGTCGGCACCAGCGTCAAGCAGCAGACCGAAGCCCTCGCGGGCGAGGACGGGATCTGGCAGGGCGAGGCCGCGACCGCCTTCAAGGGGCTGATGGACGCGCTCTCCAAGGCGTTCCTCAACCACGTGGAGCAGCTCGACGGCGGCCCCGCCGGGCTCAAGAACGTTCCGACGCAGCTGCACCAGGCGGGCACCGACCTCCAGTGGGCGCGCAACGAGATCGACCGGATCGACGTGCACTACGCGGGCGAGGCCAAGCGGATCGCGGACGCCTACAAGGATGCCGGCAACGGCACCATCGAGTACAACATGCCCAACGGGCTCACCTACGTCAGCTGGAACCAGCAGATCGTCCAGATGATGGGCGACGACATGCGCGTGGTGCTGAAGACGCTCGCCTCCCGCTACGACGCGGTCCGGTTCGAGACCGAGGTCCAGCCCGTGCCGATGCCCAACCCGCTCGGCCCCGGCGGCCAGGGGCCGCCCGGACCGAACGCACCCGGCCCCAAGGAGGGCCCGCCCGGCGGGCCCAAGGGCGGCGGCCCCGAGGTCGACCCGAACCGCTTCGCCCCGAAGGGCGGACCGGAGGGCAGCCAGGGCGGCGGTGGCGGCCCGAAGGACGTCGACCCCAAGCAGTTCGACCCGAGCAAGTCCGGCGGCACCGGCTCAGTCCCGCCACCGGTGCCGTTCCCGGGCAGCGGCAAGGGTCCTGGTCCCTCCGACCAGAAGAAGAACCAGACTCCGCCTCCGCCCGCGCCGCCGAAACCGTTCGAGCCCAAGCTTCCTCCGCCGCCCGTGCCGCTCCCCGGCGCACAGCCCCCGCCCAGCCCCAAGACCGGTGGCGGTGGCAGTGGCGGAGGCCTGCCCTCGCCCAAGAAGTTCGGTGGCGGCAGTGGGGGTGGCGCCGGTGGCGGACTTCCCGACCTGCACCGCCCGGACCTCAAGGACATCGCGCCCGCCCCACCGCCGAAGCTGCCCTCGCTGGACGACTGGGCCGCGGGCAAGGGACTGGGCGGTGGTGGATCGGACCAGCGCAACCTGGCGACACCTCCGCCGATGATGCCGCCGATGTCGGGCGCGGGCGGCGGTGGCGGCGCGGGGATGGGCGGCGGTTCGGAGCGCTCGGACGCCTCCGGCCTGCTCGGCGGCGAGGTGAAACCGTGGGAGGGCAAGGAACTCCCCGGTCTCGGCGATCCCCAGGGCGGGACCGATCTGCCCTCGGAGAAGCCGCAGGACTGGGCCGCAACGGCGGGCGCCGGTGGCGCGCAGGCTCCGCAGATGCCGATGGTGCCGCCGATGGCCGGTTCCCCGGGCGCGGGTGCCGCGGCGGGTAACAACGCCGAGCGCTCGGACGCCTCGGGTCTGCTCGGTGGCGAGGAGAAGCCTTGGGAGAGCGAAGAAATCGCGGGCGTCGGTGATCCGCACGGCGTGGACGCGCCAGCTTTGGACGCCGAGGAGTGGGCCGTGACCGAGGCGCAGGTGTCCGCGATGGCGGGGCCGCCGGAGGAGCGTGTCGCCGTGGTGTGTCCGGCCGACGAGGACGAGGACGTCAGCGCCTGGGACGTCGCCGCGACCAGCGGGCTGCTCTGGCTTTCCGGCGCGGCAACCCGGGCGCCCGGGGAGCGAGAGCGCGAGTTCACGCCGGACTACGCGCTCAGGCAGACCTCGCCGTGGGAGCACCCGGCGGGTGCCCGTCCGCTGCCCGGAACCCCCAGCCGGGCAGCGGACGCGGCTGACTACCAGCTCCGCCCCTTCGACACCGCCGGCCAGCCGCTCTGCGGCGAGCAGGCACCGGAGGGCTGGACCAGTGAGTCCACTGTGGAGGAAGAGGTCGAGGAGGAGGAGAAGGAGCGCACGTCGGCCGATCTGCTGAAGCAGAACGAGAACGCGTGGGCCACTCCCGCTCCGAAGGCACCGGGGGTGATCGAATGAGCACCGCCGACGAGCTTTTCTCATGGGAGGCGCCATGAGCACCGCCGACGAGCTCTTCTCATGGGAGGCGCCATGAGCACCGTCACCGTGAAGCGCGGACCGCGCATCGCCGCGCCGGATCTGCCTGAAGGACAGGAAGAACTCCAGGAACCGCCCGTCATGCCCGAGCCCGCACCGCGGGACGTCGGTTCGGTGCTGATGTTCCTGCCGATGGCGATCGGGCCGTTGGCGATGGTGCTGGTGTTCTCCACCAGCGGTGGCATGGGCGGCTCGCCGTTCATCTACATCATGGCCGGGGCGATGGCGATCGGCATGGTGTCGATGGGGCTGAGCCAGCTCGGCCGGAACGGGGCCGAGCGCAAGCGCAAGCTCAACTCCGAGCGGCGGGACTACCTGCGCTACATCGGCCAGCTCCGCGTGAAGGCGCGGGAGGCGGGGGATGCGCAGCGCACCGCCGTCGCGTGGAACAACCCGGACCCGTCCTGGTTGTGGGCGCTGGCCCGCGGTCCTCGGCTGTGGGAACGACGCGGCAGCCATGACGACTTCGGCCGCGTGCGCATCGGTCTGGGCACGCAGCAGGCCGTCATGGAGTTCACCCCGCCGTCGACGAAACCGATCGAGGACCTGGAGCCGCTGTCGGCGATCTCGTTGCGGCGCTTCAGCGAGACCTACCGGACCGTCACGGGCATCCCGATCTCCGTGGGGCTGCGCAGCTTCACCAGCGTGGAGTTCGCCGGGGACGTGACGCAGGCGGTCGGGCTCGTGCGCGCCGTGCTCGGCCAGCTGGTGACCTTCCACGCCCCGGACGAGCTGCGGATCGCGGTACTGGTCGGCGCGGACAACCAGGCCGAGTGGGACTGGGTGAAGTGGTTGCCGCACAACGCTCATCCCACCGCCAGGGACGCCGCGGGAGCGCTGCGGCTGCTGACCGCCGACCACGACGAGCTGCTGGACCTGCTCGGCGCCGAGGTCACCGACCGCGGTGAGCACGACAAGAGCGTGCTCCCCGGTGCGGCCGAGCCGTTCGTCGTGGTGGTGGCGCACCTGGGGCGCATTCCCGAGTCCTCCCCGCTGCTGGGGCCGGGGCTGCGCAACGTGGTGCTGCTCGACGTGACCGGCTCGATGCCGGGCGGCGCCAAGGTGCTGCGGCTGACCTGCCGCGACGGCCGGGTGAGCTACCCGGCGGGCGACGAGACCGGTTCGGCCACCTGCGACGCGTTCAGCCTCGGCCAGGCGGAGAACCTGGCGCGGTCGATCTCGCCCAAGCGCACCAGCGGCACGGTGGACGTGGTCGACCGGCCCTTCGAGTCGGACTTCGAACTGACCACCCTGCTGGGCATCCGGGACGTGCACACCTTCGACGTGGCCGGGCAGTGGCGGCAGAAGCAGCCGCAGCGCACCCGGTTGCAGGTGCCGATCGGGGTCACCGAGGACGGCGAGGTCGTCGAGCTGGACCTGAAGGAGTCGGCGCAGGGCGGGATGGGCCCGCACGGGATGCTGATCGGCGCCACCGGTTCCGGCAAGAGCGAGCTGCTGCGCACGCTGGTGTGCGGCCTCGCGGCGACGCACTCCTCGGAGATCCTCAACTTCGTCCTGGTGGACTTCAAAGGCGGCGCGACCTTCCTCGGCATGGAGAAGCTGCCGCACACCTCGGCGGTGATCACCAACCTGGCCGACGAGCTGCCGCTGGTCGACCGCATGCAGGACTCGCTCAACGGTGAGCTGATCCGCAGGCAGGAAGTCCTGCGCGACAGCGGTCACGCCTCGCTGTTCGAGTACGAGAAGGCGCGGATGGCCGGGGCCCAGCTGGCGCCGCTGCCCACGCTGGTCGTGGTCGTCGACGAGTTCAGCGAACTGCTCGGCAGCAAGCCGGAGTTCATGGAGCTGTTCGTCAGCATCGGGCGGCTCGGCCGAAGCCTCGGCGTGCACCTCCTCCTGGCCTCCCAACGACTCGACGAGGGGCGGATCCACCGCGTCGAGGGCCACCTGTCCTACCGGATCGCCCTGCGCACGTTCTCCTCCATGGAGTCGCGCAGCGTCATCGGCGTCGCCAGCGCCTACGAGCTGCCTTCCGCACCGGGCAACGGGTACCTCAAGATCGACACCACGAACCTGGTGCGGTTCAAGGGCGCCTACGTCTCCGGGCCGTGCCTGACCGCCGCCCCGGAGGGAGGAGCGGCGCCCGAGGAGATGGCCCTGCGCGAGGTCACCCCCTTCTCCACGCAGGCGAACCCGCGCCTGCACGAGATCCGCCCGGCCGAGGTCGCCGAGCCGGCGGTGGCCGAGCCCGTCGCGGAGGGCGCGCCGAGCCTGGCCGAGGTGCTGCTCGGCAGGCTCACCGGGGCGGGCCCCTCCGCGCGCCAGGTGTGGCTGCCGCCGCTGGCGGACTCGCCCAGCCTGGACACGCTGCTGCCGAGCGTGCTGCCGCACCCGGAACTCGGGATGAGCGTGGAGGATCCGGCAGTGCGCGGACAGCTCCGCGTGCCGGTGGGCCTGGTGGACCGGCCGTACGAGCAGGTGCGCGAGCTGCTGGTGGCGGATCTGTCCGGTTCGGACGGTCACGTCGGCATCGTCGGCGCTCCGATGGCGGGCAAGTCCACCCTGCTGCGCACGCTGATCCTCGGCCTCGCGCTGACCCACACGCCGGAGGAGGTCCAGTTCTACGGCCTGGACTTCGGCGGTGGCGGGATCATGTCGGTGGCCGGGCTGCCGCACGTCGGTTCGGTGGCCACCCGGATGGAGCGCGACCGCGTGGTGCGCACCATCGAGGAGATCATCCAGGTGATGGAGCTGCGCGAGGCCCTGTTCGCCGAGCGCGGGTTCGAGTCGATGGCCGCCTACCGGGAGGCCCGCCGCACCGGTGCGGTGGAGGACCGGCACGGCGAGGTGTTCCTGGTCGTCGACGGCTGGTTCACCTTGCGCCAGGACTACGGCGGCCTTGAGGACAAGCTCACCGAGATCGCCGCGCGGGGCCTGTCCTACGGCATCCACCTGGTGGTGACCTCGACCAGGTGGTCGGAGATCCGGCCGTGGCTGCGCGACGTCCTCGGCACGCGGTTCGAGCTGCGGCTGGGCGACGCGATGGAGTCGGAGGTGCAGGGCCGCAAGGCGGCGACCGTGCCCAACCAGCCCGGCCGCGGCCTGACCACCGCGGGGTTCCACTTCCTGGCCGCCCTGCCCCGGCTGGACGGCGACTCCGGGACCGAGGACCTGGCCCAGGCCACCAAGGCGATCGCGGAGGAGGTGCGCACGTTCTGGCCCGGCCGCGGTGCCCCGGGCGTGCGGCTGCTGCCCGCGAGGCTGCCCGTCGCCGACCTGCCCGCCCCGGACGGGGACCTGCGGATCTGCCTCGGCCAGGACGAGCAGCGGCTCAACCCGGTGTGGCACGACTTCTCCGCGACCCCGCACCTGTTCATGCTCGGCGACGCCGAGACCGGCAAGACCAACGCGCTGCGCCTGGTGATCCAGTCGGTGGTGCGCGGGTACCGGCCGGGTGAAGCCAAGATCCTCATCGGCGACTCGCGCCGCGACCTCGACGGCATGGTGCCGGAGGAGTACGCGATCGGCCACGCGATCAGCGCGGAGGCACTTGCCGAGCTGGCAACTCAAGCCGCGGTCTCGCTGCACAAGCGGGTTCCCGGCGCCGACATCTCCTCCGAGCGGCTGCGCAGGCGCGACTGGTGGGAGGGGCCGCAGCTGTTCGTCGTGGTCGACGACTACGAGCTGTTCGGCAGCGGGATGGGCGTGGGATCGCCGATGGACACCCTGCTCCCGTTGCTGGCGCAGGGCGTGCACATCGGCTTCCACCTGATCGTCGCGCGCAGCAGCGCCAACGCCATGCGCGGGATGATGGACCCGGTCCTGCGGAGGTTGTGGGAGCTGGGCACCCCGGCGCTGCTGTTCTCCTATCCCAAGGAGGAGGGCAAGTTCCTGGGCGAGGCGTCCCCCCGGACGCTGCTCCCCGGCCGCGCGCAGCTCGTCACCCGGCGCGGCGTCAAGCTCATCCAGACCGGCCACGTGCCCGTCGGCGAAGTGGCGGTCGCCGGACCCTCCAGGAGGTCAGCGACATGACCAGCGCGACCAGTGCTCAGCTGTGCCGGATCACCGTGTCCGGTCCGAGCGGCCGGGCCGACCTCGCGGTTCCCGTCTCCACCACCGTGGCGGCGCTGCTGCCCACGCTCGTCCGGCACGTCGTGCGCGAGGAGCCCGACGAGTACGGTTCCTGGGCGCTGCAACGGCTCGGCGAGGCGCCGATGGACCCGGACGGCACCCCGGAGACGCTGGACTGGCTCGACGGCGAGCAGTTCCACGTCGTGCGGGCCGAGGACCCGTTGCCGGAGCTGGACTTCGACGACATCGCCGACGGCATGGCGACCGCGGTCAACCGCCAGGGCAACCGGTGGAACGAAACCGTGAACCGGCGGCTGTTCCTCGGCTTGACCGTGCTCGTGTTCGGCGCGATCGGCGCGGTGTTGTTCGAGGGCAGTTCGGCGACCATCTCCTCGGTGAGCGCGGCTTCGCTCGCCGCGGTCCTGTTCACCACGGCGGTCCTCGTCGCGCGGATCCTGCGTGACCGGGGGATCGCGGCGATCTCCGGCTTGGCGGGCTGCGTGTTCGCCGGGCTCGCCGGGTTGATCGGCGTCGAAGGCGTTCCCTTCGTGCTCGGGCCGGTCGGAGTGCTCATCGGCGGCATCGCGATGGCCGGGACCGCGTCCCTTCTGCTCGTGGCGCAACGCATTCTTGCTCCCGAGCTGCCGATCGTGCCGTTCGGTGTCGCCGCGGTGGCCGGGCTCGGCGCGGTGATGGCGATGTGGCTGCACCTGGGCGTCGGGCTGACCCCGCACCAGAACGCGACGATCGTGCTGACCACGTTCCTCATGGTGACCTTGTTCGCGCCGAAGCTGGCCACGCGGGCGGCGCGGCTGCGCGGACCCCAGTTGCCGCGGACGGCCGACGAGCTGCAGATCGACGTGGAGCCCGAGCCCGCCGCGCTCGTCGTCGAGCAGACCGGGCACGCCGACCGGTACCTGAGTGTGCTGGCGATCGGTGCCTCGCTGGTATTCGCGGTCGCGTTCCGGTTCCTGATCGTCGAACCGGGCTGGGTGGAGTACACCGTCACCGGCCTGCTGACAGCTCTGGTGTTGTTGCGCTCCAGGGAGTTCCTCAACATCGGTCAGCGGATCGCGTTGGTGCTGGCGGGAACCACGGGCGCGGTGTCGTTCGTCCTGTCGATGCTGGCCTGGTTCACGCCGGTGTGGCGGGGAGTCGGCCTGGTGCTGCTGCTGGGCGTCGCGCTGCTGCTCGTGCTGGCCGCGCTGCGCCCGTCTCACCGCAGGCTGCTGCCGATCTGGGCGCACCTGGCCAACGTGCTGGAGACCTGTGCGGCGGTCGCGCTCGTCCCGTTCCTGTTGCAGGTGCTCGGCATCTTCGCCTGGGCACGCGGACTGGCGGGGTGAGGCGCGGTGCAGACCCAACGCGATCACGTCCACGCCTACCAGACGCTCGTCGGGCGGATGAGCGCGGCGCTCTCGCTCGGCGACACCAACTACGCGGAGCCGCCCGCCCGCCGCGCCCTGCTGGGCATGGTGTTCGGCGTGGTGCTCGCACTGCTCGTCGGCGTCGGCTTCTGGGTGTACGGGCTGATCAACCCGGGCGGCAACATGGCGTGGCGCAAGCCCGGCGCGATCCTCATGGAGAAGGAGAGCGGCGCGCTCTACGTCTTCCGCGACGGCCTGCTCATCCCCATGCGCAACCAGGCGTCGGCGATGCTGTTCCAGGGCAACGGTTCCCGGATGGAGTCGATCTCGCGGGCCTCGCTCACCGAGCTCCCGCGCGGCCTCCCGGTCGGCATCCCCGACGCGCCCGGCTCGCTGCCGTCGCCCTCGTCGCTGGTGTCCACGCCGTGGCTGGTGTGCCTGCCGCAGAGCGGAAAGCTCAGCGTGAACCTCTCCCCGGACGCGGAGTCCAACCCGGTCGGAGCGGACAGCTACGCCTGGGTTTCCGCCGCTTCCGGTGAGCAGTACCTGGTGTGGCGCGACCAGAAGCTGCGGGTGGCCGATCCGAGTGTTCCGGTCGCGCTCGGCCTCGGCACCGGTGCCCCGCCGGTCGCGCCCGCGCCGTGGTTGGCGGCGCTGCCGGACGGCCCGGTGATCGGAGCGGCGGAGATCACCGGCTCGGCCAGCGCGAAGGTCGGTGCGACCACCTACCCGGTGGGCAGCCTGTTCAAGCAGGATGGCACCGACCGGTTCTACGTGTTGCGCAAGGACGGCCTCGCACCGATGTCGCGGACGGAATCCCTTCTGCTGCAGGCGAAGACCGGCAAGTCGGCCGTCGTGGTGGACGCGGCGGCGGTGGCGAGCGCGCCGCGCTCGACGGACACGGAGCTGACCCGGCGCATCCCCGACCTGGCCGCGGCGAAGGCGGTGCTCCCCGGCGAGCAGGTGCTCTGCCTGCGCCAGCGCACGGAGCAGACCACGGTGTTCAGCGAGGTGGTGACCACCTCGCGGGCCACCGGCTGGATCGGGATGAACGAGATCGTCGGCGCCTACGTGAAGCCGTCGACCGGGGTGCTCGTCGCCGCGGTGCCCGCTCCGGTGGAGACCGGGCGCAAACCGGACCGCTACCTGATCACCGACCGCGGGATGAAGTACCTGCTGGCCGACGATGACGCCATCCAGGCGCTCGGGCTCGGCGGGGTGACACCCCGGCCGATGTCCGCCGACCTGCTCGCGGCGATCCCGAGCGGGCCCACGCTCAGCCGGGCCGCGGTGGGCGTGAACGAGAAAGGACGTGGCTGATGGCTTCCCTGACCAAGCGCCGCCCTATCGCACAACACCGCAACCCCGAGACCCGTGACGGGGTCGAGATGACCAGCCACACCATCGGGCACGCGCTCGTGGTGTACCCGAAGGACCGCATGTCGGCCGAGCTGCGGACGTTCGCGCTGGGCCTGGCCCCCGACCCCGACCACGAGCTGGTCGTCGTGGACGTGCCCGCGGGCAGCCCGTTCTCGCTGTGGGAGTCCGCCGCCGAGCTGATGCCGCGCAAGCGCAAGGGCCTGCGCCTGGTGATCGGCGGCCGGTCGCGGGAGACCACCGCGCTGGCCGGGCAGTGGCTGGCCGAACGGCTGGGCAGGCCGGTGCTCGCCCCGGACGGCGCGGTGGTCCCGGGCGTCGGCGGCTCGCTGTTCGTCGACGGCGGTGACTGGGTTCGTTTCCAGTCAGGCAAGCCACCCCGGCCCGAGGCCAAGCGCTTCCCCCGCCCCAGCTGGGAGTCGCCCGCGCTCGCCGAGACGGTGCCGACCAGTTCGACCGGGATCGCCGAACCGCTTCCCGGCGGGGTGTGGCTGCGCCCGGCCAGCCCTGAGCCGCAGCTCCGGGTGCACAGGGCGCGACTGCTGGCGACTCTGCCGTGCCAGCCCGAGGTGTGCACGATCGTGCTGGGCTGCCCGGGTGCGGCGCCGGTCAACCTCGACGACGTCGCCCGCTTCTGGCGCGGCCTGCCATCCGCTGTGCGGGCACGGGCGCGACTCGTCCGGTTCGGACCAGTGTCCAATTCGGACGGTATGTCCTACGGGCAGGCGCTGGCGAACGCCTTCGGCGAGTCCGTCGTGTGCTACGCGGGTCTGCCGGTTGGCTCGCGGTTCGATCCGGCGATCTACACGGTGCAGCAGGACGGGACGCTGGGCTGGCGCAGCTTCGCGGAGGAGTTCGGTTACGCGCCACAGCAACCGGGACGTGTGCCGCCGCCGTGCCTGCTGCGTCACCGCGCACCCGTGCAGGGCGTTCCGGAGATCAGCCCGGCCGTCTACTGGTATGCCCCGGATGCCGTCGTGGAGGTCGTGCAGGCGGGATTGTGGCTGCGCCCGCCCTACGAGGTCGCGCACGGCCCCGTGGTGCGTTCCGCGGCGGCCGAGGCCGGACAGCACCTGTTGCTGTTCGAGGCGGGCACGGCGGAGATGGGCCGGCGGATGCGCCTGCTCGCCGAGGACGTCCTTGCGCGGCTTGACGATGCGACTCGGCGGATGAGCGGTGTGGTGCCCGCGACGGCGGTGACACGCGTGCCGATCAAGGTGATCGGACGGGCCATGGCGGAGCTGGAACCCGCAGCCCCCGCCGAGATTCCGGCTGCACCGGAAGTGCCCGAGGCTCCGAAGGTAGTCGAGGCGCCCGCGCCGGTCCTGCCGGAGGCGCCGCTGCGCCTGGAGAGCGCGCCGGTTCCCGACTTCTTCGGTGAAGAGCCTGTTGAGGAGCCGGTCGCCGTCGAGATCCAGGCGGTGTTCGCGCCCACCCCCTCACCTTCACCCTCGCCTGAACCTGTGGTGGCCGAGGTCGCCGTGGACGAGGTGACGCAGGTGCAGCCGACGCCGTCGACGGCCGCGGCGGCGCTCGTGCCCAAGCGTGGCCTGGACGAGGAGCGGTCGTGGCTGCGTCGCACCCTCAGTCGCGAGTACGCCACGGTGGCCAACTCGGTGGCCCGCGTCCTGTCCGAACACCCCGGCTTCCAGGGGGCGCTGGCCCGGTCCTCCGGCGGGGTGCTCACCGACGCCGTCGCGGTTCGGCTGTACCTGTCCGCGGAGGGCGACCAGGTGGACCTTCCGTTGCGGCTGGCCGAGGTAGGCCCGCACGTGCCGTTCGCGCGCTGCGTGGTCTCCGGGCTGAGCAGGCTGCCGTCGCACCGTGGCGCCACGGTCTTCGCGGCATCCCCGACGCCGGAGCAGTGGGAGCTGTACCGCAGCCGGAAGCTGTTCAGCGAGTGGGGTTTCGTCAACGCGCTCACCGCGCCGTGCGGCGGTCAGCAGGGCGACACCGATGTGCTCATGTGGTCGATGAGCGCGCGGCGCACGAAGCTCCTCGAACCCGAGACCGACCCCACCCCCGATCGCGTCCTGTTCGTGCCGGGCACGAGCTTCAAGGTGCTCGACGTGACCGAGCCTGCCGACGGCAAGCGGGGGCAGATCCTGTTGCGCGAGTTGGCGACCGGCGAGATCGACGCGGACGGCCGGGTCGACGGCAACCGCGTCTCCCTCGACGAACTGGCGATCAGCTCGCTGCGGCGGTGCGCCGAGACGTGGGCGTCCGCCGAGCACAAGAAGCGGATCGCCGAGTCCGCCACCGCCCGGTTCCGTTCGTTGCCGGGCCTCGTCCAGATGCCGCGCGCGGAGGGTGACTCCTGATGAACCGACAGCTCCTGGTGGTGGCGGCGGACCGGCCGGGTGCCTTCTCCACCATCGGCGCCGCGCTCGGCAGCGCCGCGGACGGTGCGACGATCAGCGTGCTGCCGGGCCGGTACGAGGAGAACCTGGTGCTGGACCGGATGGTCACCCTCGTCGCCGAGGACGGCCCCGGCACCGTGGAGGTCTTGGCGCACAAGGGAAGCGCCGTGGTCGTCGAGGCCGAGGCGGCGCAGATCACCGGCTTGTCGTTGACCTGCGCCGACGATTCGCTGGCCGCGCTCGACGTGCGGCTGGGCGAGGTGGCGCTGGACGACTGCCGGATCGCCGCCGCGTCCTGGGCGGCCGTGCTGGCGCGCGGGCAGGGCTGCGTGGTGCTGCGCGGCTGCTCGGTGTCGGCCGCCGGTGGGGCCGGGTTGGTGGTGACCTCGCCGCTGCCCAGCACGGCCGAGGACACGCTGATCACTGATGTCGCGTCCTCCGGTGTGGTGGTGGCGGAGCAGGGATCGTTGGTGCTGCGCCGGGTCACCGTGCGCAAGGCGGGCGGCAACGGCGTCTGCGTGAACGGGCGCGCGCACGCGGTGATCGAGGACTGCGAGATCGTCGGTGCGGGCAAGCCCGCGCTCGTGGTGGAGCAGGAGGCGAGCGCGGACGTTCGCGATCTCAAGGTCAGCGGCAGCGCCAGCCTCGACCTGTACGTGTTGAGCAGTGGGACCGTTTCGGTCGTCGACTCGGATTTCTCGGGTGCGGCAATGCAGTCCGCGCACATCGCCGGTGGAGCTTCGCCGCGCTTGCGCGGGTGCAGGTTCGCCTCCGCCGGGCGCAATGCCGTTCAGGTCACCGGAGGTGCTTCGCCGCGCTTCGACGACTGCCGTGTGGCGGACAGCCCGGTTGGCGTGGTCGTCGACGGCGCTTCCTCACCGGAGTTCGGCGAGCTGCGCGTCGAAGGCTCGACTCACGGCGTGCTGCTCGTGGGTGCGGAGGCTGCTGTCGAGCTGAAGGGGTTGCGCGCCAAGGCTTCCACTGGTCCCGGCGTGATCGTGAAAGGGAAGTCGCGGCTGACCGTGACCGATGCGGCCATCGAGGTCGCGGACGTCGGCCTCGCCCTCAGTGAGGGCGCGAGCGCTGATGTGTCCGACTCGGTGCTGCGGGGCAGTGGAGCCCACGTGGGCGACGGCAGTCTGTCCATCAAGGACAGTGAGATCGTCGACGCGGCCGAGGACGGGATCAGCGTGGACGCGGGCGGAGTGCTGCACGCGATCCGCTGCCGGGTGCGGTCCGCGCGGCGGCACGGCGTGCACGTGCGCAGCGGAGCGCGCGCCGAAGTCAGCTCGTGCGAGATCACCGGCAGTGGCGGGGAAAGCGTGCTGCGCGACGACGCGCCTGCGGAGGAGGTCACCAGCGACATCCCGGTGCCTTCGCGTGAGGAGCCGGCCACCCTGGGCGACGCGGCGGGCTCGATGCTGGAGGGGCCGCTGGCCGAGCTGGACACGCTCGTCGGGCTGGACGGGGTGAAGCACGAGGTCGTCGGGCTGATCAACCTGATCAAGATGACCCAGCGGCGGCAGGAGATGGGCCTGCCCATGCCGCCGATGAGCAGGCACCTGGTGTTCGCGGGCCCGCCGGGAACCGGCAAGACCACGGTGGCGCGGCTCTACGGCGCGGTGCTCGCGGAGCTGGGCATCCTCGAACGCGGGCACATGGTGGAGGTGGCGCGCGCGGACCTGGTCGCCCAGTACATCGGCGCGACCGCGATCAAGACCGCCGACGTGGTCAGCAAGGCCATGGGCGGCGTGCTGTTCATCGACGAGGCGTACACCCTGTCCAGCCAGTCCGGCGGCAGCGGCCCGGACTTCGGCCAGGAGGCCATCGACACGCTGATGAAGATGATGGAGGACCACCGCGACGAACTAGTCGTGATCGTCGCGGGCTACTCCGGGCTGATGGAGAAGTTCCTCGCCTCCAACCCCGGTATGGCCTCGCGGTTCTCGAAGACGGTGGAGTTCCCCAACTACAGCGTCGACGAGCTGGTCACCATCACCACCAACCTGTGCCGCAAGCACTACTACGAGCTGACCGACGACGCGGTGCGGGCGCTGACCGACTACTTCGAGCGGGTGCCGAAGGACGACACGTTCGGCAACGGCCGCGTGGCCCGCAAGCTGTTCGAGGCGATGGTGAGCAACCAGGCGTCGCGGCTCGCGCTGTACCCGCCGTCGAAGGACGCCGAGCTGAGCAGGCTCACGGCCGAGGACCTGGGCGCCGAGCTGACCGCGCTGGACGAGGTCGCGCCACGGGAGTCCGGCCCGGACGCCGGAACCGACCCGTTGGGCGCGGTACAGGCCAGCCTGTCCTGGCGGCGGCTGTCCGGCCTTTGTGGACTGGAGACCGTCCGCGAGGCGGCCGGGCGGAATCTTGTGCAGCTGTGCGAGCTGAAGAACCGCCGGAAACCCTTGGGGCGCCAGGCGAACGTCGTCCTGTCGGGAGTGGTGGGCTCGGGGCGACGCGCGGTTGCCGACTTGTACGGGCAGTGCTTGTCCGAGCTTGGTCTGGTCGGCGTAGGCCACTCGGTGCGCGTGTCGGTCGGTGTCGACCTGTGCCCGCGTTGGCCAGGGCAGGCCGCGAGCCTGGTCGCCAAGGCCTTCGAGGACGCGGCGGGCGGAGTGCTCGTGCTCGACGCCGACGGGCCGTGGATCGCCGATCCGGCCGATCGCGGTGGCGAGATCGCGGAGGCGCTCGTCGAGGCGGTCCGCCGCAATCCAGGCGGCCCGGTGGTCCTGGTGCTGGGTGAGCAGCAGGCGTTGGCGCGCCTCTTCGAGCACTCGTCCGTCCTCAGTGGACTTTTCGGCGAGGTGTGGGACTTCGGCGCGTACGAGGTGGCCGAGCTGGCCTCGCTCGCGGTGCGCCACCTCGCGCGCCGCGGTCACGAGGTCCCTTCGGACGTGGCGCTGGCCTTGCGGGAACTCATCGAGAGCACCCCCGATCGCACGGCGCACGGTGCCCACCAGCTCGCGCACCGGCTCGCGGCGACGGCGGCCTCCCGCACCCTCGCCGCTGCCGATCTGCACGCGCTGACCGGGCGAGTGGGCGCGGTGTGTGTCGGTTAGGGAAAGGACTCCCTGCCCTTCCGCACCAGTCCTGCGCTCGCGGTCTTGTCCGGCGGTGCGCCCTGCCCTGCACTGGAAGGGCACAGTCAGGAGGTACGTGATGTCCGCTTCGCACACCGAGCAGTTCGAGCACCTGATCGCGCGCTACCGCGAGCAGTACGAGGCGCTGCGGGAGACCCAGCAGCGGCTGCGGGAGATCTCGTGCACGGCGACGGCTCCGCGCCAGGCGGTGTCCGTGACGGCCGGGCACGGCGGCGTGATCAAGGACGTGAAGTTCCCGACCGGCGCCTACAAGCGGATGGCGCCGAACGAGCTCGCCGCCGCGGTGCTCGGTGCCATCACCGAGGCGCAGAACCTGGCGACCGCCGAGGCGGCCGAGGCCGTGGCGCCGTCGCTGCCCGAAGGCGTGGACGCGCGACGGCTGTTCGCCGGTGAGGTGGACCTGCAGACCTTGCTCGCGCCCGAGCCGCACCTGAGCGACACCGTCCGCGACGTGCTGAAGATCAGGGACTAGGAGACTCCAATGCCAGCGAAGTCCAACCCAGGCGGCAATTCCGGGTCCGGTCCGAGCCCTTCTGTCCCGCCCCCGCCTCCCACGCCGTACCGCGGTGGTGGCAACGAAAAGCTCAGCGTCGACACCGACGGGATGCGCAAGGGCGGCGACCGCTATCGCGATGTCGGCGACGTGTTCCACACCTTCGCCACGCAGCACGAGCGGTTGCTCAGCTACAAGCCGCTGCAGAACGGCGAGTCGGACGAGACGTGGGAGAAGTTCGAGCCCGACTACCTGAAGGGCACGCGCGGCTTCATCAACGGCGTTCGCGGGCTCGCCCAGCTCACCCGCGCCATCGCCGACGGTGTCGACGACATGGCGCTGGGACACGAGAAGACCGAGCGGAACAACATCGAACTCAGCCGCTCCCTCCTCCGCAAGCGTTCCTGACCCGCTTCCCGCTATGGACGAGGTGCCGCGATGAGCATCCAGTTCGACCCGGAGTTCGACTGGGCGTGGATCCTGCTCGTCGGCCAGAAGGCACCACGGGTGGACGTGGACGCCACGCGCAACCTGTCCACGTCCTGGCACACCAGCGCGCAGCAGCTCGCCGAGATCACCGCGCGGCTGGACGGGCTGGCCGACGGGGTCGCCGAGAACGTCGGCGGGCGGACCGGGCGGGCGTTCCGCGAGTTCGTCAAGACCGTCGCCACCGCCGTGCCCGCGCTGATGGACCTCGCCCACGGCCAGGCGAAGAACCTCGACGACCTGGCGCTGATCGTCGAGCACACGAACTACTCGATGATCATCGAGATCGCCTGGTTCCTGGCGTCGATCGCGTGGGCGCTGCTGAGCCCGTTCACCGCGCCGCTGATCCCCGGCATGATCACCGCCGCGCGCACGGCGGTGAGCAAGATCATGGCCAAGGCGCACTGGCTGATCCGCCTGCTCGTCGCCGCCATGGAGGAGGGCATCGAGGAGGTCTTCCAGGACGCCATCGCCCAGGGCATCCAGTTCCTGCAGGGCAACCGCACCAAGTGGGACGTCACCAACACGCTCACCTCGCTCGCCGCCGGTGCCGCGGCGGGCGGGATGATGAGCGGGATGCACATGCTCGGCAAGAAGTACGTTCCCAAGGCCGAGGACAACTTCCTGTTCCACGGCGCCACCGAAGGCGCCACCGAGGGCATCGTCGGCGCGGGCGCGGCCGCGATCACCGGCGGCAGCTTCGACGACATCTGGACCGGCGTGGTCGGCGGCGGGTTCACCGGCGGCACGCAGAAGATCGCCGAGGACACCGGGAACAAGTTCCGCCCCAAGGAGGAGAACGGGAACCAGGGGCCGAACACCTCCGGTTTCAAGGACATCCCCGGCGGGACCGGCGCGGGCGGCGGCATCGGTTCCGGGACCGGTGCCGGTTCGGGTTCCGGCACTGGCACTGGCACCGGCACTGGCGCGGGTTCGGGTTCGGGGAGTGGCGCCGGTTCCGGCAGTGGCTCGGGTAGTGGTTCCGGGACGGGCAGCGGCAACGGAAGCGGTGCCGGTTCCGGGAATGGCAGCGGTTCGGGTGGCGGTAGCAACTCCGGCAGCAGCAACTCCGGCAACGGCAACTCCGGCAACGGCAACTCCGGCAACGGCAACAACTCCGGGAGCGGCAACAGTTCCGGTAACGGTGGCAGCTACGGGAATGGCAGCAGCTCCGGTGCTGGCAACAGCTCTGGGACTGGCAATGGTTCCGGGAGCGGCGCCAACTCCGGTAGTGGCAACAGTTCCGGCGCTGGTGGTTCGGACAGCAGTGGGTCCGGGGTCGGTGACTCGGACAGCGGGTCGACCAACAGTGGGAGCGGTGCGACTGTCGGAGGTCATGGCTCGGGCGGCAGCGGCAACACCTCCGGCGGTGGCAACACCTCCGGCGGTGGCAACACCTCCGGCGGTGGCAACACTTCCGGCGGTTCCGGCGCGAGCAACCTGTCCGACGGTGGCAACAGTTCCAGCACCGGCAACAGTTCCAGCACCGGCAACACTTCCGGCGGCAGCAACGGTTCTCCCGCCACTACCGGTGCCAACAGCACATCCGGCAACAGCACCACCTCGGGCGGCGGCGGTACGTCCAGCGTGAGCACCACTCCGGAAGGAAGCACCACGTTCACCGCCGGCACTCAGTCCAACGTCAGCACCACCGCCGGAACCAGCAGCACGTCCAGCGCAAGCACTACGTCCAGCGCAAGCGGCACGTCGAACGCGAGCACCACGTCCGGCGCCGCCAACACCTCCGGTGGCAGCACAACGAGCACCAGTACAACGAGCACCGGCGCGACAAGCAGCAGCACAACCGGTGGCAGCGGCACGGTTCAGAGCAGCAACACCGCCACCGCTCCACGGGACATCCGCACCGAGACCTCCGCGCCGAAGAGCGACACCACGACCGCGCCACAGCCACGGCAGCAGAGCCAAAGCAAGCAGGGGGTGACGCCGCAGGTCTCCGGGGAGAACCACGTCGCCCCACAAGCCCCGCCGCCGATGGACGTCGACGCGCCGGAAGGGCTTGACGGGACGACGGCGTGGAGCTCCACCGGCACGGCCGCGCACGATCCCGTGCGCGACGTCATCGGCATGCTCGGCCAACAGCAGATCGACACGGCCGACGCGCTCGCCCGGGTGCACCGCATCGTCCAGGCGGGCGGGGCGGCGAGGGCGCGGGCGGATCTCGCGACGCCGTTGAGCGACGCGCTGGACGAGGGACGGCTGGACTGGGACCAGTACGAGCACTTCCTCGTGGCGCTGGGCATGGCGGGCACGTTCATGGCGGATCCGGCCGACGAGCGCGTGGTGCGGTCCACGGCGGTGGGACCCGGACAGGAACCCGAGCAGCTGACCGAGGTGCAGCAGCTGGCGCAGAGCGTGCGGGCGCGGATCGAACAGGGGCAGTTCGACGAGGCGATGGCGTTGCTGACGCCGATCGGCCGGGACCAGCAGAAGATCTGGGCGGTGGGCGCGGCCTACCAAGCCGGGCACGGGACGAACCTCGAAGACGACCTGAAGGCGCTCAGGCCCGCCGCGGCGGCGTACGTCTCGCACGTGCTGGGGTGGTCCAGTGCGGCGCCGGTATCGGAGGAGCAGGCGCGTGCCTGGTACGAGGAGCTGCGCTCGCTGACGTTCGAGCACCACGCCGCGGGCCCGAGGCCGGTTCCCTTCGACCACCCGGAGGACGGGTGTTTCGTGCGCGCGCACCTGGGCGCGCTGCACCTGAACAAGCTCGGCGCCCGGCCGTACAAGATCTTCGCAGCGCGGGGCACCCCTCCCTTGGAGATCCAGTCGGAGAACGCCGATGGCGGACGACCCGGGCTGCCGGTCACGGTGACCTGGAACTACCACGTCGCGCCGGTGGTGAAGGTGCAGGGGGAGCAGGGCCCGTGGTGGGCGGTCTTCGACCCGGCCATGGACGCGGGGCTGCTCAGTGCCAACGAGTGGCTGGCGAGGATGAACCTGGGCGCGGACACGCGCCTCTTCGAGGGACCGATGGAAACGGTCGTCGACTCGCTCACCGACGACCTCCTCCTGAACAACCCGGATGGCTGGGACATCGGCGACCAGGGGATCTGGCCGACCGGGACGGCGGTCGCTGTGGTCACCGACGTGCGCGCCCTCGGGTTCCCCGCCCCGCTGAGCGCACAGCCCGGAACCGTGCGGCAGACCGACGCGCAGGCCCGGCAGTTCTCGGACATGCTGCTGGAGTACAGCGGCCGGGCCGCACAGCGGCGGGCGGAGCGCGAGCTGGCGGTGCTCCTGGCGATGGCACCGTTCTTCGCGATGCCCGCGGACGAGGTGCTGTCGTCGCTGCGTGACATCGCCGCGCGAGAGCCGCTCGGCGTGGTCGACGTGCTCGACCGCAACCCGGACATGGCCCTGCAACTGGAGTTCCTGCTGCCGGGCCGCGACGCCGAGGTGCGTGCGGCGTTGAACGCGACCGCGCCGTTCGCCGCGCCGCCCACGGTGGTCGAGGAAGCCTTGCCGGACAACGGAACCGAGCAGATTCAGGTTCGGGAGCTCCCGCCAGCGGTGCGCTCCGCCCTCGAAGACGCCCCGGTGCACCAGCGGGGCCGGATCCGGCAGCTGCCGAACCGAAGCGAAGTCGAGCGGTCCGCGTTCCAGGTCCGGCGCGTCACCGCGGACGGCGACACGGTGACCGAGGTGACCGTCGGCATCAAGCTGGTCAGCGAGCTGGACCAGGCCACGCAGGACGCCGTGTGGGCCGATGCGCAGCGCGGGGTGGACCAGTACTTCAACCAGCCCGATCTGCGGCTGCCCAACGGAGATCTGCTGCGTGTGCGGATCGAGCGGCCCGGCGGGGACGTGCCCGTGCACCACGAGGTGAAACTCCTGCAGAACGGGAAGACGGACCAGGTCCGCTGGCAGCCGGGGCTGCCGCCGGTCGTCTACGCCCACGAGATCGGGCACATGATCGGGCTGCCCGACGAGTACTCCGCGGACGCGGACCGGCTGGACGTCACGGGCAGCCTGATGGGGCGCAACACCGTGCGCGGCCCGGGGCGGAACGACCCGGTGCGGGCGATGCCGGACGTGCGGATGCCCGACCGCTACCTCCAGGTGATCGCGCTCCACATCGGGGACGTCCCCGCGCACGAGCGGTCCGCGGCGAGGGACCTCGCGCGGAGCTGGCTGGACGCGCGGATCGAGTTCGAGCGGCAGTCCGCGCTCTACGAACAGCGCCTCGGCACCTACCTGGCCGAGCACCCCGCGATCAACAACGAGATGGGCAAGCTCGCGCGCGCCCTGTGGGACCACACGGATCGGCGGGAGCGCAACAACTTCGGCGAGGACGACCGCATGCTCGCCGGGGCGGTCGGCACCGGGGCCCGCAACGAGCAGATCGTCAACTCCGGCAACCTCCGCGAGCGCGTCACCCTGATCTGGTCGGCCGCCCGGCACCCCGCGCTGGACAAACTCCTGCCCGGCCTGCACGACCGGCACCCGGTCATCCGGGACGAACGCGGGCAGCGGCAGCAGAGCGATGCCGACATCGCCTACACCAGGGCGAACGACGAGGGGCAGACCGACCTCGAAGAGTTCGAGGCGCCGCTGCGGACAACGGAGACCCCGGAGACGGTCCGCCCGCCGCTGAGCGAACGGGAGGCGGCCAAGGCGGTCCAGGACGGTCGGCTCACCTGGGCGCCCGCCAAGAACCGGATGGCCATGCGGGTCGACGGCAGCCTGCACCGCACGGCCGAGCACACCGGTGGGCTGGTGACGACCGGCACGTCCGGCTCGACGCACCTGGTCCTGAGCCTGGCCAAGCGGATGAACGAGCGGTGGAACCTCGGGCTGGACCTGAAGCTGCTGCGCCTCGGCCTGCTCGGGTTCATGATCTCCACCGGCCAGCACACCTTCCACGAGGTGATGCGGGCGAGCACGCTCACCGACCCCGGGCTGGACTACCAGGACGACTGGGGCCGGTACTGGCGGCTGGACCCGATCACCGAGCAGGAGCTGCGCGAGAACGTCGCGCTGGGCGGGAGGTTCCCGGACGAGCACGCGCTGGAGCGGGTCGACTGGGACCTGGCCGAGTCCGCCTTCGGCCCGGTCGTGCGCGAGGGCGGCCCGCAGCCGCTCGACGTGCAGGACCTCGGCAGGCAGCTCGACGAGCTGATCGACTTCTTCGACCTGGCCCTGGCCCATCAGGACGAGACCCAGCAGGACACCGCGCCGCCCCGTACCGGACGCCGCGTCCACTGGGCCGATCCGGTCGCCGACAACCTGCCGCGAAGCGAGCGCCGCGTGCGGTGGGCCGACCCGATCGCGGAGTACACCGAGTACACCGAACCCACCGAGGAAACGCCGCCCCCGGTGGAGCGGGCCGCTCCGCACGAGGTGTTCTCCGGGGACTTCGTCACCGATCGCCCGACCACCATCCGCTGGGCCGACCCGCTCGCGCGTCCGCAGCGGCCTCCGGCGGCACCGCCGCAGGACGTGCACGAGGACGACCTGTGGGACGTGGCGTTCGGGAACCCACCGCGCCGGGTGGAGCCCGCGCAACGGACGACGATCTCCTTCGAGAAGGGCTCGAAGAGGCTGGACCAGGACGGGCTGAAGGCCGTGCGGACCTTGGGCTACGGGTTGTTCCGGGTCCTCGCCCGGCAGCACCGGTCCGGGCAGCCGCTGACCCGGGTCGAGCTGACCGGGTACGGAAACTCTCTGGTACCAGGCACGAACGCGGGCCGTGAGCGCGCGGTGGCCGTCCGGGACGAACTGCTCCGCGCGATGCGGACGGAGCGCGACCGCCAGCTCCGCGAGGGGCAGCGGCGCGACCGGCTGCCCGATCCCGGCACCGTCCAGCTGGTGGTCAACTCGGGTGGGCGCGCCGACGACCGCAGCCAGACGGTGGTCGTCGACCTCTCCCACGTGGCGCAGGACAACCGGGTCACGCCGACCGTCGAGGACGATCACGACGTCCCCGCGGCGCCGCCGCCGGTGACGCAGGAGGAGATCCGCGACGTCCTGCCCGAATACCTCCGGGACAGCCGGAACCTGGGCCCTGCCATGCAGATCAGCTCGCTGCGCGATGCGGGCATCGAGGAGCAGCTCCGGCTGATCGCGCCGGATGTGCGCAGCTGGCAGGGCTTGGACACCGTGCGCGGACAGGTCCAGGGCAATGTCGGGTCACTTCTGGGCGACGGCCGGTCCTTCGCCATCAAGGGCGACGGCAAGCACTACGAGCTGACCGTGTCGGCGACGTTCGACTGGTCCGGCATGAACCCGTTGCGCGCCAACGAGGACGCGCTCAGCTCGATGTCGAAGGCCAAGGACAGCACGGTCACCAAGCACACTGACACGCGCGACCAGGGGCTCAGCCCGAACCTCGGGTTCAACGGCCTGCCGCCGTTCGTCATCGCCGTCACGCCGACCGTCCCCATTGGACCTTCGCTCGGCCGCAACACCGATCTGACGAGGGAACTCGGTGACGCGACGAAGGTCGAGGTGAGCCAGGCGCACGACGTCAAGGTCCCGGTGGAGCTGACCTTCACGCTACGGGACGAGAGCGGAGCGGCGCGCCCGAACCAGACGGCGCACAGCGATGTCGACCTCACCATCCCGACGGAGCTGCCGCCCAGGACCGAGGGCACCGCCGAGCCGATCACCACGCCGCCGCCGCGTCGGTTCGCGGTCGAAGCGGTCAGCGTCGAGCACGGCGAGTCCCCGGACTTCTTCACCCAGGTCGTGTCGATGCTGGGCGAGAAGTACCGCGGCGCCACCGGTGTCGGTTCCCACGGACGTGCCGTGCTGCGGGAATTCCTCGGCGACGGCAACATCAAGGCGAACCTGCCGAAGATGGCCGTGGTCGACGACGGCTCGAACCCGCAGGGCGGTTGGATTCGCTCCACGCCGATCTTCAAGGGGCGCAACGGGGGTGGCTTCGAGTTCCGGTCGAAGGTGACCGCCGTGGAGATGCGAGCCGTCGCCAGGCGCGTGCAGATCCGGGACACCAAGTCCGGCGTCAAGAGCACCGACTCCGCGCGGGACCGCGTCGTGCACTCCGGCACCGACACCACGGGCCGCCAGGGCGGGGCGAACGCCTTCGCCGGCGGTGGCGCGGACTTCCTCGGCAAGGGGACCTTCGCCGTGGGGCCGCACCTCGGCCTCAGCGGTGGGAAGAAGCACGGGCAGCGGCAGGATCACGCGATCGCGAGCAAGGACGACGTCGAGGTCACCGGCGACGCCGTCCGCTACGAAGTGGTCTACGACATCGAGGTGCGCCCGGTCGGCGGTCGCGCGCGGCGGCTGGACGGGTCCGTCACCGGTTACCAGTGGGCGACCGGGGACCGCGTCGACGGCTCCGGGCTCGTGTTCCGCTCCGGCGCGGACCGGACCCACTTCGGCCCCGCCGAGCTGGAGGGCGGCCAGGCCACGATGGGCACGTTCGAGGACTTCGGCAGCGGGGACTGGTTCTACCACTCGGTGGCACCGCTGCTGCGCAAGGTGCCGATGCGCAAGGGGTGGTACCTCAGCACGAGCAAGTTCGTGCGGCAGTTCGACGACCCGGCCTTCTCCGGCGGTCTCACCGGCCCGATCAACGACATCCTGACCAGGGACGAGCAGTTGCGCACCGCGCTGTCCGACCGGCAGCTGTCCCACCTCGTCGATCGCATGCTCGGCCCAGGACTGGAGATCCCCTTGGTGCGCAGGGGGTTCATGCACGACTACCACACCACGATCACCCTGCGCGCCACGTTGGGCAACCTGCGCGACGGGGACCTCCTCGACGCGAAATCGGTGCAGCGCGTCAAGGACGTCACCACCGACGAGAACACCACCAGCAAGGACGTCACCGGGAGCACCGGTGTGCAAGGGCGGGTGCTCGGACCCGTTGCCCCGTTGGCGGTGCTGCTCATGGGCATCCGGGGTTCGCGTTCCTGGACGAAGTCCACCGCGCTCTCCTCCGGCGGCGAGAACAACGTCAACCGCGCGCACGGCACCGACCTCGCCGAGGACGGCAAGCTCGGGGACCGCTCCTACCGCCGGTTCCGCGCCGATCTGACGATCACCGGTGAGATCACCTCCGACGTCCGGCTGAACCGGGCGATGCGCAAGGTCACCGTGGGCTCGCCCGGCCGCGACGAACCCGACTCCCGGCGGCTGCCCACCCCACCGCCGACCACGATCGAGGCGACGCTGCTGATCCCGGAGTCCTTGGTCAGCACGACGAACCCGGCGGCTCAGCCCGTGCCGGTGCGGCCCGAGGACCAGGACCTGACCGACCCGCCGTCGCCGCACGCGATGCCTCCAGGGGCTTCGCGCGCCTTCGACGGTGCCGAGGTGGTCGCCTTCACCGGCGCCACCGCCGTGCACCAGGCCGCGCGCGAGGTCCTGAGCCGAGCCTCCGACGGCGACCCCGTTTTCGGTTTCAGCGACGGCAAGATCTCCGACATCCTCGGCGCCCGGCTCGCCCCGGAGGCGCTGCGCAAGGACCCGAGGCTGTTCAGCAGGCCGACCGTGATCGACGGGCTGCACTACCCGCGCAGGCGGGAGGACGTCTTCGCCACGCTCGGTGTGTCGTTCACGCCCACGTTGTCCGCGCGGCAGATCACCGCGGAGGAGTACGAGCAGGTGACCCGCGAGACCGCGGGCAGCACCAAGATCACCGGCGCTCGCGGGGTGAGCGACAGCTACGGCGGCTACGTCACCGGTGTGGCTCCCCTGAAGGGAACCGATCCCATCGGCACCGGGGACACGACGTACTCCTTGGGCGGCTTGCTGATCGTCTCCGCCTCACCGTTCACCGCCACCCGGGGCAGCAGCACCACAGCGGAGCTGGAGAGCGGTGAGCGGGTCACCGTGACCGGGCCGCCGCAGAAGAAGATCCTGGTCCGAGTGGACCTCAACGCGACCGTCGTCGCGGAGGTGCAACGCAAGGGCAACCTCGACTTCGACATCACCGCGCCGAAGGACCCTGTTAAACAGGGGAAAACCATCACGCTCCCGGAGTCTGTGCTGGTGTGGCTGACACCTGAGCAGGTGGAGGAGCTGAGCACGGGGCGTCCGCCGGTTCCGGAGAAGCCGACCGCGCCACCCGCCGAGCGGACCCTCGCGGCGCCGTCCTCGCTGCGGGCGACCAAGCCCTCCATCGGCCTGGGCGGGGTGACCGATCCGATCGACCTCACCTCGCGGATTCCCGCACTGCGCGAAGACCTTGCGCGCAGGCTGGGACCGGAGATCGCCAACCGCCTGCTGCCGGAATCAGCGCGCGAGACGGGGCACCAGAACCACCGTGCGCTGATGACCTTCCTCTCCGATGCCAACCGCTCGATGCACAGCCTGGTCAACGGGGGCCGGATCGCCCCGCTGCGGCTGGAGGACCGGTTCAGCGGCAAGACCTACTACGTCTCGGTGAACGCCACGTTCGCCGACGAGCCCGGCTTCTCCGGCATCAAGCACGTCGACAAGCTCAAGGTCACCAACAGCGCGACGCTGGGCGACAAGGTCGAGCGGAGCAAGGGGCGCACCTTCTTCACCCTGTCCGCCTCGGTCCGCGCGGTGCTCTCCCTGAAGCAGAAGGCCGTGGAGGTCCAGCCCGCGCCGACGACCGGGCACGGACCGGCGGACGGCACCATCGGGCTCGGCGCGGGCGTCCAGGGCGAGTTCGGGGGACGAGCGCGCAAGAAGACCGACACCACCACGGTCGCCCACCTCCAAGCAGGTGAGACCTCAGGCCCCGTCGCATCCTTCCGTGGCGTCCTGGAGGTGGACCTGCGCATCGACCGGCACGGGGAGACCGTTGCTCAAGACGTTGTGCGGGAGCAGATCGGCATCACCAAGCTCGTCGAGGAAGCGTTCCCCGAGCCCGTGCGCGACGGCCGGTTCGGTTCCGCCGAGGAGCCCACTGAGGTGGCCGCGACGGATCTCACCGCGAACGCTCTGAAGGACTGGCGTGATGAGCCCGCTCCACGACTGCCCGCGACCGGCACGTACTGGGCCGAGCACTTCTTCGGTGACATCGATGTGCTCCGGCAGGCCGCCGAGACCGCGCTGACGGACTCCGGCGCGACGATGACCGCGCAGGCCAAGGCAATGCTGCACGCCGGCCTGACCCCTGCGGCGGTGAAGGCGGCGTTGCCCTCACAACTCGACGGGAGCTTCCGCATCCCTTTGCCGACAGGGCTCGGTCGTGACCTTGAGGTGCACGTCAGGTTCCCGAACACGCCGCGCTTCGCCAGCACGAGCGCGACGGTCAAGGTCAGCGGCTGGCAGAAGACCACCGACACCCTCGAAACCGAGGTCGTCACCGGCAACGCGTACTCGGCCACGAACGTCCTGCCGGCAGGCGGAGGGGTTACGCACCCCGAGGGGAAGAACGACTTCGCGGAAGGGCGCAACCAGTTCGGCGCGATGAGCGGTTCCGCGGCACGCCAAGCAACAGTGCTGGAATCGCAGCCGTCCGCGAAGCTCACCCAGACCGGCACGCACCACAAGCACATCACGTGGAATCCCCAGTCGGCCGGAGCGGTCCGCACCGACGAGAAGATGACCCGCGCGCTGCTGGCCGATGTCGAATTCCGCTTTGTGGCACGGTCGGCGAACAAGGTCGCAGGTCGAGAGGTAGTCGTGCGCGACGGCTACGTCATCCGGATGCGCGACGCCGATGCCCAGGCGCTGACCGGGCACACACTGTCCGATTCCCTTGTCACCGCAACGAAAGACCTAGCTGCCCGGGGTGAGGAGTGGTCGGCTGCTGCGCGCGCCCACGACGTCGCGCGCGATCGCCTGGAGAAGGCGCAGCGCGCGGTGGACGCCGACGACGCACGGGCTGCGCAACGCCGCCAGGAGCGCGAAACCGAACTCGGTGAACTGCCCGGCCGCATCGCGGAGCAGGTGAGGACGGTGAACGAGCTGCGCGGCGAGTTCAACACTGCCACGAGGTTGCTGCTCGACGCCGAGTTCGCCGTTGACGGGCTTGCGACGCTGCTCGCCGCCGAAACGGACGAGCAGTCCGGCCTCAACTCCGCATTCGACGAAGCCGTTGCGGCGGCACGGCAGCGAGCGGGCGACCGCACCACTGCGCGGAACCAGCTCGCGACAGCGGAAGCTGCCCTCCGTGCCCTGGTCGATCGCAGGAACAGGCTCTCCGCGGACACGGGTTCCCTGACCGACGCCGGGGTTCGTGCGCGCTACACCGCCGCACTGGAAGCGAGGAAGGCAGCCGCGCAAGCGGAACTGGACGCGGAGACGGCATGGTGGAACGCCAAGAACGCCTATGACCGCGAGATCGCGGCGGCCCAGGATCCCTACGATTCGAAGCCGTTGCCGCCGACCCCGCCGGGAGACACCGAGAGCGCTTGGCGTGAGGACTCCGCCGAGTGGCAGGCGATCCTGGAAGCCGACGCACAGGGCGAGCCCTCCGGCACGACCACCGAGACCAGGGGCGGGGCTTGGCTGAACTTCCTCCGTGCCCGGCAGAACCTCGCCAAGGCCGAAGAGGTCCTGCCGGTCGCGGAAAGCTCTCGTGCCGCCCTCACCGTGCCGGACGCCGTCCGTCTCGCGCGCAGTGAGTACGACAAGGCGACCGCGGACCTGCGGGCGTGGGGCAACGATCCGAACCGGCTGATCGACGAGTTCGGCAAGTGGACCGCTGATTCGGTCCGCAAGCGCCCGCGGGCGCTGGGAGGCGCCGACACGAAAGCCCAGCCCGAGCCGCCGATCGTCTTCCAGACGACGGCACCGACCGTCACCGCGGCCAAGAACGCGTTGCGGGCCGTGAACAGCAAGATCAGGCTCGTCGAGACGGTTCTGCAAGGCAACCGGCGCGTCGTGCGGATCGAGGTCCCCGACGCCGTCGGTTCCAAGGACGTCGCCGCGAGCGTCCTCGGTGGCCAGGCGAACACCCTGGTGTTGCGCCCGAAGGGCTCCGGCGGCCTCATGGTGCGCAGCGGGCTGGGCGACCACGTCCAGGGCGCGCACGCGCTGGCGCGGATGATGTTGGCGCCCAAGGGGAAGAAGCTGACCCGACAGGAGCTGGCACGGCGGCTGGGCACCGACGCGGCGCAGCAGGACAAGGCGCTGGTCGGGCAGTACCGGACAGCCTTGGCCGATCCGAGGACCACTGAGCTGGCCAAGCGTTGGGGCGTCAACCAGTTCGCTCGCGCCAAGGTGGGGGAGGCCTACGTCCTCGCGCCGGTGTCGGCGCGTTCGGACGCGAGGATGGACTACTACCTCGTCCCGGTCATCGCCGAGGAGCCGGACGGCACGCAGATCCTCCTGGAGACCAACGGGAACCAGGTCACCACCCGGGTGCTCGGGCCGGATGAGAACTTCTTCGACGTCTTGGGCCGCAGTGGCCACTTCGAAGCGCCGCTCGCGGTGGTGATGACGGCACTGCACCCCGCGCCGAGCCAGTACGTCGAGTTCGACCGGGGTTCCCGGGAACTGGGCGCGCTCACCGCCTCTCCCCGGTCCTGGCCGCCGATTCCCGAGGTCAACGGAAAGGACTTCGACCCGACGCAGCTCGTCGACTCCGAGTACGCCGGTGCCACGTTCAGAGCGATCGCCGAATCGGAGGACGTCGACCGCTTGACGAACGAGGTGGACCGCATCGGCGGCGTCGTCGCGGCGAAGGGGAAGCTGGAACGCTTCGCCGGGCAGGTGGCCAGGCTCGCCACCTGGTTGCACGCCGAGGGACGGCCGATGCCGACGATCACGGTCACCGGTACCGCGGGCAACCACCCGTGGTGGGGTCGCGCGGAGGCGGTGGGCAAGCAGCGGCGGGTCGCGGTCGCCGATGCCGTGCGCACGGCGCTGGAGGACGCCTTCACCGAGCAGGGCGTCCAGGTGCCCGCCACCGACGTGAAGATCAAGATCCGCGCCAAGGCCGACTGGTGGTCCTTGCTGCGCCTGCCCGCCGATGTGCGGTCGCAGACCCGGCGCAGGATCACCGTCACCGTGAACCACCCCGCACCGGAGCTCGTTGCGCCGCAGGTCGATCCCGAGCCCTCGCAGGACGACGACGATCTGGCGCAGATCGAGAAGGTGATGGGCAAGCTGCCCAGCACCGAGTGGGAAGCACGGATGCAGGCCGCCGCCGACGAGATCGGCGACACCGATCAGGAACAGGTGTTGCGCCGCGCATACGAGGTGCTGCGAGCGGAACGCGCGGGTGAACAGGCTCCCCCGCTGGAGGAACCCACGGAACTGTCCCGGCAGCAGCGGGACTTGGCGGACTCCGCCCACCTCGTGACGACGGGTGCGGGCGACTTCTTCGACGCGCTGCTCGCGTCCGTTTCGGAGCAGCGGTCTGATCTGGCGGCTTTGGGAACCGATGGCCTCCGGGAGCGGGTCGCGCACCGCTTCGTGTCCACCATGGCCTCAGACCCCTCGTACTTCGACGAGTTCCTGGGCGGTGGTAGGAGATTCGACCTCGCGGGACGGCTGTTCGAGCCGGGCACGGAGTCACTGGTGATCCGGCTGGCCGCCGACGAGTTCGGCCTGCTGGTCACCCTTGTCCGTGACACCGGGCCGAGCGAGTCGGCCGGACGCCCGGGTGGGACACCAGCGGTGCTTTTCATGTCCACTTCGGACAGTGGTCGATTCCTGGGTTCGGTTCTGGAGAACACCGGAGTCCTGTCCAGCAGGCAGCGCGCGGTGCTCGGTTCGTCGCGGCTTCGCACGACGGCGGGCGGGGACTTCCTGACCGCGCTGCACGAATCGGTCTCCGGACAACGGCCCGACCTGGCCGAGCTGGGTCCTGGCGGCTTCAGGGAACGGATCGCGCACCGCTACGTGTCGTCCACCGCCGCCGATCCCCGCAGCTACGAACAGTTCGTCCGGCATTCGAGCCGGGAGGACGTCGCGGCGCGACTGCTCGACCCCGCGGCGCGCGACCTGGACGCGTTGCTGATCACGCTGGCGGCGGAGGAGTTCGGCCTGCTGATCACCCTCGTCCAAGGCACCGGGCTGGCCGCGTCGGCCGGCCGGGCGGACGCGGCTCCGGTGGTGCTCTTCGACGTGGGCGGTGCGCACTTCCGGGGCTCGCTGAGCCAGCAGCCGCCGCCCTCGCTGCCCGAGGTGGAGCGCGTCGCGGGCGGGTTCGTCACCGAGCTGTTCGACGCACTCGACGTGGAGGTCCCACCCGTCGTCGCGCCCCCGCTGGTGAGGGCGGGGATGTGGGCGGGGAGGCACCCGGCGACCGACGCTCCGCTCACCCCGGAGCGACTGACGAACGAGTTCGGGATGCCCAGGGTGAACCAGGACAGGTTCCAGCGGCTCGCGGACCGGTTCGCCGTCGTCTTCGACGTCCGGCCGACCAACCCCGACTCCGTGGCGTGGCTGGAGCGTGGCGCGGTGCCCAAGCCGAAGGACATCAAGGCCAAGACGATCAACTCGCTGGACGTCCACCTCGGCGCGGAGGAGGACAACATCGGCCTGGTCGGCTACTTCAAGCCGCATCCGCCCGAGAACGTGCCCGCGGACCTGCGGCAGCGCGTCGAGCGCCGGTTCGCCGACCGCACGCGGGAGTTCGCCGAGCTGGCCGAGGAGATGGCGCAGCTGGAGCGCGAGGACCGGTATCGGGTTGTCAACGGTGTGGTGCAGGCGAACACCGACACCGGCTACCGCGACATCACCGGCGACCACGACGTGTTCGACATCCGGATCCCCCTCGACGGGCGGGCACTGTCCACAAGGGACTATGACGACGTCGTGTGGCTGCTGACCCGCCGCGGCATGGGCGTGCAGCACGGCGCGCACCTGTACTGGGAGCCGCAGGGCGCTTTCCAGCAGAAGATCTACGACGACATCGTCGCGCGGCACCGCTCCGACTCCGACGGTGCCGAGCCGCTGATCCGCTTCAGCCCCGGCGAGCCCCCGCGGCTGGTGTTCGCCGACGAGGGCGAACGCCTTCCGGCCATCGAACCCTCGCAGGAAGCGATCGTGGCCGCATCCGCGCTCGTGCACACCTACAACCACTATCCGCCACGGCTGGACGGCGCCGACCCCGAGGCCCAGGAAGCCGTGCGGCGGGTGGCGTTGCGGTGGCAGGAACACGGGTACAACTCCGCGTTGACGCTCGCCAAGCAGATGGGCAAGAAACGCGGCGTGCCCGTGTACGTCGGCCCTTCAGGCGGCGTTCTGTTCGACGCACCCGCGGAGTACGGCGACTTCGCCGGCTACGAGCTGATCGCGAGCGAGGAGCGCTGGGAGATCCGTGGCGAGGAGGGCATGCCGTCCGTCGCGTGGCACCGCGGCGCCAACCTGATCGCGATCTACGACCTCCTCGGTCCGCACGACGGGACGTTCGTCTCCGACCCGGACGGCAGGCTGCTCACCAACACCGCGGTGTTGGAGTGGTACGTGGGCACCATGAACAGCGAGGCGGTGGCGTTCAGCCAGTACCGGACGACGAGCCTGCCCGAGGTGCACACCGCGGCCCCGAACCCGCCCGTCGAGCCGGGAACCGTGGCCATGCCGGGCTACGCCACCGACGTCGTGGGCATCCGCCCGCTGTGGCGCCAGGACTCCGGAACCCTCTACCACTTCAGCAACAAGTCCCCTGAGGAGGTCGTCGCCGACGGTGGCCTGCTGCCGAAGGGCACGGGCACCGGTGCGCACCTGCTGGACTACGTCACCAACTCCCGCCGCGACACCACGTTCTTCAGCACCACCAGGGATCCGCGGATGATGGCCAAGGTCAGGGAGATGAACCCGGACCGCCTGATCGACTCCTCCTACCGGTACCTGTACGTCCTCGACGTGCCCGGCGGGATCGACGTGAACGCGACGCTGGACGTCGCATCGCCCTTCCCCGACCAGCAGGAGATCACCTTCCCCGGAGGAGTCCGCCTGGAGTACGTGACGGGCTACCAGAACCTGGTCGACGACAGCCCGGTCGGCGACGTGCTCCCGTTGCCCGGGCCCGAGGTGCCGACGCCGAACCCGGTCGTCACTTCCGACTACCTGACCGAGGGCGAGCCCGTCTTCGAGATCAACCCACCGCTGGTGGTCGAGGAGCGCCAAGGCTTTCCCGCCTTCACCGTCACGCCCGGGCCGATCACGATGGAGCACCCGCCGCTGCGGCTCTCGGGTGACGGCACACTCGCCGTGAACGGCACGACCCCGGTCAACGGCGTGGCGCCGACGACGGAGTCCCAGGACTTCTTCGCGACCGAGGACGTCATCACCGCGGCACAGGAAGCCCTGCGCCGAACGGGCTCCGGGGTCGAGCTGGAGCGGCGGGACACCCGCGTCGTCCTCACCCGCAACGGTGACGTGGTCGTCCTGCACCGGGTGGTGCCACGACTGAAGGAGCCGGGAACGGATGTGTGCCGCGACTTCGCCAAGCAGGTCATGGGCGCGCTGCCGGACGCCTTCCTCTTCCGCGGCATCGACGGCCGGACCGCGCTCGCACCGGTCGTGACCGATCACAGCACCGAGGTCACGGGAAGCTTCCACCTCGCCGACGGGCTCGCCGATTTCGCTTACGGGGAAAGCGATCCCGTCGAGGCGACCATCGACTGGGCCGTCAACCTCGTCGCGCAGGACGAGCGCACGATCGGCGGCATTCCCGGCCGTCCTCTGCCCGGTGCGCGCTACGGCGCGGCGCTGAACCACCGCCCGGGCAACGAGGCGACCCGCAACCGGATGGACGAGGCCACGCGGCGGATCGGCATCAACCAGTTCGCGTGGGCCGAACCCGGCGAGGCGTACGCGTCGATCGCGGTACCGGGCATGGACGCGGACGGCAACCCGGACTACCGGCACAACGCGGCGCGCGAAACCGACCTCAGATCCCACTACGGCTACCACTTCGCCACCGTGGTGGCCGAGAGCGCGGATGGCCGGACGCAGATCACTCTGGAGAACGCCGCGCGCCGGGGCAAAGTCGAACGCGTGGTCATGGACGCCATCCAGCGCAATCTCGAACGGCACGGCCCCGATCTGGGGCAGATCATCGAGCAGCTGGACGCCCGCATCGACGAGGCGACCGCGACGGGCGACACCGCCACCGCCGCGGCGCTGCGGGGCAAGCGCGACCTGGCCGATGCGCTCGCGAACCTGGCCTCCGCTGAGACCGAGGCGGAGACCGCCGCCGCGCACCGCCGCGCACGAGCGGCGATGCTCAAGGAGATGAAGCTCCCGCCGTTCGGCGAGCAGTGGTACTTCAAGATGTACAGCAAGGAACCAGGTGAGAGCTTCTTCGAGCAGGGGGCGGTGTTCTACGAAGAGCGGGCACCGAGCGAGGTCGTGAACCCCCTGGTCGTGGTCACCACCGGCGGGCACCACGAGATCCAGCCGGTCACCGTCACCTTCGAGGTCAAGCAGAAGTCCGTCGACGCCGACCGGCAGCGCGGGATCCAGTCCAGCGCGCGCCGGGTCGCCAGGGCGGCGGTCTGGCTGCACGCCCACGGTCATCCGCTGCCGGTCGTCACGATCACCGGCCACGGCTTGGGCGGGCTGCGCGGCGCGGCACGAGCCCAGGCGACAGGACTGCTCCGCGCGCAGAACGCCGCCGAGGTGTTCCGGGAGGCATTGGCGGCGGAACTGGCCCGGCTGCAAGGAAGTCAGCCCACGCTGACCATCGCGGACCTGGAGCCGCGGCCGGTCGCCGGAGCACGGGAGTCCGGCGACGACTTCACGGCACGCCGGGCCGTGGTGACCGTCGAGTTCCCGAGGCGCCGAGGCGCGAAATCTTTGTAGGACAAGGAAAACGCCGTTGACGCTGGCAGGCGTCAACGGCGTTTTTCGTGCTCGCCGGGCGGTCAGACGCGACGGAAGGTGTACCCGGGCTCCGTGACCACATGCGCGCCGAAGGTGCTGTCGTAGTAGAACGAACCCAGGTGGCGTCGGCCGCCCGCGTACACGTCGACCTTCTCACCGCTGCCCCGACCGAAGTGGGTCGTCACGCACTTGCCCGGTTCGGCGAGGGGAGATGCGGCGCCACCGCGATCGGGGAACACCACGTAGGAGGAGTACCCGCCCCTGGAGCAGACCGTGACGGTTCCGGGCGCGTCGGCGTGGGCGACGCCGGTCGGGGCGAGGGTGAGCGCCGCGACGAGGGCGAGGGCGCTGGTGCTCCAGCGGCGGCTGAGCTGCTTCATCGGTGTCCTTTCGGGATGGTGCCGTTCCTGGGAGCAGCAAAGCGAGATCGCCGTCCCCGCAACAAGGTCGCGCCGCGCGGTCTGCCCGTTCGGCGGGGCCTGCCGTGCCCGCTCGCACCGCCGTGCCAAAATGATCAAGTGGCGTTTGACGTGCAGACGGCCGTGGTCGTCGCCCTCCTCCTCAGCTCCGGCATCGCACTCGGAACCCTGCTGTCGCGGTGGAAGACGCGGCAGGACGTCGCCGTGCTGGAACGCCAGATCAACGTCCACCTGGAACTGACCGGGCGGCAGCACCGGGCGTTCCTCGACGCGGTGCGGGAGCAGGACAGCCGCCGCGACCTCCGCGAGGTCTACGACGACCTGGCGCGCTGGACGCACGTGCTGGAGCGGACCGTCGAAGAGGTCTGGAGCGCCTGCCAGACCGCCGACGAGCAGCTGCGCAAGCGCGCGCTGGTGACGGTCGAGGACTGGGTGTGGGGCGGCGGCCAGGTGCCCGCGGAGCACGTCGCCGCCAGCCTGTGCTGGAGCGGCGACGTCCACCAGCGGGTGCGCGAGTTCAAGGCGAAGTCCTTCGACTTCATGTTCGCCGCGCGCACCGTGCTCAAGCACGACCAGCGCCTGGGGCTGGACTCCACGCCGCGCGACACCAACGTCTACGAGCCGTACCTGGACACGCTGAGCGCACTGGACAAGGTGCGCTCGTGCGCTCGCGCCGAACTCGGCGTCGGTCAGTAGGACAGCCCCCAGATCGCCGAGTGCCGCGAGGTCTGCCCACAAGGCAGACACGGGGCGTCTGTGCCGAGACGGGTCGGCAGGCAGCGGATGGTCACGCCGAGCGCCTTGAGCCCGGTCTCGCAGTCCGGCGAGCCGCACCAGCCCGCGAGGACGAATCCGGCCCTGTCCTGCTTGAAGAACACCTCGGCCTCGGCGCGGGTGGTGATGTCGCGGCGGATGTTCTCGTCGAGCCGCCGCTGAGCTTGCGCGAGAAGCTTGTCCTGCAACGACTCCAGCTCCGCGGCGGCGGTGGCGACGAACTCCGCGAACGGCTTCCGCAGCTGTTCGGCGGGGGAGAAGCGGTTGCGGTAGCTGACCACGCTCGCCGCCGCGTCCCGCGCGCCGACCTCGACCAGCAGCGGCGCGCCGCGCTTGATCCACTGCCACTTCTTGTCCGAGGGCCGGGTCGCGCGCTCGTCGACGTGCACGCGCAGCGGCCCGAACCTGGTGGCGTGGCGCCGAAGGTCCGTCGCGATCTCGCGCGCGTAGTCCAGGACCTCCGCGTCGACGTCCTCCCCGCGCAGCATCGGCACGATGACGACCTGGTGCGGCGCGACCGCGGGCGGCACGCACAGCCCGTCGTCGTCGCCGTGGGTCAGCACCAGCGCCCCGACCAACCGCGTGGAGGCGCCCCAGGACGTGGTGCAGGCGTGCTTGCGCGCGCCGTCGACGTCGGTGAACTCGATCCCGGCTGAGCGGGCGAAGTTCTGCCCGAGGTAGTGCGAGGTCCCGGCCTGCACCGCCTTGCCGTCCTGCATCATCGCCTCGATGGTGAAGGTCTGCTCCGCCCCGGGGAAGCGCTCGGTCGGCGACTTCTCCCCGGCCACCACCGGCATCGCCAGCCAGTCCCGGGCGAAGCTCTCGTAGACCCGGTGCATCTCCAGGGTCTCGGCCACCGCCTCGGCCTCGTCGGCGTGCGCGGTGTGCCCCTCCTGCCACAGGAACTCCGTGGTGCGCAGCAGCACCCGGGGGCGCATCTCCCAGCGCACCACGTTCGCCCACTGGTTGAGCTTCAGCGGCAGGTCCCGGTAGGACTGCACCCACTCGGCCATCGTCTCGCCGATGATCGTCTCCGAGGTGGGCCGGACCACCAGCGGTTCCTCGAACGGGGCCGCGGGCACCAGCTTGCCGTCGCGCTTCTCCAGCCGGTGGTGGGTCACCACCGCCATCTCCTTGGCGAAGCCCTCGACGTGCTCGGCCTCCTTCTGGATGTAGGACAACGGGATGAACAGCGGGAAGTAGACGTTGTCGTGCCCGCGCTCCTTGATCATCCGGTCCAGCTCGCGCTGCATCAGCTCCCAGACGCCCCAGCCCCACGGTTTGATCACCATGCAGCCGCGCACGTGCGACATCGACGCCAGGTCGGCGGCGCGCACGACCTCCTGGTACCACGACGGGAAGTTCTCGGCCCGTCGCGGTGAGATCGCGGTTCTGGTCGTGGACACTGCGCCTCCCGTGGGGGTCGAGTACATGTGGTGCGGCGCCGCGATTCTCACAGCGCGCCCCCGGCGCCGCACCCCGATTTCAGTCCTTGCGCGGGTGCGCCTCCGCCACGGTGATCATGGCCTTGGCCGCGCGCTCGGCCGCGGCGGCGGTGTGCCTGCCCAGGCCGCACGCGCACGCGACGCCGACGGACTTGCGCTTGGCCGCGGTCTCGAACAGGTGCAGCGCGCCCACCGACGCCAGCGCGTCGGACTCGGCCACCACACCCGCGATGAGCCTGTTCCAGGACGGGGACAAGCCGCGCAACGGTGCGTAGAACGCCTCGTCCAACGACGGCGGGTGCGCGCCGAAGGCGATCGGGATGTGCACCGGCGGCACGGCGACCTGCCTGCGGGTCAGCTCACGGCCGAGCTTGTTGAGGTAGGTCACCGTCCACGACAGGTCCTTCGGCACGAAGATCTCTGTGTTGTTGTAGTTGCCGTAGCACAGGTGCAGGATCACCTTGGCCTGCTGGGGGAAGCGCGCCAGCATCTTCGCGATGTACTTGGTGTGCAAGGACGAGGACAGGCCGGGCCCGCCCGGGAAGATCCGCGCCTTCCACATGCCGATCAGCGCGGACGGGAACTCGACGTGCCACAGCACGTCCTCGCCGCGCGCCTCGGTGACCCTGGTGACGTAGTCGACGATGGCGTCGGTGTAGACCGGCATGTACTTCAACGCCAGCCGCACCTCCGACAGCGCCGGGATCGCGTTCTGGAAGCTGGGGCCGACGAAGGTGAACAGCGACAGGTCGATCGGGCTCGGCACCGGCAGCAGTAACCGCGTGTCGCCCAGCCCCAACGCCTTGAACGCGTCCACCTTGGCGATCGTCGCGTCCACGTCGCCGTGCGAGACGTGCTCCGGCTTCAGCACGGCGCCCTTGCGCACGCGGTAGCCGCGCATGTCGTCGTAGTCGGCGTACTCGCCGGGAACGGTCACCTCGAACACGTCGCGGTGCTCGGCGAGCCCCAGCAGGTAGTCGATCACCCATCGCGGGTCCTGCCGCGCGGGCACCGCGGTGACCGGCCGCCCCTCGGCGTGGTCGAGGAACCAGCGCGAGACCTCGGCGTCGGTGGTGGTCAGCTCGGGCGGCAGGCTGCCGCAGAAGTGCAGCTGTCGGGACATGGTGGGGAGCCTCCTCGTGTGGGTGGCCGAGTTTCCTGCAGGGATCGGTACCGCTTCATCCCGACACGCCGATCGCGTTCGCCCGGACTAGGCTCCCGCGAATGACGACGGCAGGACCGGCCGCGGTGCAGTTGAACGGCTACGGTGGCCCGGAAGTGTTGGAACTGCGGGAAGTCCGGCTCGGCGCGGTCCCGGAGGGCGAGGTCCGGATCGCCACGATCGCGGCCCCGGTCAACCGCGCCGACGTGGAGATCCGCCGCGGGCACTGGCCGGTCCAGCGCGCCGATCCGTTCCCCTACACCCCGGGGCTCGAAGTCCTCGGCGAGGTCGTGCAGACCGGTCCGGGTGTGCACTGGCCGCCGGTGGGGCAGCGCGTGATCACCATGATGCAGCGGCTCGGCGGCGTCCACGGCGAGCGGCCCGGCTGCTACGCCACGCACGTCACCGTGCGCGCGGAGTCCGTCGCTGCCGTGCCCGCGGAGCTGGACCCGTACGCCGTCGCCGCGGTCGGCCTCGCCGGGGTGACGGCCTACGAGGGGTTGCGGCGCCTGGAGATCCGCCCGGGCCACACCGTCGTGGTGCACGGCGCGTCCGGCGGGGTCGGCTCGGTCGCGGTGCGGATGGCCGAGGCCATGGGCGCCGAGGTGATCGGCACCAGCTCGCGCTCGCCGGCCGAGCGCTCCCTGCTCGACGAGCTGGGGCCGCGCAGCGTGGACGGGGTGCTGGAGACCCTGGGGGAGCGCACTTTCGCCGACTCCGTCGCGGTGCTGCGCCGGGGTGGCAGGCTGTGCCTGGTCGGCGCGCTCACCGGGCCGGAGCTGGGCCTGTCCGCGTGGGACCTGATCCAGGAGCTGGTGCTGACCGGCTACAGCACGGAGAACCTGACCGGCGACGACCTGCGCGAGGACATCGCGATGATCTGCGGCTGGCTGCGCGACGGGACGCTGACCCCGCCGCCGTACCAGGTGGTTCCCCTGGCGGAGGCGGCGCGGGCGCATCGGCTGCTGGAGGCGGGCGGGCATTCCGGTCGCGTGCTGCTCGTGCCCTAGAGCGCGGCGGCGATCGCGGCCACGTGCCGCACGTCGGTGCCGCAACAGCCGCCGAGGACGTTCAGGTTCGGCAGTGCCTTCCGCAGCCGGACGTAGTCGTCGGCCAGTTCCGCCGGGTCGCCCGCGTCCAGTTCGACTGCTTCGTCCAGCTCCGCGTGGCTGCGCCGGGAGGCGTTGGCGCGCACACCCCGCACCCGCGCGGTCCACTCGCCGTCCAACCGGCCGGCGAAGTGGTCGGGGTGCGCGCAGTTGATCATGAAGTAGTCGGGCGGGGTGTCCGCGTCCACCGCCGCGATCGCGTCGGCCAGCGCCGTGCCGTCCGGCAGGTTCCCGTCGGTCTCCACGGTGAACGACACCACCGACGGCAAGCCGGCCCGCTCGGCGGCGCGCGCGATGCCCAGGCCCTCCGCGACCGTGGTCATGGTCATCGCGGTGACCAGGTCCGCTCCGGCCGCGGCGAACGCGTCGACCTGGGCCTGGTGGTAGGCCCGCGCGTGGTCGGCGGTCATCGCCGCCTCCGGCCGGTAGCCGTCGCCGCGCGGGCCCACGCAGCCGCTCAGCAGCATCTCCGTGCCCTCGAAGGCTTCGCACACGTCGGCCAGCAGCTCCACCGCGTTGCGGTTCGCCGTGGCCAGCGCGCCGGCGTCGTAGCCGAGGCGCGCGCCCCAGTCGGGGTTGGCCCGCCACGTCGGCGCCTCCAGCACGAAGCCGACTCCGGCCCGGCGGGCGACGGCGATGTGCCGGATGAAGTACGCGCGCAGCCGCTGCCGCCCCTCGGCGGTGCCCAGCAGCGGGAAGGCGGCGAAGTCGGGCAGGTCCACGCCCTCGTTGAAGATGAGGTCGGTTTCCAGGCCCGAGTCGGTGAGGAAGATCTTGTCCTGGAGTAGCGGGCGCGGTGCCATGGGGAGACCACCTCCGTTGCGTCAACGGATGAGTATCGACCCCCGGGGCCGCCGACAGAACTACTCGATCGGTTCACTCGCCCCGCATCGACCGGCGAATCTCCTCGAGGCGGTCCCGCCCGGCGCGCTCCCGCTCGGCGAACTGCTGTTCCACGTCGGCGGCGTCGCCGGCCACCGCGTCCAGTTCGGTCGCGCCCGCCGCCGTGGCCGCCCGCCCTTCGATGCGGTCGCGCACGTAGTCAAACGTCGGCACGCCACCCTCGTCGTAGTCGAACTGCGGCGTCACCGGCGGCGGCGGGGTGACGTCGACGATCTCGCCCTCGAGGGGTTTCGGCTCGTTCATGCCCCCATTGTGCCCGCGGTTCAGCGCGGCGGCGGGCTCCACGCGACCCGGTTCGGCAGCAGGTCGAACCGCTCGCCCTCGGTGGAGCGCAGTTCGACCCCGGTGCAGTTGGCCACCGTGTTGCCGTCGTGGAAACCGCGGAAGCCGAGCATGGCGCGCCGGTCGATCGTGCCGGGCTGGTCCAGCAGCACCCACATCACGCACTTGATGAACACCTCGTGGGTGAACACGATGATCGGCCCCGGCCCGTTCTTGCCGAGGCGCACCAGGAAGGTCCGCACGCGCCCGACGAGGTCGGTGAAGGATTCGGCCCCGCCCTCCCGCAGTTCGGGGTCGGCGCGGTTCCAGTAGGCCTGCACGTACGGCCTGCGTTCCTGGACCGTGGTGGAGCGACCTTCGAGGCTGCCGAGGTAGGTGAACTCCTGCACCGGCCACACTTCGCGCGGCGTGTCCGGGAAGCGCTCCGCCGCGGGCTGCGCGGTCTGCCGGGCGCGCCGGTACGGCGAGGTGACGATCAGCTCCGGCGGTACCGGCATCGCCCGCGCCAGCTGCACCGCCTGCCGGTGGCCGATCGCGGTCAGCGGTGTCTCGCCCGGGGAGGAGCTGGGTCCGCCCACATTGGACTCGCTCTCCCCGTGCCGGATCAACCACACCCTCAGCTCGGCCACCCCCCGACGCTGGCACACCGCGACCGGCGGTCCAAGACAAGATCGCTGAAGATCACCGGTAATGCTGCATGTGGCGCAGCCCCTGACTGCTGTCGGCGCACATCGACCCGCTGACAATCCTGAGGGGTCAGAAGGGCGCCGGGTCGGCGACGGGTTCGGGCCCGGTGCGGTAGTTCCGCCCGGACGGCGTGGTCCACTCGTGCCACCCGTCCGGGAGGTTGCGGCAGGACCACGTGGTCTCGGTCTTCATCCGGTGGTGGTGTCGGCACTTGGGCCGGAGGTTGTCGGCAGTGGTGTTGGTGCCGTCGAACGGGCAGCAGTGGTCGATGTCGCAGCGGTGCGCGGGCTGGCGGCACCCGACCGCCGTGCACGTCGGGTAGCGGGCCCACACGAGGTCGCGGAGCGCGGCGGGTGGCCGGTAGCTCCGGGCGCTCACGTCGACGGCGGTGCCGTCCACCGGGTTGGTGAGGATGCGCTTCCACACCCCGTCCGCGGCCAGTTCGCGGGGGAGGTGAGCGGGCAGCGGCCCGTATCCGGCCAGCACCGCCGGGGTCTGGTCCAGCCCCAGCGCGGTGGTCGCGGGCATGGTCACGTTCACCCGGGTCTCGCCCTGCGGCGCGCCCGTGTCCCGGCCGAGCAACAGGTCGACCGCCACGTCCGCGCGCTTCTGGTCCATCGTGCGCCCGTCGCCCGGCAGCCCGCGCGCGATCCGGTCGACCCGGTCCCAGACCTGCACGCCTTCCACGGCGGTCAGGCAGAGCCGGACGTCGCACATCGCGTCCTCCTGCGGCAGCTTCTCCACGCGGCGGGTCTTGCGCTTCTCCTCGTGCCGGGCTTTCGCCGCCTCGGGGTCGAGCTTGATGACCAGCTTCTGTCCCTTGGCCCTGGTTTCGCCGTAGGTGTGGGTCAGCGCGAACTCCAGCAGTTCGGCTTCGGCGATCGCGGCCGCCGATGCCGACAGGCGCATGACCAGCCCGGCGATCAGCAACGCCTTGCTCTGGTCGATCGCTCCGGCGAGCAAAGCGTTCAGCGTCGCGGGCCGCTCGCGGAGCACTTCGGCGTTGTTCGCCAGAGTGGCCGCCGCGCGGTGGGAGATCGACAGCAACGGACCGATCTCGTCGGCGGCGTAGGGGTAGAGCGACGCGGGGAGGGTGTCGAGGTAGTCCCCGACCCGCTGCGCGAGCACGGCTTGGGCGCGCGCCACCTCGCGGAAGGCGTCCGCCACATCATCAAGCTCATCACGCATGCCTCGATTGTAGTCGGCCCACAACGCGCCTTTTCCCTTATAGGCCAACGCAGAGGTCACACGTTCGAGGGTTCACGTACCGTGTCCAGGTCGGATTTTCCTTTGTCCTGCAACAAGATCAGGGAATTCACCCCACAAGGGCAAGGCCAAGTGTCGTGCCGGCCAAGCCCCGACAAGGGCACGCCCCACAGGTCGACCGCCAGGCGCCGTACCAACCGAACCCCAGAGCAACTCCTGCCCAGGTCCTTGCCAAGACACGCACCCCCAACGCACCCGCAAGCCGCGGTATCAGCCAAACCCCGCCCTGGCGCGCCCCCCAAGCACCCCCCAACGCACCCGAGCCTCCCAAGGCCGCAGAACCCCCTGCTTAAGCGAATCTTTGCCGCCACTGGCTAGCTTTCCTGGCATGCGCACACTCGCTGTCGTCCTTGCCGTTCTGATGAGCGCGACCACGGTGCTGCCCGCCCAGGCCGCGCCTGTGATGTCGCGGTTCGTCGTCGCGATCGGTGGGCTGAACACGGCATCGTCGGCGAACTGGGTCCGGCTGGCGAACTACTCGCTCACCGCGTCCGGAACGGTCAGCGAGTCCCACTTCCACTGGAGCCAGAAGGACCGCGTCAAGCGCAGCTACACCGGGGTGACCGGCAAGAACTGCGTGGCGCGCGCGTGCCAGGTGCAGACCGCCAACGGGTTCCAGGCGGGTTCGCCGCCGCGGAAGCTCAGCGGCAAGTACACGCTCAACGGCTCCGTCCTGCGCGTCACGTGGGACTCCGCGGGCTGGGAGGAGTGGACCGTCAGCCAGCCGATCGCGGGCAAGCTCACCAAACTCTCCTTCCGCGCCAGCTCGTTCAAGGCCACGCACGGCTACGGCTACGGCAGTGACGCGAAGTGGGACCAGCGGGCGTCCATGGCGAAGATCGCCGCCGCCGACCACAACGCCTTCGAGCACCAGTACCACCTCTGGAAGACCGACGCGGGCAAGCCCTACCTCGACCAGGGCTCGGGCAGTCCGTTCTGGCAGCGGGACTGGAAGACCTGCGCGAGTTCTCGTTGCCTCGGCGGCAAAACGCCGACCACGCAGTACTACCTGTCGACCGCCAACGCCACCGCGAACGACCGCAGGGACACCATCTGGCACTGGCGCACCGCGCTGGCTGACGGCCGCGGCGAGCACTGCTACACCGGGAACTCCCATGTGAAGCCGTTGATGCAGATCATCGACAGCGACGGGAACTTCCACGGCTGGGTCGGCGTCGAGGCTTCGCTGAACCAGACCTCGCCCGCGCAGGGCACCGACGCCGACGACATCGGGGTGTTCCGGATCAGCCGCTACTGAGGGCCCTGCCCAGTCCTGCGCTCAACAGGTCGAAGCCCTGCCCCGCGGCGTCCACGGCCGCGGGGTAGGCCTCGTCCGCGCTCGTGCCGTCCGCGATGAGCCGCTGGTTGTCCTCGGCGAGCAACCATTGGACAGCCATGATCTGCGCGGCGGCGAGCCGGGCGTTGAGCCCCGGAAGGTGAGGCCGCAACGCGTCGGCGAGTGCGACCTCCGAAGCCTCGCGGTAGCGCAGCATGCCCGCCGCCAGCGACGGCGTGCCCATGATCAGCCGGTACAGCGCGACTGCCGCGGGCACGTCGCACAGCCCGGTGATCGGGTCGCGGCGGTCCAAGCCGTCCATGAAGTGAGCGCGCAGCGCGTCCAGCGGCGCGTCCGGGTGGTCCCGCACGATCCGCGCGCTCTCCGTCCGGTGGTCGGCGATCCGGTGCAGGACCAGGTCCTCCTTGGCGGGGAAGTAGGCGAACAGCGTGCGCCGCGAGACCTCGGCGGCCTGGGCGATCCGGGAGATCGACACCTGGTCGAAGCCGTGCTCGAAGAACAGCTCCAGCGCCGCGTTCGAGATGGCCTCACGCGTGCGGTGTTTCTTCCGTTCCCGCAGACCGGTCCGCTCGTCCACGGGCCAAGGCTAGCGAACTCCTGCACTCAGGTCTATATTGCACTGAGTCTACTTTTGCGCTGAGGGGAGTTTTGTGGACGTCATCGTGGCGGGGGCCGGTCCGGCGGGGTTGACGCTGGCCCACGAGCTGGCGCTGGGCGGTGCCGAGGTCGTGGTGGTCGAGCGGCTGACCGAGCGCGTGGAACAGACCAAAGGCGGCGCGATCCAGCCGCGCACCGCCGAGCTGCTGGACGCGCGGGGCCTGCTCGACCCGATCATCGAGCGGGCGCACGCTCGGCCGACGGTCGGCGGTCACTTCGCCGGTCTGCCGGTGGAACTCGACTGCACTCCTTGGAACACGCGGAATCCCTATCCGATCGGCATTCCGCAGTGGAGGATCGAGGAGGTCCTGGAGAACGCGGCCATCGCGCGCGGCGCACAGGTGTTGCGTGGCCGCGAGATCACCGCCGTCTCGCAGGACGCTGACGGAGTCGCGGTGGCGGCGGACGGGGAGCTGCGCGCGCGGTACCTGGTCGCCTGCGACGGCGCGCACAGCACCGTGCGCAAGCTGCTCGGCCTGCCTTTCCCCGGCCGCTCCGGCACTTTCAAGTCCGTGCTCGCCGACATCCGGCTGTCCTCCGTCTCCGAGCTCGTCCCGAAGGCGGCCGGGCACATGAGCACGTTGACGCGAGAAGTCGAGCAGTACTGGGGAATGCTCGTCCCGACCGGCGGCGACAAGTACCGGTTCACCTTCGGCAAGCTCGACGAGGTCGACACCGCCGAGTCCGACGAGGCGATCCAGCAGGCGCTCACCGCGCTCTACGGTCCGACTGTGCTCGCTGAAGTCCTCACCCGCTCCCGTTTCGGCGACTCCACCCGGCAGCTGGAGCAGTACCGCCACGGCCGCGTGCTGTTCGCCGGTGACGCCGCGCACGTCCACTCACCCCTCGGCGGCCAGGGGCTCAACCTCGGTGTGCAGGAAGCGATCAACCTCGGGTGGAAGCTGGCCGCGACCATCGCCGGGTGGGCGCCCGAGGGACTGCTCGACACCTACCACGCCGAGCGGCACCCCAAGGCGGCCCGCGTGCTGCACCACACGTCCGCGCAACGGGTTCTGGCCACGCCCAAGCCCTCCGAGGACGTCCTCGCGCTGCGCGAGATCTTCGCCGACATGCTGAGCCTGCCGGACACCAACCGCTTCATCGCGGGCATGATGTCCGGTCTGGACGACGAGACCCGCGTGCCGGATTTCGACCTGGTGACCGCCGGAGGCCCCACGCGGCTCGCCGAGCTGCTGCGCCCCGGGCGCGGTGTGCTCGTCGACCTGACCGGCTCCGCGCACCTGCCCGAGGAGTGGGCCGACCGCGTGGACCTGGTGCGCGGCAAGGCATCCCAGGACTTCGACGCGATCCTGCTCCGCCCGGACGGCGCGGCGTGCTGGCGAGGCGAAGGCCCCCTCGAACCAGCACTCCGCGCCACCTTCGGCTAGCGGGTCGGCGGTTCACCGCTGACGGGGCGGTGGCCGCTGAAGCGGGAGGTCAGCACGCCGGAGCCACCGGAGAGCCCCGGCAGCACGCGGTGGAACTCGCGCAGCCGAGCCGAGGGGATGACCGCCTCGACCAGCGCGGAACCGTTGCGCACCAACGGTGTCTCCGGCAGGCCGTCGAGCCGGATGAGCGCGTTGAGCACGCTGCTCAGCGCCTCCTCCGGCACCTCCAGCTCAACCTCGTCCCATGGCTGGCACACCACGGTTCCCGCTTCCGCCAACGCGTCCGCGAGCACGAGCGGCGTGAGACCACGGAAGTCGGCGGCCACGCTGACCGGGCTGCAGAAGCCGCTGTGCGTGAGCGTGACGTCACAATCGACCACCTGCCAGCCGTGAACGCCTTCGCGGAGCTCCTCATGCGCCGTCTCCTCGATCGCTGTCAGGAACGCGGCGGGCAACGAGCCGCGTTCGACCTCCAAACGGAACGTCACGCCTGAGGAGCCGGGCTCGACGCGGAGACCGATCGTCGCCCAGTGCATGACGGGGGTGGTGTCGCCGATGCTCTGCACCGCGTGGCCGACACCCGCCACGCGCTCGACGCAGATCACTCGCGGCGCGGAGAACACCGCCGCTATCCCGAATTCCTCCTCCAACCGCGCGGCGATCACCTCGCGCTGCACCTCGCCGTAGAGGGAGACGACGAGGCTCCCCGGGGACGAGCGCCGCACGTCGATCAGCGGGTCCTGATCGGCCAGCTGGCTGAGCGCGGTGAACAACGCGGTCGGATCGTCCGCTGTCACAACGGTTTCCAAGGTCGGTGGACTGAACCGCGCCGGGGTTCGGGACGCGCCTGCCGAGCCGAGGCGGTCACCGATGCGCAACGGGAGTCCGCCGATGCGCGCGATGCCACCCGACGGCACCCTCGTCCGCTCACCGGAGACGTCCAGGACCATCGTCGCGACTCCGGAGCCGGAGTCGAAGGTCACCTCGTCGCGTGCTGCCAGTGATCCGGAGAACAAGCGAGCCACGGCCAGCCGCTGCCGCCCGTGCTCGACCGCGAACACGACGCCGTCCAGCGGTCCGTCCGGAACGGCTTCGACCGAGGGCAGGAGCTCCGCGATCCCCTTGAGCAGGGCGGAGATCCCCACGCCGGTGATGGCCGATCCGAAGAGGACCGGGTGCGCGAGCCCGGCCCGGGACTGCGCCCGCAGCTCCTCCCGCAGCAGGTTCTCGTCTACCTGTCCATCCACATAGGACTCAAGAACGGCGTCGCTGTGCTCGGCGAGCAGTGCGGCGTCCGGGGCGATCTCGACGACGTCCGCCGCGCGACTGCCCAGGTCCACGGGGCGGTTCAGCGGGATCGCGGTGTCGCTGAGCAGACGGCGGATGTCCGCCAGCAGCTCGGTGTGCCGGGCGCCGACACGGTCGATCTTGTTGACGAACAGGATCGTCGGCACGCGCATCGCGCGCAGGGTGCGCATGAGCACGCGCGTGTGCGCCTGAACGCCTTCCACCGCCGAGATCACGAGGATCGCGCCGTCGAGCACACCGAGCGCGCGCTCGACCTCGGCGACGAAGTCGGTGTGGCCGGGCGTGTCGATGAGGTGCACCCGGCAGTCGGCCGTGGTGAACGCGGCGACGGCCGAGCGGATCGTGATACCCCTGCGCCGCTCCAGGTCCATGCCGTCCGTCGTGGTGCTGCCGTCGTCGACGGAGCCGAGGCGGCGGATGGCGCCGGAGGAGAACAGGAGTCGTTCGGTGAGGCTGGTCTTACCTGCGTCGACGTGGGCGACGATGCCGAGGTTGAGCATCCGCATGCGGGATGAGGTCCTTACGTGCGAGCGAGCGACAGAGGATGGGGCCTGTCGTCACTCGGCGCATGGGAACCTCCCTGGAGTCGGATGAGGGCCGGACCATAACAACAGGGCGGTCCGCGCGCAGCTGAATTACGCTGGCGCCATGCGTGAACCCCTTGTGATCGCGGTAGCCCAGCCCCAGTGCGCCTCGCACGAGGTGGCGGCGAACGCCAAGATCCACGCGGAGACCGTGCGCGCCGCGGACGCACGGGTGGTCGTCTTCCCGGAGCTCTCCCTGACCGGCTACGAACCGGAGGCCGTGGACTGCCAGCTCGACGACCCGCGCCTGGAGCCGATCGTCGAGGCGTGCGCGGAAACCGGTTCGGTGGCACTGGTCGGCGCGCCGGTGCCCGGAAGGCACATCGCCGTGCTCGCCGTCGACGGTGACGGGGTCTCCCTGGCGTACAAGAAAATCAACCTGCACGGCGTGGAACTCGACCTGTTCACGCCTGGCGAGCGGCCTGCGGTGATCACTGTCGACGGCTGGCGGCTCGGCCTGGCCATCTGCCGTGACACCGGCGTTCCCCAGCACGCCGCGGACACCGCCGCGCTGGGCATCGACGTCTACGTCGCCGGTGTCGTCGAGGACAAGCCGGACGTCGTCGCCGAGCGCGCTCAGCGCACCGCCACCACGCACGAGGTGTACGTGGCCGTGTCCAGCTTCGCCGGTCCCACCGGTGGTGGGTTCTCCGAGACCGCCGGGCGCTCCGGCATCTGGGCGCCGGACGGCACGATGATCGCCTTCGCCGGCACCGACGTCGGCGCCGTGGCCCGCGCCGAGCTCTCCTGACCGAGGTCGCGGGAGAAGCTGAGATCCTTTCCTGTTCTGCGGCCTCGTTCGAGCCGCCGGCCTGCGGTTTTGTCCTCGCGTGAATGTGCCTTCGTTGAGCCGTTTCACGTTGCTTCCGCATCGGAGGCAGGTCTAGCCTCCTCCCGAAATTCTCACCGGTGGAGGACACATGAGACCGAAGGTTTTCCGAACGTTCGCAGTGGTCTGCGCAGCGGTTGCCGGCGTTGCCGTCGCCGCCCCGGTTGCTCAGGCGGAGGCGCCGATCGGCGAGCGGTGCGGTGCGTACATCGTGCTCCAGACCAGCGGCGGTCACATGCTCAAGTACAAGAACTGCAGTGACTACGCGGTCAGGATCGAGATCGACATGCGGTACGAACCCAACCGGTTCGAGTGCATGCGGCCGTGGGAGAACAGGCTCGTCGAGTGGTACCAGATCGCGGACAACGCGTGGTACACCGACACGTTGTGCTGATGCACGCCTGAGAACTAGGGGGTGCGGACGGCCTTCATGAAGTCGCGGATGAGGCCGTGGTCCTTGGTGCCGCGGGTGAGTTCCACGCCGCTGGAGACGTCGACGCCCCAGGGGCTGACCGTGGCGACGGCCTCGGCGACGTTGGCCGGGGTCAGGCCGCCCGCGAGCATCCACCGGCCGGTCTGACCGCGCAGCGCCGACCACGCCCACTGCTCGCCCGACCCGGCGCGCGGTGAGTCCAGGATCAGCATGTCCTCGCCGAACGAGCCGACCGTGACGGGTGCCTCGGTCGAGATGGCCCGGATCAAGGTGACGCCGAGATCGGCCAGGGCCGCGAAATCCCTTGCGGTGTAAGCCGATCCGTGCAGCTGCACCCCGCCGAGCCCGGTGGCGGCGACGATCGACCGGATCTCGGCCACGGTCTGGCCGAGGAAGACGCCCACGGTCAGCGCGGAAGACGCCGGGACCAGGCGCGCGACCTCGTCGACGCTGATCTGCCGGGGGCTCTTGGCCAGTACGAAGCCCACGGCGTCGGCGCCCACGGCGACCGCGCACTCGACGTCGGCGACCGTCTTCAAGCCGCAGATCTTCACGAACATGGCACCAGTGTGCCCTGTCGCGGCGCCCGGTGAAATGCGGTTGCCGCCGACCTCACGCCTCCCGAAGATGAACGCGTTGTCCGGCAACGAAATCATCTCGGAAGGAGTGTGTTCCGCCATGCGTGTCCTCGTCCTCAACGCCGGCTACGAGCCGTTGCACACGGTCTCGGTCCCGCATGCGATCCGCATGCTCCTGCGCCGGGTCGCCGAGATCCACGAGTCGGACACCGGAGCGGGCTACGGCCTGTTCCCGCGCCCGCGCTCGGTGCGGCTGCTGCGCTACGTCGTGATGAAGTGGCGCCACTCGCAACCGCCGCGGTGGTCCCGTCGCGGGGTCCTCAAGCGCGACAACCACATCTGCGCCTACTGCGGTCGCACGGCCACCACCGTCGACCACGTCACGCCGGTCAGCCGCGGCGGCGCCCGTACCTCGTGGCTGAACACCGTCGCGGCCTGCGGCGGGACCTCGCGCAGCTGCAACGCCCGCAAGGCCGACCGGCTGCCCGAGGAGGCGGGGATGCGCCTGCGCTTCGCCCCGCGCGTGCCCTCGTGGGACGAGCTGTCACCGCTTGTGGTGCTCTAGCAGGCGCCCCAGCATCCGGGTGAGCTGCTCGCGTTCGTCCGCGGAGAGCGGGGCGAGCAGCTCGTCCTGGGCCTTGGCGAGCCGCTTGTCCAGCTTCCTCAGCTGCCGCCTGCCCGCCGCGGTGATGGTGATGACGTTGCGCCGCCGGTCCTCCGGGTCCGGCGAGCGCTCCACCAGCCCCTGCTCCGCCAGCTCGTTGAGGGCCGCGACCACGTCGCTGAGGTGGATGCCGGCGTGCCTGCCGACGGTGGCCTGGCTGGCCGGGCCGAACTCCTCCAGCGTGGCCAGCAGCCGGTAGTGGTGCCCGCGCGCGCCCGCCTCGGCCAGCCCGTCGAGCACGATGCGGTGGGTGTGCGCGGCAGTCTGCGTCAGCAACCAGCTGGGCAGGCCCATGAGCCGGGCGGGGGTCTCCTCCATGGCCGGTGATCCTAGCCGTTGACCCAGTTCGTTAGTGGGACTAACGTTAGTCGCACCAATGAACTGGAGGTCGTCATGCCCACCGTCGACGTGCTCGACTCGACCATGTACTTCGAGGACCGGGGCAGCGGTGCGCCGCACGTGTTCCTGCACGGCAACCCCGCGTCCTCGCACCTGTGGCGGAAGGTCTTACCCCTGGTCGAGGGCAGACGCCTGGCCCCGGACCTGATCGGCATGGGCCGCTCCGGCAAGCCCGGCATCCCGTACCGCTACGACGACCACGCGCGCTACCTGGACGCCTGGTTCGACGCCGTGGACCTCGACGAGGTGGTGCTCGTCGGCATCGACTGGGGCGGCTCGCTCGCGTTCGACTGGGCGGCGCGCAACCCCGCCCGCGTGCGCGGCATCGCCTTCATGGAGACGATCCTCAAGCCGATGAGCCGCGAGGAGTTCCCCGCGGCCGCATGGGACCGCTTCCAGGCGCTCAAGGACGCCGAGTTCGACCCGGCCCTGGCCCTCGGCTTCCTGGAACAGGCCCTGGCGCACACCGTGCTCACCGGCCTCTCGGCGGAGGACGCGGACGCCTACCGCGCGCCCTTCCTCGCTCCGGAGAGCCGTCGCCCGCTGCTGGAGTGGCCGCGCGCGATGCCGTTGGAGGGTCGTCCCGCCGACGTGGTCGCCCGCGTCGAGGAGTACGACAAGTGGCTCATGACCAGCACTGATGTGCCCAAGCTGCTGCTGACCTTCGACACCTCGCCGACCTTGATGGTGCGCGAGGTGCTGACGAAGTGGTGCGTGGAGCACATCGCCGCGCTGGAGACGGTGCACTGCGGCCCCGCCGGGCACCTCGCTCCGGAGGACCGGCCCGAGGCGATCGCGGCCGCGATCAACGCCTGGTCGAGGCGATACTGCGGGCATGGGGGACCTGATCGGGCGTGACCGGCCGCTGGCCGTGCTGCTGGCCGAGTCGCGCAAGGCGTTGTCCGGGCGAGGCGGCGCGTGCTTCGTGACCGGTGAGGCCGGGATCGGCAAGACCGCGCTGGTGTCCGCCGTGGTCGGTTCGGCGCGCGCCGCCGGGGCCGCGGTGGTCGTCGGCGCGTGCTGGGAGAGCGAGGAAGCGCCGGACTGCTGGCCGTGGCTCCAGGTGGTTCGGGAGCTGCGGCCACAGCACCGCTTCGCCCAGTCCGGCTTCGAGTTCTACGCGGCTTTGAGGGACAACGTGTTCCGGCTCGTCGGCGAGGTGTGGACACTGACCTTCGCCGAGCGCAGTGTCCAAGTGCCCGACAGCAAAGGACTTCGCGACCTGCACGCGCTGCTGTCCAATCCCGGCGCGGACATCTCCGCCTCGTGGTTGTTGAACCCCGACGCCCCCAAGGCCCTCGGCGCCGACGACGTGCTCGACGACGAGGCCAAGGCGCGCTACCGGCAAAGACTTGACGAACTGGAAAGTCGGATCGACGAGGAGCCGGACGCGCGGAAGGCCGCCCGGCTCGACGCAGAAAGGCAGGCGCTGCTCGACGAGCTCCGCGCCGCGGCGGGGCTCGGCGGAAGGACGCGCAGGCTCGGGGACACCGCCGAGCGCGCCAGGAAGGCGGTCGGCAACCGCGTTCGCGACGCGCTGCGGCGGCTCGACGACCGGCACCCCGCGCTCGCCGCCCACCTGCGCGGGGCCGTGGCGACCGGCAGCACCTGCCGCTACGACCCCGCGCCCGGCGTCACGTGGCGGTTGTGAACTCCCCGGCGTGCTCGGCCGCCCACTGCGCGAACGTGCGCCCGGGCCGACCGGTGACCTGGCGCACCGTCGGCTGCGGGACCATGCCCACCTCCGGCGGGTTCTTGCCGAGCGCGATGCCGAACTCCACGTCCTCCTCGGAGTAGCCGTAGGAGCGCAGTTTCGCGCGCTCCTCGTCCTCGGTCAGCAACCGCACGGTGAGCCGCTTGCCGATCGCCTCGCCCAGGACCCGCGCGCGGTCCTCGGGCGTCAACGCCTCCGGCCCGGTGATCAGGTAGTTCTGCCCCGCGTGCCCGTCCTCCGTCAGCGCCGCGACCGCGACCGCCGCGATGTCCGCCTCGTGCACCATCGCCGTCGGCCAGTCGCCGAACACCTCGATGCGGCCCGTGGCGAGGATGTTCTCCTTCCACCACAACGCGTTCGCCATGAACTCCACCGGCCGCAACCAGGTCCAGCCGAGATCGCTGGCCCGCAGCGCGCGCTCCACCGAGCTCTCCTCCCAGCCGCTGAGCACGCTGACCCGCCGCACCCCGGCCCGCCGCGCCAGCTCCACCAGCTCCGGCCCGGTCGTCAACGGCTCGTCCCCGCCGAAGGTGATCAGGTGCAGCGCGCTCACCCCCTCCAGCGCGGGCACCAGCGACTCCGGCACGGCCAGGTCCCCGCGCGCCAGCTCCACCCCGGCGGGCGCCGTGTGCCGCTCCGGGGACCTCGACAGCGCGCGCACCGGGTGCCCCGCCTCAGCGAGCTGGCGCACCACCTCGCTGCCCACCGTTCCCGTGGCTCCGGCAACCAGGATCGTCATTGCGGCCTCCTCTTGGGTTCTCACCCAGGAGGCGCCAGATCCGATCTAGCGACCGCTAGGACGCTGTCACCGCTACACGGGACAAGCGCGCTCAGAGCAGGTCGTGCGGCGGCGTGATGTGGTCGTCCGCGTGGTGGGGGTCGGGGCGGTCGTGGCCCAGCGGTGGCATCGGCGCGTCGGGCTGCTCTGGCTCGGGCGGCAGCTGGTCCATCTCGATCAGGATGGACAGCAGCGTCTCCCCGGACAGGAACAACTCCGTCGGCGCGCCCGGGTTCAGGCACAGCATGTGGTGGGCGTCCGGCCACAGCGCCAGCAGCGCCATGAACGGCACGACCGCCGAGAACTCCACGGAGTTCGAGGTGCGCTCCAGCTGCTCCTGCGAGGTGAACACCGGGACGGCGTCCTCGAAGTCCAGCCAGGGGAAGCCCACCTCCGGGTCGAGCACGATCTCCTCGACCTCCTCGGAGGTCGGCACGACGACGTCGGACTCCCACAGCGCGGCGAGGAACGCCTCACCGTCGGCTTCGGCGGCGGCCTTGGCCAGCGCCTCCTCCAGCTCGTTCGCGGGCGGGGCGGCAGCGGGCAGCGCTCCCGCGCCGAGGCCCAGCCCGGCCAGGCACAGCTCGCGCATCCGCTTGTTGACCCGCTCCTCCACCAGGCTGCTCAGGGCCTCGGCGGGGATCAGTTCCTCCTTGCCGGTGCGCAGCTGCTCCAGCGCCTCCACCGGCATCACCGAGCCGATCGGCAGGCCGGGGTTGATCGCGAGCTGGAACTGCGGACCCGGCCAGCTGCGCACCAGCGAGGCGTAGTCGGTCTCGATGTGCCCCCTGGTGTAGCTGCCGAGCAGCAGGGACATGGCGTCGGTGGAGGTGAAGACCAGCACGTGCGGCTGGTCCAGCGGCAGCTGCGCGCTCAGCTCGCGCCAGCGCTCGCTGCCCTTCTCGGGCAGTACCGGCAGGTACAGCGGAGAGGCGATCACCGCGTTGGCGAAGCGCTTGCCGTCACCCGCCGTCAAGGCCTCGGCGATCTCCCGCTCGACCTCGTTGGCCGGGCCCCATCCGGTTTCCACGTGTGACCACCCTTCTGCGGTAATTTGTCCGGAAGGCTAGTGCCCTTCCCCCAGCAGCCCTCACCCACCAGCACCGCCAAGGACCCATGACTCGCACACTTCTCGTCGCACCCGGGCAGCGGGGCGCGCTTCCGACCATCCGCGACGCCATCGACAACTCCGATGGTGACGCCGTGATCTCCATCGCGCCCGGCGAGTACGCCGAGGAACTGGTGCTGGAGCGCAGGAACATCGTGCTCAAGGCACGCGACCCCGGCACCGTCACGCTGCTGCCGCCCTCCGGCGACCAGCCGACCCTGTCGCTGACCGGCGGCTCGCTGGAGCTGCACGGCCTCGCGGTCAAGTGCGTCGACCACCCCGCGATCCGGGTCAGCGGCGGCAAGCTGAAGCTGACCGACGTCGAGGCCTCCTCCGGCTTCGCCGCGGTGATCATGGTCGGTGACGGCGGCTCGCTCGACCTGCGCACGTCCAAGATCATCGGCGGCCAGTACGGGATCATCGTCGAGGACGCCGACGGCGTGGTGGACACCTGCGAGATCCGCGACATCGCCGACGACGCGGTGATCCTGCGGCTGGGCGCCCAGGTGGCGCTGCGCAACCTGACCATCGCGGGCTGCGGCTTCCGCGGCGTGTACATGTACCAGGCCGGCACCTCCAGCGTGGAGCGCTGCGACATCTCGCAGACCGGCGACGCCGGGATCGCCGTCGCCGACCAGACCTCGCCGCAGATCGTCGAGTGCTGGGTGCACGACACCCAGGGCGTCGGCATCACCGTCGGCCGCGGCTGCGGTGGTGTGATCGAGGACTGCAAGGTGGAGAACACCGCCGACCCCGGGGTCCAGATCGCCGAGGGCGCGCGCACCGAGATCCGCGAGGGGGCATCCCGCGCGGGCAAGGCCGCCGTCGGGGCCACCGTCGCCCGCAGCAACCAGCAGGACCTGGCGCAGGTCGACAAGCTGCTGGGCGACCTCGACGGCATGGTCGGCCTGGAGAGCGTCAAGGACGAGGTCCGGGCGCTGATCGACGAGATCCAGGTCAACGAGTGGCGGCGCAGCGAGGGCCTGTCGGTGGACGCGGTCAGCAACCACCTGGTCTTCGCGGGCGCCCCCGGTACCGGTAAGACCACCGTCGCGCGTATCTACGGCGGCCTGCTGAAGGCGTTGGGCATCCTGCCCAACGGCAACTTCAAGGAGGTCTCGCGCCGGGACCTGGTCGGCCAGTACATCGGTCACACGGCGGAGAAGGCGGCTTCGGCCTTCGACGAGGCCCGCGGCGGCGTGCTGTTCATCGACGAGGCCTACACCCTGGCCCGCTCCAGCGGTAGCGGAGCCGACTTCGGCCAGGAGGCCATCGACACCCTGGTGAAGCTGATGGAGGACCACCGCGACGAGGTCGCGGTGATCGTCGCCGGCTACACCAAGGAGATGGTGGACTTCCTCGACACCAACCCGGGTCTGGCGTCGCGGTTCGCCAAGACGCTGACCTTCGAGAACTACAGCCCCGAGCAGCTCGTCAAGATCAGCCAGTTCGTCGCCAAGAGCGCCGACTACGTGCTCGGCTCCGACGTGGAGATCGCGCTGCTGGAGTGGTTCGGCCAGATCGACCGCGACGCCAACTTCGGCAACGCCCGCGAGGCGCGCAAGCTGCTGGAGCGGATGCGCAAGTCCCAGTCCACCCGCCTGCGCGGCCTCGGCCGCCGCCCGACCCGCGACGACCTGCGCACACTCACCCTGGAGGACCTGCTGCACGCCATCAGCGGCGCGAGCTAGGCGCCGCACGGAGCCCGACGTCAGGGGCGCACGGCGAGGAGGGTGCCGCGCGTCCCGACGTAGAGCGTGCCGTCGGCGTCCAGGACGGGTGCGTAGGCCATGGCCTCCGGCAGTGTCCACAGCCAGCGCCGCTGCCCCTTGGGGTCCAGGCACAGCACGTAGTCGGAGTCCTTCTCCGCGCGGCGGTGGGACAGCCGCGGCTGCGGGCGGCCGATGACGAACAGGTGGCCATCGGGAGCTGCCAGCACCAGATCCGGCTTGGCGGGGACCTCGCTCTTCCACCGCACCTCGCCGGGCAGGTCGACCGACATCACCGTGTGGCTGCGGGTGAACGGCAGCGGCGACTCGGTGGGGCCTTGTGCGACGAACCGGTCGGCGGTCGCGGGCAGCGCGGTGATCGGCTGGTGCGGGGTCCAGCGGGAGGACACCCGCTCGGTCGTGCCGTCACCGGGGTCGACCGCGTACAGGCCGGAACCGATCTCCTCCAGGAACTCGACCAGCAACCTGCCGTCGCGCAGAACGGTGATCGGCTCGCGCACGCCGCGCCCTGGCCCCTTGGCCACCCAGCGGAGCCCGCCGTCGCCGTCGAGCGCGTGGACGCCGTCCTTGCCGGGGACGACGACGAGTTCGCCCGTCACGACCGGGGGGAAGAAGCTGCGGGCCGTGAGCGCGGTGCTCCAGAGCTGTGAGCCCTTCAGCGAGGTCTTGGCCAGCGCGGGCGTGGAGTCCACGGTGAGCAGGTTCCCGTCCGGCGCCAGGCTGACCGCGATGACGCCCTTGGCGGCCCAGCGCCGCACCTCCGCGCCGGTGTCGGCGGCCCGCACCACGAGGTCGTCGTTCTCCGGCCGCACGAGCAGTCCACCCGGGACGGCGAGGGGTGCTCGCACCGGGCCCGCCCCGGTCTCCACCGACCAGAGCTGCCGTCCGGAACCGTCGAAGACGGTGAGGCGCCCGGCGGTGGCCACGGCGCATCCGCCCGGCACGGCGGCGAGCTGGCCGCCGGGAGCCTCCGGCAGCGCGACCGTCCACGCGACGGACATGTGCTCACTCATCGAAACCCTCCATGCCGGTTCGGTCCACGAGGCCCAGCATCTCGCAGATGTCGTTGACGATCTCAGAGGCCCTGGTGTAGTCGCCCGGCGAGATCGTTCCGCTCCGTTCCCATCGGGCCAGCGCCGCGAGTTCGTGCAGAGACAGCAGCACGAGCTGGTAGGTCACCCGTTCCGGCGTCAGCATCCCCGGCCACACGCTGTTGTAGCCGTCGACGAAGGCACGGACGGTCCGGTGCATGCTCGCCCGGTCCGCACCCATCTCCCAGTAGAGGCTGGCGATGAAGAAGTCCGCGTCGAACAGCGGGTCGCCGTACTCGGTCAGGACGACCGCGTTCACGCCGGACACCACCGGCGCGCGGGACGGGACGATCCCGTCGCGCAGGGACTTGCCCATCATCCCGAGGTCGATGAGCCGCGCGTTCTCGGCGAGGTCCACCATGACGTTCTTCAGGTGCAGGTCGTTGTGGGTCAACGTCACGAACCCGCTGTCGGTGCTGCCCAGTGCCGCTTCCCGCGCGGCGAGCGCGCTCTCGATGGCGGCGCGGCGACCGTTGAGGCCGATCGCGTCGAGGAAGGGCTGCTCGGATTCGAGCAGAGTGCGCAACAGCCCCGTCGCCTTCTTCTCAGGCGGCAGTTCGAAGCGCTCCGTGGTCCGCCCGGTGATCTTCATGCGGTGGACTTCGGCGATCCGCTCACCCACCTGCGCGCTCGTGCGGGCGACGGCGCCCAGCGCCGCTTGCTTCGCCTGGGGGTCGTTCTCCGCGCGCATCGAGCGGACGAAGTCCGAGAAGCCCCTTCCACCGGGCACGAACGGGAAGACCGAGATCGCGTTCACCGTCTCGGCCGTGCGTCCCCCGAAGAGCCCGGAATCCAGCGGTGCCACCACGGTGGCGGGCTGGGCGGCGTGCCTGCCCGCCTCGGCGACGGCCGCGTAGCCCTGGAGTTCGCTGATGTAGCCGACCGTTCCCGCGAACGTGCCCTCCCAGCCGTTGAACAGCTTGACGAACGCGACCGGCTCACCGGTGGTGGTGTCGATCGCCACGAAGCTGTTGATGGCCCGGATGTCCTTGAACCTGAGGTTTTCCAGATCGGTCCGGCCCAGTGCCCGCGCGACGAACCCGGCGACCAGCTCGCGAGCCGGGTGGTCACGTCCCTCCAGGATCGCGGTGACCGTGCGCCCGTCCAGGTCCCCGAGCACTCGCGGCGCGTTGTCAACGAACCGCTGCACCGCGGCGTGGTTGGCGGCTGGTTCGCCGTCCTCGGTGCTCGGCTCCAGTCGCGTGGCCGCCGCCATCGCCAGCGCCGTGTCCATCCGGAGGGCGTCCGGCACCGCGGTGATCGGGTCGACCATTCCCAGCAGGTTCCGGAGGTGGGCCAACGCTTCGTGCGCCTGCGCCATCTGCTTGGCGTCGAGGCCCTGGTACGCGTATTCGTTCCCCAGGTCCTTGAGGTCCTTGATGATCAGCTTCGTCAACAGGTACGCCGTCCGGCGCTGAGTGATCACGTCGGGCAGCACGGAGGAGTAGCCATCGGTGAAGGCCGCGATGAGTTCCATCATGGCGGCCCAGTCGCTCTTCATCTGCCGGTAGGTGCTGGCGACGAAGTAGTCGAAGTCGGCGAGCGGGTCGCCGTAGTCGGCCATGACGGCCATGGCAACGCCGTGGTGGTTCTCCAGTTGGAGCGGCATCGGGACTCTGACCGGCTTGCCGTCCGGGCCGGTGGACTCGGTCATCAGCTCCGGGTCGATCAGCCAGACCTGGCCGGTCTCGCTGTACACCGCGTTGCCGATGTGCAGGTCGTTGAACGTCTGGACGACCAGGCCGCTGTCGAGGTCTCCCAGGTCCAGTTCGGCCGCGAGCAGTGCGTTCTCGATCGCCGTCCGGTCCTGGGTGAGCCCGATCGCGGCCGCGAAGTGGCTGTGCTCGCCCAGCCGCCGCAGCTGGGCCGAGGCCAGCCTGTCCGCCGGGAGCTGGAAGCGCTCCGGCGTCTGCGATTCGTCCAGGGTGAACCCGTGCAGGAAGCCGGTGACCACGCCCGTCTGGCGGTAGATCTCCCGCAGCGCGGCGCGGTCGGTCGGATCGGACAGCTTCGCTTTGGCCAGCGCCTCGCCCAGCGGCATGGCTCCCGGGACGTACCTGGAGACGCTGATGCCCCGGGTCCCTGGCTCGCCCTGCGCGCCGATGAGCCCGGTGTCCAGCGGCGTCATCATGGGAAGGGGCCGGCTGAGTTCCTGGTTGATCCGGTCGATGACGCCGAACGCTCGCACTTCCCGGAGGTACCTGCCCAGTCGCGCGCGCGGGTCGTCGAACCAGAACTGGTTGATCTTCACGACCGCGATCGGTTCCGCCCCCGGTGCCGTGCGCTCGCTGACGGGCAGGTCCCACACCATGAAGACGCCGGCCTCGTCGTCGGCTTCCTCGCCGTCCTCGCGGAGGCGCTGGAAGTCGAGCCCGTCCGCGTCGGAGCGGTTCAGGGCGTCCGCGACGAACCGCGCGACGGCCGGGCGGTGCGGGTGCGCCGGATTCGCCAGAGCCTGCACCACCTGCTTGGCGCTCAGACCGGGCAGCACACGTGGTGCGGTATCGCTGAACTGCCGGATCGCGTCGAGGTTGCTCGCGGGCTCTGCCGTCTCGGTCATCGGTTCGAGCTGCGCGGCCAGCGCCAGCTGCGTCGACCGCAGGACCCTGCCCTCGCCGTCGCCGCGCAGCCCCAGCAGGTCCCGGAGGGTGTTCACCAGCTGGGTCGCCTCGCCGAGTTCGGTCAGCCGTGCCGTGCCGTAGCCGACCCGGTCGGCGATCATCTCGAGGTCGGCGACGGCCAGCTGCACCATCGTGTACGTGGTGCGCTCCTCGACGAGCACCCCCGGCCGCGCCGACTCGTAGCCCGCGAGGAAACGGTCGACGACTCGCCTGATCGTGCTCCAGTCGTTGCCGAGCTCCTGGTGCGTGGCGGTGATGAAGGTGTCGATGTCGGTCAGCGGGTCGCCGTACTCCGCGAGGACGAGGGCGTCGTCGATGACGTCGGGGTGGGCGGGGGCTCTGGGGACCGGAGTCCTGACGGGGCGGCCGTCCGGCCCCAAGGCGTTCGACATGCGCTCCAGAGAGGTGAGCACCACGTCGCCGTCTTGACCGACGAGGACGTTGTCCGCGCGCAGGGCGTTGTGGGTCAGCGCGACGCGTCCGCTGTCGAGGCGGTGCAGCGCGTCCTCCCTGGCGCGGATCGCCTGCTGGATGGCCGTGATGTGCCCGGTGAGGCCGACTCCGTCGGTGAAGAACTCGCCGCGCTCGCGCAGCAGCTCGAGCCTGTCCGCCACCGCCTCGCCCGCGGCGAGCAAGCGGGGCGCGGGGGTCTGCTCCTGGTCCTCGGTCAGCGCGTGCACCTGGGCGATTCGCTCGCCGAGCCGCTGTGCGGCGTCGCCGAGCCGTGCACCCGCCGTCTCCTTCTCCTGCGCGGTCCCAGCGTCGACCACCGCGTCGTAGAGCTGCCGCATGGTCCGGTCCCCGGCGCGGACGGCGGAGATGGTCAGCCCGGTCACCCGGGGATCGCCGGGCGCGCCGATGATCCCGCTGTCCAAGGGAGTGATGACGGGGGCGCTCTGCCCGGCCTGCCGCGCGCGCTCGGTCAGCTCGGCGAGGGACTTCATTTCGCGCAGGAAGTCGTTCACCGCCGTGGGCTGGCCGCCAGGGGTGGTGTACAGCCTGATGACGGCGACGGCCTGCCCGGTGGTCGTGTCGACGACGTGGAATTCACGACCGGAGTCGACGCGGCGCAGCTCCAGGTTCTCGCTGTCGGAGCGACCCAGCGCCGCGACGACCAGCTCGTCGACCGCGGGGCGTCCGGGGTGCGCGGCATCGGCGAGCGCGGCCTGCACCTCGGGGACGGTCATACCCGCCAGCAGCCTCGGCGCGCGCTCGGTGAACGCCCGGATCGCCGCGTCGTTGGCCGCGGGCTCGCCCTCGTACCCCATCGGCTCCAGCGGAGTGGTCAGCGCCAATTCCATGGTCTCGCGCACCCGCGTCGGGCCGTCCGGTGTCGTGCCGGGGCCGGTGTCGGCAACACCCAGCAGGCTGAGGAGGTTGGTCAGCATCCCGTTGGCGTCGGCGAGGTTCTGCGGCGTCGCCCGTCCCGCCGCGACCTCCCCGGCCGTCCACGTCAGGTGGCCGAGCACCAGCAGCGTCAGGTGGTGCTCGATGCGCTCCTGGGTCACCACTCCGGGGAAGACCGAGTCGTATCCGCGCACGAAGCTGTCGATCACCTGCAGCATGGTCGGCCAGTCACCGTGGAGCTGGGTGAAGACGCTCCACACGAACTTGTCGATGTCGAACAGCGGGTCACCCGCGTGGGCCATGACCGGCCGCCGGTCTTGGTCCTCGTCGATGCTCACCAGGGTGCGAGTGGGACGACCGCCCGAGAGCATGGACGCCGCCATCAGCTCCGGATCGATGACGTGGAGCTCGCCGTCCTCGTCGACGAGCAGGTTGTTCAGGTGGTAGTCGTTGTGGGTCAACGAGACGACGAGGCTGTCCGTGCTTCCCAGCGCCTGCTCCCGAGCGGCGATCGCCCGTCCTAGCCCATCGACGTGCTCGGTGAGCCCGATGCTGTCGGCGAACGCGCTGTCACCGGCCAGCTCTCGCAGAATGCTGGATGCCTGGTCCTGCTCGGCGATGCTGAACGGCTCACCGCTCCACTGCTCGACGCGGGAGGCGAGGTGCAGCGCTGCGGCGTGCTCGCCCGCCTTGCCGCTGGCGGCGAGGAAGGCGTCCACCGCGGCACGGCGCTCGGCGGGGTCGCCGGCGTCTGTGATCGCCTGGACCAGCGCGCCGAGCGTGCGCGCGCCCCTCGGGACGGGAGAGACGATGAACCCGGCCATCTCCGTGTCCGGGTTTCCGATCAGGCCTGCTTCGATCGGGCGGATGAGCGGGATGCGCTTGCCCCGCAGCTGGTCCACGGCCCCGAGCCCGTGCATGTCCCGCATGAACCGGCCCACCGACGCCACGTCGTCGCCTCGGCCGACGTAGGCCTTGACCACGGCCAGCGGTTCGCCGGTGGCCCGGTCGACGGCGAGGCGGATACCGGGCTTGTCGACGAGGTGTCTGAACTCGACGCTGTCGGGGTCGGAGCGGCCGAGTGACCGTGCCACGAGTTCGGCGACGGCGCCGCTGTGCGGGCTGCCGTCCACCTCCAGACCGGCTACCACCTGGGCGACGCTCAACCCGGCGAGCAGGTGTGGCGCGGATTCGGTGAACCGCTCGATCGACTCCCAGTTCTGCGCGGGTTCCTTGTGCATGACCGTTGACAGCAGCGTCGGCGCGCTCAGCGCGAGCGCGATGGAACGCTCGACGCGCGCGGCGGGCGTGTCCTGCGTACTCCCCGTCTGTGCCTCGACGACCGTCGGAACGGTGCCCGGGGCCCGGTGCTCGAGCACGGAGGACTCCATGCTCCCGGTGGCGGTGTCCTCGGTGACCCCCAGCAGCTGGCGGAGGTTGGCCATCGCAGACGTCGCCGCGGCGACCTGGTGCGGCAGGGACGCGACGGCCTCGGGCAGCTTGCTGATCGCGGTGAGCTTGCCGACCAGCAGCAGCGAAAGCAGGTACCTGGCGCGATCCTCGGTCACCACGCCGGGCATGATCGAGTTGTAGCCCTCGACGTAGCCCGTGACCGCCTCCAGCACCGCGTCCCAGTTCTGCGGGAACTTCTTGAACACGTCGGTGACGAAGACGTCGAAGTCCACGAGCGGGTCGCCCTGCTGGGCCAGGACCGGGTTCACCAGGTGGTCGCCCGAGACCTGCGGGGTCCGGGTGGGGCGACCGTCCTGGCCAAGGGACTCCGCCATCAGCTCCAGGTCGATGACGTGCTGTGCGCCGTCGGGAGCGATGAGGATGTTGGGGAGGTGGTAGTCGTTGTGGGTCACCGCCACCAGGCCGCTGTCGAAGCCGCCCAGCACTCGCTCGCCCGCCACCAGCACGCGTTCCAGCCCGGCGAAGTGCCGGTCGAGGCCGATCGACTCGGCGAAGCGGGTGTTGCCGCGCAGCTTGCGCAGAACGCTGGAGGCGAGGTGCTCCTCGGGCGGCTGGAAGGGCTCCGGGCTCTGCTGCTCGTCGAGCGTCGCCCGGTGCAGCCGCGCGGCCTCAGCACCGGCTTGGCGGGTGGCGCTGCGCCAGGCGTGCACCGCGTTCTGCCGCGCGTCCTCGTCAGCAGCGTCGCGCACCGCGCTGCCCAGCTGCTCCAGCGGTCGCACACCCGGGATGACGGGGGAGACGATCAAACCCGCCTGAGCCCCTCCCGCGACGCCGACGAGTCCCGCCTCGACCGGGGTCACGACGGTCATCGGGTCACCGGCCCTGCCGACGGTGGCGAAGGACTGCATCTCCCGGATGAACCGGCCGGTGCCCAGTGACCCCTGCTCGGCGTACAGCTTGAGGACCGCGAGCCGCTGCCCGGTCGTCGCGTCCACGACGAACTGGACGCTCTCCTTGATCGGCTCGAAGGCCAGGTTCTGCGGATCGGTCCTGCCGAGTGCCTCCGCGACCAGCGTGGCGACGGCGGGGCGGTGCTGGTGGGTGTCGAGCAGCAGGGCGTTCAGCACGTCCTGCGGGCTCAGCCCGTCGAGCAGCCGAGGGGCTCTCGCGGAGAACTCCTGGATGGCGGCCTCGTTCAGCGGGTTCTCGACGATCTCGTCCAGCCGATTCCCGGCGACCGGCGGCAACGGGTGCATCGGCGTGGCCGCGGCCAGCGCCATCGTCTCCGCGACGCGCTCGGTGGGGGTGGTCCGCACCGGCTCGCCGCCGCGTTCCGACGCCTGCCCGGTGCTCCGGTCGGTGTCCTCATCCGCAGGGCCCGGGACCGGGTCCACCGCCTCCGCCCGGGCGGCTGCTTCCTGCACCTTCTGCAGGTACAGCGGTGTCTTCACCTGGGAGAGCCAGGGCGCCGTCGGCGGGTGGCCGACGGGGCGGACGTCCAGGATGCCGTTGTCGCGCAGCACCACGCCGCTGAAATGCGCGAGCACCGCGACCAACGCTATCGAGACGTCAGCGGTCCACCAGAGCGGGTCGCCGCGGAGATGGGCGATGCCGACCATCACGTCGCCGGGCATCAGTTCCGCGGAAACCGTGCGGAGCTCGGTTTCGTAGGTCCTGCCCGGGCCGCGGCTCACCTTCTCTTTGAGCGTTGACACCTCCTGCAGGCCGTTGATGTCGAGCACCATGCCGTCAGGTGTCATCACGCCGCTGTGCTTCGGAATCCAGACGCCGTCGACGAGGGCGTCAAAGGTCACGACGTCCCATCCGGTCATGTGGTGCAGCGCGGCGGCGAACCGGTGGCACTGCTGCCCGCTCAGGAGTTCCCTCGCGTCCAAGTCGATCTTGTTCGCGTTGAGGACGACGGTGCTGAGTCCCCCGGAGGTGGGGGTGTCCAGGTTGAGAACGATCTGCCTGGAGAAGCCGAGGCGGAGCGGGTCGCGCCGGGTGGCCTCCAGCCGCGGGTCGCCGATCTTCACCCGCATCGGGATGCCTTGCCGTGATCGGTCCTCAGTAGCGCGTGTCCGCTCGTCAGTAGCTCCGGGCTGCTGCGCGCCCGCATCTTCACCTGTGGTGGCACCCCACGCCCGTCCGGTGATCGTGCCGGTCTCCCGGATCTCGGCGATGCGCTCGAGGAGGAACGCGTTGGCGGCGGTGTCGTCGATGCCGAGCAGTCGCACTCGCGCCTCGTCGAGCCGGGTGACGGCGGCGACGGTCTCGGCGCTGAGCGGGCGGCCGGTCTCCATCCAGGCGCGGATGACGTCGGAGCGCAGCTCCGCGAAGGGCAGTCCCTGGTAGGCGTCCCTCGGCCAGGAGAGCTCGCTGCCGCGCAGAAGCGCTCGCCCGGTCCCGCTGACCTGCTGGTGCTCGGCGGGCCTGCTCATGATCCCGGCGAGGTAGTCCAGCACCGCGGCCCGTTCGAGGTCGATCGGGGAGTAGGCGTGCAGGAGCTTGATCGCCTGGGTGGCGTTGCGGTCCAGCAGCTGCACGGAACCCGGGCCGAGCTCCCGGTGGGACCACTGCATGGTGGTGCCGACGAGGTAGCCCCAGCCGAGCATCTCCGCGAGTTCGGCGTAGGCGACGATCTTGGCCGCCGTGCTGTTCTCCCACCAGGCGCCGGGCGAACCAGCCGGTCGGTAGATCGCCTGGCCGCCGTCGGTGAAGGTGATCAGGTGCGTACCGTCACCGACGGGCTTGACGCTCTCGACCTCCCGCTCCAGCTTCCGCGTCAGCTCCCGTCTCCGCGTTTCCAGGTCCTTGACCGGGACGTCGGTGCGCGGGCGCTGAGCCGGGGCCCTCTTCGCCTCTTCCTGGAGCGTCTCCCTCCGTGCCGGCACCTTCGCGGCGATCTCGTGCGCGGCGCGCACCGTCATCGCGGAGTTCAGCTGGCGGTCGAACAGGTACTGGGCGGCGCCGTCCACGAGGCGGCCCATGCTCCGGTGCGTCTGGACGTCGCCGTTGTCGACGAAGCTCCCGATGCCCAGGTGCTGCTCACCTTGCGATTGGGTCTGCGCCTCGGCGATGACGTAGCGCGCCAGCACGAGTTCGATGGCGCCTGCGGCACCTGGCAGCGCGGACGTCGAGGTGACCAGCCGTCCACCGACGCGCAGGTAGGTCTTCCACTCCCCGTTCGGGGCTTGGACGTGCGCCCGGTTGACCGGGGCGACGGCGCGGATCTGGCCCATCACGTGGACGACCACGACGCCGTCGTTCCTGGCGTTGAGAACAGCGGCGATGTCGCGATCGGCCTGGTCGCCGTTGTTCAGGCGTTCCAGGTCGCGGACCAGTTCGGGCCAGCGGCTGTCGCCCTTCATGATGACCTCGGCGACGCCGCCCGCGTCGTGGGCCTTGTTGGCCTGGCCGGCGATCTCGTCGATCGCCTGCCTCGAGACGACCGTGTTCAGCTCGGCGTCCACCCGGGCGACGAGTTCACGAACGTCCGACGCGGTCCACACCGAGTTGTGCGCCTGTGCCCACGGGATGCCCGCCGCCGCGTGCTCGTCGAGCCTGCGGCCGATGAACAGGTGCCGTGAGGTGGGCGAGGTCGTCGGGGTGCCGTGCCGGTCGAGCACCGGTGCGCCGGGTTCGGGCGAGCCCTGGAGCTGGTGGCCCGCCGCCATCTTCGCCAGCAGGTGCTGCGCGGCGATGTCCGCCTGCGGCAGACCGTTCGCGAGCGCTCCGGAAGCGAGCACGACGAAGCCGCTCTGCGTGACTCGCACCAGCGTCGCCGCCTGGAGGCCGTTCGAGGTGGTGGCCACGATCGCGAAGTTGGCGTGGCCCAGCATCTGGTGGAGCCCTTCGGCGACGCGGTCGCCAGGCCGCTGGGCGCGGCTGGTGTCGTGGGTCAGCCGCTGCCAACCCCAGCTCTCGGGCTGGATCACCTCAACGCTGCCTTGAAGAGTCCCCAGGAACTCCCTGACGTCGTTCACGACGTGGTCGACGGCCGCGTCGGGTACACCTCTGCCCACGTTGCGTTCGAACGGAGCCCCATGGCCGTGCCCGTGCTCCCGGTGGAACAGGAAGGACATGTTCTCGGTACCGGGACGCGGCGGTAGCCAGGCGATGTTCCCCGCGTTGGCGTAGGCCGCCTCGTGGTCGCCGTTCAACCTCGCCAGAGCGACGGCCGCCCAGGCGTGGGCGTGCTCTTCGAGTGCGTCCACCGAGATGTTGGCAGGGGTGAGACCTGCGCGTAGTTGCTCGACGTGGGCGAGTTCGTGTGCGAGGACCCGGATGAGGGTCTCGGGGTCGGCGAAGGCGGCGGGCGCGAGCCAGATCTCGTAGTTTTCTTTCTTGATGGGGGTTGCGCCGAGGGCGTTTTCCCGTCTGAACCACTCCAGCGTCTTCTGTTCGTGGTCGAGCACGACGTTGACCGCGAGCAGTTTGTCGAGGAGCCCGGCTTTACTGGCGGCGTCCCAGACGGAGTCCATGTTGACCGGGAGGTCGGGGTCTGCTGTGGCGGAGCCTTCGGATTCCCACTTGGCCCAGGCGTGGTTGTAGACCTGGGACAGGTTGATCCTGCTCCTGATGATCCGGCCCCACGCCTGGCCGGTGATCCGGCCTTCGCGCTGCATCTCCAGCAGACGCTCGACCGCGCCCTGGATCTCGTACTCGCCGATCCCCGCCGAACGGAGGGCGGCGGCGAGCTTGTCCGGGGCGATCTCGCGCAGTTCCCGCGCGACCTGTGCGTCGAACGGCTTGTTGAGGTGCTCTGACACGAAGTCGGAGTTGATGGCGACGGTGCCGGACTCCACTTGTTCGCGCGTCGGCAGAATATCCGCGTCGCCGTGCAGCACGAGGTTGCCCGCGAAGTCGGTGCCCCACGCGCCATGCGCTCGGTGGTCACCCGTCTTGGCCAGCAGGTAGTGCATCGCCGCGGCGCGCTGGCCGTCCACGGAACGCTGAACGTCGGATGACACGCCCCACGTGAAGCCCGGCACGTGCTGGAGCACGACACCGCGGCCCTCGGGCCCTTCCCACGCCACTGTGGCTGTGCCGATGTGCGGCCAGCCGACGGCGACCAGTGCCCGCCACTCCGCGAGCAGGCGCTTGGTCGCGCTGTCCGGGTCAGCGGGGTCAAGCGTCATCTCGCCCTGCGGGACGAACACGCCGATCAGGTCGTCATCCGGGCCGACCCGGTACTCGCCGTACGGGGAGAGCTCCGACAGCACCTCCTCGTCCCGCCACACCGTGGCCTCGGGGGAGGCCAGGTCGGCCGCGAGGTCGGTCTCGGACTCGTCCACTTCGCGTTCGGAGGCCGCCGCGGTGGTGAGCGCCGCGGGCGGACTCGCCGGGGTGATCACGGTGAGGCCGGCGGGGGAGCCTTCGGTGAGGTCGAGCACCGCCTCCGCTCCCGAGGGGAGGGAGGCCACGATGAGACCGGACAGCTCGCCCGCGACGCCGATCACCCCGGCCTCGACGGGGTGGCCGAGGGGGAGCGGGTCACCGGGGATCTGCTCGTTGAGCGCGTAGCCCTGCATCTCCCGAATGAACCGGCCGACCTGCGGGGGGCCTGCGGGGTCCCAGCTCACGGAGAGCTTGAGCACGCCGATCGGTTCACCGGTGCCGAGGTCACGAACCCCTGCGATGCCCTTGCTCACCTCCCAGAGCCCCAGGTTCTCGACGTCGGTGCGGCGGAGAGCCTCGGCCACCACGCCCATGACCGCCGCGCGGTGCGGCGAGGACGGGTCTTCCATCGCCTGCACCACGTTCTCGACGCTGAGCTCCGGCAGCAGGTGCGGCGCCACAGCGGTGAAGAACGCGATCGCCCCGGCGTTGCGTGGGTCCTCGACGTTGTCGACCATCGGGTGCAGCTCGGTCACTCGGGCAAGGTTCTTCACCACCTCGACGCGGCCCTGGGGCGTGGTGTCGTCGAGGGGGGTCTCGCTGTTGTCGGGGCCGAGCAGGGAGTTGATGTTGTCCAGCACCTGCGCGACTCTCGCGTCCTGGCTGGCGTGACCGTTCTGCACGCTCTCGGCGATCTCCTCCAGGTCGAGGAACGAGAGGAGCAGGAGGGTGTGGGTGATCCGCTGCAAAGGCAGCACACCGGGCCAGGCGGCCTCGTAGCCCACGACGAAGGCGTCGAGCACCTTGGTCAGCGTGCTCCAGTCGTCGTGCATCTCCTGGTACAGGGTCGAGACGAACGTGTCGATGTCGGAGAAGGGGTCGCCCTGGTCGGTGAGGACGACGAGCTCGTGCACCGGCAGCGTGCCGTTGGGGAGCGCGAGCGGAGTCCTGACCGGCCGACCGCCGGCGCCCAGGGAGTCCGCCACCGACGCGACGTCGGTGAAGCTCACATTGCCGTCGCCGTCGACGAGCAAGCTGTGGGGGCGCAGGTTGTTGTGCGTCAGCACGACCCGACCGCTGTCCGTCCGCGCCGGGTCCAGCTCCGCGGCGATGACCCGTGCCTCCAAGGCATTGAAGGCTTCGGAGTCCTCGGCGAGGCCGTGGCGCTCGAGGAACTCGGGGTAGTCCGTCAGCACTCCCAGCACGCCCGAGGGCATCTGGTCGCTCTCGATGGAGAACGGCTCGGGAACCGCCTCGGTGTCCTCGGACGCGCGGTGCAGCGTCGCGGCGTGCTCACCCACCTGCCGCGCCGCCTTGACCAGGGTTGTCAGGGCTCGTTGGCGTGACTGCACGTTCTTGGGGTAGAGCACCTCGCTGAGGAGGTCGGCGACGTTCCTGGTTCCCGTGCTGGAGGGGAAGACCGCGATGCCCGTGGCGGTGCTGTGGTCGGGAGAACTGAGGGAACCGACGTCGACCGGGCCGTCGACCGCGAGCGCCACGCCGGAACGCCGGGACACATGATCGATCGCGGCGTAACCCTTCATGTCGCGGAGGTAGTCCCCCGCTTGGGTGTTCGCGTCGCCCGGAGCGTCGTAGAGCTTGACCGCTCCGATCTCCTGCACTCCCGACAGCGTGAGTGCGAGGACGGGGTAGGAACCGTCGTCCGTCCGGCGCCCGAAGCTCAGGCTCCGCGCGTCGTCATGGCCGAGCGCCGTGGCGACGAACGCGGTCACCTCAGGCCGGTACGGGTGGTCGTCATGTTCGATCGTCTCCCTGACGTCGGCGGCGCTCATACCGGGGAGAACGCGCGGTGCCGCGTTCACGAACTCCCTGATCTTGTCGCGGTTGGGCTCCGGCTCGCTGTGGACCGTGCGCCGCTCCAACTCCGTCGCCAACGCCAGCTCCAGCGTCGCCTCGACGCGCCCCTCAGGGGTGGCGTGCCGCGGATCGACGACGGGAGCCGTGCTCTCCGCCCACGCCTGCCCAGTGATCGTGCCGGTCTTGCGGATCTCGGCAATGCGCTCGACGAGCCAGTCGCCGGCGGCGGTGTCGCCGATGCCGAGCAGGTGCACGTGGGCCGTGGTGAGTTCGGCGACGGCGGCGATGGTCTCAGCGCTCAGCGGGAGACCGGTCTCCTGCCAGGCCCGGATGACGTCGGAGCGGTTGTCCTCGAAGGACTGACCACGGTGGCCTGCACCGGGCCAAGAGTCCTCGCTGCCGCGCAACAGCGCCCGTCCGGCCCCGCTGACCTGCTGGTGAGCGGACGGCCTAGACATGACCCCTGCGAGGTAGTCCAACACTGCCGCCCGTTCGAGGTCGATCGGGGAGTAAGAGTCCGCGGGGGTGCTTGCGTCGGTGGCGTCGCGGTCCAGCAGCAGCACCAATCCCGGCCCGTGCGGCCCGTCCGACCAGTGGATGGTGGTGCTGACGAGGTAGCTCCAGCCGAGAGCCTCCGCGAGACGGGCGTAAGCGAGTTCCTTGGCCGTCACGTCGATCTCGCCCGCGCCGGGATGCGAGGGCGTCGGCCGGTAGAGCGCCTGGCTGCCGTCGGTGAAGGTGATCCGGTACGCGCCGTCGCCGTCGAAGCTGACGTTCGCGACCTCCCCGGCCAGCTTCCGCTTCAGCTCCTCCGTCTCCGCGCGGACGTCCTTGGCCGGGACGGCCATGAGCAGGCTCCTGGCCTGCTCGGTGAGGGCGTTTTCCAGCTCCTGCATCCGCGCCGAGACCTTCGCGACCATTTCACGCGCGGCCCCCGTCAACATCACGGAGTTCGCCCAGGGACCGAACAGGCCCTTGCCCGTCCCGTCCGTGCGGCGGCCCAGGGCCTCGTGCGCCGGGAGGTCCTCGGGCTCGACGGAACTCGCGAGGCCCCGGTACACGGACACGTTCTCCAGCGGCTTCTTCGCCTCGTCGACGACGCGACGCGCCAAGGCGAGCTCGGCGGCACCGGTGACGCTCGACGGCGCGTACGTCGAGGTGACCAGTGGTGCACTGACGAACAGGTAGTCGTAGTGGTCCTGAACCGCGGCAACGGCTTGCACCCTGCCCCGCACACGGACGACCACGACGCCGTCGTTGCGGCCGTTGCTGAGGACGGCGGCGATCTTGCGGTCGGCCTCGTCGCCGGTGCGCAGGCGCTCCAGCTCGCCGCTCAGTTCCTGCCAGCCACTGTCGTCCCTCATGACGACCTCGGCGACACCGCCGGCGTGGTGGATGTCGTTGGCCTGCCTGGCGATCGTGTCGACCACCTGCTTGGGGACCGCAGCCTCCAGCTCGGCGTTGACGTCGGCGGTGAGCTGCCGGACGTCCGAAGCGGTCCAGACCGAGTTGTATCCCGGGTGAGCGCCCTTGATGCGTGCCGTCGCGGCGTGCAGGCCGATCCTGCGGCCGAGCAGCCGGTGTCGCTTGGTGTCCTCGGTCGTGCGGGCGTGCAGGTCGAACACTGGAACGCCTGGCTCGTCGGATTCGTCGGCGTCAGGGAGCCGGAAATCGGCCGCGATGTTCGCGAGTTCGTGGTGCACGGCGGTGTAGTCCTGCCGCAGGCCGTTTCGAAGAGTTCCGGCTGCGAGCACGACGAAGCCGAACTCCGTGATCTGCACGAGCGCCGCGGCCTGGATCCCTTGCGAGATCTCTGCGACGACCGCGAAGTGGGCTTGCTTCAGCGAACCGTCCATGGCACGGAGGTGGGCGCCGTCGTTGGCGTCGGCGTGCGGCATGCTCTTCTCGATGGCGCTGACCAACTGTTGCCAGCGCGACGGGTCTTGGTTCGGGTAGATGGCACGGACACGGCCACCGGACTCCCGGAAGGTCCTGACCTCCCCCACGACGTGGTCGATCAGCGGTTCCGGAATGCCCTGTCCCGTGTTGAACTCCGACGGAGTCCCGTCCTCCCGGTGGAACAGGAAGGACACTCTCTCGGTCCCTGGGATCGGTGCCACCTCGGGGATCCCGGTCACGGGAACGTACTCCGCCACGAGGCTGCCGTTCTTCCTCGCCAGAGCGACGTTCGCCCAGCCGTGCGCGTGCTCCTCCAGCACGTGGATGGACGTGTTGGCCGGGTTGCGCTGCCCGCGCAGCTGCGCCGCGTGGGCGAGTTCGTGCGCCAGCACCCGGGTCAGCGTGTCAATGTCGGCGAAGGCTGCCGGGGACAGCCAGATCTCGTGCCCGCCCTCGAAGACGGGGGTGGCGCCGAGCGCGTTCTCCCGCCTGAACCACTCCAGCGTCTTCTGCTCGTGGTCGAGCACCACGTTGACCCCGCGCAGTTGGTCGAGGAGCCCGGCCTCTCTGGCCGCGTCCCAGACGGTCGCCTGCTCCACTGGGAGACCGGGGTCCGCTGTGGCGGAGCCCTCGGACTCCCACTTGGCCCACACGTGGTCGTACTCGTTGGACAGGTCCCACCGGCTCTTGATGACCCGGCCCCATGCCTGACCGGTGATCCGGCCCTCGCGCTGCATCTCGCGCAGCCGGTCGAGCGCGTCCTGGACCAGTTCCTCGGCGATGCCCGCCGAGCGCAGCGCCTCGGCGAGCTTGTCCGGGGCGATCTCGCGCAGCTCCCGCGCGACCTGCTCGTCGAAGGGCCTGTTGAGGTGCTCCGCCACGAAGTCGGAGTTGATGGCGATCTCACCGGACTCCACCTGTTCGCGCGTCGGCAGGACGTCCGGGTCGCCGTGCAGCACGAGGCGGCCCGCGCTGTCGGTGCCCGCATTGCCGCGCGCCTCGTACACGCCGGTCTTGGCCAGCAGGTAGTGCACCGCCGCGACGCGTTGGCCGTCCACGGACCGCAGAACACCGAGAGTCATGCCCCACGTGAAGCCGGGCACGTGCTGGAGCACGACGCCACGACCCCGGGGACCTTCCCAGGCTGTCGTGGGAGTGCCGAGGTGCTTCCAGCCGATGGCGACCAGAGTCCGCCACTCCGCGAGCAGGCGCTTGGTCGCGCTGTCCGGATCGGGGCGGTCGAGCCTCATCTCGTTGGACGGGACGAACACGCCGATCGGGCGGTCCTTCGGGCCGACCCGGTACCTGCCGTACGGTTCGAGTTCGGCCGCCGCCGGTCCGTCTTCTTCCTGCCACACCTTGGCCTCGCGGGAAGCCAGCTCGACGGTGAGGGCGGCCTCCTCCTCGTCCATCCCCTGCTCGGAGACCGCGGCGATGCCGTCCAGCACGGGCAGGCTCGCCGGGTCGATCCCGGCGAAGGCGGCGGGCACGGAGACGCCCGACGGCGACGTGACGGGGGAGCCGTTGGCGAACTCGACCCCGGCGACGGCCTCACCGGTGATCATGCCGGTGTCGCGCATCTCCGTCAGCCGAGCGCTCACCCCGGCGATCACGTCCTCGGACAGGCCGTCCCTGCGCAGCCGATCCGCCAGGTGCTCGACGGAGACCTTCTCCAGCACGTTGCGCAGCGTCCAGGTGCTGAACCTGACGCGGTACTGGAAGGCGACGAAGTCCGAGCGGATGACCGCCCCGTCCCGCCCGGGGAACGCCGGGTAGTTGGCCCTGAGCACCGGCGCGATGCCGACGTCGGTGCTGAAGTAGTTCTTGTAGGCGGTGCCGTAGCTCTCGGGATCCCGGCCCAGCTGCCCGATGGCGTAGTCGTAGATCGCCGCCATTTCCCGGTACCGCTGGTCGTAGGCGTGGACCTCCAGGGCATCCTGCGTCAGCCCCTCGTAGACACCGCTCGGCCTGGGGTCCCCGTCGGTCAGTCGCTGCCGCACCACACCGGGGCCCTGCGGGCCGGCCCACGGCGTGGCCGTGGGGACCATCGTGGGCAAGCCCCGCGCTCGCGAGCCGGACTCGGTCAGCCCGAGCTCGTCACCGACGTGACTCGCGGCGATGACCAGTGACGGCGTCGCGTGCTTCCCGTGGCCGCCGCCCATCTCCACCATCGGCAGGTAGTCGCCGACCGGACCGTCCGGCCCGTCGAGGCGGAGCCAGCCGGGCTCGTCGGGGAGCGTCTCGGCGACCGTGGCTCCTGCTTCCAGCTGAGCGCGCAGCCGCAGTTCCTCCCGCGTCATCGTCCTTCGGGGATCGGTGTCCCACGTCATGTGGTTGTGGGCTTCGACGGCGAGCAGCACGTTCGCGTGTCCGCGGAGGTGCGCGGCGGTGATGGCGGCCCAGTCCTGCCCCTCCGGCAGTCCCTCGGCCACGCGCTCGGCGAACTCCAGGAACTCCGCCGCGCGCGCCGCCAGCTCGCGCCTGGTCGACGGCGACGGCCGCTCGAGTTCCGCGCCCGTGCCCTTCGCCTGGTCCAGTTGGTACGCCATGACGTTGAGCACCGCGAGTTTGCCCGCGGTCTCGGCGTCGATGGTGGTCTTGGCCGACCACGGCAGGAGGCTCCGCAGTCTCGACGGCTTCCGCTCGGCGGTCAGCTTGCCGAGCTGGTAGGCGTACTCGCGCACCGCGCGCTCGTAGTCCAGGCCGTCGCGGACCGTGAGGTCGACCGCGCCGCCGGCCCGGACCCGCAACGCGGACAGGGCGTTCTCGCTGGCGGGCTGGTGGAACGGCTTGTCGGTGGTCAGGAGCAACTCGGTCGAACCGAAGGTGACCTCGATCGGCTCGCCCGGCCGCTGGGTGCCGTGCTTCAACCCCGGCACCGCGCCGGACCAGGCGAGGTCCATGAGCGCCTTCGTCACGTCCGCCGACGCCGGGTCGAACCGCGGGCGCGAGGGGGCTGATCCGAGGACCTCGTCCCAGGCGGCGTCACCCGCGACGGCTTCCGAGACGGTGAACGGGTTGACCCTGAGGTCCACACCGCCGGGAACCTCGCCCCAGCTCCTCAGCACCGCCAGGACCATGCGGGCCGGGCCGCTCAGCCGTCCGCGCTTGATCAGCTCGGCGACACCGTCCTGGCCAACCGCGTCGACGAGCGTCGAGGTGGCCGCACGGAAGGAGATCCACAGCGGCGAGGTGCCGGGCCCGGTGAGCGGGTCGAACTCCGACCCGGTCGCGTTGATCGCGTTGGCGATGGCGTTCATCCGGTAGAGCGCGCCGGTCGCCTCGTGCGCGTACGGCGTCGGCTGGCCGTCCTCCAGCAGCCGCCGCGGGGCCAGCGCGGGCAGCCCGGCGTCCCGGCGCAGGCCGTCCTCGATGCTTCCGATCAGCTCGGCGGCCGCGATCACGGCCCTGACGACGCTGTGCCGCCGCGCGATGTGCAGGACGGCGGTCTTCGTGCCGAGCGCGCTCTCGAAGACGCGCACGTGATCGACGAACTCACCCTCCGCGAGCGTCACGGCGAGTTCCACCGTCACGCCGGCGTCCCGGAAGAAGATCTTCGGCGGGCGGCCCTGCTCCTGCTCGACGGACACCCCGGGCAGGGCGCCCATCATCGCGATCAGCGCGTCCAGGTTCCCGACGCCGGTGATCCCCTCGTCCCGGAACAGGGGCGCGTCGTCGTCGCCGTCCGCGTGGTCCCGGGAGCCGATGAAGAGGAAGCGTGCGCGCTCCGCGTTGGCGGGTGAGGGCTCGTCCCTGAGCTGTGCGGAGTGGGCGAGTGCCTGCTCCAGCACCGCGATCAGGGTGTTCGGCGAGGCGAAGGCGGCGGGCGACAGCCAGAGTTCCTTGCCCTTTTCACCGGTCTCGGCGCTCTCCTGGACGACGACGGCGCCCAGCCTGTTCTCACTCGCCATCCAGGCCAGGGTCGGCGCGTCATCGATGATCACGATGTTTGGAATCGTCGTCAGGTCTGCGATGAGGTCGGCGCGTTCGGCGGCCATGTGGACCTGTTTCATCCTGGCCGCGCGCATCTCCTCCCGTGCCGTGACGTCGGCGGGGTCGGCCTCCTGCGACTGCCAGCCGCGGCCCTTCAGCAGCGCCCGCACCCCGGTGGCCATCTCCGCCGCGTCCTGTGCGGTCCACCTGGAGTTGTTGATGTCCGAGAACGGGTGCTGCTCGGCGAAGACGAACGGGCCCTCGGTCTCGCCGTGCGCTTCGATCGCCGCGCGGAAGTGGGGGTCGAGCGCTCGGGCGTCGTCGTCGAGCCTGCGCCCGAGCAGCTGGTGGTAGGACCGCGCGGCGTTGACGTGGTAGCCGCTGATCACACCGGTCTCCCGCTGCCGGGCGATGTCCGCGAGCGCGTACTGGGCGGCCGTTCCCGCGCCGAGCGCGCCTCGGTAGGCGTTGCCCAGTCGTTTGACGACCAAGCCGTCGTCGCGGACCTCGACACCGAGCGTCGCCTGGAGACCGTTCTCGTCGTGGGCGACGATCAGCAGGTCGTGGGGTTCGCGGAAGGTCTCGAGAACGTTCTTCCTGCCGTAGCCTGCCCGGCTCTTCCCGTCGCCCTCGTCCGGCGTGAGCGCCAGCGCCTGCCTGCGGAACTCCTGCCACCGCGGAGTTCCGTGCTCGACAACGGAGATCTGCCCACCCGCGGCGAAGAAGCGCTCGGTCTGGCGGGCGACGAAGGCAATCGACTCCTGGGGCACGCCCTGGCCGGTGTTGGCCGGGGCGGGCGGTGCGACGGGCGTCGGTGCCACCTCGGGGAAGACGTGGCCGGCGATCCGGTTGACGTCCTCGACCGACCACGACGAGGAGTACGTGGCGCGGTGGCGCAAGGCAACCACATGGCGCAGCTCTCGGCCGATCGCGTTGAGCAGCAAGGGGTCCCCGCCGACCTCGGTGAGCACCGGCAGCCCCCGCTCGGCCGCGTGCGCGGCCAGGCGGGCCTGGACGGCGACCGGGGCCACGCTCGTGCCCGGGTGGTGCAGGTTGCCGAGCGACTCGTGCTCGACCACGATCGTGCCGTTGGCCTCGGTGATCCCGATGGCCGCGCGTGGCGTGCCGTTCACGTGCGCGACGAGGAACTTCTGCCCTTTCTCGAACGCTCGGAGGAGGGCGCGGTGCCTGTTGTCGACGATGGGGTCGCCCGTCTGCGTCTCCGCGAGCTCCCGTGCCCGCTCGGCGAAGGCGTTGCGGCGCGGATCGTTCGCCTCGACGATCTCGACCTCGCCGCCCGCGGCCCGGAACGCCTCGACGTGCGCGGTGATGAACCCGAGTGCCTCGTCCGAGACGCCAGGGCCGAAGTTCGCCGGAACATCGGCGGCCTTCGGCACGTGGTCGTGCCCGTCCTCCCGGTGGAACAGGAAGCGCGGGTTCTCAGTGCCCTCGTCCGGAGGCTCCTGCCCGACGGTGGGCATGGGCATCACAGCGGGGATCTTCTTGTCACCGCGCGCCCTGGCCACCGCGGCGTGCATCTCGGAGTGCGCGTGCTTCTCGAGGAGCTTCCTGGAGGTGTTGCCGGGGGAGAGGCCGGCCTTGAGCTGATGCGCGTGGGCGAGCTCGTGCGAGAGGTACCAGGCGTGAGCGACCACGTCGTCGCCGTCGAGAGCGCTGCGCGACAACCACACCTCGTCGCCGCCCTTGTCAACGGGCGTCGCTCCGTGAGCGCCCTCGCGCTCCATCCACGCCTCGATCACGGGGTCGTCGATGATCACCACGCGGACGCCGTCGACGATCACCTCGCCGGGGGGCGAGTTCGGATCGACGGTGTAGCCCGCCTTCGTGGCCGCTGCCCGAACCTTGGCCAGCGCCGCCTCGCGGTCCATCGCCTCCGCGCGCTCGTGCCCCCACACCACGTACGGGTTGTCCTCAACGGACTCCCAGCCGCGACCGAGGCGCTCGTGCACCCCGTCCGCGATGGTGTTGGCGTCCGCGGCGGTCCAGAGCGCGCCGGTGCCGACACCGAGGCGACGGCCGATCGCCTGGTGGTAGCCCGCGATCCCGCCGAGGTCGCTGACCACGCTCACGTCGTGTCGCCCGGCGAAGTCGGCAAGTGCGAACTGCGTCGCGGTGCCCGCACCGGCCGCGCCGCGGTAGGTGTTGCCGAACGAGGTCACCGCGAGGCTGCCGTCAGCCCGCGTCTCGACGCCCACCACGGCCTGGATGCCGTCGGCGTCGTGGGCGACGATGGCGAAATCAGGCGTGGAGCGGAAGGTCTCCAGGACGTTGCGCCTGCCCTGGCTCACCCGCTCGTCGGCGACGTCGACGTCCGGGGTGAGCGCGAGCGCCTGCCGCTCGAACTCCGCCCACCGCCTGGTGCCCGGCTCGATCAGCGTGACCCTGCCGCCCTTGGCGAAGAACTGGTCGGTGCGGCGGGCGATGAAGTCCACCGCTTCGGCCGGGATGTTCTCGCCGGTGCGCGCGGGGACGTCCTCGGCCCGCGGCGCGGCGAGCTCGCCGGGGGCGACGTGCTCGCTGATCCGCCAGGCGTCGGAGGCCGACCAGACCGAGTGGAACGCCTCTGGGCCGCGCTGCACGGCCATCCGGCTCACACGGCGGCCGATCGCGTTGTGGAGGTGGGCGTCCTCGAAGGCGACGCTGGAGACGGCCATGCTCCGCTGGGCGGCGTACTTGGCCAGCTCCACCTCGGCGGCGACCGCGGCGGTGTTCACTCTCGTGTCCAGTCCGAACCCGGCGACCAGCGCCGTCTCGATCTCGACCTCGATCACGCCGTCGTCGGTCTCCGTGATCGCGATGGCCGCCTGCACGACGCCGTCCACGTGTGCCACGACGACCTTCTGGCCGTGGTCGAGCGAGTCCCACATCGAGGGGGGCAGACCCTGCACCCTCGACGGCTCGGGCGCTTGCTCGCGGAACTCCTCAAGGCGCGCCTCATCGGTGGCGTCGATGATCTCGACCTCGCCACCCATCGCCCGGAAAGCGTTGGAGTGGGAGGACAGGAACTCCAGCGCCGCGTCGGGGATGCCGTCACCGGTGTTGGGCGGGACCGTGTCCAGATCCGGTTCGGCGTCCGCCGTCGACTCCGAGGCGCGCTGGTCGAGCTCGGTGGCGTGGCTCGGTTCGGTGTCGAGGCCGAGCAGGGCGTGGACGTTCTCCACCACCAGTGCGGCTTCCGAGTCGGCCCAGCTCTCACCGCGCTGAGCGCTCTCCGCCAGGGTCTCCAGGTCCTTGAGCGAGAGCAGCAGGAGGACGTGGGTGATCCGCTCCTTGGTCACCACACCGGGCCACTCGGCGTCGTAGCCCTGGACGAAGGCGTCGACGACCTGCATGAGTGCGCCCCAGTCGTCGCGCAGGTCCTGGTACAGCCGCGAGACGAACTTGTCGACGTCGGCGAGGGGATCGCCGTAGTCGGCGAGGACGACGTGTTCGTCCTCGGGGACCGTGCCGTCGGGCAGCGCCACCGGGGTCCTGGCCGGGATGCCGCCCGCGCGCAGGGAGTCCGACATCAGCTCGACGTCGATGAAGCGCACGTTGCCGTCGGCGTCGACGAGCACGTTCCCGAGGTGCAGGTCGTTGTGGGTCAGCACCACCCGGCCACTGTCCGCCCTGGCCGGGTCCAGCTCCACGTCGGCGACCCGCGTGCGGATCGAGGCCAGCATCCCGTCGAGGCCGTGGCGCGCGAGGAAGTCGGGATCGCCGCTCAGCCGCTCCAGCACCGTCGAGGGCATCTGGTCGGCGGGGATGTGGAACGGCTCGGGAACCGCGCTGGTGTCCTCGGTCATGCGGTGCAGCACCGCGAGGTGCCCACCGGTCTGGCGGGCCACCCCGCTCAGGGTCGACAGGGCGTCCTGCCGCGACGCCTCGTCATCGGCGTCCATCACGTCGTCGATGAAGTACATGACCTCCCGGGCGTCGGCGACGAACGGGTAGACGGCGATACCCGCCGGGATGTCGTTGTCCGCCGCACCGAGAGAACCGGCGTCGATCGGGCTGACCACTGGAACGGAAAGGCCGGACCGCCGAGAAGCCTGCTCGACCGCGGCGAACCCCTGCATCTCGCGCAGGAGCTTGCCAGGGGCGGTGTAGAGCTTGACGACGCCGACCGCCTCTGTTCGCCCCGAGGGCGAGGAGACCAGAACGGCGTAGACGCCCTTGCCCAGCAAGTCGAACACGAGGTTCTGCGCGTCGTCACGGCCGAGGGCGGCGGCGACGAACTCGGTGATCTCCGTCCGGTGCGGGGCGGCCACCCGCTCGATCCCGTTCTTCACGTTCGCGGCGTTCATCCCGGGGAGGACGCGCGGCGCCGCGTTCATGAACGCCCTGATGGCGTCGTTGTTGGCGGCCGGCTCGGTGGCGACCGTGAGCCGTTCCAGCCCCGTCGCGAGGGCCAGGTCCATCGCCGCCTGGACGCGCTCCGCCGCCCGCGCCCGTCCGGTGGTCGTGCTGGTTTCCCCGACCTCGGCGACCTCGGCGACCTGGTCGCTGGTGCCGAGCAGCCGCAGCCGCGCCTCGTCGAAGAACGCGGCGCTGGGGACGGCCATGCTCCGCTGGGCGGCGTACTCGGCTAGCTCCACCTCGGCGGCGACGGCCGCGGTGAGCGGTCGCGCGTCCGACCCGAACTCGGTGGGCAGCGTCTCGGCCATGACGTCGATCAGCCCGTTGGTCTCGGTGATCGCGACCGCGGCCAGCACGATGCCGCCGACGTGCGCCACGACGATCTTCTGACCGGGGTCGAGCGAGTCCCACGTCGAGAGGGGCAGACCCACCGCCCTCGTCGACTCGGGTGCCTGCTCGCGGAACTCGTCGATGCGCGTCTCATCGGTGGCGTCGATGATCTCGACCTCGCCACCCATCGCCCGGAAAGCGTTGGTGTGGAAGGACAAATCCTCCAACGCCGCGTCCGGTACACCGCCGCGGGTGGTGGGCGGGATCGGCTCCGGGTCCGGTTCGGCATCCCCCGGCGACCCCCAGCCGCGGCCGTCGAGGCGTTGCCGCACCCCGGCGGCCAACTGCTCCGCGTCCTGCGCGGTCCACCGGGAGTTGACGAGGTGCCCGCGGCTCTCCTCGAAGAAGGCTTCGGCACCCTCCTCCGGTCCCAGCTTCGTGACCAGTGCGCGGAGTCGCTGGTCGAGCACGATCGCGTCGTGCCCGACGCGGCGGCCGATCGTCTGGTGGTAGGTCCCGTCACCGGCGTGGTCATAGGTGCTCAGAACAGGCAGGCCGCGCCGCCGTGCGAGTTCGGCGAGGACGTACTGCAGGGCGGTACCGGCACCGGTGGCTTGGCGCGGGGAGCTCCCGAGCGTGCGCGTCGCCAAGCCCTCGCCGGTGACCTGGATCCCCAGCGCCGCCTGGAGGCCGTTCGCATCGCGGGCGATGACGATGAAGTCGTGCTCGTGCGCGAGTTCGCTCTCGTCACCGTTCGCGGCCAGCGCCAGCGCTTGGCGCTCGAACTCCGCGTCGCCGACCTGGCCGCGCTCGACGACCGTGATCTCGCCGCGGTTGCCGAGGAACTGCTCGGTCTGCTCCGCTACGAAGTCCATCGCTTCTTCCGGAACGCCCTTGCCGATGTTGGGCGGGACGGGCGTGATGGGCGGCTGGGCGCCGTGGCTCAGGAAGCGGAGCACCAGCTGCTTGCCCGCCCGGAGTCGTGCCTGCACGGCGTCCACCAGGCGACTGCCCGAGTCCTCGCCGCGGAGCTTCGCCAGCGCGACGCGGGCCGCCTCGTCGACCTCCCCGGCGAGCTCCTTGACCAGGGTGCCGTCGGAGTGACGGTGCTGCCGGAGCTGCTCCGCGTAGGTCAGTGCCTGGGCCAGGGCGGTGACCAGGCTCTCCTCGCTGGCGAACGCGCCAGGCGCCAGCCAGATCTCCCGTCCGTACTCCGAGTCCGGCGCCGCGAACAGGGTCTTGCCGCGCTGCATCATCGCCAGCTTCGGGCCGCGGTCGGCGATGACGACCTTGACCGGTCCCAGCAACGCGGTCAACCCGGCCCGGTCCGCGATCTCGTCGACGGCCACGAGCTTCGCCGCCCGCTCCCGCCGCCGCTGCGTCGTGTCGGCGTCGGCAGCGTCTTCCGGTGAACGCCAGTCATGGCCGCCCAGCCGGTCGTACACCCCGTCAGTGATCTCCCGCGCGTCCTGCGCGCTCCAAGCCGAGTTGTGCCTGGGGTGGCCGGAAAGGTTGAAGGCGGCCCTGCCGAGACGGCGGCCGATGTTCACGTGGTACAGCTCGCCGCCGGTGTTCTCGTAGCTGCTGAGCACGGTGGCGCGCCGCTCCTGGGCGACGTCGGCGAGTGCGTACATCAGCGCGGTTCCCGCGCCGGGCGCTCCGTTGTAGGCGTTGCCGATGCGGTGCTCGACGAGGGTGTTCCCGCTGACGGCGTTCTCGTTGACCGAGAAGGTGATCACCGCTTGCAGGCCGTTGTCGTCGTGGGCGACGAGCGCGAAGTCCGGCTTGCCGAGGAAGGGGGCGAGCACGTTGTCGGGGCCGCCCTCGGCGCGCATCGGCGTGCCGCGTCCGCTCTCGTTGAGGGCGCGGGCTTGGAGCTCGAACTTCGCCCACTGAGCGCTGCCGCGCTCGACCAGTGAGATCTCCCCGTTCGCCTCGAAGAACCGTGCGGCTTGCTCGGCGATGACGTCCATCGCTTCCTCAGGCACGCCCTGGCCGGTGTTAGGCGGGGTCTGGGCCGTGCTGTGGAACAGGTAGGGGGACTCGGCTTCGCCATCGGCTCGGACCCGGGACCGCTTGGTGGGCGCGGGCGGCTCGAGGCCCGCTCTGGCGAGCGCGGCGGCGGCCTCGTTCTGCGCGTCCTTCTCCCACTTGTCGCGCTCTGCGGTGTTCGCGGGTTTGCCATTGGCCTTGAGTTGCAGGGTGTGTTTGCGCTCGTGCACCAGTGTTTCGACGAGCTTGCTCCAGGTGACAAAGCCCGAGGGCGCCAGGAGAGTCTCGTCGCCGCCCGTGTCGATGTGCGTCGCGCCGGAAGCGTCCTCCCGCCGCATGTACGCCAGCTCCTCCGGGGTGAGCTTCGACGTGCGCACGCGCGGCAGATCCGTCAGCCCGCCCAGCTGGGCGGCCCTCGCGATGGTCTCGTCGGTGATCGGCAGGCCGGTCGCGGTGAGGTCGACGCCCCAGGCGCTGCCGGTGATGCGTCCGGCTTGGGCGATCTCCTCGACCCGCTCGACCAGCCAGGTCTTGGCGCCCTCCTCGTCGGTGAGGCGGAGGAGGGCCTTCAGGTTCTTGTTGGCGAGCTTGGCGACCGCCTCGACGATGTCCGGGTCCAGCTCGTGGCCGGTCTTGGCGAGGTCGAGCCACAGACCCAGGAACGGTGAACGGTCCAATGTGGACACGGCGTCGAAGGTTCCGGAGTCGCGGATGCCGGTTCCGGGGAGCGAGTCCCCGTTGCCGTGCAGCACCGGAGCGCCGTTCACGGACTTGACGTCGTCGACCCCGCGGTACAGCACGCCCGCGATGTACTCGAGGACCGCGACCCGCTGGATGTCCCGCAACGAGAAGTTCATGCCGATCTCGTCCCGCGGGACGACCGTGCCGGGCTCGATCAGCTGGACGGCACCGAAACCGGGCACGCCGTTCCACTCGGCGGTGAGGGCGACCAGTTCCGGCCAGCCGAGCTGCTCGGCGAGCGTGGAGACGTCGAGCATCCGCGTGGCGGCGCTGTCGTCTTCGGTCTCCCCGCCCCGCACGGGCTGGTAGGTGGCCTGCCGGTTCTCGGGAAGCTCGATGACTCCGAGCTTGACGCCCACTTCGGCGAGCTGTGCACCGAGTTCCAGGCGCTGCGCCGCGACGTTCGCGGTCGACCGCGAACGCTGGGCCTCGCCGGAGGGAGCCTGCGCGGCCTCCGCCTCCGCCTCCGCCTTCAGCACGGCCATCCGTGCCTGCACCGCCTGGGCGATGAAGCTCGCGTCCGGCGGTGTGATCATGGAGTCGGCTTCCCACGAGAGGTCGCGGTGGACGCCGTCCATGCGGCGCCCCATCTCCAGGTTCAGCCGCGCGGCCTGCGGGCTGCCCGAGACACCCACGATCGGCAACGCCTGGGTGAACCCCTCCTGCGGCACGCTCGCGTACCGCGCCAGCGCCAGTTCGACCGCGCCCGCGACCCCCGCAGCGGCGTCCGCGGCGCTGACGAGCGGTCTGGCCAGGAAGAAGCCGGTCCACGTTTCCAACCGCACGACCGCGTGGAGCTTGCCGTCGACGTGGGCCACGACGAGCCCGTCCCGTCCCGGTGCCGGGTCGGCCTGAACGCCCAACGCCCTGGCCTGGGCCTCGAAGCGCTGCCAGTACGGGTGGCCGGGGTAGACGAGCTCGGCCTTGCCGCCGTGCTCGCTGAACTCGTGCGCCTGACGGGCGATTCTCTCCACGGCAGACGGCGGGACACCTCGACCCACGTTGGCCGGGTTGGGCGCGAGGGCCGGAGCCCGCACGGGGGCTTGGGCCGCAGCCGCGGCCCGGGCGCTCAGCCGCGCCTCGACGCCGCGCACGAGCTGCGCGGCGTCACCGGGAGTCCAGATGGAGCTGTAGACCGGGACGCCGGGGAACTGCCGGTGGCGCTGCTCCATCGCCTGCTGCGGACCGAACTGGCGCAGCAGGCCCTGGTAGCGCATGTCGAGCGCGAGCGCGTGCTCGTCGATGCGGCGGCCGAGGACACCGTGGGAGGTGCCGGGACGGTTGTGGTCGAGCACGACGGTGCCCTTGCCCTGCAGCGCGACTTGGGCGAGGTGGTAGTGCACGGCGGTTTCCGCAGGCGGCTGCCCCATGCCGATGGTTCCCGAAGCCTGGACGGCGAGCCCGTCACGCGTCCGCGTCACCACGGTCGCCGCGTGCAGGCTGCCCTTCACCCTGGCGATGAGGACGAACGTGAAGTCCAGCTGCTCCTTGGACATTCGCGCCAGCACCTGGCTGATCCGCAGAGCTGCCCTGTCACCCTTGCCGACCGCGGCCTGGAGGTCCCGATCCATCGCCGACCACGCCGGGTCGTTGTGGCTGGCCAGCACGACCTGGCCCTCCGCGCTGCGGAACTGACCGACGTGCTCCGCCACGACGTCCATCGCGGTCTGGGGCATTCCCCTGCCCACGTTGGGCTGGATCGGCACGTGCCGGTGCCCGCCGTGCGGACTGTGGAACAGCAACTCGATGCTGTCGTCGAACTCGGTCCGGTCGCCCTCGCCCTCGGAGGGTTCGGTGACCTGGCCCGTGAGGTCTCCGCGTTCTCCGCGCGCTTGGCGGAGCGCGGCCTCGGCGTACCTGTCGGCGTAGCCCTCCAGCACGCTCTTGGCGGTGTTGCCGGGCGTGACCCCCCTGCGCAGGTGGTTGGCGTGGGCCAGCTCGTGGGCGAGGACCTCGATGAGGGTCGCCATGTCCTTGAAGGCCGAGGGCGCCAGCCAGATCTCGTTGCCGCCGACCCGCAGCTTCCCGTTGGCGTCGAGAACCCTGACCGGAGTGGCGCCGCGGCGTCCCTCCCGAGCGAACTCGTCGAGGTTCTCCTGGTCGATCTCCAGGACCAGCTTGGTGATCCTGGCCAGGTCGCCTTCGAGGCCCGCAAGGCGCGCCGCCAGCAGAACGGTCTCAGCGGTCCTCGGCAGCTCCGCGCCCGACTGAAGCGAGGCGAGGTGCTGCTCCGCGCGCCACCGGTGCGTCCGGTAGCCGCTCTCGTCGGAGAGGGTGCCGTGCCACGCCTGGCCGGTGATCCTGCCGAACTGCCGCATCTCCCACAGGCGGACGAGCGCGGCGTCGATCTCGTACCGGTCGAGCCCGCTCTCCTCCAGCGTCTTGGCGAGGACGTCGGGGTCGATCGCGGTCAGCTCGGCGAGCACCTCGGGAGCGAAGGCGGTGTCGAGGTGCTCGGCCACGAAGTCCGACCTGATGGTCAGCTCGCGCGGGTGACCGGCGGACTCCGCCGGGAGGATCGTCCGGTCGCCGGTGAGCACGACGCTCCCGTCCAGCCGCGTCTCGTGGGTGGGGTGGGTGCCGCGCTTGCCGAGCAGGTAGTGCGTCGCCGCGACGCGCTGCCGGTCGAGGGCGTCGTAGCTCTCGGGGGCCCGGGGGCTGAGCAGGTCGTTGTCGAATTCCTGCACCACTCCGCGTCCGAGCGGCGCCGGGCCGTCGAAGCGCGTCGTCGCCAGGCCGAGGTGCGGCCACCCGGCTACGACCAGCGTCCGCCACTGGGCCAGCAGGCGGTTGGTCCCGGCGTCGGGAGGCGTGGGGTTGAGGTCGAAACGGCTGGCGCGTTCGTCGGCGATGAAGCTGCCGATCGGGTCCTTGGCCGGGCCGAGCAGGGGCGGGCCGAGCGTGGGCCGCGGCCGGTTGCCGATCCGACCGCCCTCCCGGGTGTTCAGGCGGCGCGCCATCTCGATCTCGCGCTGGTGCAGGCCCGCCGAGGGCACGTTCGTCAGCGCGCTGGGAACGGTCCCCTCCGCCGGCAGGGGCGTCGGCTGGAGGCGGCTCGCCGTGGTGCCGTCGGACCAGTAGACCTCCATGCCCTCGCCGAGGATGCGGCCGTGGTTGAGCATCTCCTCGATCCGCGTGAGGACCTGGGTGATCTCCTCCTCGGCCATGCCGTCCGCGCGAAGCCGAGCCGCGAGGCGGTCGGTCACCGCGCCTTCCAGCCTGGCCAGCACGTCGTCGCGGAAGGGGGTGCCCTCCTCGACCATGCTGGCGACGAAGTCGGACTTGACGACCGGCCGCCCGAGACGTCCGCGCTGGTCGTTGCCGGGCGGGAACGCGGTGTGGAAGCCGGACAGCCGCGGTTCACCCGAGGGGCCGGTCTCACTGGAACGGGAACTGCCCCAGCTGGTGAACCCGACGGCGTAGTGCACCATCGCGGCCAGCTGGCGGTGGAACTCCGAGTAGGCCGCGACGTCCTCGTGCCCCGGCGTCGTGCCGGGCACCGTGCGGCGCACCACGCCCGGGCCTTCTGGGCCGTCCCAGAACACCGCCTCGTCCACGATCTCCGTCGCGCCGAGCTCCTCGGCGACGTGCGCGGCCCCGACGACCCGGCGGGGGCCGTCGACCACGTAGGGGTTGACGTTCAACCGCAGCGGCGTGAACACGCCGATCTCGCCGTCCGGCCCCGTGACGGGCCTGCTGGAGGCGATGAGGCTGGTCGACTTCGACGAGACCGTCACGCCGTCGCCGGCCAGTTCGGCGAGGAGCCCGCGCGCGGTGGGCGGTGGGCTCTGCGACGTCTCGTCCGAACCCGGCCGCGACCGGACTCCGGCGTTGTCGTCACCGGCGTCGGTGGTGCTGGTGAGGGCGCTGGAGAGCAGCGTCCGCGCCTCTGCGGTCAGGTGGTCCGCGAGCCGCAGACCACTAGGCAGCTCGTCGGCGGTGTGCACGGCCAGTGTGACGAAGTCCCGTGTCAGCGCGGCGGAGGGCCGCTCGGCCGATTGCGCGGCCATGGTGTCGAGCACCGCGATCCGGCCAGCGGACTTGGCGTCGAGCGGGGAGGCGTTCGCGCCCAGCGACAGGATGCGGCGCAGGCCGCCCTGCTGTTCCTGGGCGATCTCGTGCGCCAGCTTGCCCAGCTGGAAGGCGTACTCCCGGGTGGCCCGCGCCAGATCCAGGCCGGTGCCGACCTTGATCAGCACGTTGGAAGGCCCCCTGCGCTGCGAGGAGGACAGGGCGCCCTCGTCCCCGGGCTGGTGGAAGGGCCGGTCGGCGTGCAAGCGCAGCGGGGTCCCACCGATGGTGATGTCGATCGGCCGCCCCGGAATCTGCGGGCCGTGCGTCAGGCCGGGGACCGCACCCGACGCGACGAGCGAGTCGAGCACCGCGGCGACGTCGCGCGCGGGATCGAACGTCCGCTGCGCGGAGGTGGAGCCGAGCGCCGCGTCCCACGCCGCGGCGCTCGGCAGCGCCGCACTGTCGAGCGCAACGCCTGTGGCAGCAGGGGGAACGTTGTCCCGGAGGGTCGTCAGCACCTGCCTTGCCCGGGCGGAGATGTACCCCTCGCGGACGAGCCGGTCCAGCTCTCCCGAGCCTTGGCCGATCTGCCGTTCCACCCGTGACAGGGCGTGCTGGAACTGCTCGAACAGACGAGCGCCAACGGGACCGCCGTCCGCGCCGAACTGCAGGCCCAGCGCGTAGATCCCGTTGGCCGCCGCGTTCATCACCTGGAGCTGGACACTGGCGTCACCGGGGTCAGTGCTGCGCGGGTCCTGCGCCACCAGCCTCGGCAGACGGGCCTCTCGGCGCAGCCCGGCGTCGATGACACCCAGCTTTTCCGCGACCGTGGCGACGGCGTCGACGACGCTGCTGGTCCTGCTGATGTGGACCAGTGCGACGGGTGACTCGGACGCGCTGGTCCGCAGGTCCAGGAAACCGGTGCGGTAGTCGGTCAACGCCACGACGACGTCGACCGAGACACCGGTGGACTCGAATGTGACCCGCGTCCCGCCGTCGACGTTCGGCTCGATCGAGATGCCCGGCAGCGGGCCCAGCAGCGCCACCAGCGCGCCGAGGTCGCCCATCTTGGCGACGCTGTCGCGCTCGGCGAGGAACTCGTTCGTGCGGTGCGGTCGACGGCGGCCCTCGGTCAGCTCGTCAGCGTCATCCCGACCTGTGGCGGCGTCTCCGAGCGCTCGACCAGCACCGTCGTCCGCCCCTCTTCCCGAGCCCTCGGCGTCGGGAACTCCACCCCGAGCACCTGCCACTGGTTGTCCGTCTCGGGATCCTTCAACAGCACGTCGTCCGTCATGGTCCCCGCCGTCAGATACCCCGACACCAGCAGACCCGCCCTCATCGGCAGATCGTCCACGTAGGCCACCTGGAACTGCACGGTCATCGTCTTCTCCTCCGGGTAGTTGTTCGTCGATGGTTGTCGCGTCGCCGGTCAGCCTGCCCGTCCGCTGGACGACCTCCAGCACGGTGAGCGCGGCCTCGATCCGGTCGGCGTCCATGCCGATCGCCTCGAGGTCGTCCCGCAGCTGGTCCGCGGTGACCGCGCGGATGTTCGCCAGCAGGTCGGGGTGCAGCTGCCGGGTCGGGTCGGCCAGCTCCTCCTGGACGACCGTGCCCGCGAAGGTCGAGCGGGTGTGGACGTTGTCCTCGAAGCGCCCCCGGTCGGCGGTGCCAGGGAAGGCGGAGCCGAAGGTGACCGGCCACGGCGCCAGCTCGCCGGTCACCTCGTCCACGATGCTGAAGTAGCCGCCCGGGAACTGGTTGTCGTTGCCCGTCAACCAGTCCAGGAACGCCTGTGCGTCGCGGTGGAACGCGCCGTAGACCGTGGTGTCCGCGTGACCGGGCATCGTGTCGTCGAGCCACAGCCGGACTGAGCCGGGCCTGTGCTCGTCGTCGCCCTCCCAGTACACGGTCGGCGAGACGAGGTCGAGCTTGAACCGCCGGTCCACCGTGTAGGCGCCGACCTCGTTGACACCCTGCTGGTCGACCTGCTCGTCCAGCAGGAACGGCGACCTCGGCGTGTGCATGACGTCGAGGTCGTTGCCCAGCGTCAGTTTCCTGCTCGTACCGGGGGAGTCGGTGACGACGTCCTCCGCCCCCACCACGCCCTGCGCGAGCCCGTACCGGAGCAGGTGGGTCGGGTCGTCCGCGCCGGAGGCGGCGGCGTGGTAGGCGTCGGCGCCGTAGAACAGCATCGGGACGGGGCCTTCGGCCAGCGGCATGCCCTCGTAGGTGCTCTTCTCCGGGAAGGCCGGGGGAACACCGCCTTCGGCCAGTTCGTGCAGGCGGGCGACGGCGGCGTTCTCGTGCGCGTCGGCGTCGGCCTCCAGGATCGTCACCGGCGTGTTGCTGGGAGTGATGTCCGCTTGCAGCATCTTGGCGTGCCGCGTCTCGTGCGTGACGACGCGCACCAGCGTTTCGAGGTCGCGGAAGGCCGACGGCGCCAGGAAGACGACCCCGCCCTTCTTGTGCCACTTGCCGTTCTCGTCCTTGACCATTTCGGTCGGCGTGCCGCCGTGGGCGTCGTCGCGACCCCACGAGTCCAGTTGCTTCTGGTCCGTGACGACCTGGTACGTGACGTCGGAGCGGTCGATGCCGACCAGATCCGCGGCCCACTCGGCCGCCGCCGCCGTCATCGGCAGCTCCGCTTTGACCGGACTCGGGTCGACGTCCAGGGGCAGCGGGGGCCGGTCCGGGAGCACCTGGTCCGGGTAGACGGCCTGGACGGCCTGGTCGAGGTCCTCGAAGGACCAGTCCGCGGGCAGCGCCGCCGCGTCGATCCTGAACTCGGTGAGCACCTGGGCCGGCGAGAGGTCCGGGCTGCTCAGCTGCTTGCGCAGGATCTCGACGGTCTTGGGCGAGAGCCGCCCTGTCTGCTGGGCGATCTCCAGGTAGGCGTCGGTCAGTTGCGCGTTCGCCTTGCCGAAGCCCTCGGCGTAGGCCAGGGAGTACAGGATGCGGTCCGGCGACATCACCTTGGAGTCGCGGGACAGGATGTAGTTGTTCAGCTCGCCGCGCTGGTACGCCCCGCGTGCGTGCCACTCCGAGGCACCCACGTTGAGCCCGGTGGAGACGATGCCGCTGCCCACCTGGATGGCGGTCTTGGTCAGCTCGACACCGCTGCCGGCGGCCTGGCTGGCGATCCGGCCGAAGAGGCTGGGCAGGTTGCCCGTTCCGGCGTCTTGGAGCATGAACGCGCCCCGGCTGGGCACGCCCGTCGCGCCGTGGTGGTAGATCGCCACCCACGTCTCGATCAGCGGCAGCAGGGCCCGCGCGTCGCTGCCCATGGCCAGCGCGTGCGTGTCGGTGCCGTTGGGCACCAGCAGGCTGTTCGGCTCTCCCGGCACCGGCGGCAGCAGCCGCAGGTTCATGAAGCGCGGGTGCTTGCCCCGCAGCTTCGCGCCGAGATTCTTCCAGCCGGGCTTGTCGGTCATGTCGACCCACAGCTGGTACTGGCCCCTGCCGATCCGCCGGATGTTGCCCAGGTGCGGGATCTCGCCGACGGTGCCCGCGTCGATCAGCGCGTCGAAGTCGTCGATGATCTGCTCGGGGTCCCTGTCGTACTGCTGGACCCGCTCGGTGAGCGGGCGCAGCCGTGCCTTCAGGTCGTCGTCGGTGATCGTGCCGACCAGTTCGGTGATCGCCCTGGTGGTCTGGCGCAGCCGGTTGGAGCCGTGCCGCACCCAGTCGTCCATCGCCCGGGGCGTCACGTCCTGCTTGCTCACCCCGGTGCGCAGCGACTCCGCGGCCTGCTCCATGAGACGGCGTGCCCTCATGACCACGGTCATGCTCTCGCCGATGGCCGCGACCGATTCCGCGAGCGACTGGCTCATCGAGGCGATGCTGGCCGCGGCGGCGGTCTCGGCGGCGACCTCGGCCTCGGCGGGAGACATGCCGTCCGCGAGTGCCTTCTCCCGTGCGGAGTCGGCCTCCGAGCTGCTCATCACACCGCTGACGACGGCGTTGAGCACGCCGCGGCCCAGTGTCCGGATACCGGCGTTCCACGCGAGCTGGCGCTTCTCACGGGGGTGGACCAGCCGCTCGGTCACCATGATCTCGTTCAGGTGCCCGGACAGCCACGCCTTGGCCTCGTCGAGGGTGAGCCGGGTGCCGTCCTCGGTCCACTCGGTCGGCAGCAGCATCGCGAACTCGCGGATGTCCTTGCCCTTTTCCGACGCGGGGCCCTTCTTCGACCCGGTCCGGACGTCCGCGTGTGTCGTGAACGGGCTGAACGGACCGGGCAGGTGCGCGGATTCCGAGAGCCCGATCTTGATCAGAGCGGGCATCTTCGGGTTGCGCAGCTCGGGCTTGCCCTCGATGACCACGACCGGCCGGAACTCGTCGACCTCGTTGAGCTCGATCCGGACGCTCTGCACCCGGTCAACGCCCTCGGCCTCGGCCTTGAGGTGCTTGGCCGCGGCCATCATCATCGCGGCGTGCCTGATGGCCTCCTCGCGCTCGGCGTCGGGCACGTGCGTGAGCGCCTCGGCCAGGGCTTCCCGCGTCGGCGTGACGGCTTTGGGGGGCTTGTCGCCATCGAAGGAGACGGTGAGGGTCGGGCGGTAGTCCTTGGCCTCGTCCAGCTCGATTCGGACCCCCGCGGCATCTGGCTCGGCTCGCAGTTCTTCGGCGATCCTCCTCGCCGCCACGAGCATCTCGCCGAGCGGGTCGTCGGAGACCGACTCCACTGGTCGGCGGGCAGGCAGCTGCGACTCGACCTCCGCGCGCAGCCTGTCGGTGACCCGCGTGCTCGTGCCGATCAGACCGAGCGCGTTGTTCGCGTGCTTGGTCATGTCGTCGGTGCTGACCAGTTCCTGCCCGGCCTGGCGCTCGCGGCTGGAGTGGGTGTAGAGCGCGAACGCGGCCTGTCGGTGCCGGGCGTTCATGTACGCCTGCAGCGCCGAGCCCGCGCGGATGCCCGCGCTGGCGATCAGCGCGGGTGCGAACAGGGGCATGGTGCTGGTGAGCCAGGCGAACCCGAGGGTGAGGCCGGGATCCAGCGGGTACTTCGCGAACAGCAGGAACTTTTCCTTGAAGTACTTCCTCATCGCGGGCTGCAACATCACCCGGGACGCGGCACCCGAGAGCGTGCCGACCTTCGCCGCGACCTCGGCCACCATGGCCTCGGGTCCCTGCTTGACCAGGTTGGGCGAGACCTTGACCCAGTAGCGCAGTTCGGACTTGCCGACCGCGGCGCCCTTGAGGAACTGGTCGGTGTGCGCCATGTCGCCCTCGACCAGGGAGATCTTCACGTGGACGGGGAGCCTGGGCTCGTCCTTCTTCGGGTCGCCGGTCCACACCGTGAGGGAGAGGGTGCCGAGGTCGTTCGGCTGCTGGGTCCCCGACGCGTCCTGGGCGGCGATGAACTCCTTCGAGGACCAGCTGACGTCGGTGGCCTCCGTCATGAGCTTGTCGATGCCGGCGCTCTGCGAGTACTTGTCGACGAACTCCTGATCGTTGATCAGTTGGGCGATGGTCTCGCCCGTCCACCGCACCCGCGTCTCGAAGTTCCTGCGCTCAGTGGTGGTGAGCTCGTGCAGCTCCTCGTAGGGCAACGCGTCGGGCAGCGCGACGCCGAAGATCTTGGTCGCCGCCGTCAGGCCCTTGCGGGTGGTGAACGTGGTGTCGGTGATCTGCTTGTTGGTCGGGCCGATGCCTCCGCGCCAGCTCGAACGCAGCCTGCGGGCCGCGTTGCCCGCCTCGGTGCTCTTGCCCGCGTAGACGTACCAGGTCACGATGCCGGCCAGTGACGACCACAGTGCGACCGTGCCGAGGCCGACGACGTAGGGCAGTCCGACCCACGCGCCGAACAGCAGCGAGATCCCGACGCCGAGCGCGGTGCCCAGGATGTTGCCCGCCTGGTAGAGCAGCGTCGCGCTGACGTCGACCTTGATCGGTGGCACCTGCGGGACGTAGTTGGCCACCTCGGCGAGCAGGATCTCGCCGAGGGCGGTGTCGATCTCCTCGGTCGTGGCGCCCTTGCGGACGTCCAGCACCAGTTGGCCGCGCTCGACCCAGCCGTCCTTGGCCACGTCCGAGCGGCGCACCGCGGGCCCGTCCGCGACGTCGACCACCCGCAGCTGCAGGGTGAATCCGGGACGGAACAGCCGCAGCGGCCCCGAGGTCCAGGACACGTTGAGCTGCGTGGTCAGCGCCGGGTTCGCCGCGTCGTGCTGGCTGGGCAGCGAGTGCTGGCCGAAGGCGAAGCTGACGTCGTCGACCGAGATCTCGGTGATCTGCTGGACCTTGATCTTCTTCAGCGTGTCGTTGAGCCTGCCGCGCACCGAGGTCTTCTCGGCGTAGTTCTTGGTCGCCAGCAGCCGCAGGGTCCTGGCCATCTCCGGGACCGGGTGCTCCTCCAGCCGCGACATCTCGCCGACCAGCCGCAACCCGGCCAGCGTGTTGGGCAGCCCGCGGAAGCGCGGGTGGTTGGTGAGGATCTTCTCCAGCCAGCGCATCCGGGTCCGCGAGCCGGCGACGACCTCGTTGAGCCCGAAGCCGTGCTGCCGCCCGTCACCGTTGATCAGGGTGCGCAGCCGCAGGTCGACCTGGGCCAGCACGGCGGCCGCGCGGCGCACGGCCTCCGGCTTGGTCGAGTCCTCGCGCAGCTCGGCGAAGTCGGCGGCCCTGCGGCCGTCGAAGCCCTCCGCCCGCAGCGCGGTGACGAGCTGCCTGTGCTGGTCCAGCAGCGCGAGCAGGTTCTCGACTGCCTCGACGTCGCTGGTGGCGACCTTCTCCATGCCGGGCCAGCGGCCGGGCTTGGGCTTGGCGGCCAGCACCGACACACCGGTGTCGTGCTTGATGCCCAGCGTGACGTCGCCGGTGTTGAGCAGCGCCGGGTTGGCGGCGTGCAGGTCCTCCAGCAGCTCCACCTCGCGCTGCACCCGGGCCAACGCCCGGTTCAGCGCGGCGAGGTGCTTGTCCGCCTCGGACCGCACCTGGTCCGCGCGCGCGGTGGTCTCGGAGGAGAAGGCACGCAGCCGCTCGGCGGAGATCTCCCGGCCGAACAGCCGAGGAGTGACGTTGCGCTTCTCGGTCTCCGCGGCGGCCATGGCCTGGTACGACCAGGCCAGCGCTTCGAGGTCCGCGTCGTGGGCCTGCGCCAGCAGGTCCTTGCGGGTCTCGGCCACGTCCATGAGCACGGCGAGCGCGTCGGTCAACCGCCGGTACCGGTCGGAGAGCCGGATCTGCGCGGTGGCCAGGCCCGCCTCGCTCGGCTTGGAGTGCACGTCGGTCAGCGCGTCGGTCTGCTCGGCCAGCAGGACCGCGTCCTCGAAGAGCCTGGTGGCGACCCGCTCCTCGGAGAGGATGTTCTCAGTCGTGGTCGCTTCGCCGCCGGCCAGCGCCGAGCTCTCGCGGAACTCGTCGACCTTCTCGATCAGCTGGCGCAGCTCGCCGAGCACCTTGCCGTCCGCGCTGAAGTCCTGCGCCGACCTGACGATCACCGCCGGGGTGGCCGCCCGCTTGGGCACGATGGCGAGGGCGTTGGCCGCCTGCTCCGCCTCCTCCGCGGCTTCCGCTTCCGCCGCGTCGGCGTCGGCCTCGGCGAGAGATTCCTGCTTGGCCTCGTCGATCTCCTGCTGCCGCTTGGCCTCGGCCGCCTCGGTCTGCCTGCGGGCGTCGTCCTCCTCTGCGGCGCGCTGCTCGCTCTGCTGCACCTGCCGTGCCCGCAGGCGCTGGTTGACCAGCTCGCTCGCGGACAGACCACTGCCGCCGTTGCCGTTGGCGGCGAGCCAGGACGTGGGGACGAAGTCCGGAAGCTGGTGGAACGCGGACTCCAGCGACCGGAACAGCATCAGCCGCTGCCCGACGGTGTTGCGCGGCAGCGGTGGCACCACCAGCTGGACCGCTCTCGCGTCCTCGGTGAGCACCAGCTGCGGTGCGTCGACGGTGCCGTCGATCACCACGAGGACGTCCACCACCGACCCGTTGCCGAGATGTGCCTTGACCCGGACCTGGGTGTCCTCGGTGACGACCGCACCGGGGACCTTGGCCGCCGCGGCGCGCACGGCTTCGAGCTGCAGCACGGTGCTCGTGCCACCGGCCCAGGTGCGCGCACCGATCACCGGCACCGGAACACCGGGGACGCCTCGACCGGCGTCATCACCGCCGGTGCCTGGTGAGGCCCCGTCGTCGCCGGAACCCAGCGCCGCGCGGAGGGCGGGTTCGGTGAAGAGCACCGGCATGAAGTGGCCGTTGTTGTGCAACAGGACGGCGTCGGGGATGCCGGCACGGCCGTCGTGCCGGACCACGCCCTCGTCGTCGACCACAGCGATGGCCAGGTCGTGGCGCGTCGCGATCATCCGCGTCATGGCCGCCAGCATCGGAGCGGTGAGCTGGCCCTTGGCGCCCCAGGTCGAGACCGCCTTGCTCTGCTGTGCGTCGCTGTTCAGGCCGGTGAGCGGTAGCAGCCGCCGCTCTCCCCCGGGCAGCCCGAGTTCGCGTTCCAGCTCAGCGCGCAGGTCCTGCGCCAGCTCGGTCGCGTCGTGGATGCCCGCGGCGGCGAGCTTGCCCGCGGGCAGCTGCCGGAAGATCGCCTCGAACACGTTGGCCGTGCCGTTGGGCACCCACGCGGTCAGCGCCTCGCTGAGCGAGAGGAACTCCAGCTGGGCCCGCGTCGGGACGTTCTTGTCCCCGGTCTGCTTGACCACGTCGGCGGCCGTCAGCGGGCCGGTGAACGTGGCGCCCGGCAGCTGCGAGGCCACCCAGGCCGCCGCGGGCACGCCCCAGCGCGCCAGCGCCTCGTCGATCGCGGTTCGGCCCGCCTGGTCCAGCGGGTTCGGGCCGCGATAGGCGCGGTCCATCCGCAGGCCGTGGTAGAAGCTGCGGACGATCTGCTCGACCGTGTCGGCCCTGGCCGCGCGGTCGGCGTCCAGCGTTGGCGAGGGGGGCTGCTCCAGCTGTGCCGGGCGGGTGTTCACCGCCGAGGCCAGCCAGTGCGGGTCCACCTCCAGCACCAGACGCCGTTGCGCGGGGTCGAACAGCCCGAAGTTCACCGCCAGCTCGGCGGCGAGCTCGCGCAGCAGTCCCGACTCGTAGACGCGGATCGTGCTGGTCAGCCCGGCCTGGTTGAGGATGTGCCGGAAGCGCGCCAGATCCCCTGGCGTGGCCTTGAAGCCGAACAACGGGGCCAGCTCGGCCAGCGTGAAGGCGGGCTCCTGCATCGGCAGCACCGAGACGGCCGACCGCAGCGCGACGTCGGGGGAGATGCCCGCCTCGACGGCCTGCCGGTAGACCGCCACCAGGTCGAGACCGCCCGCTACGGCCCAGGTGACCGCCGTGCTGGTGGAGATGTCGGCGCCCTGCCACGCCCGCGCGATCGCACGCTGGAAGCCCGGACGGATCGCGTCCCAGTCCGCCCGCGCCCGCTCGGTGTGCTCGACCAGCAGCTCGGCCCGGGTGGTGCCCGGGTCCTGCGCGGCCTGGTGGAGCACCTCGTCAACGTCCACGCCCGCGAAGGCGGCGTCGACGACGGCGGAGTCCCGCGCCTCGGCGACGACCGCGTCCAGCGGCTTGCCGATGGCGGAGGAGCGCTCCAACATCTCGCTCAGGTCGATCCGCATCCGGATCGCGTCGCTGAGCGCGTCGAACTCCCGGATCAGCGCACCCTCGGAGTCGACCTCCGTCGGCGCGTCCTGCGGCACGATCAGCTGGGCGAGCTCCGCGAACGGCGCTTCCTCGCCCTCGCGCACCACCGCACCGTCCGGTGCCACCCGGAAGCGGGTCACCGTGCCGTCGTTCTCCGTGCGCGACAACAAGATCTCGGCACGCAGCTGGTTGGCGACGCCGCGCGCGAGCTGGACCGGGTCACCGGAGTGCCTCGGTCGGTGCGCTGCGAGCGCCTTGAGCGCGTCGAGCGACTCAGCCGTACCCGGCCGGCCTCCGATCAGCCGCGTGAGGTTGTGCGAGACGCGCTGGAGGGACTCGCGCAGCTCACCCTCGCGGGCCGCCGCGACCTCCCACGCCCCGACCACGGTGTCGAACTCGGTGCGCGCCCGTTCCAGGCGCACGCCCTCGTTGCGCCGCACCTGCTCCAGCGCGGCGTCCAGGCCCGCGACCCCGGTGCGGGGCAGCCGGTTGCGACCGAGCCGGTCCAGCATCCTGCGCACCGCGGAACGCTCCTTGGCGTTCGCGCCGTGCTCGGCGTAGGCGCGGTCGACGGCGGCCTTCCACTCCTCCTCCGCCGCGCGCAGTTCGGCGCGCGCTTCGGCGAGCGGTTCCCCGGTGGTGCGCTGCTGCTCGACGATGGCGACCGCGTTGTCCGCGGCTTCGCGCGCCCGGTGGACCAGCGCCCGGTCGACCGTGTCGGGGTCGAGGCCGGCCAACTGGGCTCGCGCGCTCACCATCGCGTCGGAGACCCGCTTGGCCCGCTCGGCCTGTTCGGCCGCGCTGTCCAGCATCGGGTCGCTGGCGAGTTTGACCAGCAGCTGCCCGCTGATGTCGTTGGGCTGGGTGACCAGGACCTTGGCGATGCCGTCGGGAAGGCCGTTCAGGATGCCGTGGCTGACCGCCACGTGCGGGTAGTCGGTGTCCAGCGCCTTGGCCAGCGCCATGGGGTCCGACTTCGCCTTCTCGTCGCCCGCGTCCAGCGCCGTGCGCTTCGCCGCGGCGTCGGACAGCAGGGTCGCCAGGTCGAACGCCGGCGCCTCTCGGTCGCGCAGGGCGAGGGCCTGGCGGATCGCCTCGCCGTCGTGGCTCTCCAAGCCGAGCGCCACCAGCCGGTCCCACGGCTTTGCCGCCTCCAGCTCCTGCAGCAGCGCCGGAAGATCGCGCTCGTAGACCTTGAAGTTGAGCCAGCCGGTCGCGGCGTTGGGCCGGTTGTGCTCGCGGGCGAGGATGTTGCGGTTGTTCGCCTTGGTGGTGAACTCGCGCACGATGAGACCGGCGTGGTAGCGGGCCCGGACGTGCACGAGCGAGCCGAACTCCTCGGTCTTCTGGTCCCCGCGCGCTCCGGTGCTGGCGGTGATGCTGACCTGGCTGCCCGCACCCGCCGACACCGCACCGGCGCCGTCGACCCCGAAGGCCTCGTCGAGCGCCTCCTCGCCGCCGAGACCGAGCGGCGTGGTGCGCTGCCTGCTGATGGTGATGTCGGTGCCGGCGTCGTCGCGCAGGACCTGGCCGATACCGCCGTTGTCGGGCTGGTTGCTCACGACGTGCACGCCCGACACGTCGAACTTGGCCCGGACCTGGACCCTGTTGACGGCGAAGCCCCCGCGCCCGCGCCTGCGCAGCATGTGCAGGTCGGAGCCCAGCTCCGCGCCGTCCTGCTCGCTGACCATCCTGGCAACTCGGGAGCCCAGCGCGGTGACCGAGGTCATCTGCTTGATCGCCTCGCCGAGCCGCCTCGCCCGCGAACCGTAGAGCTGTTCCAGGAAGTCCGTGACGGCCTTCCTGACGGGCTCGTTCTGCACCTGGTCCACGCCGACCCGGTTGCCCGGCAGCTCGGAGATGGACCGGTAGTCGACGTGCTCCGGCGGCGCCGGTCGTTCCCGCAGCAACTGCCCGTCGGAGACGTGCAGCCCGATCGTGCCCTGGAGGACCTCCGTCGTCGTCCTCGCGCGCCTGACGCTGCGCAACAGGACGTTGTTCAACGGGCCGCGCTCGACCCCGCTCCGGACGACCTTGATCGTCACCTCGACGGGGACCTTCACGTCGTGCGTCCCGCGCCAGTCGAGCTGGGTGGCGGCGCGCGTGACATTGCGCCTCTGGTTCTGAGTGGTGCTCGTGCCGAACTGGGTGCTCGCGGACAGGGCGTCCGGTCCGATGTCGAAGACTCCCTCACCCGACAGGCCGACGCCGACGCTGGTGCCGACCGTGGTGGACTCGGACTCCTGGTCCGCGCCGCGGAGCTCGTTCTCCGTACCGCGCGCCTTCTGCCTGCCGACGACCTCCGCTTCGCCGACCTGGCGCACCGAGATCGCCAGCTGAACGCGCTCGACCAGCCACGGGTACCTGGGGCTGACCGGTACCAGCACCTCCGGGATCAGCGAGCGCTCGCTGTTGAAGGCGTCGTTGAGCAGCGCGTACGGACGATTGCCCGCGAGGCTGGTCTCCAGGGCGCGCTGCATGTTCGGGTGGGCGAGCAGGTTCGGCGCCGTCCTGGCGAGCAGGTCCCTGACCGTCTGGTCCAGCTGGACCTGCTGCGCGTCACCGCTGTTCGGATCGGTCTTGGACATCTCGAAGGCGTAGACCGCGCGGCTGCCGCCGAGCGACTCGCCCTTGTCCAGGAACTGCGGCAGGTGCAGAGCGCGCAACTCGGCCGAGGCCTCGGGTGAGTGCTCGGCGACCGCGGCAACCACGTCCAGGACGTCTTCGGCCCCGGCGCGTTCGGCGGCGTCGTAGACCTCCTCCGAGGAGTAGCGCAGCAGCACGTCGCGCAGCAGATCCTGATCGAGCTCCTCGCCCGCGGCCCGCTGAGCCAGGGAGAAGCGGTGCACCGCCCTGGCCATGACGTTGCGGCTGATGTCGTTGTCACCGTCCTGCCAACGCCGGAAGGACGTGGTCATGTAGTCGGCGGGCAGGTCGAGCTTGCCCGTGGCGTAGGCGGCGACGAGGTCGGACTCCGGGCTGACCCAGGTGATCTCACCGCGGTGCCAGACGGTGACCGTCTTCGAGGCGGTCACGGCGGCGGCGCGCTTCTTGAACAGACCGCCCCGCAGTCGGTCGCCCACCGTCTGCTCGACGAGCTCGGCCTTGAACATCAGCCCGGTGCGCAGGTGCAGCCGCTGGTCTGACTCCAGGCTGAGGATGTCCTGGCCGAAGGCCGACATCGTGCCCTGCGAGCGGCTGTGGCCGACGGAGCCGCCCAGGGAGGGGTTGAGGCCCACGTCGCCGCCGACGAAGTCGGTTCCCTCGGTGACGCCGCCGTCGGTGCCGAGGCTCCCGCCCCGGCTGTAGCCAGAGCCCAGGCTGGTGTAGTTGAACGAACCGTCGGCCATCACCACGTTGCCGCTGACGAGACCGAGCACATCGGTCTCCATCGGCACCGCGGAGACCTTCAGCGCGTACCGCTTGTGCGTTCCGAGACCGCCGAAGCTGCCCAGCTGGAACAGCTGGTCACTGGTGCTGCCGCTGAGGATGTAGTCGGTGATCGCCGCGTGCAGCGACCCCGCGCTGAGCTCGGCCGCGATGGCCTGCCTGTTGGGCGAGCCCACGGCGAGCAGCCTGCCCGCGCTGGCCTCCACCTTGGCCAGCAGTCCCTTGACCGAGATCGAGACGACCTTGGCGTCGGTGTCCCGGAACAGTTCGGGGTCGGTCTTCTCGGCGACCCTGACCGGTTCCTCGGAGTGGACGAAGCCCTCCGGCACGTAGATCTCGGTGCTGGCGTCGAAGGTGACCGAGCCGTCCCTGGCCGCGCCCGGCAGCGTGACCGCGCCCTTCGGGTCGATGACCCGGACGACCAGCTTCAGCGGCACCTTCCACCCGAGCACCGGGCTGTCGTTGTGGATGAGGATGACCTTGACCTCACCGTTGGTGACGGAGACGTTGGTGCTGACGTCCCTGCCGAGGCCGCCGCCGAAGGCCCCGTTGCTGTCGATCGCGTCCAGGGCGCCGGAGAGGTTGCCGCCCAGCTGTTTCGCCTTGGTCTCGCCGGTGGAGACCGTCGTCGAGTGGTCGCCCCAGAACATCCCGTAGACATCGCGCGACCCGTCGCCGTCGACGGGTTTGGCGGCGTCGTAGTCGGCGACCGCGCCGACGACGATTTCCACCTTTTCCTCGGCGTAACCCTTGAGCGGATTCAGCCGCGTGACGGTGACCCTGATTCCACCCTGGACCAGCGTGGTGTAGTCCAAGGCCACATTCCCGCTGGAGAGCTGGTGCTCGATCGTCTTCGTGTTGACCGCCATCAGCAGCTGCGCGCGCGAGGTCAGCTGCGCGCGCGTGCCGGGGTCCATGTCCGAGGGGAAGCCCTCGCCCGGCAGCACGAAGTCCTCTGTTGCCAGGGCCTCGATCAGCATCTTGTGCATCGGGGACAGCAGGTCGCCGTCACCGGCCTCGCGCTCTGAGCCGTCCCGGTTCTGCGCGGTCATCTCGGCGACGGCAGCCATGCCGGGGCCACCGTCGCGGAAGTGCTTGGGGAACGGCGTGTTCTTCGCGGATGCCTGCCGCGGTCCCCCGCGCGCCAGCTTGCCGTCAGCACCGATGAGGGCGGCGTCGACGGGCATGCCCGCCCGGAACGCTTCCGACTCCGGCGTCTCGGTGTGCACCTTCACCGTGGTGGTCTGCGCGGCTACCTGCAGTGCCCTGCGGTCCTGCCCGAGCAGCCGCACGGTGACCTCGGCGTCGGTGAGGTGGCTGGCGATCCCTCCGCGGTAGCGGTCGATCTGCAGCCACATCCCGGTGGTGTTGGTCGAGAGACCGCTTCTGGTGACCCGCTGCCACAGCCGGGTCAGCTTCGCCCCGGCAACCTTGGAGACGGCCTTGGCCTGCACGCCCGCCCCACGGCTCATGGAGACACTGCCGTTGGAGCTGTAGGTGGTGTAGCCCCAGAACTCCAGGTAGGAGTTGGCGCCGTCACCCATGAGCACCGCGGTGTCCATCAGCATCTTCGCCGAGATCTCGACGAAGACGACCTCGTTGGTGTCGAGGACGATCGGCAGCTCGATGGCGGAGTTCACCGCCGTCTGCCACTCGGTCAGGACGTGCGGGACCGAGTCCTCGACCTGGGCGCGCAGTGCCGCGCGCCGAGTCGCCGACATCTCCTCGTAGAGCGAGCCCAGAGCCGTGCGCAGCTGCTCGACGATCATGTCGGTGATGCCGTCGCGGTCGGACAGCGCGCTGGCCTTGGTCCTGGGCATCTTGGCGTCGAAGTGCTCAGGATCGACGCGGCGGCGCACGACATCGGTGACGGGGCGCAGGTAGGACTCGTCGACCGACAACTGCAGCGTGCCCGGCTCGTCCTCGGACCATGCCCTGTGCGGGAGCGCGTCGAAGCGCACCTTGGTCCCGTCGGCCTGGATCTCGGTGATGACGAGCGAGGACTCTGCCTCGAAGTAGGAGAACGGACCCTGGCTGCCCTTGAACGCCCGGTAGCTCTCGCGGGTCATCTGCCCGCCGACCTGCTGGGCCTGGCTCCACGACAGGACCCGGCCGAGGGTCACGTTGGCGACCTTGCTCAGCCCCGGCACACCGGACACCGCGTCGATCAGGCCGCCGAACCCGGCAGCCACGGTCACGCCGAGCTTGCTGCCGCGCGCGAGGTTCATCGCCTGGCCCCACAACCCGCGCGCGTACCTACCGCGGGCCTGGTCGGCCATGACCACCCCGGAACGGACCTTGACCAGGTCCTTCAGGGTGAGGGCGATGTGGAACCGCTTCGTCTCGCCCGCGCGTGTGGTCAGGGTCAGCACCGTGCCGCCGGGGGAGGTGACGTCCGCCCAGTTGGCCAGCACCTTGGCTTCCAGCCTGCCGCGGGAGACGTTGAGCTGCTTCGCGTACTCGGCGATCCTGGGGATGCCGCCCATCACGCCGGCCTCGGTCAGCGCGGAGCGCGTGAGCTCGCCCGGAGCGACCGGCTGTCCGTCGAGGCCGAGCATCTCGCCGTTGGTGAAGAAGTCCAGGTCGGCGAGCGGGTCGAGCGTCGCGCCCTGCGCGGCCAGCTGCGCCTGGAGCGCGGCGGCCAGCGGGTCGTCGGGAGCGGACGGGGCGCCGAACTTCGCGCGCTCGTCGACGATCCGCTGGTGCAGTCCGTCCAGCGCCTGCTCCAAGACCGCCTGCTGCGCCGCGGGGTCCGTGGGCAGCAGCGGCATCAGCAGCTGAACCGGGGCGTCCGGGTTCTTGCTCAGCACGAGGCGCGGGGCGTTGATCTTCGGGCTGGTCTCGATCACCAGCGCGATGCGGCCACCCCCGGGCGTCCTGAGGTGGAACTCGCCGAGGAAGTCCGGGCTGATGACCACCGGGACGGTGGGGGAGGCGTCCAGCGCGGCGACCACGGCGGGGTCGATCGCGGTGGCGGTGCCCTTCGCCCAGTCACCCGCGAGGCGCACCGTCGCGGTCCCGAAAGCCGTGTCGCCGGTGTAGGGCGGGCGCGTCGGCAGCACGGGGGCCGGGGGTGCGGCGGGCACGGGCACGTCCGGCAACGCGGGCGTCGTGCCGGTGAAGCGCACCGGCATGAAGTGCTCGCCCGTGCTCAGCAGGGCGACGAAGTGACCGTCGCCGCCGAACCGGGTGAGAGCGGCGTTCCTGCCGACCACGAGGACGTCAAGGCCGTGGCGCGCGGCCAGGAGCTTGGGCATCTCCGTGAGCAGTGCGCCGCCGAGCTGGTCGTGGTTGCGCCAGTCGCCGAGCGCGCCCTGGCGCTGCGCCTCGCTGCGCAAGCCCTCCACCAGCGGCAACAGGGTGCGCTCGGCCGCGGGCAGGTCCAGCTCCGCGGTCAGCGCGGCCATCATGTCCTTGGCCAGCTCTTCGGCGGTGAAGATGCCCTTGTCGGCCAGCGCATCTGCCGGGAGCTGCTGGAAGATCGCCGCGAACGGGTTGATCGACCCGTTCGCCACCCATTCGGTGAATGCGTCGTTGTCGTGGAGGTAGCGCAGCTGCGTCGGCGTCGGGGCGTTGTGGTCCCCGGTCTGCCGCACCGGGTTCTCCATGGTGAAGTCGCCCGCGTAGGCCGACCCGGGCAGCTGCGTCGCCACCCACGCCGCGTAGGGCACACCCCACCGCGCGAGCGCGTCGTCGATCCGCTCGCGACCGTCGGAGCCCAGGTCGTTCTCGCCGCGGTAGGCGCTGCCGAGCGGCAGGCCGTGGTAGTAGCGCCGGACGATCTCGTCGACGGTGCCCTCGCGCGCCTGCCGCTGGGCGGCGTCGTCGGCGACCAGGGGAGCCCTGCTGGGCTCGGCCGGGCGCAACCGCGCAGCGGAGATCGCGTGCTGGGGGTCGACCTCCAGCAGTTGCCTGCGCTGCCACGGCTCGAACAGGCCGTGGGTGACGGCCATGTCCGCCGCGACACCGCGCAGCAGCGCCACGTCGTAGTTCTCGAGCACGTCCGGCATGCCCGCCATGGACAGCAGGTGCTTGAAGTCGGCCATCTCCGCGGGCGTGTCCGCGAAGCCGAACAGCTCGGCCAGCTCCGCCGTCGTCGCCGGGCCCGCGAACATGGGCAGGACGTTGACGACGCTGCGCAGCTCGGCGCCTGGCGAGCTGCTCGTGTTCCTCAGCTGCAAGTAGAGAGAGCGGAGGTCGACGCGGTTGACGAGAGCGCGGATCACGTCTTGCTCGGTGATCCCGCCCTGGACCAGGGCCTGCGCGAATCCGTCGCGCATGCCGTCCCAACGCCGCTTGGCGGCCTCGGTCTTCTCGGCCAGCGCGTCGCCGCGCAGGCCCCCCATGTCGATGCCGTGCTGCTCCGCCGCCCGGCGCACCGCGGCGTCGGCCAGGACGCGGTCGACGTGCACGCCGTAGCGCGCGGCGGTGACCACAGCCGGGTCACGGGCCTCGGCCACCAGCATGTGCATCGGGCGGCCGGTGGCCACCGAGCGCTCGATCAGCTCGTCACGGTCCAGGCGCTTGCGCTCGACCGTCCGCTGCAACACCTCGTCGTTGTCCAGCTCGAAGGCCGGACCGCCGTCGGCGTTGTCACGGCGCACGCCACCATCGGGCGCGACCCAGTAGCGCACCGTTGAACCGTCGGGCTCGGTCAGCGTCAGCAACACCTCGGCGCGCAGCTCGGAAGCCACACCACGGGCGGTCTCCAGCGAGTCACCCTCGTGCTTCAGTTCTGTGTCGCGCAGCGCGGTGAGACCGTCGAGGTCGTCGAGCACGCCCTTGACCGCGCGGTCCAGATCCTTGAGCGCGTTGTGCAGCTCCCCACTGCGGCGGACCGCGGTCTCCCAGCTGCCCATGGCCCGGGTGACGTCCAACCGCCGCAGGTCGAGCAGTCGTCCGGTCTCCCGTGCGGCCTGCTCGGCGGCGGCCACGTCGGGGCTGCCGAAGCCCATCCGCTGCCCGACCCGCTGGAACAGGCTCGGCTCGTCCCGCCGCCGGGTCTGCTCGGCGAGCACCGCCTCCGCCTCGTCGTGGGCGGTCTCGGCACGCCTCAACGCGGCGCGGGCCGCGGGGATCTGCTCGCCGGTGGCGATGATCTCCGCCGCGATCGCGGCCGCGGCCTGGATGTGCGCGACGGCCCGCTTGGCGGCCTCCTGGGCCTCCGTGGTGCCCAGCGCCTCGACCCGGTTCTTGATGGCGACGACCTCGGCCAGGACGCGCTGCGCGAGGTCGCGGTGCTCGTCGACGCGCGCGATCGTCGGATCGCTGTCCAGGCGCACCAGTACCTGACCGGTGATGTCGTTGTGCTTGTTGCGCTCCAGCAGTTTCTGGACGGAGCGCGGCAGCGCGGCCTCGGCCTGCTTGGCGGCGCCGAGGAACGGGTAGTCGGTGTCGAACTTCGCCCGCTTCTCGAACGGTGTCTCTTCGGCCTCGGCCGCTCGGGCGGCTTGGTCGATCAGCTGGTCCAGGTTGAAGCGGGGGGACTTCTGCTCCCGCTCCCGCAGCTTCGCGGCGATCTTGTCGGGACTCAGCGCCGCCAGGCCCAGCACCGAGTCGCGGTCCCAGGCGTCCGGGTTCTCCAGCATCGCCAGCAGCGCGGGCACGTCCTGCGAGAAGACCTTGAACTGGACGGTGCCGCGTGCGGCGTTCGGCCGGAAGACGCTGTTCTTCAGCGTCTTGGTGCCATCGAGGGCCACTCGGTGCCGGGTGCCCTGGAAGTCCACGTGGTAGAAGGCGAACACGTCGACGACCTCGCCGACGATCTTGTGGAAGTGCTCCTCCCTGGTGCCTCCCCACACGCTCAGCCCGCGTCCGCGCTGGGCGCCGACGTTGTAGTTGAGCTTGCCGCTGACGCCGTCCGGCAGGAAGCGGCTGGCGCTCTCGAGGTCCTCACCCGCGCCCAGGCTGAACGGCAGTGTGCTCTGGTTGCTGACGCCGTAGGAGTAGGTGTGCTGGCTCCTGCCGGCGAAGCCCTGGTTGAACCCGTCCGGGCGCTCCGCCGTGACGTGCACACCGCGAAGCTTCATCTTGGCCGTTGCGGTGATCTCGTCGTGCTTGTACCCGGCCCGCAACCGAGCCGGGATCTTCTCGGCGGAGAAGATGTTCTTGCCGTCCATCCACTTGCCGAGGGAGCTCTCGACGTGGTCGGTGCCGACCACCGCGTCGGCCATGTCGCCGTGCTGCGCCATGTCGACGCCGAGGGCCGCGAGGAACTTCCGGAACGGCTCCCGCATCGGCTCGGTCTGGACGTCGTCCGTGCCGACGATGTGCGGCGCGGGTCCCCTCATCTCTCCGAAGGAGATGTGCGGCGGCGGCGTCGGCCGCTCGTCGGAGAGCAGTCCGGAGGCGATCTCGACGGTGAGCACGCCGCGCACCGTCACCGAACCGGAACTCGTCGCGTTGAACATGCCCCGCGAGAACTTGTTGCGCCCGGACAGCAACAGGTTGTTGAGCAGCTTGCCCGGCAGCTTCGACTTGTCGACGGAGAACGTCAGCTCCACCGGGATCTCCACGATGTGGACACCGCTCCAGTAGCCGCGGCTGACGATCGTGGTTTCCTGGCTCTTGTTCTCCCCGGTGGCCGAGCTCCCGCGCCCGGTGCTCACCGAAACGCTGTCCGGTAGCGCGCCACCGAGGCCGCCACCGATCGCGCCCGTGTTGTTCGCGCCAACGCCCGTGGAGACGTTTACACCGGCCGACTTGGCCGTCTCCTGGTACTCGTAGAACAGGTTCTCGATACCGCGGGCGCGCACGCGCCCCACGATCACCGGGTCTCCGACGGCCTTCATGCTGCCGTGGATGGGCAGCTGCTCGGCCGTGACAGGCAGCTTGCCGCCCGCGACACCGACCGGGACCGTTCCGGACCACAGCTTGTGCTTGCTGTTGAACATGGACTTCATCTGGCCGCGCATCCGCGTGCCCGCCGTCTCGGCGGCGAGCCCGCCGTGCAGGCCGCGGATGCGGTTCAACAGCTCTGGCGCGTTCTCGTTGATCAGGTCCATCAGCAGGTCGTGCTCGTGGACCTCGACTGGCTGACCGTCGACCTCGTGCTCCAGCCGCAGCGACCGCACGGCGGCGTTGCCGCCGATCGACTGACCCTTGGCGACGAAGGCGGGCAGGTGCTGCGACCGCATGGCCTCCGAGGCCGCCGGTGCGGTCTTGGCGATGTCCTCGAGCCTGGCCAGGTCCGCCTCGCTCACGATGCGGGTGGTGAGGGTGAAGTCACCCCGCTCGTCCGAGGAGTACTGCTCCAGTGCCGCGGTGAGCAGGTCGACGTCGACGTCCATGCCCGCGGCCTGCTGCGCACGGGCGAGGCGGACAGCGGACAGCGTGACCGTGTTGCGGCCGAAGTCCGCGTCGTCCTCCCGCCAGCGCTTGAGCGAACGCGCGACGTCCTCCACCGGCAGCGCCAGCGTGCCGTCGGCGTAGTCCTCCATGATCTCGGACTCGGCCTTGACCCAGGTGATGGCGACGTCGTGGACGACCTGGCGGGTCCAGCCCTGCTGCCCTGGCAGCTTGCCGCCCGGCTCGTAGCTGACCTCGACGACCAGGTCGAACTCGGTCCGCAGGTGCGGCTGCTCGTTCTCGAAGCTCAGCGGGAGCTGTTCCTCACCGCCGATCTGCGTGCGCGTGGAGCTCTCGGTCCTCGCGGCGTTGATGCTCGCGGACAGACCGGTCTGGCCGAGCAGGTCCTGGAGGGACTCGCCGAAGGAGCCCTCGACGCCGCCCGGGGTGGACCGGCTCACGTTGCCGGTGACCGCGTTGAGCCGGAAGGTGAAGTGGCCGGTGACCGCGTTGGGGATGTTGCCGATGCGGTGGGTCTGCTTCGGCACCGCTCGCATCGTGACCTTGTACTTGCCGTGCCGCCCCGCGGAGGTCTCGAAGAGCTGGTCGTTGGTGACGCCGTTGGCGATCATCTGCTTGAACTGGGCGAACAGCGTCGAGTTGTCGAGCATGCTCTCCAGCACCTCGACGGAGTCCGAGTCGGGCTCGAACAACTCGGGAGCGATCCCCTTCACCGCGTCCCGCAGGCCCGGCGACTCCACGGAGGTGACCACGGCGCCGTTGGTCGCGAAGACCTTCTTGTCGGTGACGTCGGCGACCTTGGCCGGCTCCGTCTCCTGGGCGAAGCCCTTGGGCAGGAACACCTTGACCAGGCCGGTCTGGGTGACCGTCTGCGGCTTGCCGTCCGGCCCGGTGACCGTTCCGGTCAGGGTGATCGGAACCAGCCAGGCGTCCATCCGGCCGTCGATCTCGAACAGGTGCACGTCGTTGGCGCGCTCGGCGTTCGAGGAGCTGGTGCTGACGCTGCGACCGCGGCCGCCGCCCTGGCCGAACTCACCGAACTCGATCTTGTCGCCGCCCCGGCCGGTGATCCAGCGCTTGATCTTGGCCCTGATGGTGGAGTAGGAGACCGCGGCGGTCTCGATGAGCAACCGGGCGAGCTGCTTGCGCTGGGTGCCGAGGTAGACGGCGCCCGCGTGGTCAAGCTTGGCGTCGACCCGGACCTGGGTGACCCGCTCGATCTCCGGGGTGCGCATGTCCTGGTGCTTGAGGAAGAAGATCTTGCCGTTCTGCACCAGCTGGTCGATCTGGGACTCGACCATGGATTCGGTGAGCTGGCGCTCGAACCACTGTTCGTTGAGCACCTGCTTGTCCCGCGTGCGACGTCGCCAGATCAGCTTCTTCTGGGAGCTGTCGCCCTCCTCGGTGGAGGTGACCGTCCCGCGCACGGCGCCGGTGTCCGCCGCCATTCCCCGCACCTGCTGCATGAACGACGCGAGCGCGTCGCCCTGGTGCTTGCCCCCGAGCAGCTGGCCGTTCTCGTCGTGCAGGACGAGGCCTTCCAGGATGCCCGTGCCGACGCCGACCTTCGCGACGTGCTCCGGCAGCTTCGCGTCGGGCGCGTCGGGGTCCTTGCGGATCGCGTCCACCGACTCGCCGTTGGCGTCGACCGCGTCGCGCGAGGTCGGGTAGCCGTGCTCCACCGCGTCCTGGCGCGACATCTGGACGATGAGCGTGCTGTCCACGATCGAGGGGTCGCCGACCTCGTGCCCGCTCGGGCTCTGCACCTGGATCTCGATCGCGGTGGGCACCTGCAGCGTGACCGCCCGCTCGCGTCCCACCCGCACGTCGATGACCGTCTTGTCGGAGTAGGTGGCGCTGGTCTCGGAGCGGCCCCACATGCGGCCGCCCTTGTGCGGCAGCACGCCATCGATCATCGAGTCCAGCCAGCCGAGCACCTTCGAGCCGACCCCGGCCTCGGTGTTGAAGCCGCGGCTGACGGCGGTGACGCCGCCGGTCTTGAGGAACCAGACCAGGACGCGCTCCAGCAGCAGCCCGCCCTTGGCGAAGCGCCCGGAGTCGCTGCCACCGAGCATCGTGGATCCGGCAGGGTCCATCGTCGGGCGCAGCATCGGCCGCGCGACGATGTTCTTCGCCGAGTCCACGATCGTGAACGGGAAGCCGCTCTCCCGGTTCGCCGGGCGGACCATGTCCGCCTCGAACGCCAGGACCGCGGCCTCGACCTGCTCGCGCAGGTCGGAGACGGTCGCGGACAGGGCCGGGCCGAGCATCTCCATGAGCCGGTCGACGGTGGCGTTCCTGCCGTGCCACATCGCGATCGCGATGTGCGGCGTGTTGGCCGCGGTGGTGTCCACGCCGGAGAGGTCGCGCCGAACGCTGTCCTCCGCCCGCTGCAGGAAGGAGTCCGGGACGCCGACGAGCAGCGTGTCGGGGGAACCGGGGTACCACTTGCCGTCGGGGGCGCTCTCGAACGGCCGGAACGTCCTGACCTCGACCCACTTGCTGGGGTCGTCCTCGCTGGGCTCGGAGATCCGCAGGGTGACCGCGACCTCGAACGCGGTCGCCGGCCCCCGGTTGGTGACGATGGCGTGGTTGGTCTCGCCGTACTGCTGGGACATCACCGTCTGGCCGGTGGAGTAGGAGCCCTTCTTGCCCGCACTGCCGGAGAAGATCGGGTTCTCCCCGATCGTCAGGGCCGAGACCGGGATGCCCGTGGTGGCCGTGACGGCCGCGCCGGCCAGGTTGACCACGTCGTCGGCGGACAGCGCCAGGCCGAAGCCGATGGAGCTGCTGCGGCTGGAGGACTCGTCGAAACCGCCTTGGCCCTGCCCGAGCAGACCGTGGCCCTGCTCGTGCGGGCGGACCGCCGTGCGCACCCGGCGCGCGTCGCTGAAGTCCATGTGGATCAGGCGCCTGATCTGGCGGCCGTCCAGCGTCCGGAAGTCGATCACCGCGCCGTCCGGGCTGAGCACCTTCTGCCAGTGCGACCTGATGGCCTGGTTCACGTCCGCGACGGTGACGTTGAGCATCTCGGCGAGCTCGGCGGCGTAGGGGATGTGACCCATGGCGGCGCCGTTGATGAAGCCCGCGAGCGTCGGCTCGCCCGGCGGGACCGGGTCGCCGTTCGCGTCGCGCTCCAGGCCCTGGTCGTAGACCAGCGGGATGCCGCTCGTGGTCCTCGTCGGCCTGCCCTGCGCGTCCTTGCCCTCCTCAGGGGCTCCCTGCTCGGCCGCGTTCCGTTGCTGTGCCTCGACGAGCACGGCGGGAAGCTGTTCCATGATCTGCTCGACCACGAGCCGCTGCGCCGCCGCGTCCTCCGGCAGCGACGGGACGATCGCGTGGAAGGCCTCCACGGTGCCGTCCGGCCGCAGCGTCACCAGGACCTGGGGCTCGGTCGCGGAGTCCATGGCCACGCTGATCCGCAGCGGGACGGTGTCCTGGCCGAGCCGCACGAGCAGGTGGTCCCCGCTCGGCGCGAGCTCGCCCGCGACGGCGTCGTCGTCGCCGAGCCCGGTGAGCACGTCGGGGGCGATCGCGGTCGCGGAGCCCTGGTGGGCCCACGGGCTCAGTTCCGCGAGCGGCACACCGATGTCGCGCGAGGAGGCGAACAGCCCCTGGAGCTCCGCGAGCAGCCCGGCGAGCACGCCCAGCTGCTCGGCGGTGTCAGCGGGCAGGGCCGGAACGACGAGGGTGAGTCCGATCATGTCGCCGGACTCGGTGCGCAGGACGTCCACCCGCGCATCGGTGACGGAGGTGTCCACGGTGATCAGCACCGGGACGTCGTCCTCGCCGATCCGCACCGACACCTCGTCGTCGGCCAGTTCCTCGACGTGCTGGGTCTGCGCCTGTCCGCGCAGGAGGCCCACGACGGACGGGGAGACGGAACCTGCGGTGCCGTTGGACCACGGCACGGCGATACGGGCGAAGTCGGTGTCCGGGACCACCACCGGGAGCGGCTGCGTCGTGGCCTCCGCCTCCGGGACAGCTCGCGGGGCGTGCGTGCGCGCCTCGGCGACCGCCGCCGGGAGCTGGGCGACGACCGCTTCGAGCATGGCCCGCACGTCGGCCGGGGCCGTGGGCAGCGAAGGCACGAGCACGTCGAGCGACCGCAGCGAACCGTCGTGCGCGATGGCGACGACCACGACCGGGTACGGGTTCGATCCGCCGCGCAAGACCACGGGGACGCTCGCACCGTCGATCTGGACCGCCAGGTCGTGCGCGGCCGTTGGCGCGCGATCGCCGGGCAGGTCACCGGCGTTGTGCAGCGCCTCGATGACCATCAGGTCGAGGGTGTCGCTGGAACCGGGGAAGCTCCACGGCGCCAGCGCGCTGGCCGGCACGTGGACGGCGACGCCCTCGTCGCCCCGGTCGTGGACCAGGACCTCCGGGGCCGGGGCCTGCTGCTCGGCGCTCTGCTGTTCAGGGGCCTGCTGTTCGCCTTCGGCGGCCTGGTTCGCGGCTGCCCGTCGTTCGGCCGCTTCCTGCGCGGCGGCCTGCTGGCGCGCGGCCTCCGCCGCCAGTTCGGCGCGGTGTTCGGTCACCAGGTCCGAGAGCTGGGCGAGCAGCGAGCCGAGCACGACCTGCTGGTCGATGGTGCTGTCCGGCAACGCCGGGACGACCAGCACGACACCGGGGTCCGGACCGACTTCGACGTGCGGTCCGGCCGCGCTCGTGTCGACCCGGATCACCAGCGGCTCGGCGTTGGGGCCGATGTGCAGCAGGAGTCCGTCGCTGTTGGTCGGATCGTCGGTGACCGGGATGTCCGAGGCTTCGAAGATCCTGTCGAGGACCTGGGGGCGCACCTCGGTCTCGGTGCCGTTCTGCCACGGCACCAGGACCGGGACCGGCACGTTCTGCGGTGCCACCGGCAAGTTCGGACGGTTCTCGGTCAGCAGGTCGCTCGCCAGGTCGGGGAGCTGGGCGAGCAGCGGGCCGAGCACTGCCCGCGCACCGGCGGTGTCCTCCGGCAGCAGGGGAACGGTCAGCACGAGACGGCCGTCCGGGCCGAGTTCCAGGTACGGCTTGGTGACGTCCTGCTCGATCCGGATGACCAGGGGCGCGGTGGTGGAGCCGATGTGCAGCAGGTAGTGGTCGGCGTCGGGCGACTCGAGGGTGATCGGGATGTCCGGGTCGGCGACGAACCGGTTGTGGGTCTCGACGTGCACCGAGTCCTTGGTGCCGTTCTCCCACTCCAGCAGCACCGGGACCGCCACCCTGAGCGGCGTCGCGGCCTGCGGTTCGCGCTCCTGCTCGGCTTCCTCGGTCTCAGCTTCCTCGGTCTCGGCCGACTCCTCGGCCGTGTGCCCGGTCTGCCGCTGGGCCACGCGCTCGCGCGCCCCGGGCAGCGCCTCGCGCAGCTCCTGGACGTCGTCCGGCACGCGGTTGCCGAAGCTGCGCTCGATCGCGAGCTGGAACAGCTCGGCCGGAATCCGCGCCAGTGCCTCGTCACTGAGGCCGGACCATGCGAACGACCAGTCGTTGCGGAGCATGATCGGGTCGAGCGCCTGCCCCATGACCTGGTGCAGGTGGTCCATGCCGCGAGCGAGGGCCGTGACGACCGCGGCGGGCGCCTGGTCCGGCCCGAAGACCCTGGAGATCTGGCGCAGGGCCTGCACGTCGAGCCCAGCCTCGCGCAGCGTGCTCGCGTCGATGTCCCCGGTGAACGCGGGAACGTAGTGCCGCAGCGCCTCCTTCGGCGTGATCTCCGGCAGGCGCGGGGCGACCCGGCGGGGGAGGCGGACCGGGGTGTTGGTCTCGGGGGCCTCGCCGTGCAGCACGACCAGCCCGGCCCTCGCCTGCACGGCGTAGGCAGGGAGGTCGGTGCCGAAGAGGCGGTTGAGCGCGACGTCCAGCAGCCGCACCGGGACGCGCTCGCGGTGCCCGGACTCCTCGTTGATCAGCAGGACGAGCTGCCGCCTGACCAACACCGGATCTTCGAACAGCGGCATGAACCGCATGCCCCGCGCTCCCCGCACCAGGTGCGCGGCGATCACGGCGGGCAGCAGCTCGGGGGCGGTCGTCGCGGCGATGACGCGCAGCTCCGCCGGGGAGAGCCCGGCCGCGGCGAGCGCGTCGGGGTCGATCTCACCGGTGAACTCCGGGACCAGGCGCCGCAGCACCTCCGGCGCGGTGAGCGCCGCGACGGCCTTGTCGGCACCCGCGTTGACGTAGGTGGCGTCCGTTCCGGTGCCGGGCTGGGCGGCGTCGCCGATCGGCGCGAGCACTCGCGGTGCCCAGGTGTGCGCCGGGATGTAGTGGGTGCCCTGGCGCAGCACGACGAGTCGCCGCCGCCTGGGTTGACCGTGTTCCTGGACGGACCCGTCCTCGGAGACCAGCACGATCCGCACGCCGAGCTGGTCGGCGACGGTCGCGAGGTCGGCCTCGGTGGTCTCGTCCAGCGCCGCGGTGCCCGTGCGCGCGCCCGCCCGGTCCAGCGCCGCGCCGAGCGTGCCCTCACCGGGCATCGTCCACTCGATGCGCAGGAACGCGTCGTTGAGGAACTCCTGCTGCGCGCGCGTGGGCGCGTTGGGGTCGCCGACCAGCGCGACGAAGTCCGCGTCGGCGAGGCCGGGCACCTGGCGGGCACCGGGCAGCTGGCTGACCATCAGCGCCGCGGCGCCGACGCCGTAGGAGTAGATCGTCGAGCGCACCTGGTCCCACAGCCGCGGCGAGGCGAGGCTGCCACCCGCGACGAGAGAGCCCGCGGGCTGGCCGTGCAGGAACTGCAGCAGCACCTGGCGCGCGCTCGCGTCCAACGCCGCTCGGGCAGCGGAGTCGGCGGGAAGGGGCAGGGGCGGTAGGACCTGGGTGGGCTCCAGGAACGACGGGCGCAACCGGACGGCGGCACCCAGTGCCTCCGGGTCGTCCTCGATCGCGGCGCGCCGCTGCGCGGCGGTCGCCAGACCACCGCGCACCGACAGGTCGGCCGCCGCGGAGCGCAGCGCCCGCAGCTGGGTGTGGGACAGGGCGTTCGGGTCGATGCCCGCCAGCTCCAGTGCCGCACCGAAGTCCGCCATGTCGGCGGCGTTGGCGCGGTCGTAGCCGAACAGCTGGGCGGCCTGGCCGATGTCCTTGGGCAGCGGCGCGGTCGACGGGCTGAGCCGGGCCACCTCCACCTGGAACTGGGCGACCAGGGCGGGCACGTTCTCCTCGTAGCGGTTGGCGATGGCCACCCGCAGCAGCGACATGGGCACCCGCGCCTTGCCCGCGTCGTCCGCGCCGATCCACGCGTAGTGCAGCATCGACCGGCGCATCGACGCGTCCTGCACCTTGCCGATGGCCTTGGTGTACTCCATGCCGCGCGCCAGAGCTGTGACGACCGCGCCCGCGAGATCCCTGGACCCGAACAGCCGGTGCAGCTCGCGCAGGTCGACATCGGTGCCTGGCTGGATCAGCCTGGCGGCCTCCAGCGAGACGCCGAGCGAGGTCACGGCCGCCCAGAAGGCCTGCTCCTGGGCGGCGCTGGACAGCACCTCGTCGTCGGCGGACTGCTGCAGCAGCGTCGCACCGCTGCTGAGCGCGGCCAGGTACTCGCTGTCCGGCCGGTGCAGTTCGTTGCGCACGATGGACTCGAAGTCCAGCGCCTCGGCGATCGCGGTCATCCGCTCGGTTCGCGCCTCGGCCGGGATCGCCAGGTAGACGGCCCGCTCGGCCATGTGGGCCGCGACCTCGCGCTCTTGGAGCTCCAGCGTGCTCAGCCCCTGCGGCGGGCCCTGCAACCAGTGCGTGACCTCGTGCACCACGCGGCCGGCGAGCTCGCCGACGGTGACCCCGGGCTCCAGCAGGACGGAGACCTGCCCGTTCTCCCAGTTCAGCACCGCGAGAGTGCTGCCGTCCGGCAACACCGTCATCGTCTCGACGATCTGGTGGATCTCGTCGACGATGTCTTCCCGGGAGTAGCCGTTGGCGGTGCCGACCACGTCGGCGATCGCGTCCACGCCCAGCTCCGCGACCCTGGCGATCTGCGAGCGAACGGCGTCGAGATCGGTCACGGGGGTGGCGGCAACGGTGGCCAGGCCGGGATCGAGCAGGTCGTGCAGCGCCCGCACGGCGTCCTCGACCACGGTGCGGTCGCCGGTCTCGGCGAACTCCCGGTAGGCGTTGAGCACCTGCTGCGCCGCGACGAACTTCTGGTAGTTGCCCAGCTCGTCGTCCAGCACCAGGCCGCGGGTCGCCGAGTCGTAGGAGTCCCGGACGTGCTGGACCAGCTCTTGGGCGAGGTCGGGCCTGCCCGCGGCGGCCAGGTGGGAGCGCAGGGAGTCGCCGAGCTTGCGCACGTCGACGTCGCTGCTGACGGCGACGGGGGCGCCCGTGCTGTCGAGCACGACGGGCAGGGTCTCGAAGTCGAGGACGACCAGCTTGCCGTTGCCGTGCTCGTCGCGGTGGAACAGGAAGTTGTTGACGTGCGCGTCGCCGTGCACCGCGGAGATCCACTGGCTCGGCAGGAACTCCGCCAGCCGCGCGGTCGACTCCAGCGCCGTGACCAGCTCGCCGCTCACCAGGTCGGCGTTGCCGTCGGCCACCGCCAGCGCGTGGGCCGCGTTGGCGAACTCCGCGGCGAGCTCCAGCCAGTGCGCTCCGGCGGGGCCGTCCTCGCCGGAGGAGTCGCGGGTGCGCAGGTGCAGCTCGGCGAGCGCTTTGGACGCCAGCGCCAGCGCCTCCCTGAGGTCCGCGACGGCCTGCTGGTCGTCGGGGTTGGCGGCCACCCGCTCGATCAGCGTGCCCAGCGTCTCGCCGGGCATCATCGTGGTGAGCGACACGCCCAGCATCAGGTCGTTCGGGCCGTGCACGACGCCGAGCCCGAGGAACTCGGGCATCTCGAAGGTGGTGTGGCCCTTCTCCGCCAGGTACCCGTCAGCCCAGAACCGGAAGGCCAGGTCCTCGATCGAGCGGTGCACGCTGAGCACGGCGAGCGTCTCGCCGTCGGCGACCACCCTGAAGAACCGTTCGTCGGCGAGCGGCTCCAGCGCGATCTCGTGCTCGTCCCTGCCGAAGCGCTCCGCCAGCTGCGCGGCGGCGAACTTGCGCAGGTTCTCCCTGTGCGTCGCTCCCGCGCTGCCCGGCTCGTCTGCGGCGGCCAGCTCCGCCGAGTAGGAGTGGAACGCGTCGGTCCGCGTCCTGGGGGAGGCGATGTGGGTGCCCTTGCGCGTGCCCTCGACCACCGGGAGCGCGTCGACGAAGGCGTTCATCGCGTCCTCGGAGACCCGGACGTACTGTCCAGGAGGGCCTTCCAGAACGCTGTCGACCAAGCCGCGCAGCTGCGCGACCGAAGGCGTCATGGTGTCACTGGGGCTCAGCGAGCGCATGACGTCGCCCGCGCGGTTGCGCAGACCCCGCAGGGCACCCTCCCGCCGCGAGTACTGCAGGGAGCTGTCGCCGTCGGCCAGCGCCGCCAGCAGCGGGCTGTCCGCCGGGTGGATGGCGCCCACGACACGTTCGACCACGTCGGGCGTCCACGTCGCGACCCTGGCCAGCTCCCTGGTGAGCGCGGTGACCGGCAACGACTGGTAGAGCGCCAGCTCGACCTTGTGCGCCTCGATCTCCATGCGCCGCAACACGTCCGTTGGCAGGCCGCGAGGATCGCCCTGGAGCAGGTGGGTGGCCTCGTGCACGACGCGGCCCGCCAGTTCGGCGACGGTGACCCCGTCCTCGACCCGCACGGACAGCCGCCCGTCACCGACCGACCAGTCGATCACGGCGCGGGCGTCGGTGTCGGGATCGGTCAGCACGGTCATCGTCCGCGCGGTGTCCTCGACGATCCGCCGCACCTCGGCGACGGAGCGCCCGGTGCGGTCGGAGATCTCCTGCGCGACGGACCCGGCGACCGTGCCGATGAGTTCCCTCGTGGCGTCGTCCAGCTCGGTGACGGTGGTGGAGGCGGCCGCGGTCGTCTCCGCGTCCAGCCTGGTCAGCCCCAGCAGCTCGCGCACCGCGTGCACGCGCCTGGCCAGCAGCTGCTCCTGGTCGCGCACCGCGTCGAGCACGTCCCGCGCGGCGGAGAGCAGCGCGGTGCCGGACGGGGTCGTCGGCGCGGTGCCCGTCATCACCATCGAGGCGAGCGTGCTCGGGACCAGCTCCGGCCTGCCGTCGGCCAGCGCCCGAGCCGACGCCTCGCGCAGGACCTCGATGGCCCGCTCGGTCGCGGCGTCGTCGAGCTCGACACTTTCGGGGGTTTCCTGCGAGCTCTCGTCCGGACCGACGAACGTTTGCGCCGCTTCGGAGGGGTTCGCGGCGGTGCCGACGAGCAGCAGGTCGAGCACGAGCTCGCCGTCGACGACGCGGGTGTCGATGATTTCGAACTCCGCGCCGGGGGCCAGCAACGCCTCGCGCTCGGAGGGGGTCTCGGACAGCTCGCCGATGTGGATGACCTTGTTCCCGCTCGGCACGTAGACGTTGGCCCGGTGCGGGTGCCCGGAGTTGACCGGGACGACCGAGGTCGACGTCGGCGCGTGGTTGGTGAACCGCCTGCCGTGCAGCTCGCCGGGGTCGCCGAACTGCCCGACCAGCAGTTCGAGGTTGTCGTAGCCCCAGTACAGCTTCACCGGCTTCTTCGTCGGCTTGACCTTGTCGAAGACCTCGGCGGCGCCGTTGAGGTACTCGGCGTCCTTCGAGGCCTCCCGCCGCAGCGACTCTTCGCTGAAGCGGCCGCTGGTGTCCGCGTAGAGCCCGGTGGCGAACAGCTCGTCGCCGGTGACCGGCTCGGTGCGCTCCTCGGCCGGACGCCCCGCGATCACCGCCCGGTAGGCGTTGTTGCGCACGTCGTAGCCGACGCCGGTGACTCCGCGCAGCGCGTCGACGTCGGCATCGGTGATCCGCCACGAGCGGTCGATGCCCATGTCCCAGCCCGAGGCGTCGGTCATCCGCGCGACCGAGCCCTCGTCGGCGTCGACGGCCAGGTCCACCGTCTCGTTGCGCAGCGCCGCTTCGTCGCGGGTCATCCGCTGGGGCGCGCGCACGGACTCGACCCCTGCCGGGGTGACCAGCGCCTCGCGCAGGGTGTCCTGCCGCGTGAGCAGCCGGAGACGCCGTGCGCCGTGCGCCTCCTGCTTGTCCAGGAGCTCGTTCAGCTCCTTGTCCAGCGTGGCCTGGGCCTTGGCCCGCTCCTCCTCGGTGCCGGGGGAGGTGAGCAGGGTCTTCTTGAGGTCCTTGAGCTGGTTGATCAGCTCGTTGTTGTCGCCCACCTTCGCCTCGAGCCTGGCGATGGTGTTGCTCACCCGGCGGAGGTCGGCGCCCTCCTCGGTGACCACCCGCACCTCGACCCGCTGGCCCGTGTGGACGTCGCGCACGGTGAAGCGCAGTCCCGGGTCGCCGTCCGGCCACCCGTTGACGATCGCCCCCTCCAGGTGCAGGGAGTACTCCTGCATCTCCCGCAGCAGGGCGCGGACGTGGTCGGCGTGGTCCTCCATCGGCAGCGTCACCATGACGTGCGGCCGCAGGTCGTCGTTCGGGAGGAGCTCCTCCTCGCGCTTGACCCCGTCCGCGGTCTGGTCGATCGCGTTGTAGAGGTTGCGCAGCACGCGCTCGGTGTTGCTCTCGTTCTCGTTCTCGGTGTCCGTGTCGGCGTCGGTGGTGTCCATCGCGGAGGTGCCCAGCGCGGGTCCTCCGATGAGCACGATGTGCAGCTGGACCTTGCCGCCGACCTCGCGGACGCGGACGACCTCGAACTCCGAGCCGGCGGGCAGCAGTGTGTCGGCCGTCCAGCCGTCAGAGCCGATGTGCACGACCCGCGCGTCGCCGGGCACGTAGACGACGGCCTCGTACGCGCTGTCGGCGGCGTGCTCGGTGTTGGTCGACGCCGCGATCGGGCTCTCGTAGGCGAAGCGGTGCCCCATGAGCTTCGCCTCGTCCGCGCCCACGGTCGCGACGAGGTCCTCGAAGCCCCAGCGCACGGCGACCGGACCGGTCACGGCGGTCTCGTACTCGCCGCGGTCCATCGCGATCTCGTTGAGCACGCGGGCGTCCCGCTTGGCGAGCAGCGTCTGCTCGCTCTTCACCCGCCGGTCGTTGAAGCCGTACCAGCGCTTCAGCGCCTCCGCGTCGACCAGCTCCTCGTAGACACCGGTCTCCACCAGCTCCTCGGGGGTGATCGGCCGGGTCGTGTCGGCCCACTTCTCCTTCCGCGCGAGCTTGCGCAGCCGCGCCAACTCCCGGAGGTTGCCCCGGAGGTCCTTGACGTAGCTCAGCGACGCCGTCGGCCTGACGAGCGCCCGGAGCTGCTCGAGCTGACGCAGGTTGTCGGCGCGGATCTGCAGGGCCTTCTGGTGCGCCTCGGTGATCCGCTTGTTGTCCTCGGCGGAGTCGGTGAAGGCCGCCATCGCGCCCAGCGACAGCTCGGGCATGTCCTCGGGGATCTCGCCGAGCCGCTGCGCCGCGGCCTCGCCGTCGACCGCGTCGGCGACCCAGTCGGGCACCTTGGCGGGCGCGTAGGCCGAGCGCACGATCGGCGTGAACTCCGGCCGCACGGTCTCCAGGCCGCGCGGCACGATCCTGGACTCGGCCAGTTCGGCCTGCCGCTGCTTCAGCTCCGCTTCCTGGAGCTTCAGCTGCGCCTCTCGCTGGTCCAGCTGATCGCGCCGACGGTCGAGGTCGGCCAGCGCGCGCTCGAGCGGATCGCCCTGCTCCGGCTCCTGCGACTGCTCAGGGGTCTGCTCGGGCTCCTCCCGCCGCAAGGAGGGCTCGGTGGACTCCTCCTCGTTCTGCTGCTGAGCCTGCTGCTGCCGGAGGGCTTCTTCGCGCTGCTCCAGCTCCTGGCGGAACCTCGCGACCCTGCGGTCGATCTCCTCCGCCGTGAGCGTGCCCTCGTCCGCCCGACGCAGGAGGTCGCGCCGGGTGGCCTCGAGTTCCTTGATGGCCTCTTCCAGGCGGGGCTGGGCGCTTTCCAGTCGGGTCAGCCCGTTGACGACGTTGCGTGCCTCCGCGCCCTGCGGCGTGACCAGCCGCAACCGCACCAGCTGCCCGGTCTGCACGTCGCGCAGCTGGACGACCAGGCCGCTGTCCCCATCGGCCCAGGCGTTGACGATCGGCCCGTCGAGCTGGAGCCCCACCCCGTGCAACCGCTGCAACAGATCGCGGGCCGCGTCGGCATGGCCCGTCTCGGGCAGCCGCGCCATCGCGGCGATCACCGAGGGACCGTCGCCGGGCAGGGCGAGATCGCCCACCAGGTCGATTCCCTTGCCGGCCTGCTTGACCGCCTCGAACAGCAGCTTGCCCGCCCGCTCCCGGGGGTTCGCCGGGGGCTCGGCGCTGGGCCGGGAGAGCAGCTCGTCGGCGTCCTCGCGCCAGTCGCCGTCGGCGCTCAGCTCGGCGATGTTGTCGGGCACCGGGACGGCCCGGTACACCTCTTCCATCCGCTTCGCCAGAGCGTCCCGCAGCGGGTCGTCCTCGGCGAGCCCGTCCAGCTCCTGCTCGGTCCTGAGCCCGGTCAGCCGCGCGGTGAGCGAGGCCGGGGTCTCCAGGTTCAGCACGATGGTGTCGCCGCCGGGGGTGAGCCACGTGGTGCTCACCCCGAGCCCGCCCGCCGTCCAACCGTTGACCAGGCCGTCGCCGTGCTCGTCGGCGACGAGGGTGTGCCCGCTCGCCTCCATCGCGAGGATGATCCGCCGGACGTCGTCGACGTGCTCCGGACCCGCCAGCCGCACCGTGTAGCGCGAGCGGTCGCCGGGCGCGTCGGGGTCCGAGGTCACCCGCGCGGAGGGCACCGCGGAGTTGACGGCCGAGAGCACCGGAGTGGCCCGGTGGCTGGTGCGCAGCATGAGTTCGCCGTCGGCCAGCAGGCCCTCGCCCATGACCAGCTCGTGCGCGCGCATCAGCGCCTTGCGCGTCAGCACGCCCGCGATCATCCGGCGCTGACCGGCGTTGTCCGGGCCGAAACCGGAAACCTCGATCAGCATCGGCGTCGCCTGCCGCAGCACGCCGTCGACCACGACCCGCTGCGGCGGGGTGATCCGCATACCGCCCGCGCGCAGGTCGTTGACGGTCCGGATCTGGGCGTCGACGACCGTGCCGTCGGGGAAGTGCAGCCGGATCAGCTCGTCGCTGACCTCCTCCATCCGAGCGGGGAGCGCGGCACCGGTGTCCGGATCGACCGCCGTCTGCCCGACGAGCCGCCGGACGGCGTCGACGAGCTCGCCGTCGAACTCCTCGTGGTACTCGGAGTCCGCGCTGACCTCGACCTTGTCCTCGAGCGGCTTGGTCCGGGTCTCTCCCGAGGTGCTCTCGGCGTTGTGCGAGGTCCTGGCGTGCGGCAGGGCCCCGTCGGGATCGTTGCCCGGCACGGTGTTGTGCAGTTCGCGCAGCGCGGTGTCGATGTAGGAGCGCATCTGCTCCGCGTCGGCCGTCGCCGGGATGGTGACCCGCGCGGTGGTCTGCTGGGCGATCGTCCCGTCGTGCAGGCCGATCCAGTCACCGGCGTCGACCACGATGTGGTCGACGTCGAAGTCCACCACGACGTCGACCGCGATGCGGGTGTTGGTCGAGTAGTGCACGAGCAGCGTGTTCAGCCGCGGCTCTTCTTCCGGCTGGACGAACGCCAGCGCCGCCCGCTTCGCGGACGGGACCTTGGTCTCGGTGTGACCGGTGACCGCGATCGGCCTGGGGCTGCCGTCCGGGGAGCTCGTCTGCTCGCCGTTCTGCAGCCGCTGCAGCTCCTCGGTCAGCACCTGCAGCGAGCGGTCCGAGTCGTCGAGGTCGCTGTCGGCGTCGTTCTCCGGTGAGGTCTTGGGGTCGTCGACCTGAACGGCGCGCGGCACCGTGTGCCAGCTCTCGCCCTCCCTGGCGACGTCGGGGTCGGCGGGGGTGGCCCTGCCGTTGCCGGGACCGACGTTGCCGGCCTCCACCACCGGGCTGCTGGTCCACAGCACCCGCAGCGCCCGGTCCAGCTGGGCCTTGGAGTGCGCGATCATGGTCAACGCGTCGTTGGCGATGGCCGTGGACACGTGGATCTGGGCGGGACTGGTCTGCACCCAGCCGTTGGGGGTCAGCTCGAAGCTGCCCGGCACGGCGCGAACGGCACCGGTCGGCAGGTTCGGGTCGACCGCGAGGCTCACCTCGACGACGGTCCCGTCCTCGGAGACCGCGGTGATGCCGGTGGGCCTGCCCAGCGCGTCGGTGTTGACGGTGACGGCACCGCGGTTCTGGAGGTCCTCGATGGCCGCGGAGAAGGACGCCTTCGCCATCTCCTCGGAGTGCACGACGGGCGCCTCGGTGTTCTCGCCCTCCGTCGTGAACTCCGCCATCCGGTCTTCCGGAGTCTCCAGCGTCTGCTCGGGCGCCTGCTGGGTGTCGCCGATGCTGCTGTCGCGCCGGCCCCCCGGGGAGGTGTCCTCACCTCGCCGCTGGTCACCGCCTTCGGAGCCGTTGGTGCCGGTGTCGCCCTCGTTGCCGTTGGTGTTGCCGGTGTCCCCGGAGTTCGCCTCACCCGTGTTCGGGTCGCCGGATTCGCCGGTGTTGCGGGAACCGGTGTCCGCGCCCGGATCGCCATCGGGATTGGTCTGACCGGTGTTCGCCTCGCCGGACTGGTTCTGCGCCTCACCGCGACCGCCGGTGTTGGGGTCCCCGGTAGTGGCCTCGCTGGTGTTCGTGCTCGTGTTGGGGGAGCCCTCGGGCTGAGCCTGCGCCTGCCGCTGCGGCTGCCCCTGCCGCGCCTGCGCCTCGTTCTCGGGCGAGGGGTTGGGGCTGCGGGTCTCCTCGGTGCGTTCCGGGGTCCGGGTGTTCCCGCCGACCTGCCCCTGCGAGGTGTCCGGGTTCTGCTGCTGCGGGACCGGCTGACTCGGCTCGGCGACGCGCCTCTGCTCGCTTTCGCCGCCGCGCTGCCCGGGGACGTTCTCACCCGTCCTGCCGCCGGTGCCGGGCTGCCCACCGGCCTGCCCACTACCAGTCTGGCCACCACCGGTCTGGCCACCGGTGGGCCCACCGCCGCCGCCGACGAGCGAGGGGTCCGGCGGGTTGATCGGCGAGGGGGCCGAGCCGAACATGTCGGGGAGGGAGGACTGCCATCGCGAGCCGACCTTCAGCTTGAAGTCCTTGACGGCCATCCGGGCGTCGGCCCAGCTGCGCTCACCGATGACCTGCTCCCAGGTACCACCGAGAGCACCACCGACGGCTGCCTGCCAGAGGTTCTCTTCGGACAGCTCCTCGGCGGGGAGGTTGCCGCGCGCCGCGCGCTGCGCGATCACGTCCGCGGGCGCGGCCCCGAGAGCGATCGCGGCTTCCTGCACACCGTAGGACGCGTACGCGCCCGCGATACCGCCGACCGCGCCCAGCGTGAGGTAGCCCATGGTCCGGTTGGCGAAGCCGAGCGGAGCACCGCCGAGGGCCGCGCCGACGAACGCCTGCACGGTCGCCAGCGGGTTGTACTGGTAGAAGCCGTTGGTGCGCGCACCCGTCCACATCTGCGCCGCGAGATCGGTGCCCACGCCGTAGAGCAGAGCCGAGCGCAGGCCGTAACCCTTGACGCGCTGCCACAGCTCGCGGCGCGCGGTCGTCTCGGCCAGGGTCCGGTCCATCTGGTTGATCAACTGCCTGCGCAGCGCCGGTTCCAGCGCCGTCTGCGGCAGTTCCCGTCCCGCGAACCGCGCCGCGACGAGGCGGGCGACCTCGCGGTTCGTCGCGGTGCTCATCACCCGGCCGGCCATGCCCCTGCGCATCGCCTGGGCTCTGGCGAAGCGCCCGGCGCCCTGTTGAGCGCCCCTGCGCAGGGCCTGGTTGACCAACCGTTCCGCCAGCGCGTGCTGTACCCGTTGCGCGGCCCCGCGCCCGGCGATCGTGGACGGCCGGAACACGTTGCCGACCTTGGCCAGCCCCCTGCCCGCGCCGTGCACCACGGTCATGGGGTTGTGCGCCAGATGCGAAGCACCCGCGGCGACGCGGCCAGCCGAGGTCACCGCAGCGGTCTTGAGCTTGCCCGCGGCGGTGACGATGCCCTTGCCGATGAGCTTCGGGACCGTGATGGCGACGGTCTTGGCGACCACCCTCGGCGCCTGTCGCGCAGCGGCCTTGAGCCCGCCGAGGGTGATGGTGCGGATCGGGCCGTGGCGCGCGACGATGCGCGAGACCGCTTCCAGCGCGTTCCTGGCGATCGTCTTGGCCGCGAGGGTGCGCGCGGTGAACGTGGCCGGAATCGTGGCCAGGCTGGCGCCCCAGCTGATGGGCGCCACGACGATCGCCCGGATCACCTCGTAGGCCAGCAGCGCGAGGTTCGCCTGGTACATGCTCTTCATGAGCACGATCTGGGAGTTGAAGTTCATCACGCCCAGGCCGACCTTGGTCATGGCCTGGGAGTAGTCGTAGAGGCTGCGCTGAACCTCAGCGATCTTCTCGTCGACCGAGGACGCCGTCGCGCCCTCGAAGTTGAACTTCAGCTCGGAGCTGATCCGCAGCAGCTCCTCGCTGAAGTCCGAGATGCGGGTCGACTCGTTGAAGTAGTGCTTGGCCAGCTCGGCCGAGAGGTCCGCGTCGGCTTGGGGGTACTCGCCGAGCAGACCGTTGACCACCATGGTCATGTTGATCGGCGGCACCCAGATGCCGAAGTTCGAGGCCCACTCCTGGAACTTCGTGATGAACTCGTCAACCGACTTCGCGAAATCCTGCATCGCATAGGCGAAGGGGTCGACTACCGAGTCCACCACGTTTCCCACCAGGCACCCCAGACCCTCAAAGTGAAAAATGACAAAAAGGGCACGTCTCCGTGCCGATCAACTATGGTGATGTTCCCGAAGACGTGTTACTTGGTCTCCGTCGAGCGGTGCTGCGTCTCGTTGGCGTTCTCCCCGCCGCGCAGCTCGGCCGCGGTTTGAACCATGTACGCCCCGAGGTCGGCTATCTTCGCACCGGTTTCCTGACCAGCCGTGCCGAGGTTGCTGGCGGTGTTGGGGTCGTACTGCTTCTTCATGGCCGCGCCGATTTTGTCGTCGCCGAACGTGCGGCTCTTGCTCTCGGTCTCGTGGCCGCTCTTGGCGTTCTGGGTGGAGGCCGTGCCGAACTCCTGTCCCGCCTGCGAGATGCGGTTGCCCAGGGACTCCAGCTGTTCAAGGAAGACGCGAAGGTTTCCACTCATTTCTTCTTCTCCTTCCGCTCGGCATAGACCTCGGCGTCGCTGCGGAACACCTCGGCCAGCGGGTCCTCCTCGTCGAAGGTGCCGCCACCTGCAAGATTCCGCAGCTCACGCATCTCCGGGGGGAAATGCTCGTTCATAATATCTTGCGACTGCTCGCGCACGTCCTGGACCGCCGCGTTGCACGCATTCAAAATCTTGCTTCTCAGTTCTGCGGCATCCGGTTTGCGAAAAACCCTCGGATCGATTTCCAGGTCGACCACTTGGCCGCGCGGTCCGACGACGACTTTCACCATCCGGTCGTCCGACCAGGCGGTGCCGCTGATGTCCATCATCCGCTGTTGCGTCTGAGGAATGGCGGCGGTCGTCTTTTGCAACTGCTCCAGCATGCTCTCGAAGAAGTTGTCACCCGGCATCGAGTAATCCATGCTGCCCTCCCTTGACGCGCGCCGTGTTCGCCGGGTCGCCTGCTTGGCGCCCTCGGGCCATTATCCTATTATCGCGGCCGTGAACGCCAAGCGTATCGGCCGCGGTCTTGTTCTCGCGGTCGTGCTCTCCGCAGGCCTGCTCGTCGCTCCCGGCACCGTGACGGCGCAACAGCAGTGCGTCACCGGCGGCTCCGACATCCGCTCCGTTCCGTGGCCGCAGCGCCAGCTCGCGCCGGAACGCGCCTGGCCGATGACCACCGGCTCCGGGCAGAAGGTCGCGGTGATCAGCACCGGTGTCGGGGACAACCCGCTGCTCTCCGGCAAGGTCGCCGACTCGACCGTGCTCGCCCGCACCGACGGCCGCAACGCCAGCGGCAAGCCGGACTGCATGGGAACGGGCACCGGGGTCGCGGGCATCATCGCCGCCGCCAGCTCCCAGGGCGTTGGTTTCCACGGTGTCGCACCGGACGTCGTGCTGCTCTCGGCCAAGGTCGTCGCGGACAGCTACACCTCGGGCGGCCCGCCGAAGGCCGTCGAGCCCGGCCTGCTCGCTGACGCCGTCGACTGGGCCGTGGGTAAGGGGGCGTCGGTGATCGCCGTGGCCGAGGTCGCCCGCGAGGACAGCGCCCAGTTGCGGCAGGCGGTGCAGAACGCCCTCGCGAAGGGCGCCGTCGTGGTCGCGGCCACGGGAGAGCCCGCTGGCAACGACAGCCCGTACGCGGGCAAGCCGACCTACCCGGCATCCCAGGAAGGTGTGCTCGCGGTCGGCGCGGTCGACGAGAGCGGCCAGCTGGCGACCGCCGCCAGCAGGATCGACATCGTCGCGCCTGGGCTGAACGTGCTGACGACCGCTCCCGGCGGCGGGCTGGCCACCGGCGGCGGGAGTTCCTTCGCCACCGGCTACGTCGCCGCGGCCGCGGCGCTGGTGCGCTCGTACTGGCCGAACCTGTCCAATGCCGACGTCGTCAAGCGGTTGCGGGCCACGACCACCCCGGCCAACGTGGGGCCGGACCTGCGTGCCTACGGCGACGGAATCGTCAACCCGTACCAGGCGGTGATCGATCAGATGGCCAAGGGAGCTCCGGTGGTCCTGCCACCGCTGCGGCAGGAGGAGCCCTCCGCCGAGGAGAAGGCGCGCATGGCCGCCGAGGACCACGCGAGGGCGTGGGGCTTCGGCGCCGCGGGCATCGGGATCGGAGTGGCCGGACTGGTGATCGCGCTGGCGGTCTTCTGGCCGAAGGGCCGCCGCCGCGGCTGGCGCAGCGGACTGGCACCCGATCCCGTGGAGCACCCCGAGGACGAGCTGCCCCAGCCGCCCGCCGAACTCTTCGGCGGGCGCACTGGGAACAGCTGACGGGGTCGTCCGCACGGTGCTCGTCCCTCGGGATCCGGATGGCGGCGGGGCCAGGGTGGGTAAAGGAGAGCCACCCGCGCGGGGTGGGACCGGACTCTCGCCTTAGAAGAGGCCGGTCAGGGACTGGTCCAGGGCCTGCATGTCCTGCGAGCCCAGGGTGGTCTTCTGGCCGAAGTTCTCCTGGGCGCTGCCCATGCCGTCGGCCATCTGGTTCCACTCGATCTGGGCCTGCTCGAACGCCCCCATCGCGGCACCCTTCCAGGCGTCACCGCAGATGGACTGGGCCTCGCGCATCAGGGCGGCGAACGCCTCCTTCAGCGCCTGCGCGTGGGTCCGGGTGTTGGCGCCGAGCGTCTCGACTTCACCGAACCTGTATCCGATGGGCATGCTCATGGGTCTTCCACCTTCGAGTCTGGTCTTCGCTGGTTGAGTAGCTGGTGAGCGTGCTGGGACGGGACGTCAGCCCATGCGGCTGTTGAAGAGCTTGCCGTCCTCGCCCAGGTTCAGCGCCTCGAAGTTGCGCTTCTGCTCTTCGGAGAAGTCCAGCACCCGGTTCTTGGTCTGGGTGACACCGTTGAGCAGCTTGGTCAGGATCTCCTGGATCCGCTTCCACTCGTCGCTGAAGTCTTCCTGCTTCGCCAGCGCCGCCTGGGCCGCGGGACCCGTCCACGAGCCACCCACGTTGCTCATGTAGTCCTGCCGGATCTTGTTCATGATCTCAAGCGAGTCGTTACCGCACTGCTCGATGGCCTTCTCGAGCTTGATCATCATGTCTTCTGTGAGCTTGGCTTCCGACACGGGCTGGTCACCTTCGATCTTGGAATCAGCGAGTCGTTCACATTTCCGACGCACCGTACCGGCGCGCGGTTCCATCGGACCCTAGAACAAGCTTAACCGCAGGTTGAAGCCTCGACTCTTCAGTTTCGATGGAAAAGTTATTCGGATTTAGCGTGCGTTCAGCCCGCGCTGTGAACCGATCCAGCCATGCTCGGGTCCAGGGTCGGACCCACCGGGATGCGCTGCACGAGCGATGCGGGCATCGACACCGCCGACGCGGGTGAGTAGCCGAGCTTGCCCAGCACCTCGGCGCTGGGCACCGGGTAGCGGATGCCCAGGTCGGTGACGATGTTGAGCGCCCCGCCGTCCGCCCGGTCCGACGCCGTCGCGCGCACGATCACCACTCTGCCCGGCGGGAGCAGCACGCGGTCGGCCAGCTTCGTGCCGCCCTGCGTCTGCGCCCGCGTGGCCAGGCCGTTCGCCAGCGCGTCCGCCCTGCCGCCGAGGGAGACCTCCGGGGCCGTCTTGGCGTCCACCGCTCGCGAGCACACCGGGGCCTTGCCGCCGTCGCCGACCACCGCGAGCGTGGGCGGCTGCGCGGGAAGGGCCGCCGTGCCGGGGGCGGGGAGCAGCGCGTTGCTGCTCGGGGCCGCGGTCGCGGCGGCGGCGGAGACCTCTACCGGCTGCACCGAGTACTGCCCGCGCAGGATGCGCACCTGGAAGTCGTTGATCGGCGCGAGACCGTCGGTGCGCACCAGGTAGTTCTGCACGCCGTTGCCGACCTGGTGGAAGACGATGTCGCCGACCTTGCGGCCGGTGAGCACGGTGGAGTTCTGGCCCTGGTTGTCCACCTGGATCGGCCCGATGTCCTGGCCCGCGGGCAGCCCGTTGAGCCAGGCGGAGCCGACGGGCTCGATCATCGTCTGGGCACCGAAGACCGAGCGCAGCAGCGGATCGGGGGAGGCGCTGGTGATCCGGTACCGGTGGTTGTGCCAGACCAGGTGTGTGCTGCGGTCGGACTCGTCGCGCACCAGCAGGCCGCGCTCGCCGAGCGGGGTGCCGCCGGGAACGCCCGCCCCGACCATCAGCGTGGTGGTCGGCGTCAGCCCGCCGGTGCCGTTGTCGCCGAGCACCGAGCAGGTCGTCCACGGTTCGGTCAGGGCCTGCTCGGCGTCGGGCAGCGACATCGGAGCACCGGGGATGCCCACCGTCGCGCCGCCGCGTGCGATCCCCGCCAGGTCGGCGGCGGACACCCGGTACGGGCCCGACGTGGTGGTGCCGCCCGCGCTGAGCAGCCGCGCGGAGGTGTAGTTCAGCGTGGGTTGCAGGGTCGCCTGCGCGTCCGCGCCGATCCCGGGCAGGTAGACGAAGGTCGCTCCGGTCTCCCGCTCGATGATCACCGCGCCCGGCTGCTTCCACGAGGTGCCGCCGATCCCGGTGAAGATGCCGTAGATGCCGTACCCGGCCGCGACCAGCACCGCGATCATCACGCCCGCGAACACCGCGCCCACGCCGCGGCGCAACGGCGTCTGCTCGGGGTCGGTCTCGCGCAGCATCACCGCGGAGATCACCCGCTGCATCATGAACTGGTACGCCTGGAGCTGGTCGCGTCGGGTAGCCACGCTCGTCCTTCGCTGGGTGGGGGCATCGGTCGCGGCATCAGCCGACCGAGGCCATCAGTCCTTGCACGTAGAAGAAGAAGCCGGTGATGTAGCCGGCGTAGGGGATCAGCGCGATCAGCGCGACCACGTCCAGGATGTCGGCGAAGCGGCCGAGCCACGGGGACGGCGCCTTCTTGCTGTAGGTCAGCGCGGAGAGCGCCACCAGCGCGGCCAGCACCACGACGCCGAGCAGCAGCAGCGAGCGCGCCAGCGTGGTGTCCACGACCGACACCCACCCGCCCGTCAGCATCAGCGTCACCAGCACGCCGGAGAGCAGTAGCGGCAGCCGCTGGCGGGGGATGGGGAACAGCCGGGCGCGCAGCACCAGCGCGAGCGCGGCCAGGATCGCCATGGTGATCCGGGAAGCCCCGCCCTCGGTGATCAGGTACATCGAGGCCACCACGCTGCAGACGGAGACGCCGAGCAGCAGACCGGAGAGCGCCTCGTCGGTGCGGCCGACCGCGGCCACCACGACCGGGAACGGCGGCTGCCTGTCCTCCTTGACCAGGTCAGCGGCGCGCTGCGGCAGCTCCGGCAGCGGCAGCCTGCCGATGCGCATCGCCAGCATCGGGTAGCCCGGGAGCAGCCCGATGCCCACGGCGAGTACCACCGACGCCGCGCCGCCCACGGTCATCGAGCCCGCCAGCAGCGCCCCGAGGGCGCCGAGCACCCCGGTCAGGATCGCCGCGACGAACACCCGCCCCGCGACGGCGATGGAGACGTAGCCGACCACGCCGAAGACCAGCAGCGCGATCGCGGCCAGCAGCAGCTGGGTCGAGCCGAAGCCGAGCAGCGGCATGTGGTTGGCAGCGGTGAGCTGGTAGCCGCCGACGACGGCGTAGGGCAGCGAGCCGCCCGCGAAGACCACCCCGGCCCAGGCGTCGGGCACGGCGCGGGCGATCGTCACGCCGATCGCCATCAGCACGGCACCACCTGAAAGCATGATGATGCCCGGGACCAGCCACGGTGGCTGGAACAGCAGACCGCCCAGTGAGCCCGCGAGCAGGATCGCCGTGGCCAGCGCGAGCCCGCAGCGGCGGGTCGCCGTGTTTCCCCAGCTGCGGCCGAAGCGGCGGGAGCCGCTGGCGATCGCCTCGACCAGGTCGTCGTAGGAGATCTCCGGCCACTCCGCCTGGCCGGGGCCCAGGTGCAAGATCTCGCCGTCGCGCACCTCCTGGGCGCCCAGCGTGCGCTGGCTGTCCAGCGCTTCCCCGGTCGGTCTCCGCAGGACCCAGCCGCCGTGGCGCTCACCCTCGTCGGCGGCGTCCTCGCCGGCGTGGCGCAGCAGATAGGGCAGCAGCTCGGCGACGGTGACGTCCTCCGGCAGGGCCACGTCGATCGTGCGCTTGGGGGTCACGACCGTCACCTTGGCCAGGGTGGCGCCCCGTACGGGCATCGTCATGCGCACCTCCCACAAATGGATCGGGCATACCGGGCACAATGAGAGCGTGATTCGCGGGGGCGGGCAGCACAGACAATCACCGGGGTAGTTTGCCCCATCAATACTGCGGCCGTTTCAGCACCAGGATTTTCGGGAGAAGGTTCAGGTTTTGGCAACGATCATCGTCAGGAGGCCGGAGCGCCGGGCGGCGCCCGAGCTCCCCTCGGGTGAGGTGGTTCTCGAGCCGCCACCGGAGAACCCGCCCCCCGGCGGCAAGGGCTGGGGTCGCGCCATGATGATCCTGCCCATGCTGGCCGGTACGGCCGGTATGGCCCTGTTGATTGGCGCGGGCGGAAACCGAGGGCCTCTCATGTACGTCGCCGGTGGCCTTTACGGCACCGCGGCGCTGGGCATGGTGCTGTACCAGATCCTGAGCCAGCAGGGGCAGGGCGCGAGCAAGCAGGAGATGGCGCAGAACCGCCGCTCCTACATGCGCAAGCTCAGCAAGCAGCGCGCCCAGGTGCGCGACACGATCGAGCGGCAGCGGCTGGCGATGTTCTACCGCCACCCCAACCCCGACCGGCTGTGGTCGACCGCGCAGAGCGCGCGGCTGTGGGAGCGCAGGCCGCACGAGTGGGACTTCTCCGTCGTCCGGATCGGTCTCGGCAGCCAGGCGCTGGCCACCCCGTTGGTGCCGCCGGAGACCAAGCCGGTCGACGAGCTCGAACCCATGTCGGCGATGGCGCTGAGCAAGTTCGTCAACCGCTACTCCACCGTGCCCGACCTGCCGATCGCGGTGGCGCTGCGCGGGTTCTCCCGCATCTACGTCACCGGTGACGAAGAGCGCAAGCGCGCCTTCGCCAGGGCGGTCGTCGCGCAGCTGGTCACCTTCCACGCGCCCGGCGAGATCCTGATCGCGGTCTGCGCGCGACAGGAGGAGCGGCCGCTGTGGGAGTGGGCGAAGTGGCTGCCGCACGCCCTGCACGACAGCAAGACCGACGCCGTCGGCCAGATCCGGCTGGTGGCCTCCGCGGTCACCGCGCTGGAGGCGATGCTCGACGACGTGCTGGCCAACCGGCCCCGGTTCAACCCCGGCGCGATGCCGATCGAGGGCTCCGCGCAGCTGGTCGCCTTCGTCGACGGCGGCACCACGACCAGCTCCGAGCACCTGATGATCGAGGGCGGTGTCGAGGGGGTGACGGTGTTCAACCTTTCCGAGACCCCGCCCAGGGTGCTGGACTCGACCACCCTGGTCCTGGACATCGACTCCGACGGCGCGATGCGCAGCAGGACGATGGACGGCGAGGCGGCCATCGGCACCGCCGACGAGCTCTCCGTCGAGGAGATGCTGGGCCTGGCCCGCACGCTGGCTCCGATGCGGCTGTCCGCGCTGGCCAGCGGCGACCAGCCGCTGTCCACCTCGCTGGAGCTGACCGACCTGCTCGGGCTCGGCGATCCCTACCACCTCGACGTCGGGCAGACCTGGGCGGCCAGGTCCAACCGCGACCGGTTGCGGGTGCCGATCGGCCTCAACGCCGACGGCAGGCCGATGGAACTCGACCTCAAGGAGTCTGCCCAGGACGGCATGGGCCCGCACGGCCTGCTGGTCGGGGCGACCGGTTCCGGAAAGTCGGAGCTGCTGCGCACCCTGGTGCTGGCGCTGGCGATCACCCACGACCCGGAGATCCTCAACTTCGTGCTCACCGACTTCAAGGGTGGCGCGACCTTCGCCAAGCTGGACAAGCTGCCGCACACCAGCGCGGTGATCACCAACCTGGAAGACGAGCTGCACCTGGTCGACCGCATGCTCGACGCGATCGGCGGCGAGCTGATGCGCAGGCAGGAACTGCTGCGCAAGGCCGGCAACTACGCCAACCAGCGCGACTACGAGAAGGCGCGCACCGCGGGCGCCCCGCTCGACCCGCTGCCCGCGCTGCTGGTGATCGTCGACGAGTTCTCCGAGCTGCTCACCGCGCGGCCGGACTTCATCGAGATGTTCGTCCAGATCGGCCGCGTCGGCCGGTCGCTGGGCGTGCACCTGCTGCTGGCCTCGCAGCGGCTGGACGAGGGCAGGCTGCGCGGCCTGGACTCGCACCTGTCCTACCGCATCGGTCTGCGCACGTTCTCCGCGATGGAGAGCCGCGCGGTGCTCGGCGTGCCGGACGCGCACCAGCTGCCGAGGGCACCCGGCAACGGCCTGCTGCGCACCGGGACCGAGGACCTGGTCCGCTTCCGCGCGGCCTACGTCTCCGGGGTGCACCACAAGGGCGGCCAGAAGCTCGTCGACGACGAGGGCCGTGAGATCGACCCGGTGCAGGACTACTCGACCCGCTACCTGCGGCCCCGCCTGGCGGACAAGCCGGTGGAGCAGGCCAAGCCCGACACCAGCGAGGAGATCGGCGAGACCCTGCTGGACGTGCTGGTCGACCGGCTCGCCGGCAAGGGGCGGCCCGCCCACCAGGTGTGGCTGCCGCCGCTGGACGCGCCGCCGACGCTGGACCAGCTCGTCGGCCCGCTGACCGTGGACCCCGAACGCGGGCTGACCTGCGCCGCGCTCGAGCCGCGCGGGGCGCTGCGCGCCATCGTCGGCGTCATCGACCGGCCAGCGGAACAGCGCCGCGACACCTACTGGCTGGAGCTGGCGGGGGCCGGTGGTCACATCGCCGTCGCGGGTGGCTCGCACAGCGGCAAGAGCACCGCGCTGCGCACGATCATCTGCAGCCTCGCACTCACCCACACCCCGCGCGAGGTGCAGTTCCTCTGCCTGGACTTCGGCGGTGGCGGTCTGACCGCGCTGCGCTCGCTCGCCCACGTCAGCGGTGTCGCCACACGGCGGGACGGCAACCAGGTGCGGCGCTCGGTCGCCGAGGCGCAGAGCCTGCTCGCCGAGCGGGAGCAGCGCTTCGCCGACCTGGGCATCGACAGCATGGCCACCTACCGGCAGATGCTGCGCGCCGGTCGCTTCCCCGAGGACCGCTTCGGCGACCTGTTCCTGGTCATCGACGGCTGGGCGACCATCCGCACGGAGTTCGAGACCCTGGAGCCCGCGCTGTCGGAGCTGGTCAACCGCGGTCTGGCCTTCGGGGTGCACCTGCTCGTGGCATGCAACCGGTGGATGGACCTGCGGATGAACATCCGCGACATGTTCGGCACCAAGGTGGAGCTGCGCATGGGTGACGCGACCGACTCGGTCATCGGCCGCAGGCAGGCCTCCGCCGTGCCGGAGCAGTCGCCCGGCCGCGGTCTGGCCCCGGACGCGATGCACTTCCTCGCCGGCGTGCCGAGGATCGACTCGAAGGAGACCGCGGAGAACCTCACCCAGGGCACGCAGAACCTGGTGGAGACGGTCAACAGCGCCTGGCGGGGACCGAAGGCCTCTGTGGTGCGGCTGCTGCCCGCGCTGCTGCCCTACGAGGAGCTGCCCGCCGCGGAGCCGGGCCGCAAGGCCGTGCCGATCGGCATCGCCGAGCGTGACCTGCAGCCGGTCTACCTGGACTTCGCCGCCGAACCGCACCTGGTGCTCTTCGGCGACGTGGAGTCCGGCAAGAGCTCGTTCCTGCGGGCGCTGGCCACCGGCATCATGGCCCGCTACTCGCCGAAGGAGGCCCAGATCGCCCTGGTCGACTTCCGCAGGAGCATGCTCGGTCTGGTTCCGGAGGAGTACCTCATCTCCTACACCACCACGCAGGCCGCCGTCGGTGACATGGTCCAGCTGACCATGGGCGTGATGACCAAGCGGCTGCCCGGCTCCGACGTCACCCCCGAGCAGCTGCGCAAGCGGAGCTGGTGGAGCGGCCCCGAGCTGTTCATCCTGGTCGACGACTACGACCTGGTCTCGGCGGGCTCGCACCAGAACCCGCTGGTCCAGCTGCTGGAGTTCCTCACCCAGGGACGTGACGTCGGCCTGCACATCGTGGTGACCCGACGCACCGGTGGTGCCTCCCGGGCCATGTACGACCCGGTCGTCGCCAGAATCAGGGACCTGGCCTCGCCGGGAATCCTGATGTCCGGGCGCCCCGAGGAGGGCCCGCTGCTGGGCAACATCAAGGCACAGCCCCTGCCACCCGGACGGGGCTGGCTCACATCACGCAACGGTAACGAGCTGATCCAGCTGGGCTACCTGCCGCCGGATCAGGAAGACTGAATCAAGAAGCATGCTCCTACAAGGAATCTGAATCCTTTTGGTCGGCAGTTGTCCCGCCAGCCTGGAACCAACGGCACACTGGCACCGTCTCTAGTAACGGCAGTATCCCTCCAGGCGGCGGGGCGACGGCGAACACCAGGTGGTGAGAGCGCATGGGCGACGAGTACTACGGCTTCGACCCGAGGACGATCAACCAGACGCGTCGGCCCGGCTTCATCGGTCCGGTGGCGAGCCCGGACACCTACTCCGACCGGTTGGCGCGCGAGCAGGCCAAGCAGCTCAAGCCCGGTGAGCAGGCGCCCAAGCCGCAGCCCCGCGCGACCGATCCCGGCCAGCTCTCCGGGATGGACATCAAGGCCATCCAGAAGATCGTCATGGGTGAGCAGCCCGGCAACGCCGATCTCCGGGCCGGGTTGTGGACCAACGTCGCCGAGAACCTCCAGCACACCGCCACCCAACTGCGCCAGCAGGCCGACAAGCTCAACGTCGAGTGGGAGTCACCCGCCGCCAAGGAAGCGGCCTTCATGAAGCTGGGCAAGGACCTCGCCTACCTCGACGCGTGGCACAAGGCGGCGACCGAGAACTCCTCGGCGCTCAAGGGGCTGGCCTCGGTGATGCGGCAGTACCAGAAAGAGATGGCGCAGCTCTACCAGGAGTTCGAGGACAAGCACGGCGAGGCCTCGCCCAGCATCGGCGACCACCTCAGCGGCATGTTCCTCGGCACCGGCACCCTCGAACAGAAGCGGGCCCAGGCGAAGCAGGAGGTCCAGGACGAGTACAGCGTCAAGGCCCGGGACCTGGTGCGGCGGATGGAGAACGAGTACTCGCCCTACCTCGGCCGGTTGGCCAGCGCGCAGTCGGCCATCCTCACCCCGCCCAACGCCGTCTACAACCAGCAGGCGCTCGGCATGCCCGCGCCGCCGCTCCCGCCGACCATGGGCGGCGGGCCGCCCGCGCCCGGCACGGCACCTGGTGCTCCACCCGCGCCGAAGAACGCGCCCACCCCTCCGCCGCCGCCCGTCGCGCCGAGGAACGCGCCCACGCCGCCGCCGGTCGTGCCGACGGTGCCGCCGCCCGTCGCTCCGCCGCCCGTGGCCCCGAAGGCGCCGCCGGTCCCGACCGGTGTCGCCCCGCCGCCGCTGCCCGATGGGCTGCGCACGGCCGGTGCCCCGCCCGCGCCCGGTCGGCTGAACGCGCCGACCCCCGGTGGGTTGAACGCGCCGACCCCCGGCGTGATCAACAACCCGGGCGCTCCCCCCGCGATCAACGGGCGCAGCCTGGGCGTGCTCGGGAACAACCCGTCCCTCAACGCCGGTGCCGCGCCCACTCCGGCTGCCTTCAAGGGCGGCGCGGGAGCACCGCCCGGGCTCGGCGGATCGACGCTGGGCCAGAACGCGCTCGGCGGACAGATGACCCCGCCGCCCGCGCCGCAGGCCAACCAGACCAAGGCGCCGCAGCAGAAGCAGCGCAAGGACACCCCGGGGCTCGGCGGCGGGATGCAGGCGCCGCAGCAGATGACGCCGCCGCCCTCGCAGGGTGCCACTGAGCGCAACCGTCCCGGTGCCCCCAAGCAGGCGACGCAGCGCAACCCCGACGTGGCCGACGCGTTCCAAGCGCCGCCGACGAACACCTCGCCGTCGGTGCTCGGTGACCGCAAGCCCTCTGCGCCTGCCCGGCGCGCCACGCCAGGCAAACCGGATGCCCAGCCGCTGAGCGGGGACTCGGTGCCGCCGGTGCTGGCCAACCCGCACCGCGGTACCGCGCCGAAGACCCACGCCGAGCAGATGCGGGCGCGCGAGCGCGGACTGCGCGAGCGCAAGGAACGGCGTCGCGAGCTGGAGCGTCAGAACTCGGAGTTCGGTGCGCCGCCACCGCCGATCGCGGAAGCGGTCTTCGAGGGCCGCATGGCCGCGAAGGACCCGGTGGACGCGAGGCGGGAGAAGGAGGCGTCGGTGCCCCAGTCGCTTCTGGGCACCCAGCCCGCCGTCCTCGACCGGCGCGCCGCCCCGCCGCGCTCCGCCGACCAGGTGGCGCGCGAGATCCGCAAGCAGGTCGCGGAGAGCACCGAGGAGGCGTGGGCCCCGCAGACCGCACCCGGTGGCCCGGTCGTGGACAAGCGGACCGAGCAGGAGTACCGCGCGGAACCCAAACCCGACGTCCGTGCCAAGTAGCAACCGCAGCAGCGCACCGGTCCCCGGGGACCGGAACCTGGGAGGACCTCGATGAACACCACCCCGGACTGGGTCAAGGGCGGCGCGGAGCTCAAGGCCGACCCGGCCGGTCTCCGTGGATTCGCCACCAACGTCTCGACCATCGCGGCCAATCTGCTCTCCGACGCCAACGGTCCGATGATGGATCTGTTCACCAGCACCGGTTCGTTCCCGGTGAGCACCAACGGGCTGCAGGCCGGGACCTCCGCGGAGGAGCTGCTCTCGGCCAACCAGACGAGCATGCAGGCGTTCTGCGGTGATGCTTACAAGTCGCTGCTGGCTGACGGCAGCGCCTTCCACACCCTCGCCGACTGCTACGAGTCCGGGGACGGCGGCAACGGCATCAGCCTCAGCGCCGTCCAGTGGGTCTATCAGGAGCCCGGCGGCAAGCAGCCGCCCAACGCCCCGGCCTACCTCTTCCCCGAGGGCAAGCTGGTCACGCTCAACGAGCTCTACAAGAAGAAGCAGGAGGGCTCGACCGGCACCGCCGGGATGGACGTCAAGCTGAGCGAGGAGCGCAGGCCCGACGGCTCGGTCGTCACGACCTACAAGACCTCGGCGGGTGGCGTGCGCGTCGTCACCGAGACCAACGGCAAGGTCGACGAGATCGTCAAGGACAAGAACGACGTCACGCTGTACACGATGAGCAGCACCAGCAACGTGACCACGACCACCTTCTACCAGGACAACAAGCCCGCGGGCAGCACGGTCACCACGCGGACGTCGACGACGGACTGCCCGAAGAGCGGGCCGCAGACGACGCACGAGCGGACCATCGTCGAACAGCGTGATGCCAGCGGCAAGGTCATCAGCAGCCGGACCGACCACGTCGAGACCAGTCGCAATCACGAGACGAACACGCAGAAGAAGGTCATTTACACGACCAAGAGCGACAATCCCGACAAGCAGATCGACCGGCTTGAGGTCGGTGAGCAGCCGGTTCCGGCGACGCCGCAGGACTGGCAGGAACTCGCCGAGTCCGAGGCCGCCGAGAACCGGAAACTGGCGGGCATGTAGACCGCGCGCGACGAAGGGGGCCGTCCACGGTGGACGGCCCCCTTCGCGTTGCGCCGCTCAGTAGCGGCCGGGGCGGCCCAGCCGCTGTTCCTGGCCGGTGACGGTCAGCGCCGCGTACTGGCGCGTCGAACCCATGAACATCGCGACCATGTCATCGCGCAGCCGGGAGAGCTCCTGCGTGGTGTCCGGGGTGAGGCTCATCTCGGTGGCCACCAGTGACGCCTCGAACGGCGCCAGCCGCTGCAAGAGCACCAGGTCCGAGTCGGCGGTCAGCCTGGCCCGCTCGGGGGTGAGCTGGCGCAGCACGGCCAGCCTGGTCCGCCACGGGAGGGGGTCCTCCGCGGGGGGCGGCTGGTCGTCGTGCACGCACAGCAGCGGCTTGTCGGCCGAGGCGCTCAGCTCGCTCGGTGACCCTGGCGGCAGCACCATCAGCCGGTCGGCGCGCCCCACCGCCAGGTTGCCCAGCTCCGGCCAGCCCGCGGCCTGGCGGGTGAACACCACGACTCGGGCGCCGAAGCGCAGGGCGCGGAAGGCCAGCAGCCGCGCCGCCCACATACCGCCGACGAGCAGCGCCTCGGTCTGCTCCGGCCGGAACAGCGGGATCGCGACCGGCTGGCCCGCCTGGTCCCTGCCCAGTCGCAGGCCGAAGGAGTCCCCGGCGATCTGCAGCAGGTCCAGTTCCTCGTCGGTGGCGTGGTGGTGGCCGATGCGCAGCGGGGCGAGGCCCCCGTGCTTGCGGGACTGCCACGGCTCCTCGTCCTTGACCGCGCCCTTGTCCGGGGCGGTGGTCGGCGGCGTCGGCGGGGCCAGTGGCGGACTCGATCCGACGGCCAGCGGCTGGGCGAGCAGGGTCCCGGTGGCCGCGGCCTGGGCCGCTGCCGCGGCGTCGCTCGCTCCCGCGGTGCCCGTGTAGGCCATCGGGCCGCCGAGGACCTGGCCCATCTGACCCGGTGGCGGCATGGCCGCTGGGCGGGGCTGGCCCTGCTGGCCCTGTTGCTGGTGCTGGGGGCGCTGCTGGTGCTGGGGCGCGGGGCCCGGGCCACCCGGGCGCTGCTGGCCCGGTGCTGGCTGCTGGTGCGGTCCCGGCGCCGGCCGCTGGAGCGCCTGCCCACCGGGGGGCGTGTGCGTGTGCTGGCCGCCGAGCACCGGACGCGCCCCGCCAGGGCCACCAGGCCCTCCGGGGTGCGGACGCTGCTGGACCGCGCCCTGGCCGGGCGGACCCGGCTGTGGAGGACGGTTCTGCTGCGGCATGCCCTGGTGCGGGGTGGGCGGGTGCCCGTGCCTCGGACCCTGCGGCTGGCCGAGTGGCTGGCCCTGGCGCGGTCCGGGCTGCCCGTGCCGGGGCGGACCCTGGTTCGGTCCGTTCTGTTGCCCGGCGTTCTGCGGGGGGCGCTGCTGGTGGGGCGGCTGCTGCGGTGGCCCCGGCGGACGCTGGGGGTTGTTGCGGGGCTGGGAGTCCGGCTGCTCTGGCTCGTTCATCGTGCACCTCCCCCGGTCGGCGCCGACGCGTAGACCGCCGGTGCGTGCTGTCCGTCCAATTGTGTCAGCCGTGCGCCGCACCGCGCAGCCACGTCCAGGACCGAGGAGCAGGCCTGCTCGACTCGGTCAGGCGGGGCCGCGACGCGGATCAGGCAGCGCAGGTCCGCGCCCGCCGGCGTCGGGTCGAGCAACAGGGCCACGCTGACCATCGGTGCGGGCAGTTCGGCGAGGGCGGCCAGCAGTTCCACGCCGCGGACCGGGTCGGGCCAGGAACGGACCCAGAAGGACCGGTGCGCCAGCCACGGCGAGTACCAGCCGTCCCACTCCTCGCGGATGCGCTCGGGCCCGCCCGGACGAACCAGGTCGCAGGAGCGGGCCAGCGCCTCGGTGACCTCGTCGGCGGTGAGGATGCGGGCGCCGTGGCCGCGCCGCTGGAGCACCCGCTCCACCCGCCGGGTGATCTCGGAGAGCACGGCGGGCACGTCCACCCTGCCCTCGGCGTTGTCGATCATGGACTCGGCGGCCGCGTGCGCGTCCAGGCGCACCGCGACCCAGGTGGTGTGCTCGCGCCTGCCCGGGCCGACGATCGGGCCGTTGTGCGCGACGACCTGGGTGACCACACCGGCCTGCTCGGCCTCGGCGGCGATCTTGACGAGACTGGCGAGCGGGACCGGCGGCGTCGGCGTGCTGCCGTCGGAGGGGGCCACCTCGATGACGGTGAACCAGCCCGCTCCATCGCTGCCCAGGCCGAGCTTGCGGTCGTTGGGCCCGTCGACGTCGTCGACCACCAGGGTCGGCGCCAGTTCGCTGAGCGCGGCCAGCCTCGGGTCCTCGCGGACTTCGCCGGAGGCGCCCTTGCGGCGGCGGAAGCGCATCCACAGCGCGATGCTCTCGGTCCACCAGCGCCCCTGCGACCTGCCGAAGATCAGGGCGAGTGCGATGAGGCCCAGCACGCACGAGGCGATGAGCGCCCACATGCCCTGGAACACCCCGAAGGCCAGTGCCAGCAGCACCACCTGGAGCGCGATCAGTCGGGCCAGGCCGAAACCTCCGAGCCGGCCTGGTTGCCTCCTGGGGCGAAACCACGCCCCCGAACGCCCGCGCCGCCGCGTTGCCGTGCCCTTCGCCCGCAGGTCGGACGGCGGAGACTGGCTCGTCATCACTCGCAGTTCCTTTCCACAGCCAACGGTATCCCTCGATTCACCGCGGGCCTGTGTCACCGGTCTCACGCATCCTCCCGGATGCGACCGTCCGGGACATGACCGACATCCAACCTTGAAGAAATTGTCTTTTCCTCACGTCCGCGGGTTGGATGTGAATAATGTTCACTCTCTCGGGTGGCGCGCGCAATGATCGTCTACCGTGCCCGTCCGGTTCTCAACCCCGCAGCAGTCCATTGAGGACGGAGGACGGGATGCGCGCAGTGCTCCTGGCCTTGGTGACCGCGCCGACGGCGGCGCTCTCACCCGTTCCCGGCGCGATGGCCTCCGCCGAGCCCGATCCGGTGGTGAACCGGCCGGTGTTCAACGATTCGTGGGGTGCTCCCGAGGCTCAGTACGCGAACTCCACCCAGTTCGCCCGGCTCCTCGACCGGGTGCCCGCCGGTGAGGAGATCGTGCTGTCGTGGTTCGGCTTCGAGGTGCTCAAGCACGAGTCCGACCCGACCGCGCACCTGCTCGCCGCGCACGCGCGCGGGGTGAGCGTGAAGGTCGTCCTGGACCACGGGCAGGCGGGCAACCATGCGCACGCCCAGCTCAAGGCCGCGCTCGGCACCGACGACGCCAAGCCCAGCTTCGTGGTGACGTGCAAGGACAAGTTCCCGAAGGGGCCGGACCGCGGGTGCATCGCCACGCGGGTCTCCAGCTGGAGCAACGGCTACAACCACACCAAGTTCGCCGCGTTCTCCAAGGTGCGGATGAACAACGGCACGATCGTGCCCAACGTGGTGTTCACCGGCTCGTCCAACGTCGGTGACTGGGACGCCGTCGAGGCCTACAACGACATGTTCACCCTGACCGATGCCGAGGCGCACAAGGCCTTCCGGACCTACTTCGCCGATCTCGTCCGCTACCGGCGCACCGCCGCTGGCGACAACGACTACTACACCGACACCGGCAGCGGCTCGCAGTTCCGGGCGTTCTTCTCCCCGCGCAAGGAGCGCGCGGGCCAGCCGTACGCCGACCCCGCCACCGACACGGTCTACAACACCCTGCACTCCGTCGACCCCAGCTGCCGCTACCAGGAGCCAGACGGCTCGTGGCACCAGACGGACCTGCGCGTGGTGATGCTCGCCTTCAACCGTGACCCCGTCGCCGCGAAGCTCGCCGAGCTCAGCCGCAAGGGCTGCTGGGTGGACGTCGTCTACGCGGGCAAGGAGGTGCTCGACGCTTTCAAGGGCGCCAAGGCCCAGCTGACCAAGTGCGACTTCGACGGCACGCCCGGCAAGCGCGACCTCCAGGTGCACTCCAAGACGCTGCTCATCGACGGCGAGTACGACAAGGACACCACTCCGCGCGTCTACACCGGCAGCCACAACTACGCGTGGTCGGCGCTGCGGCAGGCCGACGAGATCCTGCTGCGCATCACCGGCCGCGCCGTGCACGACGAGTACCTGCGCAACTTCTGGAAGATCCGCGACACCTGCCGGAGCCGCGCCTCAGTTTCAGCCGTCGAGCCCGTCCTTGAACAGCTTTTCCAGGCGCTGCTTGACTTCCGGCGTCAGGATCTCCCGCGCGTCCTCGCCAAGCGGGTCAGCGCGTGCACGCGGACCTCCTTGTGTCGCGCGGGCACGGGGCAGGTGAACACGGCGAGGATGCGCAGGGCCCGGACCGCTTCCTCGCTCGTGACGAGCCTCAGCACGGGTACGTGGCCGGTCATCGCCGCGAGCAAGGCGGCGCTGGCCCCGTCCACCAAGGGGTCGGCCGCGCGCTCGGTCAAAGAGTCCCGTCGGCTCTGCATGGACGAACCGAACAGCGCGTCGTGAATGTGCCGCCGCACCGCGTCCTGGGTTTCGGCGAGGATCTTCGAGCACGCCTCGGTCGCCTGGACCAGTCCCACGAAGAGGTCGCACCAGACATGGAAGGCCAGTGTCTTCCCGAGCTGCGGATCGAGATGCTGCCACACCTGCACGGCGATCGTCTCGGCGAACGCGGTCACCTGGGTGCTAGGTGTCGGTGCGTGGTCAGAGCGCGCGGCGGGGATGGTGACCTCGGGTTCGTGAGCGTTCTGATTCGCCATCCAGTCCGCGATGTCCAGCCGGTCGAGATCCACACCCGCCTCCCGGCCAGCCATGGTGCCGCGCTTCGAGTCCGCATTGTTCGCCCACGTCGCTTCCGCTCGCGCGCGGCGGTTCCGCCGTTCCGCCGGATTCTCGGCGAGAGCGACCCAGCCCGACCAGCCGTGTTGAGATCCGCCGCAGCCACCGCAACCGCAGAAATGCCTCTGAGTTTCCGCGCATTGGCTGTTGTGACTTCCGTTCCCCTGCCATGTCTGCTTCGGTGGAGAGGAGGTCGTAATCCGTAGTCAGGGAATAGGGCGAATGCCGGGAAGTGGGTCTGTTCGGGGCGTTGCGCTCACTTCATGCCGAGGGAGAGCGACACGGAACCGGATTTCGCGGCGTCCCGTTCACTGGTCACCTTGCCCCGGCGGCTGACCTCCACCTGGTAGAAGCGGTGCTGGCCGGGGACGTTGCTCACCGCGAAGGAGAACGTGCAGGGCTGGGTGTAGGTGCTGGTCGCGCTGGAGTACGACGAATCGAGCTGGCCGATGGCGATCACCGCGCCCTGCGGGTCGTAGACCGTGACGCTCGCGCCTTCTCGGATGTCGCTGTAACCGCCGGTTCCCGCGCAGCTGGTCCCCGACAGCCGGGTGGAACCGCTCGCGGTGAGCGTCATCGTTCCTCGAAGTGTGAAGGTCTCCTCGGCCTTCGCCATCGTCGCGTTGGCTGAAACCGCCCAGACGGTTCCGACGAGCAGGGCTCCTGCGGCGAATCCGACGATTCCGAAGAGCGCGCCAGGACGGTTCCTTTTCGCTGGGGGATAAGGAAAAGAAGCCTGCTCGCCGCTGTGGTCGTACATGTGGGCCTCCGGGGTTCGCGACGTCGAATTGGTGATCGACGGCGCGAATCCCGTTGTTAGCGGCTCCTCGAAGTGTTGCCCGGTCGAGCGTTCTTCGAATTGTTACGGCGATGGTGCTGCGAACGTGGTGCTCAGGCGCCGAACTGCTGCAACCACGCGCGGGTGGCGTCGCGGTAGGCGTCGGCGTTGTAGTGCAGGCCGAGGGAGTGGCCCGCCTTCGGCAGGACGTAGAGGTCCAGCTTCGCCTTGGCGTTGTAGTACGGGGCCTCCTGCGGGCGCAGCGTCCGCGCGCTGGAGCAGTCGCGCAGCGCGAGCGGGCCGCAGAACAGGATGTCCTTCTCGCCGACCGCCTGGAAGACCGGGACGTCGATGCCGAGGGTGACGGGCAGGATGATGCCGAAGACCGCGACGGTGCCCATGCCGGGCACGGAGACCTGGTCCTTGGTGGCCTCGTCGGCGGCGATCACCTTCGGGTCGGCGTTGTCGGAGTAGAACAGCGGGCCGCGCGCCCCTGGCCGGGTGGCGAACCACAGCGGATCGCTGCCCCTGTTGCCCAGCAACGGATCCAGCAGCGTCGGGTGCAGTCCGAGCCCGGCGCCGACGCCGAGCACCGGAACGGCGGGCAGGTGGGTGATGCCGGTGAGGCCGACCCCGTCCACGTCGCCCTTGTACTTCGCCGCGGCGTAGGACACGATGCCCGACCCCACGGAGTGGCCGATCATGATCACCTTGCTGAACGCGGTCCCACCGACCCGGCCCGCGCGCAGGTGGCCGACGACCTCGTGCAGCGCCAACGCCTCCGCGTCGATCATCATCGGGATGCTCAGCGGCTTGCTGCTGCGCCCGGCACCGAGCCGGTCGACGGCGAAGCTGGCGTAGCCGTGCTTGGCCATGTCGCGTTGGTAGGAGTACTTCTCCGGCTGGTAGGGCAGATCCCAGTACGCGCGGTTGTACGTGCCGCCGTGCACCAGCAGCTGCACCGTCTTCGGCGCGGCCCCGTTCGGCGCGCAGTACTGGCCGCGCAGGACAGCGGGCATTCCCGGGCTCAGCAAGGGAATCAACCCAGGCGCTGTCACCGGGAGGGTCACCTCGGAGCAGGTGAGGGCGGCAGCGAAAGCGGGCGGGGCGGCCGCTCCCGCCATCAGCAGGCCGCACGCGAGTAGCGAGGAGGTGAGTTTCGGCAGCAGTCGCACGGGGACAACCTTCCAAGATCGCCTAAGCGCCGGGGGAGGAGACAGTACCGTTCGTGATCAAGGAGTCACGTTCAGGTGATCCCTGGGAATGGCGGTCATCGGCAGCTGGTTGGGCTGCATCGTGGCTTTCACCTTGGCGTAGACGCGTTTTCCCGGTACCGGGACGAGCCGCCAGCGCGCGCCGATGGTGGCCGCGACGACGGCGATCTCGGTCTGGGCGAAGAAGTGGCCGGGGCAGAACCGGGCGCCCGCGCCGAACGGGATGTAGGCGCCCCTGGGCAGCTGGGCCACCCGCTCCGGAAGCCAGCGGTCCGGGTCGAAGCGCTCCGGATCGGGGTAGAACTCCGGGTTCCGGTGCAAGGTGTGCTGGCTGACCGCGACCTCGGTGCCCTTCGGGATGGGCACTCCGCCGATCTCCACGTCCTCGCGGGTGCGGCGCATCAGGATCACCGGCGGGGTGCGGCGCAGGACCTCGTTGATGATCCGCTGCGTGTACTCCAGCTTCGGCAGGTCGGCGAAGGTGACCGGGTTCCCGCCGAGCACCTCGTCGATCTCGGCGTGGAAGCGGCGCTCGATCTCCGGTTGCCGCGCGATCTCGTGGAAGAACCAGGCGAGCGCGACCGCGGTGGTCTCGGCCCCCGTGGTGAGGATCGTGATCACCTCGTCGTGCACCTGCTCGTCGGTCATCGACTCGCCGGTCTCGGGGTCCGTGGCCAGCAGCAGCGTGGAGAGCAGGTCTCCGTGGTCGGTCCCGTCGGCCCGCGCGGCCTCGATCGCCGCGGGGATCGCGGTGCGCAGGCGGGCCGCGGCGGCATCGAAGCGGCGGTTGGCCGGGATCGGCAGTTTCTCCACCAGGCGCGGGGAGAACGCCCGCACCAGCACGTTCTCCAGCATGATCGGGATGGACCGGCGGATCTCGGCGAGCACGTCCTCGCCCAGCTCGGTGGAGAACAGGGTCCGGCCCGCGATGCCCAGCGCCAGGTCCTGCATCCGCTGGTCCACCTCGACGACCTGGCCCGGGCGCCAGCTCGCGGACAGCTCCGCGGCCAGCGCGGTGATCGTGGACTCGGTGTAGCCCTCGATCCTGGCGCGGCCGAAGGCGGGCAGCACCATCCGCCGCTGCCGCTGGTTGAACGCGCCGTTGGAGGTGGCCAGTCCGTCGCCGAAGAGCGGGCGCATCTTGTCGAAGACGATGCCCTTGTCGAACTTGTCCGCCTCACCGGCGAGCACCTGCCACGCCAGTTCCGGCGTGGTGACCAGGTAGACCGGCAGCGGACCGAGGAAGATCCGGACGATCTCGCCGTGCTCGCGCAGGGAGGCCAGGAAGCGCACCGGCCCGCGCAGCATCGGCACCGTGTGGCCGAGGAGGGGTAACCGACCGGGAACCACTGGGGCTGTGCCCATGCCACCGCCTTCACCGGGATCGTGTCGAGCGGTCACACTAGGTAGTGTTCCACGTGGCCCGCGATGATCTCGCGGGAACATCCACACGATCGGATGTCGAGGTGAACCGGTGACCGGCAGCCTGAGCTGGGTTCCGCCCGAGGTCGACCCGTCCGTGCCCAGCCCCGCCCGGGTCTACGACTACTGGCTGGGCGGCGGGCACAACTTCTCCGCCGACCGCGAGCTGGCCGAGAAGATCCTCGCGATCATGCCCGGCATCCGCGACGCCACCCGGCTCAACCGCGCGTTCCTGCGGCGCGCGGCGTTGTTCATGGTCGAGTCCGGGGTGCGCCAGTTCCTCGACGTCGGCTCGGGCATCCCGACCGTCGGCAACCTGCACGAGATCGTCCAGGCCGTGCAGCCGGACTGCCGCGTGGTCTACGTCGACAAGGACCCGGTGGCCGTCGCGCACGCGCGGCTGCTGCTTGAGGACAACCCCCGCACGGGTGTGGTCCAGGCCGATCTCCGTGACGTGGAAGGGATCCTGGGCTCTCCGGAGGTTCGCGAGCAGATCGACTTCGACCAGCCGGTCGGGCTGATGATGTTGCTGCTGCTGCACTTCGTGCCGGATTCCTGGGACCCGGTCGGCATCCTCGCGCGCTACCGCGACCGCCTCGCCCCCGGCAGCTTCCTCGCGCTCTCGCACGTGGCGGGCGACTCCGGTGCCTCGCGCCTGAACGAGGCCGTCGAGGTGTACAAGTCCAGCCAGAACCTGCCCTACGTCCGCGACCACGACGGCGTGATCCGGTTCTTCGAGGGCTTCGAGCTGGTGGAGCCGGGCCTGGTCGGCTGCGCGCTGTGGCGGCCGGAGGGGGCGGGCGACGTCACCGACAACCCGGAGATCAACGCGCTGCCGTACGCGGGAGTCGGCCGCAAACCCTGACGTGCCCTTACGCACCGAATGAGTCATTCGGTGCGTTGAAGTACCTCAATGACTCATTCGGTGCGTAAGCACGGGTGGGACGGCGGGGGTGCGACGGGGGCGCGGGGGGATGTCGGGGTCGCTCGTAGGATCGGGCGCATGGCTTCCCCCGAGACCCGCCCGGAAGTGGACGTGCTCAACCGCGTCTTCGGCTACGACTCCTTCCGCGGGGACCAGCAGGCCATCGTCGAGCACGTGGTCTCCGGCGGCGACGCGCTCGTGCTGATGCCGACCGGCGGCGGGAAATCCCTGTGCTACCAGGTGCCCGCGCTGGTCAGGAAGGGCGTCGGCGTCGTCATCTCGCCGCTGATCGCGCTGATGCAGGACCAGGTCGACGCGCTCACCGCGCTCGGGGTGAAGGCCGGTTTCCTCAACTCCACCCAGGACGCCCGGCAGCGCCGCGAGGTGGAGTCGGCGTTCCTCTCCGGTGAGCTGGACCTGCTCTACCTCGCCCCGGAGCGGTTGCGGGTGGAGTCGACGGTGCGGTTGCTGGAGCGCGGCACCCTCTCGCTGTTCGCCATCGACGAGGCGCACTGCGTCTCCCAGTGGGGCCACGACTTCCGGCCGGACTACCTGGCGCTGTCGGAGCTGCACGAGCGCTGGCCGGAGGTGCCGCGCATCGCGCTCACCGCCACGGCGACCAAGGCGACGCACGCCGAGATCGCGACGCGGCTCAACCTGACCGAGGCCAAGCACTTCGTCTCCAGCTTCGACCGGCCGAACATCCAGTACCGGATCGTGCTCAAGGACCGGGGCGAGCAGCAGCTGCTGAACTTCATCCGCACCGAGCACCCGGGCGACGCCGGCATCGTCTACCGGCTGTCCAGGGCGAAGGTGGAGAAGACGGCGGAGTTCCTGAACCAGAACGGGATTCCGGCCGTGCCGTACCACGCGGGGCTGGACGCGGCCACGCGCGCGAAGCACCAGGCGCGGTTCCTCCGCGAGGACGGGCTGGTCGTGGTCGCCACGATCGCCTTCGGCATGGGCATCGACAAGCCCGACGTGCGCTTCGTGGCCCACCTCGACCTGCCGAAGTCCATCGAGGGCTACTACCAGGAGACCGGCCGCGCGGGGCGGGACGGACTGCCGTCGACCGCGTGGATGGCCTACGGGCTGGCCGACGTGGTGCAGCAGCGGCAGATGATCGAGACCTCGGAGGGCGACCGCGCGCACCGCAGGAAGCTGGCGATCCACCTCGACGCCATGCTCGCGCTGTGCGAGACGGTGCAGTGCCGCCGCGTGCAGCTGCTCAACTACTTCGGCCAGACCGGCACGGCGTGCGACAACTGCGACACCTGCCTGAACCCGCCGGAGTCGTGGGACGGCACGATCGCGGCGCAGAAGGTGCTCTCCGCGGTGTTCCGGCTGGACCGCGAGCGCGGGCAGAAGTTCGGCGCGGCGCAGATCGTGGACATCCTGCTCGGCAAGCGCACGGCCAAGGTCGAGCAGTACCGGCACGACCAGCTCTCGGTGTTCGGCATCGGCACCGAGCTGGACGGCACGGAGTGGCACGGCGTGATCCGGCAGCTGCTCGCGCACGGTCTGCTCGGCGTCGAGGGCGAGTACAGCACCTACGTGCTCACCGAGGCCAGCGCGGAGGTGCTGGGCCGCAAGCGGGAGGTCATGCTGCGGCGCGAGCCGAAGCGCGCGCCGCGACCGGCGAAGGCCGCGCGGAGCAAGGCCGCCGCCGTCGAGCTGCCTGCCGAGGCGGCGCCGGTGTTCGAGCAGCTGCGCGCGTGGCGGGCCGCGGCCGCGAAGGAGCAGGGCGTGCCCGCGTACGTGATCTTCCACGACGCGACGCTGCGGCAGATCGCCACCGAGGCGCCGAAGACGCTGGCCGAGCTGGGCACGGTGAACGGGGTCGGCGAGAACAAGCTGGCCCGTTACGGCCAGCAGATCCTCGACACGCTGGGGGCGTGACACGCGTCTGGATCGTCGGTGTTCGGCCGTCCCCGAACGGGGCCGAGGCGGCCGCGCGCGGCGTTGTACCGTGAATCGATTGATCATGGCTGTGGACGTTGTGGAGAAATCCCATCAGCACGACCGGGAGTCCCGGTACCGACCGGGCAAAACAGGGACGCAGAGCGGTGCGGCCGGACCCCGCCTCCGGTCCCGTCGCCGAATTCGCCGACGAGTTGTGGCGGTTGAAGCTCCGCGCGGGTGATCCCTCCTACGACTCCATGCGCACCGTCTACGGCGCGGCCGCGTCGAAGTCCTCGCTGGCCGCGGCCGCGCGCGGCCAGCACTTCCCCAGCCGGGAGACGATGTGGGAGTTCGTGCGCGCGCTCGCGGTCAACGCGCTCGGCCAGGACGCCGAAACGGTTCGCGCGGAATGGTGTGCGAAATGGGAGAGCGCCCGAGCGAGGATTGAGGGAAGCGCTTTTGTCGCACCCGCTCCGCTTCCCGTTCCGGCGCCCGTCAGGCCGGTTCGGTCATATGGCAGCGGTATCGTTCTGTTGACGATTTTACTGTTGCTCGGTGTTTTTCTGACGAGTGCGGAGCAGGTTCCCCTCGTGGCCACCGGAGTGCCGGAGCACCTGCATCGACTCGTTCCCGGTGACAACGTAGGCATGCGTCGGATGGTGAACTACCCGAATGGTGCTCTGGTGCGACCCGGAACGGATATCGTCAAGATCTGGGAACTGGTGAACGTCGGCACGGCCACCTGGACCGACCGCTATCTGGTGCGGATCGACCCGGTGCAGCCGGGCGGGTGCTCCTCGCCGGAACGCGTGCCGATCGCCATGACCAGGCCCGGCCAGTCCGTGCTCGTGGCCGCGCCGTTCCACGTCCCCGACCGGCTGGGCCAGTGCGTCGTGCGGTGGAAGATGGCCACGGCGGACGGCACCCTGTTCTTCCCCGAGAGCCTCTACGTCCAGCTGCACGTGATCATCGCCTGAGCTGCGGTTCCGCCTTTGTGCGATGACCGTGGACAACGCTCGGACACCGGCGTCTTGTCCACCGGGCCGCTGCGTTCGCAAGCTCTTCAGCCGTGCCCCCCGCGTCCCCTGTCGCGGTGGTCGGAGCGGGAACGCTCGGCCGCCGCCTCGCCCTCATGTTCGCCGACGGCGGCGCCGAGGTCCGGATCACCGATCCGGTGCCCGCGCAGGTCGCCGATGCACTGGAGTTCGTTTCCGCGCACGCGCCCGGTGCGCCGGGTGAGGTCGTCGCCGCACCGTCGGTGAAGGCCGCGGTGGACGGTGCCTGGCTCGTCGTCGAAGCCGTTCCCGAGCGGCTGGAACTCAAGTGCGAGGTGTTCGCCGAACTCGACCGGCTCACCGATCACGGCGTCATCCTCGCCAGCAATTCCTCCTCGTTCCCCACGAGCCGGATGATCGGCGGGCTGGTCTTTCCCGAGCGCGTGCTCAACACCCATTTCTACCTGCCGCCGTTGGTCAACGCGGTCGAGGTGATGTCCTCGGGGCGCACTTCTCGCGCGGTTCTGGACACCGTGCTCGGAGTCCTTCCGGAATTCGGCTTCACCCCGGTCGAGGTGCGCGCCGAGAGCACCGGCTTCATCTACAACCGGATCTGGGCCGCGGTGAAGCGCGAGGCCCTGGCGGTCGTCGCCGAGGGGGTCTCCACCCCGGCCGAGGTGGACCGGCTCTACCAGCTGGTCGTCGGGGTCTCGACCGGGCCGTTCCGGGTGATGGACCAGGTCGGGCTGGACGTCGCGCTGGACATCGAGAACGGGTACGCCGCCGAACGCCCGGGCCTGCCGGAAGGGCCCCGTTCCCTGCTGCGCGAGTACGTCGAGCAGGGGTTCCTCGGCGTGAAGAGCGGCCGCGGTTTCTACGACGACTACCGGGAAGACTCATGAGAACGCTGCCCAAGCCCGCCTTCCACCCCGCGCGGATCGCCGGGCTCGTCGAGCGCGTCCGGGAGCCCGCGCACGTTCTCGCCACCGAGAACCCGGGCGACGGCTATGGCCTGGCCATCGGCGGGCACGCGCCGCACCACCAGGTGGTGGGCATCCTCCCGCCGCTGTACCCGGAATGGCTCGGCGACCGGACGTTCGCCGAGACCCACGGCACGCGATTCCCTTACGTGGCGGGCGAAATGGCCGGTGGCATCGCCACCGTCGAGATGGTCGCGGCCATGGCGCGCGGCGGCATGCTCGGCTTCTTCGGCGCGGGCGGACTGGGCCTGCCGCGGGTGCGCGAGGCGGTCGCCGAGTTGAGGAAGTCCTTGCCGGGCCTGCCCAACTGGGGCGTCAACCTGATCCACTCGCCGAACGAGCCCGCGATCGAGAACGAGGTCGCCGACCTGCTGGTCCGCAACGCCGTGCCGTGCGTGTGCGCCTCGGCGTTCACCGACCTCACGCCCGCCGTGGTGCGCTGTTCGGCAGCCGGGCTGACCCGGGACGCACAGGGCCGGATCATCCGGCGCACCAGGATGTTCGCGAAGATCTCCCGCCCGGAGACGGCCGAGCGCTTCCTGTCCCCGGCCCCGCCGGAGCTGCTGCGCGGGCTGGTCGACCGTGGCCTGTTGACCGCGGGGGAGGCCGAACTCGCCGCGCTCGTGCCGGTCGCCGAGGACATCACAGTGGAGGCGGACAGCGGCGGGCACACCGACAACCGGCCGCTCGTGTCGCTGCTGCCGGTGATCCTTTCGTTGCGGGACGAGCTCGTTGCCCGGTTCGGCTACCAGCGGCCGGTGCGCGTCGGTGCGGCCGGCGGGATCGGCACGCCCACGGCCGTGGCAGCCGCCTTCGCCGCCGGTGCCGCGTACGTGGTGACCGGCTCGATCAACCAGGTCGCGGTCGAGTCGGGGCTGTCGGAGGCCGCGAAGGCGTTGCTCGCCGCGGCGGACCTGGCGGACGTGACGATGGCACCAGCGGCCGACATGTTCGAGCAGGGCGTGAAGGTCCAGGTGTTGCGGCGCGGCACCATGTTCGCCGCGCGGGCCACGCAGCTCTACGAGGCGTACCGGGACCACGGCTCGCTGGACGAGCTGCCCGAGCGCGTGCGCGCCCGCATCGAGCGGGACATCCTGCGGATGCCGGTCGAGCAGGCGTGGGCGGAGACCGAGCGGTTCTGGCAGGAGCGAGACCCGGTCGAGCTGTCCCGCGCCCGCGTCGACCCGAAGCACCGGATGGCCCTGGTGTTCCGGTCCTACCTCGGGCGCAGCAGCCGGTGGGCGGTCGACGGCGATCCCGAGCGGCGGACCGACTTCCAGATCTGGTGCGGACCCGCGATCGGCGCGTTCAACCGGTGGACCGCCGGGACCTTCCTCGCCGAGCAGGCCAACCGCACCGTCGTGCAGATCGCGCTGAACCTGCTGGAGGGGGCCGCGGTGATCACCCGGGCCCACCAGCTCCGCGTCTACGGCCTGCCGGTGCCGCCGGAGGCGTTCGCCTTCGCGCCGCGCCGACTGGTCTGATTCCCCGATTTCACAGGAGATTTGTTGTGGCACGCGAGAGCGCGCAACCGCCGGTGGCGATCGTCGGCCTCGGCGCGATCATGCCAGGATCGTTCGACGTAGCGGGGTTCTGGCGCACTGTCGTCGAAGGCCGTGACCTGATCACCGACGTGCCCGGCACGCACTGGCTCGTGGAGGACCACTACGACGCCGACCCGTCCGCGCCGGGCAAGACCTACGCGCGGCGCGGGGCGTTCCTCCCCGACGTGGACTTCGACCCGGTCGCCTTCGGCATCCCGCCGAACGTGCTGCCCGCGACGGACTCGGCCCAGCTGCTGTCGCTCATGGTCGCCGAGCAGGTGCTCGCCGATCTCGGCAACGGCCTCGGGGAGACCGACCGCGACCGGGTGGGCGTGATCCTGGGCGTGTCGGCGATGAAGCTGATGTCGGAGATGACCGGCTGGCTCAACCGCCCTGTGTGGCTGAAAGCGTTGCGGGAGAACGGGGTCGACGAGCCGACCGCGCAGGCGGTGTGCGACGGCATCGCCGCGCACGGTGTGGAGTGGCAGGAGGCGACCTTCCCCGGCATGCTCGGCAACGTCGTCGCCGGGCGGATCGCCAACCGCTTCGACCTGCACGGCGCTAACTACACCACCGACGCCGCCTGCGGCAGTTCGCTCGCGGCGGTGTCGGCGGCCATCGCGGAGCTGGCGCTCGGCCGCGCCGACCTGGTGCTGACCGGGGGCGTGGACACGACCAACGACATCGGCACCTTCGTCTCCTTCAGCAAGACCCCGGCGTTGTCGCCGAGCGGTGACTGCCGCCCGTTCGCCGCGGACGCCGACGGCACCATGCTCGGCGAGGGCCTGGCGATGCTCGCGCTCAAGCGGCTCGACGACGCCGAGCGCGACGGTGACCGGATCTACGCGGTGATCCGCGGCATCGGCGCGGCGTCGGACGGCCGGAGCACGGCGATCTACGCGCCGCTGCCCGAGGGCCAGGCGAGGGCGCTGCGTCGCGCGTACGAGGTGGCCGGCTACGACCCGAGCACCGTCGAACTCGTGGAGGCGCACGGCACCGGCACCATCGCGGGTGACCGCGCCGAGTTCACGTCGTTGCGCGCGGTTTTCGACGAGTCCGGGCGCGCCGACCGGCAGTGGTGCGCGCTCGGCTCGGTGAAGTCCCAGGTCGGCCACACGAAGTGCGCCGCGGGTGCGGCCGGGTTGGTGAAGGCCGCGCTCGCCCTGCACCACAAGGTGCTGCCGCCGACGATCAAGGTGGAGCGCCCCAACCCGGAGCTGGAGCTGGAGCGGACTCCCTTCTACCTCAACACCCGGGCGCGGCCGTGGGTGGGCAACTCGGTGCACCCGCGCCGTGCCGCGCTGTCGAGCTTCGGGTTCGGCGGCAGCAACTTCCACTTGACCCTGGAGGAGTACACCGGACCGGCCACGGCATGGCGGCATCGCTCGCAGCCGAGCGAACTCGTCCTGTTCAGTGCCTCCTCGTCAGATGAGCTGCTGAAGAGCTTGCGCGCCAACCGAAGCGGCTCGCTCGCCGACATCGCCCGGCGGAGCCAGCGACGCTTCCGCGCGACCGACGCGGTCCGGCTGGCGGTCGTGGCCACGGAGGTCTCCGATCTCGACCGAGCGGCCGACCTGGTCGAGAAGTCACCGGACAAGGAGTTCTCCACGCCGAATGGAGTCCATTATGGACTCTCTACTGTGGAGGGACGTACGGCGTTCCTGTTCCCCGGGCAGGGTTCGCAGTACGTCGGGATGAGCGCCGACATCACGATGCACCTGCCGGGCGCTCAGCGCGCGTGGGACCGCGTCGGTGACTTCGACAAGCAGCCGCTGCACCAGGTGGTGTTCCCGCGCCCCGCGTTCACCGATGCCGAACGTGCTGAGCAGACCGCGCTGATCACAGCGACGGAGTGGGCTCAGCCTGCGCTCGCCGCGCACAGCCTCGCGCTGCTTGAGGTGTTCGGATCGCTCGGGTTGCGGCCGGATTGCGTTGCCGGACACAGCTTCGGTGAGCTTGTCGCGTTGTGCGCAGCCGGTGCGGTCGACGAGCGTTCACTCCTGCGGATGGCGCGTCGGCGCGGTGAGCTGATGCGGGACGCGGCCGAGGTGCCGGGTGTCATGATCGCGGTGACCGCCGCGCGTGACGACGTGGAGAACGTGTTGTCGGGCATCGGGATCGCCGACGCGTGGGTGGCCAACCACAACGCACCGGACCAGGTCGTGGTCTCGGTCGGAGCGTCCTCCGCCGACGTCGTCGAGCAGAAGATGGCCGCCGAGGGCTTCACGGTGAAGCGGCTCAACACCGCGACCGCGTTCCACAGTCCTTTGGTGGCCGATGCGGCGGCCCCGTTCCTGGATTTCCTCGGCGGCATCCCGGTTTTCGAGCCTGGCGTCGAGGTGTACGGCAACGCCGACGCCGCGGTGTACCCGAGCGCACCGGAGGAGATCCGGTCGCGCGTCGCCGGGCACCTCGCGGCTCCGGTGCGCTTCGTCGAGCAGATCGAGGCGATGTACGCGGCGGGCGTCCGGCGTTTCGTCGAGGTGGGCGCGGGATCGACGCTGACCGGGCTGGTCGGCCGGGTGCTCGGTGACCGGGAGCACCTGGCCGTGGGAACGGACCGCAAGGGCCGCAACGGGATCACCAGCCTCAACGAGGCGCTGGCCCGGCTCGCGGTGAGTGGGACCGAGTTGGACTACGAGGCGTTGTGGGAGCGGAACGCACCGCTCGCGGAACCGGAGAAGGAGAGCAAGGCCAAGATGACGGTGCGCATCAACGGCGCCAACCAGGGGCGCCAGTACCCGCCCGCCGGTGGGGCTTCGGCCTTCCCCGCGCCGAACCCCGTGGCCGCTGAACCTGTTGTGGTGCAGGGTTCTGCGGAGCCCGGATGGCTCCGCGCGGTGGAGGAGAGCCAGCGGCAGACCGCGGAGGCGCACAACACCTTCCAGCAGTTGCTGGCGGAGAGCCACCTCGCGTTCCTGCGTTCCTCGGAGGCCACGCTCGCCGCGCTCCTGGGCACGCCTGGTGAGCTGCCTGCGGTCCCTGCGGCTGCCCTGGCTTCCGTCCCGGCGTCGGCACCCGCCCCTGTCGCCCCGGCGATGCCCGCCGCCCCGGCTATGCCTCCTGCTCCGGTGATGCCTGCTGCTCCGGCGATGCCTGCCGCTCCGGTGATGCCGAGTATCACCGCCATGCCCGCGCCGCCGGTGGTGGTCGAGCCCGCGGGTGATGTCGGTGCTGTGCTGCTGAACGTGGTGGCGGATCGTACGGGTTATCCGGTGGAGATGCTGGATCTGGACATGGAGCTCGAGGCGGATCTGGGGATTGATTCGATCAAGCGGGTCGAGGTGTTCTCGGCTTTGCGCAAGGAGGTTCCGGGTCTGGCTGAGGTGGACTCGGCTCGGCTCGGCGCGATGCGGACGTTGCGGGAGATCTCCACGGGGCTCGGTGGCGGCACTGCCACTCCCGGTGAGGGGGCGGGGACCGATGTCGGTGCTGTGCTGCTGAACGTGGTGGCGGATCGTACGGGTTATCCGGTGGAGATGCTGGATCTGGACATGGAGCTCGAGGCGGATCTGGGGATTGATTCGATCAAGCGGGTTGAGGTGTTCTCGGCTTTGCGCAAGGAGGTTCCGGGTCTGGCAGAGGTGGACTCCGCCCGCCTCGGCGCCCTGCGCACGCTGCGCCAGATCTCGGACGAGTTCGGTGGCACCACGGTCGAAGCCGTGACCGGGACCGCCGGGAAGACGGTGGTCCGCCGGGTGACCCGGGCCGTCGCGACTCCGGCTCCGGGGCTGGCCATGGCGGGGCTCGGCGACTTCCCGCTCTTCGTCACCGACGACGGCGGCGGGGTGGCCGAGCGCATCGCGGCGAAGCTCACCGAGCGGGGCATCGCCGCCGAGGTCGTCACCGAGGTCCCGGCCGGTGCCAACGGGGTGGTGCACCTCGGCGGGCTCGCCGAGATCAGCTCGATCGACGAGGCCCTGGCCATCCACCGCGACGCCTACCGGACGGCGTGGCGCACGGCGGCCACCTTCACCACCGACGGCGGTGTCTTCGTCACGGTTCAGGACACCGGCGGGGACTTCGGTCTCGACGGCCGCAGCCCTGGCCGGGCGTGGCTGGGCGGCATCTCCGCGCTCTCCCGCGTGGTGGCCAAGGAATGGGACCACGCCAGCGTCCGCGCCATCGACTGCGAGCGCGGTGGCCGCACCCCGGACGAGGTCGCCGAGGCGATCGTCGGCGAACTGCTCACCGGAGGGTCCACTTTGGACGCCGGGTTGCGGGCGGACGGGACCAGGCTGACCCTGCGCACCGTCACCGAGGAGCTGGACGGCACTCCGGGCACCGCAGTCGGGCCGGAGTCGGTGATCGTGGTCGGTGGCGGGGCACGCGGCGTGACGGCTCCCGGGTTGCTGGCGCTGGCGCGGTCGCACCGGCCGAAGCTGGCGATCCTCGGCCGCAGCCCGCTCGCGGACGAGCCGGATTACCTCGCCGGGATCACCGATGAGACGGCGCTGGTGCAGGCGGTCGCACAGCAGGAGCGCGCGGCGCCGGGCGTGGTGCGCGCCCGGGTCCGGAGCGTGCTGGCCAACCGCGAGGTGCACGCGAACCTGGATGCCTTGCGCGAAGCCGGATCCGAGGTCAGCTACCACGCAGTGGACATCCGTGACGGCGCGGAGGTGGCCGCCGTGCTGGACGTCGTTCGCGCGCAGTGGGGGCCGATCACCGGGCTCGTGCACGCGGCGGGCGTCATCGAGGACCACCCGCTGGTGGAGAAGACCGACGAGCAGTTCGAACGCGTCACCGGCACGAAGCTCACCGGGTTGCGCGCGTTGCTGGACGCGACCGCCGAGGACCCGCTGACCATGCTCTGCCTGTTCTCCTCGGTCGCGGGCACCTTCGGCAGCGACCGGCAGAGCGACTACGCCATGGCCAACGAGACGTTGAACCACGTCGCCGTCGCGGAGAGCGTGCGCAGGCCGGACTGCCTGGTGCGGTCCATCGCGTGGGGGCCGTGGGAGGGCGGCATGGTCGACTCCTCGCTGAAGGAGTTCTTCCGCCGCAGGGAGATCGCGCTGATCCCGCTCGACGAGGGCGGTGCCGCCTTCGCTGACGAGGTGACCGGGGCGGGCAACGACGTGCGCGTGATCGTCACCGCCGGCGAGGGCGTCGCTGTGATGACCGGCCGCAACCAGGACCCGCCCGCGGTCGAGGTGCGCGACCACGCCGGGACCGGCGTGTCCGTCGAGACCGCGGCGGAGTGGATGATCCGGGCAGCTCGTTCGTGGTTCCCCGACCTCGGGATCGTCCTCGGGGACGTGCGGGAGCTGAGCCCCCTGGCCGGTTCGGGCGGCCGGATTCCTGTGCGCGGCAAGCGGATCGACGCGACGGCGGTGGACATCGAGGTCGGCGACGAGCCGAGCTTCCGCGCCCGCCTCCAGTTCCAGTGACCCGGGAGGGGAACAGCAGCGTGGACATCGCGATCGTCGGCCGGGGCTGCGTGCTGCCCGGCGCGTTCACCCCCGGGCAGTACTGGGACAACCTCGTCGCGGGCAGGCGGAGCCTGTCCACCGTGCCGCCCGGCAGGTGGGGGCTCGGTCCGCGGTGGGCGATGGCGACGGACTCCGAGACCGTCGACCGCACCTATTCCGACGTCGGTGGGTACGTGCGCGGCTTCGAAGCCGTGTTCGACCCCTCCGGCTTCGCGATCGACACCCCCACCGTGCTCGCCCTGGATCCGTTGTTCCAGTGGGTGTTGCACGCCGGTCGCGAAGCACTGCGCGAGTCCGGACTGGGTGCCGCCCCGTCCCGGTCCGGACTCGTGCTCGGCAACCTGTGCATGCCACCGGAGGCCATGGCGGGTTTCGCCGCGCACGTGCTGCTCGACGCAACACCGGCCCTGCGCGGTGACCGGCCGAGGCCGGACGCCCGGAACCGGTTCTCCGCCGGGCTTCCCGCGCACCTCGCCGCCAAGGCGCTCGGACTGGACGCGGGGTCCTTCGCGCTCGACGCGGCCTGCGCGTCGTCGCTGTACGCGATCAAGCTGGCCTGCGACCGACTGCTCGACGGCTCGGCGGACCTCATGCTGGCGGGGGCGGTGAACCGCGCGGACCAGCTGGTCCTCCAGGTCAACTTCGCGGCGCTCTCGGCGACGAGCCGCACCGGGCAGAGCCGTCCGTTCCACCGCGACTCCGACGGCCTGGTCCTCGGCGAGGGTGCCGGGATGGTGGCCCTGGTGCGGCTGGCCGACGCGGTGCGCCAGGACATGCCGATCTTCGGTGTGGTGCGCGGCGTCGGTCTGTCCAACGACGGCCGGACCGGTGGTTTGCTCGTGCCCGCGCAGGACGGGCAGGAAAGGGCGATGCGGCAGGCCTACGAGGTCGCTGGTATCCCGCCGGAGACAGTGTCCCTTGTGGAGTGCCACGCCACCGGGACGCCGGTCGGCGACTCCATCGAGGTGCGATCGCTCGCGCACGTCTTCGCGGCGAGCGAGAGCCTGCCGATCGGCTCCGCGAAGTCCAACCTGGGCCACGTGCTGGCCCCCGCGGGCATTGCCGGGCTCCTCAAGGTGATCGGTGGGATGCAGGCCGGAGTCCGCCCGCCGACGCTGGGGGCAGAGGAGCCGATCACCGCCCTCGACGGCACTCCCATCCGCCTCGTCACCGAGCCCGAGGAGTGGACCGGTCCGCTGCGGGCGGGGGTGAGCGCGTTCGGCTTCGGCGGCAACAACGCCCACCTCGTCGTGGACGGCTGGACCGAGAACGTCGGGGTCGTCGAGCCTCCGGTGCCGCCGGCCCGCGTCGGCCCGGTGGCGATCGTCGCGATCGGCGCGAAGGTGGCCGATGGTGCGGACGCGGAGGACTTCCGGAGGGATGTGCTCACCGGGAACCGGCGCCGGGATCTCCGCAGCGACGTCGACCTGACCCTTGCGGGACTGCGCTTCCCACCGCGTGACCTGGAGCGCGCTTACCCGCAGCAGTTGGTGGTGCTGGAAACCGCTCGTGAAGCTGTCCGCGACGTGACGTTGCCGCGCGAGCGCACGCTCGTGCTCGTCGGCACGGGCACCGACCTCACCGGCACCAGGTACTGCGCGCGGCTCCGCGTTCCACAGTGGATGGAGGACGTGGGTGCTGACACCCGTGATGCCGCGGCCTTCCGCGAGGCCATCGCGGGACCGTACACCGCGGCGGTTTCCGTTGGCGCGATGCCGAATCTCGTCGCCAACCGGATCAACGCGCAGCTCGATCTGGCCGGCCCGGGCTATACGGTGTCGGCGGAGGAAGCTTCCGGTCTGGTGGCGCTCGACCTCGCCGCGCGCGCACTGCGGCTCGGTGAGGCCGATGCGGCGGTTGTCGGCGCGGTCGACCTCTCCGGAGACCCCGTGCACCAGGCCGCGCTGCGCGAACTCGGTCGCGAGGCGACTCCGGGCGACGCGGCCGTTGTCCTGGTGCTGAAGCGGCTCAGTGATGCCGAACGCGACGGCGACCGGGTGATCGCCTTGCTGGATCCGGACGGTTCCGAGCCCGCGGACGTGGTCATCGACGAGTCCACTGTGGACTTCTTCGGGGCAGCGCACGCCGCGGTCGGGCTCGTCGGGGTCGCGATGGCGGCAACGGCGTTGCGGCACGGCGTGATCCCGAGTGCCGGTGCACCGGCCACGCCGGTCGTGGGACTGCGGACCGCCGAGGTCGTCGTCGACCCGCTCGAAGCACCCCGGACCCGGGTTCGGCTGCGCGCGGCGGGAACTCCCGAACCGTGGGCTCCCGACAGCCCCGAGTTGGAGGTCTACTCGGGCCGTGACCGCGCCGAAGTCCTTGCAGCGCTTGAGGCAGGCCGAACTTCGGACACCGGCCCCGCACGGCTCGCGGTGGTGGTCGAGGGTGATCGGGGCAAGGCGATCGACCGCGCTCGGCGCTGGCTCTCCGACGGCGGAGTGAAGCCGGCAGGCGTCGCGTACCGGGACGCGCCGATCGGTGGTGAGGTCGCGTTCGTCTTCACCAACGGTGCCGCGGTGTACCCGGACATGGGGCGCGAGGTGTGGCTGGCGTTCCCGGACGCGGTCGCCTCCGCCTCCGAGCGCTTCGGCGGGCCGCTCACCCCGCCCGGCGGTCATCCGCCGTCGGTGGTGGAGGACATCGTCGACCTCGGCAAGTTCAGCATGCTGCACAAGGAGATCACCGACTCGCTCGGCCTGCGGCCCAGTGCGGTGATCGGCTACTCCGCGGGCGAGCCGGTGGGGCTGACGGTGATGGGCGTGTGGCCTGACATCACCAAGTGGAACAACGACTTCCGGGAGAACGAGCTCCTCGGCGACCTCACCGGCGAGTGCCGGGCGCTGCGCGAGCAGTGGCGACAGGCGGGCATCGCCGAGGACCGCTGGGCCAGCCACCTGGTCAACGGTCCGGCCGCCGCGGTGCGCGCGGTGCTGGACGACCACCCCGGCGTGCACGTGATGGCGGAGAACGCGCCGGACGTCTGCGTCGTGGGCGGCCCGGAGCAGGCGTGCGCGAAGCTGTTGGCGCGCACGGGTCTGCCGTCCATCAAGATCGGCTACCACTTCGCGGCGCACGTGCCGGAGCTGGGGCCGGTGCGCGCCGCGTGGCGCGACTTCGCGACTCAGCCGGCCCGCGAGATCCCCGGTGTCCGCTTCTACAGCGGTGCTACCACGGAGTCCTACACCGCGACGTCGGAGCGGGCCGCGGAGGCGGTCAGCGCTCAGGGCGTCAGCACCGTGCGGTTCGCCGAAGTGGTGGAGCGCGCTTGGGCTGACGGTGTGCGGGTGTTCGTCGAGCTGGGTCCGCAGGGGCTGTGCACCGGATGGATTCGCCGGACCCTCGGCGACCGCGAGCACCTGGCGGTCGCGCTCGACGCGCCGGACGGGCGCGGGCTGCGCCAGTTCGGCTTCGCGTTGGCCGAACTCGTCGCGGCCGGAGTTCCCGTGCGTGCGGCGGAGTTCTTCGACCGGATGCGTCGCCCGCGAGCGGTGACCGGGAAGACGATGAGGTTCCCGGTGGGGTGGGCCGACGTCCGCCTGCCGGAGCTACGGCATTCCCCGGCCCCAGTTGCGGCTCCCGCTCCGGCTCCGGTGGCTGTCGCGCCGGATCTGGTCAACCTCGTCATGGCGCAACGGGAACGCGTGGCTGCCGCGCACGCCGCGGTGCTCACCCGGCACACCGAGGTGCACCGGCGTTTCCTCGAACTCCAGACACGGACGACGATCGCGCTGATGGGGCGGCCACCGGAGAAGGAGCTGGTCTTCGACCGCGAGGACCTGCTCCTCCTCGGTGCCGGACCGGTCTCGCGCGTGTTCGGGCCCCGGTTCGCCGCGCAGGACGACCACCGCAGGCACATTCGCCTCCCGCAGCCGCCGATGCTGCTGTTCGACCGCGTCCTGGAGATGGACGCCGAACCGGCTTCCATGGGCGCCGGTGTGATCAAGACCGAGACCGACGTGCACCCGGACGCCTGGTACCTGGACCACACCGGGTACCTGCCACCCGGTCTGATGGTGGAGACCGGCCAGGGCACGCTGGTGCTGATGAGCTGGCTGGGCGCGGACCTCGGCCACTCCGGGGACCGGAACTACCGGTTGCTGGACGCGGAGCTGACCTACCTCGGCAGCCCCGCGCGGGCGGGCGAGGTGATCAGCTGTGAAGTCAACGTCGACGGGCACAGCGAGTACAACGGGCTGATCATCTTCGCCTGTCGCTACGACTACTGGGTCGGCGGCGAGCTTCGCGTGACCGTCCGCTCGCGCAGCGGCCTGTTCACCGACGAGGCGCTGGCCGGCTCGCCTGGCGTTCCGTGGAACCCGGCTGAGCACGTCCCGGCCGGTGACGCGCCGCTGGACATCCCGCCGAACGCTTGCCCACCTGGGAAGTTCGCGCCGCACCAGATGCTGGCCTTCGCCAACGGGCGTGCCGCGGAGTGCTTCGGCCGGGCGGAGATGCGGTCGCACAGCGCCTCTCCCCGGCTCGGCAGTGAACGAACCTGGTTGCTGCACGAGGTGACCGAGTTCGACCCGGCCGGTGGTCCTTGGGGTCGCGGCTACCTGAGGGTGGAGACACCGGTCGCCGACGACGCGTGGTTCTTCGACGGGCACTTCCGCGACGACCCGTGCATGCCCGGGAACCTCATCGTCGACGGCGGCTTCCAGGCGATGGCCTTCTACCTGGCGGCGTTGGGTTTCACCGCCGACCGGGACGGCTGGCGCTTCGAGCCGGTGCGGGGCGAGACCTACGACTGGCGCTGCGGCAAGCAGATCACCCCGGCCAACGAGCGCCTGGTGTACGAGCTGTTCATCGCGGAGGTCAGGGGCGGCGACGAGCCCACGCTGATCGCGGACGTGGTGTGCGCTGTGGACGGCGTGAACGCCTTCCACGGCTCGCGTTTCGGGTTGACCCTGAGGAGGGGCGATGCGCGCTGAGGACGTCCTGACGCGGGTGACGACGCCGTTGACCGCACCCGCCTACCCGTTGGGCGCGTACCGGTTCACCGATCGCGAGTACCTGAACATCTTCTACCGCACCGATGTCGAGGCACTGCGCGCGATCGTCCCGGAACCGCTGGAGATCGACGAACCGCTGGTGCGCTTCGAGATCATGCACATGGGCGACGTCGGCGGTTTCGGGCCGTACACCGAGGCCGGGATCGCCGTCCAGGTGCGCCTCGGCGAGGAACGCGGCGAGTACCTGCACGCGATGTACCTCGACAGCTTCGCGGCGATCGCCTGCGGGCGCGAGCTGTCGGCCTACCCGAAGTGCCTCGGTGACGCCCGGCTCCGGGTGGACAGCGGGGCGCTCCTCGGCACGCTGGACATCGGCTCGGTGCGGGTGGCGACGGCGACCATGGGCTACAAGCACCTCCCGCTGTCCGAAGAGGACGCACTGCGGCAGATCACCGTGCCGACCTACATGGTCAAGATCGTCCCAGGCTACGACGCGCGGCCCAGGATCGCCGAGCTGGTGCGCACGCGGATCACCGACGTCACCGTGAAGCAGGCGTGGACCGGTCCCGCGCGGCTCCAGCTGTTCGAGCACGTGCTCGCGCCGCTCGCGGACCTGCCGGTGCGGGAGGTCGTCCTGGCCAGCCACATCATGACCGACCTCACCCTCGCACCCGCAACTGTGTTGCACGACTACCTCAGACTGGAGGCATGACCACTGTTGTCCCCGCCGGTCTGGTCCGCCTGCACAGCGCGCAGGACCAGACCTGGCTCGACGACCTGCCCCGTTTCGTCGCCGAGTACCTCGACCGTTGGGAACTGCGGTCCGACGGCGCGCCGGGGCACGGCATGGCCTCGCTGGTCCTGCCGGTGCGGTGCGCCGACGGAACGGCCGCCGCGCTCAAGATCGGCCGGGTCACCGAGGAGAACGCCGGGGAGGGGGCCGTGCTGCGCGCCTGGGACGGCGACGGCGCGGTGCGGCTGCTCGCCGAGGACCACGAGCGCCGCGCCCTGCTGCTCGAACGGCTCGACCACACCCGGCCTCTGTCCACTATGGAGGACGAGTGGGCGGCGCTGCGCGTCCTGACCGACCTGCTCGCCCGGATCGGCTCGGTCCCGCCACCCGCCGGGCTGCGGCGGCTCGGCGACGTCGCGGCCGCCATGCTGCGGGACGTGCCGCGACTGCCCGATCCGGACGAGCGGGCGCTGCTGGACACCTGCGTCGAGGTCGTCCGCGACGTGGTCGGCGAGCCGGGGGACCAGTTGCTGCACTGGGATCTGCACCAGGGCAACGTGCTGGCGCCCCTTCCCGGTTCCGACCGCGAACCGTGGCTGGTCATCGATCCGGAACCGCTCGTCGGCGACCCCGGGTTCGACCTGATGCCCGCGCTGTCGGACCGGTGGGACGAGGTCGTCGCCTCCGGTGACGTCGCGGGCGTCGTCCGCAGGCGCTTCGACATGATGACCGAGGGGCTGGGGCTGGACCGGCGGCGCGCGTTCGGCTGGACGCTCGCCCGCGTGCTGCAGAACTGCCTGTGGGACATCGAGGACGGCGAGCCCGAGCTGAACGCGGCCCAGGTCGCCATCGGAGAGACCCTGATCGCGGCCTACAGCAGGTAGGTGTCCTTCAGCAGCGACGCCATGTGTTCGAGCGGAGCGCTCGCGTACTCGTGGTCCACGTCGCCGTCCAGGGCCCTGAGCCACACCAGGGTTCTGGCCACCTTCCCGACCCGGCAGGCCAGCTCGGCGGACTCGACCAGCTCCGCGGGCGGTCCGAACTCGGCGAGGTAGGCGTCGCGCACCCGGTGGTCCTCCGCGCGCGTCATCGGCAGCAGCAGGCTCGCGAACGGGTGCGCGATCACGCTGTCGCCCCAGTCGTAGAACTTCGCCCCGGTCGCGAAGACGTTGCTCTGGTGCAGGTCGTTGTGGTCGAGGCTGGGCGGGACCGGGTCCTCGGCGAGCCGTTCGCACCACCCGCGGTAGGTGTCCTCGAAGTCCAGGAGCTTCGCGAAGGTGGCATGCTCCGCCTCGGTGCCGCGCCGCTCCACGTAGTCGGAGATCGCTCCCATGGCCTCGGTGAACCGCTTCGGCATGACCTCCGCGCGCATGTCGGTCACACCGATGCCGAGCAGTTCGTCGACGTGCGGGGCGAGGTCGCGCTGCAGTTTCGCGTATCCGGCAAGGACTTCGGCGAGGTCACGCGGACTGTCCTTCATGGTCGGCCCACCGTCCGGCAGGAGCAGCCACTTGCGGTCGAGGTCCACACCGATCGGGGCGAGCACGCGGTCCGGTGCGAGGCGGCGCAGCAGCGGGTAGAGCGGCACCTCGAACGCCGTGCCCGGACCGCACGCTTTGAGCCACACGACGCCGCGGTTCGTCTCCGCCCGAAGCACCGTCGCCCAGGACTGCACCCTCGGCTGCGTCACCTCGCCGGTGCGAACCAGCCCGGCACCAGCCAGTCGGTCGTCCATCCAGGCGACGGCCTCGTGCCGCCACCGAGCACTCGTCCACAGTTGCATCACAACGGAAAGTTAGCTTGTGCGGCTGCTCACACAACCCGCGAACCACACGCCGCGTCATCTGTGCGAAACCATCACCACAGGGGAGAAGCAGATGGCGCGAGGGAAGTCGATCGCGGTCGGACTGGCCGTCGTGGCGGCACTGGGGCTCAGTGCGTGCACCACCGGATCGCCCACGCCGCAGACCGCCGACGGGGCCCGGCCGGCGGAGAGCAAGGTCGTCGTCGAGCCCGCCGACAAGGCGACCGGTGTTGCCCCGGCCTCGCCGCTGAAGGTGAGCGTGTCCGGTGGTGCCCTCGGCGACATCCGGCTCACCGGGGCGGGCGGCAAGCAGCTCGCCGGCAAGCTCTCCGACGACAAGAGCACGTGGACCGCGACCGAGAAGCCCGACTTCGACGCCGAGTACACCTTCTCCGGCACCGCGACCGGTGCTGACGGCAAGCCGCTCCCGGTGAACAGCAGTTTCCGCACCGTCAAGCCACGGGTCCCGGTCACCGTCAGCCCCCGCGTGACCGACGGCGGCACCTACGGCGTCGCGCAGCCCGTGTGGCTGGTCTTCCCCAGGCCCGGCGTCAGGGCAGGCGAGCGCGCGGCCGTCGAGAAGGCCGTGACGGTGGAGACCACCCCGCAGACCGAGGGGTCGTGGGGGTGGATCGACGACGAGAACCTGGTGTGGCGGCCCAAGGAGTACTTCCAGCCCGGAACCCGCGTGACCGTCCGAAGTGGACTCCGTGGCGTGCACTTCGGCAACGGCTCCTACGGCAAGAACGACTACACCGTGACCTTCACCATCGGCCGCCACCAGCTCGTGCGCGCCGACACCGACCAGCACCGGCTGATCGTCGAGCGTGACGGCAAGGAGTTCCGCAACTACCCCGCCAGCTACGGCCGCGAGTCCGACCCCAAGCTGGTCACCAAGAACGGCCGCTACTTCATCATGTCCAAGCACGAGCAGTACTTCATGAAGCAGTTCGAGTTCAACGCGCACTGGGCGCTGCGGCTGTCCAACAACGGCGAGTTCATCCACGCCAACCCCGACTCCGTGGCCAACCAGGGCCGGAACAACGTCTCACACGGCTGCGCGAACCTGTCGATGAAGGACGCCAAGGACTACTACGCCACCGCCCTGGAGGGCGACCCGGTGGTGGTCACGGGCTCGTCGATCGACCTGGCCGCCAAGGGCGCCGACTTCTGGGCCTACCCGTGGGACAAGTGGACCGCCCTGTCCGCGGTCAAGCGCTGACCACGCCCCGCTTCCACCCCGAACGACTCGTTCGGGCTCGCTTACGCACTGAATGAGTCATCGGGGTAGTTGAACGCACCGAACGACTCATTCGGTGCGTCAGGGGGACGGCCAGAAGAGGGGTGGTCGTGCCCGGATACGCTGGAGCATTGGGGAAGGCGGTTCGCATGACCGAAGATCCGCTCGCGGGACCGAGCATCGGAGCAGTGCACAAGCCGGCGAGGGAACCCGTGCAGGAGCCGGAACTGGAGCGGTTGGCCGCGGTGGCCGGTGCCGCGTCGGCGGAGGCCGCGGTGGTGGCCGGTCCCGACGTGGCCGGTCCGGGGCAGGACCTCACGGCCGGGGCGTTCTTCGACGTGGACAACACCATGATGATGGGCGCGTCGATCTTCCACTTCGCGCGCGGCCTGGTGGCGCGCAAGTACGTCTCCGGTGCGCAGCTGGCCGGTTTCGCCTGGAAGCAGCTGAAGTTCCGCGTCGGCGGGCGCGAGGACAAGGCCGGCATCGACTCCAGCCGCGACCAGCTGCTGTCCTTCGTGGCCGGCCGCACGGTCGAGGAGCTGTCCGCGGTCAGCGAGGAGATCTACGACGAGCTGATGGCCGACAAGATCTGGCCGGGCACCAGGGCGCTCGCGCAGAAGCACATCGACGCGGGCCAGCGGGTCTGGCTGGTCACCGCGACCCCGGTGGAGCTGGCCTCGATCATCGCGCGGCGGCTCGGCCTGACCGGGGCGCTGGGCACGGTCGCGGAGAGCGTCGACGGTGTCTACACCGGACGGTTGGTCGGCGGGCTCATGCACGGCCCGGCGAAGGTGCACGCGGTCCGCGCGCTCGCCGCCCGGGAGGGCCTTGACCTGCGGCGCTGCACGGCGTACTCCGACTCGGAGAACGACGTCCCGATGCTGACCGCGGTCGGCACGCCGGTCGCGGTGAACCCCGACGCCGGGCTGCGCCGCATCGCGCGGGCCAAGGGGTGGGAGATCGAGGACTTCCGCACCGGCCGCAAGGTCGCCCGCATCGGCGTGCCCTCCGTGCTCGGTGCCGGGGCCGTGATCAGCGCCGTTGCCGCTGGGCTGGCCCGCTCCCGCAGGTAGCTGTAACAACACTGTGTGAGCAACGAAATACCCCTCGTGAAATTGTCCAGATTTGTGCCGCCGGTGGTCTTCGCGGTCCTGGCCGGGATCGTCCCGGCCACCGTCGCGCCCGCCACCCCTGCTCTCGCCGGTGCCGTCACGCTGGTCACCGGCGACCAGGTCCGGCTGCTGCGGCAGCCCGGCGGCGCACCGGGTGTGGCGATCACCCCGGGGCCGGGCCGGGAGCACATCGGCTTCTTCCGCGAGGCCGGTCCGGGCGCTGCCGACGTCTCGGTCATCCCCGCCGACGCGAGCGCCCTCGTCGCCGCGGGCCGCGTCGACCGGCGGCTGTTCAACATCTCCGAGCTGACCAGGCGGAGGCAGGACGCCACGCCGTTGATCGTCTCCTCGCCCACCGCGCCGCCCGGCGTCACCAAGGTTCGCGACCTGCCCAGCGTCGACGGCGTCGCGGTGCGGCAGGACCACAAGCGCAGCAAGGACTTCTGGAACTGGGTGACCCGGTCCGCCCCGGACACGCGGGTGTGGCTCGATGGCATCGGCAAGCCCGCCGTCGACACGAGCGTGCCCCGGGTCGGAGCGCCGCGCGCCTGGCAGTCCGGGTTCACCGGCAAGGGCGTCACGGTCGGCGTGCTCGACTCCGGCATCAAGGCCGACCACCCCGACCTCGCCGGGAAGGTGCTGGAGGCCAAGGACTTCACCGGAACGCGGCCGGACGCGCGCGACGACCTCGGCCACGGCACGCACGTCGCGGGGATCATCGCGAGCGGGTCTTCGGTCTACCGCGGCGTGGCGCCGGACGTGAAGCTGATCAGCGGCAAGGTGTGCGTCGACCACGGCTGCCCCGACTCCGCCGTCATCGCCGGAATGGAGTGGATCGCGCCGAAGGCGAAGGTCGTCAACCTCAGCCTCGGCGGGGGAGCCACGGACGGCACAGATCCCGTTTCCCGGGCGCTGAACCGGCTTTCCGCCCAGCACGGCACGTTGTTCGTGGTCTCGGCGGGCAATGACCGCAACCTCGACAACTCGGATCCGCTCGCGTCCGTGACCGCGCCGGCCTCCGCGGACGCCGCGCTCGCAGTGGGCAGCGTGTCCAAAAAGGACATCACGAGCCCGTTCTCACCGCGCGGACCGCGCACCGGCGACCTGGCGGTGAAGCCGGACATCGCCGCACCCGGCGCCGAGATCGTTTCCTCGCGAGCGCCCGGTACCCGGGACGGCGACCTCGCGCCCGTCGATGACCTGCACGCGACGCTCTCCGGGACGTCCATGGCCGCACCGCACGCCGCCGGCGCCGCCGCACTGCTGGCTCAGCAGCATCCGGACTGGAAGGCGGACCGCCTCAAGGCTGCGCTCATCGGATCGGCCCTGCCGACCGCGGACGCCTTGGAGCAGGGAGCGGGCAGACTGGACATCGGTCGCGCGGTGACGCAGCAGGTGAGCGCGGTCTCCGGCGGGGTGAGCTTCGGTTTCCTTTCCTGGCCGTACAAGCGATCCGAGCCCAAGGCGGTGACCTACCGCAACGACGGCGCGAGTCCGGTCACCCTTTCTCTCGGCGCTGCCGGCCCGTTCACTCCGTCCTCGCCGACGGTCACCGTGCCCGCGAACGGCACGGCCAGTGTCGGTGTATCCGCTGATCCCGTTGGCAAGCCCGCGGGTAGGCACGGCGGTCGCCTGACGGCCACCGCGCCGGGAGTCGTTGTGCAGACGGCACTTGCGGCGGTTCTGGAAGGGGAGGGCTACGAGGTCAAGGTCGAGCTGATCAGTCGCACGGGCCGCCCGAGCGGCGGTCTGACGAAGGCAGTGAACACCGAAACCGGTGCGGCATATGGGCTTCGCCCCAACGGAACGACACGGCTGCCGAAGGGACGCTACGACATCAACGCCTTCGAGCTGTCGGACGATCCCGCCAACAAGGCGCAGCCGCTCGCCGTCACAGCGTTGTCGAAGCCAGGTGTCGTCGTCGGCAAGGACGCTGTCGTCACCCTGGATGCCAGGCAGGGCAGGCCGATCCGCGCCGTCGTCGACCGGAAGAACGCCAAGTTCACGTTCGGCCAGGTCGCGTTGCTCTCCGGCAAGGGTGACCGGATCTCCTCCCTTGGATGGACGGCGGGCCCGACGCACCAGTTGTACGCGGTGGGCACCGAAGCGAAGGTCTCCGACCACACGTACGCGTTCACGTTCCGCGCCAGCCTCGCCGACCCGACCACCACGTCGACCTACCAGCTGGCGTTCCTGGAGCGCGGCAAGATCCCGCCGGACACGACGTACCGCGTGCGTGATCACGAGTTGGCGAAGGTGGAGTCCCGGTACTACGCGCAAGGCGCCCCCGGGAAGGGGTTGCGGGCCGACTACGCGCGGCTCGCGGTGCAGGAGCCGGGCAACGGCGTGTACGAGACCACCGACCAGGCCGTGCCCAGCAAGCGCACGGAGTTCTTCACCGCTCACCCGGACGTCAGCTGGCGGCACGTTCTCGCGTCCTTCGTGGATGAGAACGACTCGGAGAACACCTGGTCGTACCGGACGTACAAGCCCGGCTCCTACCAGGCAGGGTGGAACAAGGGCGCCATGGGGCCGGCGTTCGGGAACGCCGAGGACGGCTGGGCCGTGCAGCGCGCGGGGAAGCAGCTGTCCGTCGGCATCCCGCTGCTGTCCGGCAGCGACCCCAACCAGTACATCTCAGCGGCCGAGTCCGTCACCGGCACCACGACCCTGACCCGCGCAGGTGGGCGGCCGGAAAGCATCGCGGGCGCGGGGAGGGCGAGCTTCACCATCCCGGACACCCCTGCGCGCTACACCCTCCGCGCCGAGGCCACCCGCTCCGTGCCGTGGTCGGTGCTCGGCACCAAGATCGACACCACCTGGACGTTCGCCGAGCCCGGTGCTTCCGGGAAGGCGCCACTGCCGCTGATGGTCGTGCGCGCGAGCGGCGCGGTCGACCACCAGAACCGGGCACTCGGCCGTTTCCATCCGCTTTCCCTTGTCGTGCAACGGCAACCCGGATCGGTGTCCTCGGCGGTTGTCGGTTTGACGCTGGAGGTCTCCTTCGACGACGGGGTGAGTTGGAAGTCGATTCCCGTTCTGCGCTCGGGAGAGCGGGGGATCGCCGTGGTTGAACACCCTGTGGGATCGGGGTTTGTCGGGGTGCGGATCGGGGCTTCTGATGCTGCGGGTGGATCCGTTTCGCAGACCGTGTTGCGGGCTTATCGTTTCTAGGGTTCGGCTTGGGGGGATTTCGGCGGGGGTGGCTGGTTCCGGCGTGGGTGGGCTGGTTCCGGCGGGGGTGGCTGGTTCCAGCGGGGGGCGGCTGGTTCTGGCGTGGGGTCGGCTGGTTCCAGCCTGCTGGTTCCGGCGTGGGGTCGGCTTGACCTGGGGCCCCTTGCGCGTGCCCGTGGGCCTCACGGGGGCACGGGATGAAACTCCGGCCCTCGCGACGAGCGTATGGCACGCGCACCCCAGGTCAAGCCGACCGTTCCAGCCTTACCTCGCCAGCTGGAACTGGCTTTCGTTTGCTGAAACCGTTGGGGTGTAAGGGAAAGTTCACTCCGTAGAGCCATGATCCACTATTTGCAGACGCTAAAATAAGGGTATGGCCCCTGCCGATATCGAAGACGAACTCGTCGCCGCCTACGCCGCGATCGGTAAGGCTGTCGCGGACTTCGCCTTAACCCTGATGAAGCTCTATGACGACCTCGACCCCGAAGTCCAGCAGTACGCCGGGGATGTTCTCATGCCGCTGCTGCGCGTCTCCCAGGTCAAAGGCAACAAGCTCATCGACCGCGCCATGTCGCTGATCGACCATCCGGCGGTGTTGGAAGCGTTGTCGGACGGTCGGATCGATGAGGGCAAGGCGTTGATGATCATTGATCAGGTCAGTGTCCTCGACGCCGCCAACCAGGCGATCGCCGAACCGGTGCTGATCGCGCATGCGGCATCGCACAACTACACCGCCTCTCAACGCTATGCCCGGCGCTATGTCCTCAAGCTCGATGCCGAGGCGGCGTTGCGGCGTCATGAGGAGAAGCGCAAGCAGCGGTTGGTGGAGAAGTTCAACCTCGACGACGGCATGTGCTCACTGCGCGTGGTCCTGCCCGCCCTGAAGGCGGCCCTCGCCTTCGACCGCATCGACCGCATCGCCCGGGCACTACCGAAAGATGACCGCACCCTCGACCAGAAACGATCCGACGTCGCGGCAGACCTGTTGATGGGCAAGGAAACACCCGCCCCGCAGGGCCAGGTGTGCGTCAACCTGACCATGCCGATCACCAACATCCTGGGCCTGACCACAGACCCGGTCATGCTGGCCGGATACGGTCCGCTGCCCGCCCCGATCGTGGCGGATGTCGCGGCGAATGGGATCTGGAAGCGCATCCTGACCGACCCGGTGACCGGGATGGCCGAGCACATCACCACCTACCGACCGACTCCGGCGCAGCGGGAGTTGATCAACGCCCGGTATCCGACGTGCACGATGGTCGGCTGTAACCAACCGGCGCACCGCTGCGATCTGGATCATTGCTGTCCCTTTGACGGGACCAACACCACCATCGCGAACCTGCGGCCCAAGTGCAGGCACCATCACCGGATGAAGACCCACTCCCGTTGGTCCTGCGAGAACCGGCCGGACGGCACGCACGCATGGACCACACCGAGTGGCAAGGTGATCGAGACCGAACTCGAACCCATCGCCGAACCCGCGCCCTTCTAGGGCTACCGATCATGCCCCGGCTGCGATGCCCTACAGGACGTCTGCGGCCCTCCACGGCGGTCACGAGAGGCAGAAGAGTGCGTCCACCTGCCGATGAACGTGGCTGTCCCCGAGCAGCCGGACACCGTGATCCACAACCCGGGAGGATGCTGGCCGCACCACTGATCGCGATGCCCACCCCGGCGCAGGCAGCACTGGCCGGGGAGAGCGTCCAGGAAGTGCTGGAACTGGCGGCCTGGACCACGCACCACGGGCGGCGGATCAACCCCTGGGCGCTTCGGACGCCGCCGGGTGACCGGCATTGGCACGGGCACCTGGAGTACGGCGTCGCGGGAGACGAGGTGTGGACGGAGAACTGGTGGTGAAGCGTGGTGAGCCGCGCTCACGTCCCGCAGGGCCGGACGAGCGTCGACACCAACACGTGGGCGAGCAAAGGGACTTTCCGGGTCTGCAGCAACGTGAACGGCGAAGAGTTCTGCAGTGGTTACGCGACCCGCAGGTAGACCAGGCTGAACACGAAGGCGACCGTCATCAGGACGGCCAATAGGCGGGCGTGCCGGGCCCACTCGGCGTCCCAGTCTCCGTCGTAGCGCACGTTCGACGTGGTCATCAGCGCACGTCCGAGCCCGAAGCCGACGCCTGCGCACACCGCCATGGGCCACGACGCGAGCAGCAGCACGACGAGGCCACCGATGTAGGGCAGTCCGCTGGGCAGATAGGTGCGCATCGCGGTGCCCATCTCGATGCCGAACTGCAGCGGCCCGAGGTGCGGACCCAACCGGAACACGCTCTCCGGCACGAGGCGGCGGTTCTCCGGCAGCGCGAAGGACAGCACGCCGAAATCGCGCAGCAGCACGGGAACCAGGGCCGCCGCCACGATCGACCAGCGGGCAGCGTCGGGTAGTGGCGCGCGGATCAGGGACCCGACGACGACCAGGCCCATCGCGGTCAGCACACCGCCGACGACGAGACCGGTGCAGAACGCCACCAGTGGGGAACCTCGCCGGACCGGCGAGCTCAGCGCGGAAGCCGAGTTCTTGCTTCAAGTGCTGCCGCTGGTGGCGTAGCCCGCCGCGGCACCCATCAGCAGCCACATCGACGGCGGCCACCACACCGCGCAGGCGATCGTCGCGAGCACGACGCCCACGGCGATCGTCAACGGGTGCCACCGCATGTCAGACGACAGCCCTGCAGATGGTCAGGTAGGTCTGGCCGGTGTGCCCGCCGCCCCAGAACGTGGTGAACCCATCGGAGCAGCGGTAGACGATCCCGTCCGGCGTGGTCCACTTCCACGCGTTCTTCGTCGTCGTCGTGCCGCAAGCGGTCGAGGTCGGCGCGTGATCGGCCTGGATGCCGTTGTCGTTCCACGTGCCGTACTTGTGCCAGCCGCCGTCGCAGTAGTTGCTGCCCCGCCAGGCGCCGTTGAAGCACGCGCCGTAGGTGTTCACGTAGGCGCCGCTGGTGTCGCCCTTCTCCTCGTAGCCGACGGGATAGGCGTCCTTGCAGTCATTGCGGTCCCACCCCTGCATGCCGTACTTGCCGGTCTCGGCGCGCGCGGCCCGCGGCCAGCTCAACGCCGAAGCGCCGAGGGTGACCGCGCCGAGCGCCATCGCCTTGAGCACGGTCCGCCGAGCCCCGGTGATCTTCAGCCCGGACAGCGCGCGGGACGGCTCCGCAGCCGGGGGAGCCTGGTCGTGGTCAGGAATCTGATCGAGCGTCAACGACATCGACGGCTCCCTCCGAGTCGATCCAGTCGTCGAGTTCCTCGACGCGCACGGGCAAGGTCATCCGCCGCACAGCGCCGCCGCCGTCCACGTGCATCAGCACCGGAGGCGACAGGTGCGAGATCGCCCGCCACGCCTCGCGGTCGCTGATGACCTCGAGCCCGGCGTCGCGCCACACCGAAGGGGACTCGTGCGTCAGCAGCTTCGCGTCCGGAGCGCGCCGCGCCAGCTCCTCGACGACCGTCCTGCACAACGGGCAACCGGAGTCGACCGCGGCGACGATCGGCCGCGAGGTGCCGTCGGCGAACACCCCGCCGAGCACCACGTCCGGCTGGGCGGTGGCGAAACCGTCCGGGTTGCGCATGACGACGGCGCGCAGCAGCCGGACCTCGCGCAGCGTCGCGGCGAGCCCGAGGAACAGCACGATGATCGCGGCCCAGGTGATCAGGTAGAAGGCCAGCTCAGCAGACATCAGCTCGCATCCCGCCACGCCACGTCGATCTCGTTCAGCCAGTCCAGGCACTCCTGCGCGGTGTTGGCCAGGTGCACCTCGGCCACCCCGCGGGAACAGCCGAGGATGAACGCGAAACCGCCGGGGTAGGCAGCTTTCCACACCTCGCCGTGCGCGGTCCGGGCGCCCGCGTGCCTGGGCACCAGCGCGCTCGCCTGCCGGGGCCCGGGGATGTTCACCGAGCCGTAGCCCTTCACCGCCACCACGACCTGCTCGGCCATGGTGTCCAGCAGTGTCGCCGAGCGCGGGCGGACGACCATGCCGCCGCTGTTGTCGTTGATCAGCAGCGAGTTGAACAGCGAGAACACCCGATCACGCCGCGGTGCCGGGCCGACGAAGACGGTCATCAGCTCGTGGTAGGTGCCGATCAGGGTGGCCACCGAGGACTCGCCGTCCTCGGCTTCCGCCACGAGCACTTCACGGCCGTGCACGACCAAGCGCTCGCGCAGCGTCGCAGGAGCGACGTGGGTACAAGCGAAGTCGTGGTAGCCGCGCGGTCCGATCTGGAACCCGGTGCCGTAGGACCCTCCGGCGAACCGGACGCCCGTGACCACGCTGGACACCGGCGCCGAGCCCGGCAGGGCCACCCGTACCTGCCCGCCGCTCGGCGAGATCAGATCTAACTGCTGTTGAGCCACACGGGGATTATCCATCACTGATCGTGAGCCGTTACGTGCGCAACGTGGCGGGAGTCGGCGAGGCGTTCGGTGGCGCCCATCCGGGCGAGCGTTTCGAGCAGCGGAACGGCGACCCGGCGCGTGGTGCGCAGCGCCTGACGGGCCTGGCTGACGGTGAAGGGCTGCTCCAGCCGCGACAGGACGCGCCGCGCCAGCTCGATGGCCTCCGGCAGGAGCACGACCCCTTCGGCCACCTTCACCAGCCGTCCCGCGCGCACCGCGGCGGCCAGTTCCTTCTGCCCCAGCTTGAGTTCTGCCAGGCGGTGCGCGTCCGGCGCCGCGAACGGGTCAGCGCGCAGCTCCCGCGTCAGCGTCACCAGCGCGGCTTCGACGTGCGCGGGCAACGCGGCCCTGCCGGACCTCTGGAGCCGTCCGCCGACGACGAGCAGTCCCGCTGCCGTCGCCAGATCGCCGATCAGCGCGGCGGGCACGTTCAGCCGCTGGAGCGCCACGGTCACCGGCAGGCCGGGGTCCAACGGCGGCCAACTGTCCACTTCGGACTTGAGCTGTTCGGTCAGGTTCGCCCAGCGTTCCGGGTCCACCCGCCACTCCGGACCGTCGTGCGGCAACCCCAAGGCGCGCAGCCGGTCCCGGTGCACGAACTTGCGTCGCCGCAAGTGGAGTTCGAGCGGCGCGCGCAGTTCGTCCGCGCGTGCACGGGCGGCTCCGCGGCGAGTCAGCGGCGGCGGATCGAGGTCCGCGACGGAAGCCCCGGCAATCTTCGAGCTGCCAGGATCGCGTAGCAGCACGCGATCACCGATCCGCAGTGGCAGCGGGCGCGACAACGCGAGGCGTGCCGCCGCGGTCCCCAGCGGACGAACGCGAGCAGGAACCGAAGCGGACCCGATGTGCAGCACGACCTGGGACGGCAGCTCCTGATCGACGAGAACGTCCACGGCGGAGCTGTCCAGCCAGCGGTGTGGCGTCAGGAGCGCGTCGCCGCGATGGACGGCGTCGCGGTCTGCTCCACGCAGGTTCACCGCGACCCTGGCGACCGCTTCGACCGGATCTTCCTTGCGCCCCAAGGACTGTAGACCGCGCACCGTGACCGGGGAACCGCGCAGCAGCAGTTCGTCGCCCGCACGCAGAGTGCCGCCCGTGAGCGTCCCCGTCACCACGGTGCCCGCTCCGGGCAGGCTGAACGAGCGATCAACCCACAACCGCACATCCGCCGCGGTGTCCGGTGCCGGAAGCTCCAACGAGGACAGGGCCGAACGCAGCTCGTCCAGCCCGGCGCCGGTGACTCCGCTGACCACGACGTGCTCGATCCCGGCGAGCGATGTGCTCGCGAGACGTTCCCGCGCCTCCGTGAGCGCCGGCCCCGGATCGGCGAGGTCGGAACGCGTGATCACCAGTACGCCGTGTTCGATGCGGAGCGCGTCCAGTGCGGCGAGGTGTTCTGTGGACTGCGGCATCCAACCTTCGTCGGCCGCCACCACGAACATGACCGCGGGTACCGGGCCGATCCCGGACAGCGTGTTCGGCACGAACCTCCGATGCCCCGGGACGTCGACGAACGCGATCTCCGAGCCGTCTCCGAGCGTCGTCCACGCGAAGCCGAGGTCGATGGTGAGCCCGCGCCGCTTCTCCTCCGCCCAGCGGTCGGGCTCCATCCCGGTGAGCGACCGCACCAGGGTGGACTTGCCGTGGTCGACGTGCCCGGCCGTGGCGATGACCCGCATCAGCCCAGAACCGCCCGCACCAGAAGGGAATCGTCATCAGGGTGGACCGTGCGCAGGTCGAGCAGGCAGTGCCCGCGCTCGATCCGGCCCACCACGGCGACCTCGCCCAGCCTCAGCGACTTCGCGTACTCGGCGGGAAGGCTCACCGCGGCTGACGGCAGCTCGACCCCTGGAGCCCCTCCGCCACCCACGGCCGCCACGCAGCGCACCGCGTCCGCGTCGATCCCCGCCCCGCGCAGCTTCGCCGACAGCGCGGAGGCTCGATCGAAGAGATCGTCGACGGGTGCTTCAAGTGCTTGGCGCACAGGAGGAAGCGGACCACGCAGAGTCGCTTCCAAGGCCGCGAGCGTGAGCTTGTCGACCCGCAGCGCCCTGGCGGCGGGATGGCGGCGGAGCCGCTCCACCAGGTCGGCGTCGCCGAGCAGCAGGCCCGCCTGCGGGCCGCCGAGGAGCTTGTCCCCGCTCGCGGTGACCAGGTTCGCCCCTGCGCGCAGGGCCGTCGTCGCGTCCGGCTCGTCGGGAAGGAGCGGGTGCGGCGCGAGCAGGCCGGAGCCGATGTCCGCGATCACCGGAACGCCGAGGCCGGTCAGCTCCGCGATGTCCACTGTGGACGTGAAGCCGGTGACCTCGAAGTTGGACGGGTGCACCTTCAGGATGAAGCCGGTGGAAGGACCGACGGCGTCGGCGTAGTCGCGGAGGTGGACGCGATTGGTCGTACCGACCTCGTGCAACCGCGCGCCGGTCGAGCGCAGCAGCTCCGGAATGCGGAAGCCGTCCCCGATCTCCACCAGCTCACCGCGGCTGATGACGATCTCCTGGCCGGGTGCGAATGCCAAGGCGCACAACAACAAGGCCGCGGCGTTGTTGTTGACGACATGCACTCCGCCCGCGTCCGGGACGGCCTCGGCCAGCGCCGCGAGCGCGCTGCGTCCGCGCCGTGCCCGCGCCCCCGTCGCGAGGTCGAACTCGACGTCCGTGGTGCCCGCGGCGGCGTCGATCGCGGCACGTGCGGCGGGGGACAACGGAGCACGGCCGAGGTTGGTGTGCACGACGACCCCGGTCGCGTTGATCACCCGGCGCGGGCCGGACGGGAGCGCCGCCGCGACCGCGGAAGCCACTTCCGACGGTGCGATCTCGCCCGCGCGAGCCCGTTGCTGCGCAGCCATGATCGCCGCCTTCACCGTGGCGGTGCCGAGGGTCCGCGCGGCCTCGGCGAAGCAGGCGAGGAGGGTGTCGGTGCGCGGGATGTGCCGGCGTGGGTCGGTCATGATACCCCCGGGGAGCGGAGGTGGACGGGAATCGAACCCGCCGGCGACAGGTGCTGCCGCCCAACGGTTTTGAAGACCGCGCCGGTCACCAGACCGGATACACCTCCCCGATTCACAAGACCATCCTGACACGATGTCCGGGTGATCTCCTACCGTCTCACCCAATTCGCCCACGGCGGCGGGTGCGCTTGCAAGATCCCGCCCGGCGAGCTCGAACGGATCGTGGCGGGGCTGACCGGCGCCCCGCCGGTCGACCCCGCGGCGGAGCTGCTGGTCGGACTGGACACCGGCGACGACGCGGCCGTGGTCGGCGTGCGACCCGATCTGGCGCTGGTCGCCACCGCCGACTTCTTCACCCCGGTGGTCGACGATCCCTATGACTGGGGCCGGATCGCGGCCGCGAACGCGCTCTCCGACGTCTACGCCATGGGCGGCACCCCGGTCGTGGCGGTGAACCTGCTCGGCTGGCCGAGGGAGGTGCTGCCGATGGAGCTGGCCGCCGAGGTGCTGCGCGGCGGCCGGGACGTCGCCGCCGGCGCCGGGTGCCACGTCGCGGGCGGGCACAGCGTCGACGACCCGGAGCCCAAGTACGGCATGGCGGTCACCGGAATCGTTGACCCCGCAAGGACCTTGCGCAACGACACCGGGCGCCCGGGACTGCCGCTGTCGCTGACCAAGCCGCTGGGGATCGGCGTGCTCAACACCCGGCACAAGGCCACCGGCGAGGTCTTCCCGCAGGCGGTCGAGGCGATGACCACTCTCAACCGGGACGCCTCCGCGGCCGCGGTCGCCGCCGGAATCACCTGTGCCACCGACATCACCGGCTTCGGCCTGCTCGGGCACCTGTACAAGCTCGTGCGCGCCAGCGGGGTCAGCGCGGTCGTCGACTCCGCCGCGGTGCCCTATTTGGACGGCGCGCGGGAGGCGGTTCGGGACGGTTTCGTCAGCGGCGGCAGCCGTCGCAACCTCGACTGGGTGCGGCCGCGCACCGAGCTGTCCACAGTGGAGGAGACGGAGGCGCTCTTGCTGACAGACTCTCAGACTTCGGGTGGTTTGCTGGTCGCGGGCGAGGTGTCCGGCGCGACTGTCGTCGGAGAGCTGATTCCCCAGGGGGACAACGCTATCCTCGTGAGATAGGCAACCCCCTAAGGGTGTTTCCAGGGCCGAACCGGATGTGGTCTCCCGGTCGTCCGTCGTAGTGTGCACAACGTGACACTGATCGAGAGCGAATCGCTCGAGAAACGGTACGGCGGCGGGACACTCGCCCTCGCCGACCTGACGGTGAGCATCGAGCCCGGCATCGTCGGGCTGGTCGGTGCGAACGGGGCGGGGAAGAGCACGCTGATCAAGCTGGCTCTGGGGTTGATCGCACCGACGGCGGGGCGGATCAGGGTGCTGGGGCTGGACCCCCTCACCGAGGTGGAACGGGTGCGCTCGCAGGTGGGCTACATGCCCGAGCACGACTGCCTGCCGCCGGACATGACCGCTGCGGAGTTCGTGACGCACATGGGGCGCATGTCCGGGCTGCCCGCGGCGACCGCCCGCGAGCGCGCGTCCGAGACGCTGCGCCACGTCGGGCTCTACGAGGAGCGGTACCGGGCCATCGGCGGTTACTCCACCGGCATGAAGCAGCGGGTGAAGCTCGCGCAGGCGCTGGTGCACGACCCGGAGCTGCTGCTGCTGGACGAGCCGACCAACGGGCTCGACCCGGAGGGCCGCCAGGCCATGCTCGGACTGGTGCAGCGCATCGGCACCGAGTTCGGCATCTCCGTCGTGGTCTGCTCGCACCTGCTGGGGGAGATCGAGCGGATCTGCACCTCGCTGGTGGCGATCGAGGGCGGGCGCCTGCTGCGCTCGGACTCGCTGTCGGCGATGACCCAGCACAAGGGCGTCCTCGCGGTCGAGGTGGACGAGCGCGTCGAGGAGTTCGTCGCGCGCCTGACCGCCGCCGGGCTCGACGTCCGCGAGCAGGGCCGGGAACTGCTGGTGCGCTTCGACGACGAGAAGACCTACGACGTGATCCGGGACGCCGTCGTCGATCTCGACCTGTCGCTGCACCGGCTGGAGCAGCGCCGTCACCAGGTCGCGGACCTGTTCCGGGACTCCGCCGACCGCACTGCCGGATCGGAGGTGGGCGATGTCCAGCACGCCTGAGGGTGTCATCCACGACATCGGTTATCAGCGCTACCAGGGCCAGCGGCTCGGCAAGCGCTCGGTGATGTGGGCGCTGTACGTGCACAGCCTGCGCACCGCCTTCGGCCTCGGCCGCGGGTTCAAGGCGAAGCTGCTGCCGTGGACGCTCGCGGCCTCGGCGGGCATCGCCGGGCTGGTGATCATGGTCGTCGGCACCCAGACCGGGATCGAGCTGATGGGCTACGTCGACCTGGTCGGCAACCTGACCTACGTCGGGGTGATCATGCTCGCCGTGGCCGCGCCGGAGCTGGTCTCCCGCGACATCGGCAACAACGTCATGCCGCTGTACCTGGCCCGGCCGCTGAGCAGCGCCGACTACGCGCTGGCCAAGCTGGCCGCGCTGATCTCCTCGGTGGCGCTGACCCTGGGCCCGGCCATGGTGATCATGTTCGCGGGCAACGCGTTCAGCACCAAGGACGGGATGACCGGGGTGCTCGACCACGCGGGCCGCTTCGGCCAGGGCATGGCCGCGGTGGCGATCCACGCGGTGGTGCTGGCCGCGCTCGCGCTGCCGCTGGCCTCGCTGTCCGGCAGGCGGATCTTCGCCTCCACCCTGGTGCTGGCGCTGTTCCTGATCACCGAGCCGATCGCGGCGGGGCTGGCGGAGTTCAGCGACAACCCCGAGGTCGTCGGCATGATCTCCCCCGCCAACCTGCTGCAGGGCGTGGACAACTGGCTGTTGAAGGGCACCAACCACGCCGTCGGGGTGTGGGGACCGATGCACGGCGTGGTGACGCTCTTCGTCACGTGCGCCGCGGTGGGCCTGTTGCTGCTGAGGTACCGGAGGGTGTCGGCATGACCACGAACACGATCGAGCTGGACTCCGTGTCGCGGTGGTACGGCAACGTGGTCGCGGTCAACGACGTGACCCTGACCATCGGGCCCGGCGTGACCGGCCTGCTCGGCCCCAACGGCGCGGGCAAGACCACCGTGCTGCACATGATGGCCGGCTTCCTCGCGCCCTCGCAGGGCACCGTGCTGGTCAACGGAACCCCGAGCTGGCGCAACCCCGACGTCTACCGCTCGCTCGGCCTGGTCACCGAGCGCGAGAGCGTGCCCGGGTACCTGACCGCGTGGGAGTTCGTGCACGCCAGCGCGGTGCTGCACAAGCTGCCCGACCCCAAGGCCGCCGCGCGCCGGGCGATCGACCTGGTCGAGATGGGCGAGGCGATGGACCGGCGCATCGGCACCTACTCCAAGGGCATGCGGCAGCGCACGCGCGTCGCCGCCGCCCTGGTGCACGAGCCGTCGGTGCTGCTGCTGGACGAGCCGTTCAACGGCATGGACCCGCGACAGCGGATGCACATGATGGACCTGCTGCACCGGATGGCGGGCGAGGGCAGGACGATCCTGTTCAGTTCGCACATCCTGGAGGAGGTCGAGCAGCTCTCCGGCACCGTGCAGGTGATCGTCTCCGGGCGGCTGGCCGCCTCCGGTGACTACCGGCACATCCGGCGGCTGATGACCAACCGCCCGCACGAGTTCGTCATCACCTCCTCCGACAACCGCCGGCTGGCCGCCGCGCTGATGTGCCTGCCGTCGGTGTCCGGGGTGGAGCTGGGCACGGCCGGGCTGCAGGTGCGGGCGAACGACTTCGGCGGTTTCACCAGGGAGCTGACGAAGGTGGCCAGGGCGCAGGGCATCCGCCTGTCGCAGCTGCTGCCCTCCGACGAGTCCCTGGAACGCGTCTTCTCCTACCTGGTGGCGTCATGAACCTCATGATCATTCGAATCACCCTGCGGGCGCTGCTGGGCAGGCGCAGGGCGCTGTTGCTGCTGCCGGTCCCGGTGCTGCTGATCGGGCTGACCCTGTTCGCAGGCGGTACCGGCGTCCGGGTGGAGCGGTGGGCCCCGGTGCTGCTCAACGGGATGGGTCTGGGGGTGCTGCTGCCGCTGACCGCGCTGATCGTCGGCAGCAGCGTGCTCGGCCTGGAGATCGAGGACGGCACGATCACCCACATCCTGACCAAGCCCTTGCCTCGCCGGGAGATCATCCTCTCCAAGCTGCTGGTGGCCTGGCTGGTGACCACGGTGGCCGCGGGCGTCCCGCTCGGCGTTGCCGGGGCCATCGCCGACGGCGCCACGCTGGGCACAGCGCTGTTCGTGGGCGCGACGGTCGGGGCGCTGGCGTACTCGGCGCTGTTCCTGGCGCTGAGCGTGGTGACGCGGCGGCCGGTGATCATCGGGATGAGCTACATCCTGATCTGGGAGAACCTGCTCGGCACCTACGTCGACGGCACGAAGGTGCTCAGCGTGCGCCAGTTCTCCAGCACGATCACCGACACCGTCAGCGGCAACCCGATCCTGCAGAGCACCCTGTCGGTCGGCACGGCCGCGGTGATGGCCGGGGTTTTCGTGGTGCTCGGCACCGTGGCCGCCACCCATCGCCTGCGGTCGTTCTCGCTGGCCGGGGACACCAACTGAGGACGGCGGCCCCGCTCGCGCTGTGAGCGGGGCCGCATTTTGTCACGATCGGGTGTGACGTGGCCCGAACCGCGTCAGAGCACGGCGGGCCCGGGCGTCTCCTCCCCGAAGCCGCACGACGGATGAGGGAGATGGCATGGAGCACGACGAGATCCGCACCACCACGATGTTCAACCTGCTGCTCGCTCCCGCGGTCACCGTGGAGGTGGAGCTGGCGTACTCCACCAGGGACCCCTACGCGATCCGCATGCTGTTCAACCCGGTGCGCGGGAAGAGCGTCGAGTGGCTCCTGGCCCGTGACCTGCTCGCCGACGGCCTGCTCGGCGAGGCCGGTGAGGGCGACGTGCGGCTCTGGCCGATCGCGGGCCCGATGAACCTCGTGGAGATCGAGTTCAGCACCCCGGCCGGTCAGGCCCGGTTCGGCGCGGACGCCGAGGTGCTCGCGGACTTCCTCAACGACAGCTACCTGCTGGTGCCCTCCGGCGAGGAAGCGCTGTGGTTCGACTTCGACCAGGAGCTGGCCCTGCTCGGCGAAGCCTGACGATAATCCCCCGGTGACCCGAGCGATCTACTTCGACCACGACGGCGCGCTGGACGACCTGCTGTCGTTGACGTTGCTGACCAGGTACTCCGGGATCGCGCTCAAAGGGGTCACGGTCACCCCGGCCGACTGCCTGGTCGAGCCCGCGGTGTCGGCCACCCGCAAGATCCTGGACTTGGCGGGCGCGCACCACGTGCCGGTCGCGGAGGGCACCCTGGCGGGCCCCAACCCGTTCCCGCTGGAGTGGCGGGTGGACGCCCTGCGCGCGGACGCGTTGCCCGTGCTCAACCAGCGCGAGCCCAGGACCAGGGTGTCGGAGCTGCCCGCGCACGAGCAGCTGGCGCAGTGGTTGCTCGCCGCGCCGGAACCGGTGACGCTGCTGATGATCGGGCCGCTGACCAACCTCGCGTGGTGCCTGGACGAGCACCCCCCGGTGGAGTCCAAGATCGCCGAACTGGTCTTCATGGGCGGTGCGATCGACGTGGCCGGCAACGTCGCCGAGCCCGACCACGACGGCACCGCCGAGTGGAACGTCTACTGGGACCCGCGGGCGGCGCACCGGGTGTTCGCCTCGGACATCCCGATCACGCTCTTCCCGTTGGACGCCACCGACCAGGTGCCGATCACGACCGAGTTCGTGCGCTCCTTCGGCAGCCACTACGGCACACCGCTGACCGACCTCGCGGGGTCGCTGCTGGCGATGACCTTCGGCGGCTTCGAGACCACCGGTTTCGCCTACTGCTGCTGGGACAGCCTCACCACCTCGTACCTCGTAGAGCCCGATCTGTGCGAGTTCGAGGACGTGCGCTGCGAGGTGCTGACCACCGGCGTGAGCCAGGGACGCACAGTGCGTTCCGAGACCGGTCGAATGGTCAAGTGCGCCAAGAAGGTCGATGTCGCGCGCTTCTACCGCCACTGTTTGGAAACGTTGACCGGAATGCCGGAGCCCTCAACGCAGTGACCGTTCCGGTCGTAGGTGAGCACAGTGCTGATGTTCAGCGTCCAGCCGGGGAGCAGTCGCACCGTGCGCGGCCGCCCACTGCCGCCGCCGCTCGGTTCGCCGACCACCCTGACGTGGTCGAGTCCTTGGAGCCCCAACAGGAAATCCTCGCTCGCGGAGTAGGTCATCGGGTCGGTGAGCACCGTCAGCCTTCCTCCCCAGCGCACGCCGTTCGAGGGCGTGCCGATCATGGGCACCGGATCGCTGAGCTTTCCGTCGATGCAGTAGCGCACTGAGCCGAGAACGGTTTCCTCGCGGAGGAAACGGTCCCGCGTCGCCCAGGCCAGCACGACGTTCCCGCCGGCGTTCCCGCGGAGGTCGAGCGTCAGCTCCGCGCAGTCACCCAGTTCCGTCAGCGCGGTGTCGAGCGCTTCCGCGATCCCCGAGTTCGCGACCCATTGCTTGATCCTGATCCGGCCGTCCTCCTGCCAGGTGACGAGGTCGCCGAAGGGCAGTCCGGTCGGCTTCTCGGTCCACGTGACGTCTTCACCCCCCGGCCCGAATGCCCGCCATTGCTGGCTTCCCGTCGAGGAGAGCAGTCTTCTGCCGATCAGGTAGGGGAGCATGTGCGGTGAAGCTCCCGTGCGCCGCGCGATGTCGTCGTGGTGCGGCGCGTGCAGTCGCCATCCCGGACGAACTCCGGCCTCCCACGCCGCACTTCCTTCGGGAACATCCGTGAAGGTCGAGCGGAATGCCTTGTAGGGAAGGGGAAGCGGGCGCGGAGCGGCGTGCACGGCGGTATGGGCGTCGCCGAGCTGTGCGACCCATTCCTGGCACACCGCGAAGGGATCGTCCGCCGTGAGGACCTTGGGCGCGTAGTGCTCGCACAGCTGATCCCAGTCCAGGCCGCGGAGGGCGAAGGCGGGGTAGCTGAAACGGACCTCGTTGATGATCCGGTCGACCGCTTCCGTGAGATCGGCCGCATCCACGGCGTAGGTGTCCTGCCCGGTTCGCAACCAGGTGTGCCGCAGGCTGAACGTCTCCCACATCTCGTCGAGCGTGCGACCAACCGATTCAATGAGATCGCCGTTGCGCCGCAACACGGCCGGACCGTCGTGATCGGGGTCGACTCGGCACAGCCATCGCGGCCCGGTTCCGGGGTCCTCGCGCACCAATCGCACCGGGACGCCGAGTTCGAACTCCATCACCGGCAGCGCGTCGGAGAGGAGAAGGGCGCGGTCGTCGAACTCCGCGCCCGCGGGCCACACGAGATCCATGCCCCCAACCTACGGGCGATAGCAGGAGGCCCACGCGGTGGCCCGCCATTCCTGCGTGGTCTGCGTGCTGGTGACCGATGTGAGCGAACATTCCCCAGTGGTGAACCCACCGAGCTGGGCGTGCAGATAAGCGTTGTTCGTCGCGTACCACTCCGCGGTCGACCGTATGCGTGCCTTTCGGGAGCGGTCCCGAGCTGTCAAGTCCCGCCTCGCCGAGGTGCGGACAAGTTTGCCTGGTGGAAACACACGGCCACCTCCGGATAACCGCGGCCTCCTAGCGTCCAGACAGCGAAGGGGGTGACCCGTGCCGACTCCGACACACTGCCCGTACTGCGCCCTGCAATGCGGTATGACGATCAAGCCCGGTCCGGTGGTCGAGCCGCGGGAGTTCCCCGTCAACCGGGGTGGTCTCTGTCAGAAGGGGTGGACCTCGGCCGCGCTGCTGAACACCCCGGGCAGGCTGACGACTCCGCTCGTCAAGGGTGAACCGGCCTCGTGGGAGGACGCGCTCGACCATGTCGCGCAACGGCTTCAGGAGTTGCGCGCCGAACACGGCCCGGACGCGGTCGCGGTGTTCGGCGGCGGTGGGCTGACCAACGAGAAGGCGTATCTGCTCGGCAAGTTCGCCAGAGTGGCGCTCGGCACTTCGCAGATCGACTACAACGGGCGGTTCTGCATGTCGTCCGCCGCGGCGGCGGGCATCCGCGCGTTCGGCGTCGACCGCGGACTGCCCTTCCCGGTGACCGATCTGGCGAACGCCGACGCGGTGCTGCTGATCGGGGCCAACGTCGCCGAGACGATGCCGCCGTTCGTCCAGCACCTTCGCCGGGCAATCGACGCGGGCGGGCTCGTGGTGGTCGACCCGCGCCGCACCGCCACCGCCGAACAAGCCGCGGTGCACCTCGCTCCGACTCCCGGGACGGATCTCGCACTCGCGCTCGGGCTCCTTCACGTCGCGGTGGCGGAAGGGCATGTGGACAAGGACTACCTGAGCCGGCGCACGGTCGGCTTCGAGGAAACCTGGGAAGTAGCAGCACGGTGGTGGCCGGAACAGGTGGAGCGGGTCACCGGTGTTTCCGCAGCCGACCAGCGGCGCGCGGTGGCCGTACTGTCCCGTGCTGACAACGCTTATGTGCTCACCGCGCGGGGGACTGAGCAGCACGCCAGCGGCTCCGACATGGTTTCGGCGTGGATCAACCTCGCTCTCGCATTGGGCCTGCCGGGACGATCCGGCTCCGGATTCGGGTGCCTGACGGGCCAGGGAAACGGGCAGGGCGGCCGGGAGCACGGTCAGAAGGCCGATCAGCTGCCGGGTTACCGCAAGATCGACGACCCGGCGGCGCGCGAACACGTCGCGGAAGTGTGGGGAGTCGAACCGGAATCCTTGCCCGGTCCGGGAAAGTCGGCGTACGAGCTGCTCGATTCCCTGGGAGCCGGGCCGCGTGCGCTGATGGTGTTCGGCAGCAATGTCGCGGTGTCCGCCCCGCGGTCCGCGCATGTCGCGGAACGCTTGGCAGCCCTGGACTTCCTGGTGGTCGCCGATTTCGTCCTGTCGGAAACGGCAGTGTTGGCCGACGTTGTGTTTCCGGTGACGCAGTGGGCGGAGGAGGGGGGCACGATGACCAATCTGGAAGGGCGTGTTCTCCTCCGCGGTCGTGCTGTCACACCACCGCCCGGAGTACGCACTGATCTCGAAGTGCTGCACGAGCTGTCCGTGCGGCTCGGGCAACCGGCAGAACGGTTCCCGGTCGATGAGGAAGCGGTTTTCTCGGAGCTGCGCAAGGCGAGCGCGGGTGGTGCCGCCGACTACGCGGGAATCAGCTACGAGCGCTTGCGTGCCGGAGAAGCCCTGCACTGGCCATGCCCTGATGAGACGCATCCCGGCACACCGAGGCTGTTCCTCGATCGATTCGCGCACGCGGACGGCAAGGCTCGAATGATTGCTGTGGACCACCGAGGGCCGGCGGAACTTCCCGATGACGATTACCCGCTCAGCGCGACCACGGGACGGGTTTTGCAGCACTACCAATCCGGTGCGCAGACGCGTCGGATTCCGGAGCTGACCGCGGCTGTGCCGGAGGCGTTCGTCGAGGTGCACCCCGATACCGCGGGCCGGGCCGGTCTTGGGGAAGGCGATGTGGCGCGCGTCAGTTCCCGGCGCGGTGAAGTGCTCGCGAAAGTCCGGTGCGTTCCGGGAATGCGGACCGACACGGTGTTCCTGCCGTTCCACTTCCCCGGCGACCAGCGGGCGAACCTGATCACCAATCCCGTGCTCGACCCGATCAGCAGGATGCCCGAGTTCAAGGTGTGCGCGGTCCGACTGGAGGCGGTGACATGAGTCCGAGGCGAGTGGTCGTCGTCGGCTACGGCATGGCCGGGGCGCGACTGGCCGAGGAAGTCCGGCGTCGTGACCCCGACGGTGAGCGCGTCGCACTGACGATCGTCGGCGCGGAGTCGCACACCGCGTACAACCGCGTGCTGCTGTCCTCTGTGCTGGCCGGATCGCTCACCCCTGACGCAGTTCGGTTGCGCGGCGCCGAGAACGTCGATCTGCGTCTGGACACCGAGGTGTCCTCTGTGGACAGATCGATCCGTGAGGTGGTCCTCGCGGATGGGGAAACGCTTCCCTATGACGCGCTGGTCCTCGCCACGGGCAGCGCCCCGTGGGTGCCGCCGACCGAGGGGCTCCGCACGGATGGCGGCGCCCTGGCGCAGGGCGTGCACACGTTCCGCACCCTCGACGACTGCGCGCGAATAGTCGCAGCCACCGCGCCCGGGTCGCCGGTTGCCGTGCTCGGCGGCGGTTTGCTCGGGCTTGAGGCCGCGCGGGGCCTGGCGGGCCGGGGGAATCTCGTCACGGTCGTGCACCCTGTCGATCACTTGATGGAGCGGCAACTCGATCCGCAGGCCGGTGCCGCGCTGGCGAAGTCCCTGCGCACGTTGGGGATCGAGCTGCGGCTCGGCGTGCTCGCGACCCGGTACCTACCCGGTGACGGCCTCAAGCTCGACGACGGCAGCCACGTACCCGCCGACCTCGTCGTGGTCTCCGCCGGAGTGCGTCCGTCGACCGAGCTGGCCCGCTCGTGCGGTCTCACCGTCGATCGCGGTGTCGTCGTCGACAACGCCTTGCGCACGAGCGATCCGCGGATCTTCGCGCTAGGCGACTGCGCCGAGCACCCCGGAACCGTGTCCGGTCTGGTCCAGTCCGCGTGGGACCAGGCGGTCGTGCTCGCCGACCTGCTCACCGGTGCTGACCCGAGTTCGCGTTACCTCGGCACACCGGTGGTCACCAGGTTGAAGGCCCGTGACATCGACCTGGCGGCGCTCGGCGAGGTGCACACCGAACCGGACGAGCCGGGCGCCGAGGTGCTGCGTCTGGAGGACCCCGCGCGCGGCCGCTACGCCAAGCTCGTGCTCCGCGAGGACCGGGTGACCGGCGCCATCCTGCTCGGCGCCCCCGATGCCGCCGCGGTGATCACCCAGCTCTACGACCGCGGTGCGCCGGCCCCCGCGGACCGGCTGGCGTTGTTGCTGGGCCGGGCTTTGCCGTCCCCAGCGCAGGCCGGCCCCGCCGACCTTCCCGCGAGCGCCGTGATCTGCCGGTGCAACACGGTCAGCAAGGGGCAGCTCGTGTCCGCGTGGCGCGCGGGTGCCCGCAGTACCGGCGCCCTGGCCGACGCGACCCGCGCCACCACCGGCTGCGGCGGCTGCCGCGACGCCGTCTGCGGCCTGGCCGACTGGCTCTCCGCCCAGGAACCCGCCTGAGCCTCCGCCTCGCTCCGGCGGCCTTCCCCGTGCCGCACAAGGACTCCGCCGCCTCGTCCACCTCGTGCCGCGCCCGCGCGAGGGGGACCCCCACGAATCAATTCTCCCAGAGCCCCCCGACAACGACGCGCGAGAACGGGGCAGGTGCGGCTGAGTTGTCCACATCGAGGTGGTCCATCCACAGATCCGCGAACAAGCTCACCGCACCTCTTTCCGCCGTGTGAGCCTGAATTCGCATGGCCGTCACGAGCGGCCGCACACGGGTAACGCCCGTTTCCTAGCGTCGGGGCAGCAGAACCGAGGGAGGGTGTATGAGCGGTCGATGGATCAAGCACTGGGAACCGGAGAACCCCGAGTTCTGGGAGCGCACGGGCAAGCGCGTGGCCCGGCGGAACCTGTGGTTCTCGATCCTCGCCGAGCACCTGGGGTTCTCGCTCTGGACGGTGTGGAGCGTGATCGTGGTGAGCCTGCCGCAGGCGGGGTTCCCGTTCACCGTCGACCAGCGCTTCTGGCTGGTCGCCGTGCCCAGCCTGCTCGGCGCGGCCCTGCGCCTGCCCTACACCTTCGCGGTCCCGCGCTTCGGCGGGCGCAACTGGACGGCGGTCAGCGCGGCCCTGCTGCTGGTGCCGTGCGGGCTGATGATCTGGTGCGTCTCGACGCCGGGGACACCGTTCGAGGTGTTCCTGCTGGCCGCGGCGCTCGCCGGGATCGGCGGCGGGAACTTCGCCTCCTCGATGGCGAACATCTCCTACTTCTACCCGGAGTCGCGCAAGGGCCTGGCGCTCGGCCTGAACGCGGCGGGCGGGAACCTCGGCGTCGCGCTCGCGCAGCTGCTCGTTCCGGTGATCATCTCGCTGGGCACGGGCGTGCACCTGGTCTACGCGGGGCTGTTCTACCTGCCGCTGATCGTGCTCTCCGCCGTGTGCGCCCTGCTGTTCATGGACAACCTCGAAGGGGCGAAGGCCGACTTCAGGTCCCAGGCGCGCGCGGCGACGCGACCGCAGACCTGGGTGGTGTCGTTCCTCTACATCGGCACCTTCGGTTCGTTCATCGGCTTCTCCGGAGCGCTCCCGTTGCTGATCCAGACCCAGTTCCCGGAGATCGAGGGCGCGCACTACGCGTGGCTGGGCGCGGCGGTCGGTTCGCTGTCGCGGCCTTTCGGCGGCTGGCTGGCGGACCGGCTCGGCGGGGCCAGGGTCACCCAGTGGACCTTCCTCGCGATGGGGGCGTCGACGCTGCTGGTCGTCGCCGGGCTGCGCTCGGGCGACTTCGCGCTGTTCCTTGCCGCGTTCCTGCTGCTGTTCGTCACCAGCGGTATCGGCAACGGCTCCACCTACCGGATGATCCCGGCGATCTTCGCCGCCCAGGCCGGTGCCGAGGCCAGGGCGAGGGCCCGGCGGGAGGCCGCGGCGGCGATCGGCATCGCCGGGGCCGTGGGTGCCTTCGGCGGGTTCTTCGTCAGCCAGGGCTTCCGCGTCTCCATCGCCGCGACCGGCGGCATCACCGGTGCGCTGTACGGGTTCTTGGTCTTCTACCTGATCTGCGTCGGTGTGACCTGGTGGTGCTACCTGCGCAGCCGCGTTCTGGTGACGCGCGTGCCGAGCCTGGCCTACGCACGGGTGTGACGGGTTAACGGCGGCGTCACACGCGGGAGAACAACACGAAACCCCGGGCCACCAGCATGAGCGGTGGAACCCGGCCGAACGGCGGGAGGGACGTCGATGAGCAGGCACCTCGTGGTCATCGGGCACGGCATGGTCGGCCACCGGCTGGTGCAGGCGCTGCGCGCGCGGGACGCCGGCGACGCGTGGCGGATCACCGTGCTCGCCGAGGAGGACCGCCCCGCGTACGACCGCGTCGCTCTCTCGTCCTATGTGGACGATTGGGATCCGGGCCGCCTCCAGCTCGACGGTGCCGAGTTCTCCGATGACCCCCGTGTGGACCTCCGGCTCGGCAACCCCGTGGTGGAGATCGACCGGGCGGCGCGGGCGGTGCGGACGGCAACCGGTCATGTCCTCGGCTACGACGCGCTCGTGCTGGCGACCGGTTCCTCCCCGTTCGTACCGCCCGTGCCAGGACGGGACCTGCCCGGCTGCTTCACCTACCGCACCATCGACGACCTCGACGCCATCCGCGCCGCCGCGCACGGTCGCACCACGGGCGTGGTGGTCGGGGGTGGCCTGCTCGGACTCGAAGCCGGGAACGTGGTGCGCGGCTTGGGGTTGCGCGGCCACGTCGTCGAGCTCGCGCCCAGGCTGATGCCGCTCCAGGTCGACGAGGGCGGCGGTGCGCTGCTGCGCAGGTCGATCGAGGACATGGGCCTGCAAGTCCACTGTGGAGTGTCGGTTGCCGAGGTGGTCCGGCACGAGGACGGCCTGCTGGTGCGGCTCTCCGACGACACGACCATCCACACCGGACTCGTGGTGTTCTCCGCGGGCATCCGCCCGAGGGACGAGCTGTTCCGCGCCGCCGGGCTCACCGTGGCGGAGCGGGGCGGGGTGGTCGTCGACGAGTCCGGCCGCACCAGCGACCCGGACGTGTGGGCGGTGGGGGAGTGCGCCAGTTTCGAAGGCCGCGCCTACGGCCTGGTCGCCCCCGGCTACGCGATGGCGGAGACCGTCGCCGACAGGTTGCTGGGCGGGGACGCGACGTTCTCCACGCCCGACATGTCCACCAAACTGAAGCTGCTCGGCGTGGACGTCGCGAGCTTCGGTGACGCCCACGGTGTCACCCCCGGTGCTCTCGAAGTCGTGCACAACGACCCCGTCGCCGGTGTCTACAAGAAGCTTGTTGTCTCCGATGATGCGAGCACGTTGCTGGGCGGGGTCCTGGTCGGTGACGCCTCCGCGTACGGTTCGCTGCGCCCGCTGGTCGGCCGCGCGCTCCCCGCGGAGCCTGGCTCGCTCATCGCGCCCGCGGGCGGGGCACCGGCGCTCGGCGTCGACGCGTTGCCGGGCGCCGCGCAGGTCTGCTCCTGCCACGCGGTGACCAAGAACGCGATCGAGGAGGCGGTGGGCGCGGGGTGCCGTGACATCCCGGCGCTCAAGGCCTGCACCAAGGCGGGCACCGGCTGCGGCTCGTGCGTGCCCTTGCTCAAGCAGGTGCTGGTCTCGTGCGGCGTGGAGCAGTCGAAGGCGCTGTGCGAGCACTTCGACCACTCGCGCGCGGAACTGTTCGAGATCCTGCGGGTGACCGGCATCCGCACCTTCAGCGCCCTGCTCGCCCGGCACGGCCGGGGCCGGGGGTGCGACATCTGCAAGCCCACCGTCGCGTCCATCCTCGCGTCACTGGGTTCGGGGCACGTGCTCGACGGCGAGCAGGCGGCGCTGCAGGACACCAACGACCACTTCCTCGCCAACCTGCAGCGCAACGGAACGTACTCGGTGGTGCCGCGCATCCCCGGCGGCGAGATCACCCCGGAGAAACTGCTGGCGATCGCGGAGGTGGCGCGCGACTTCGCCCTCTACACCAAGATCACCGGCGGGCAGCGGATCGACCTCTTCGGCGCGACCGTCGACCAGCTGCCGCTGATCTGGCGCAGGCTGGTGGACGCGGGCTTCGAGTCCGGTCACGCCTACGGCAAGGCCCTGCGCACGGTGAAGTCCTGCGTCGGCGAGGCGTGGTGCCGCTACGGCGTGCAGGACTCCGTCGGCCTGGCGATCGAGCTGGAGCTGCGCTACCGGGGCCTGCGCGCCCCGCACAAGATCAAGGCCGCGGTGTCGGGATGCGCCCGCGAGTGCGCCGAGGCCAGGAGCAAGGACATCGGCGTCATCGCCACGGAGAACGGCTGGAACCTCTACGTCGGCGGCAACGGCGGGTTCACCCCCCGGCACGCCGATCTTCTTGTGTCCGATGTGGACAAACGTTCGCTGCTCACGCTGATCGACCGGTTCCTGATGTTCTACGTGCGCACCGCGGACCGGCTCCAGCGCACGTCGGCGTGGGTGGAGGCGATGGAAGGCGGCCTCGACCACCTGCGCGAGGTGATCGTCGAGGACAGCCTCGGCATCTGCGACGACCTCGAACGGGCGATGGCGGCGCACGTGGACTCCTACGCCGACGAGTGGCGGGGCGTGCTGGAGGACCCGGTGAAACTGGCCAGGTTCACCTCCTTCGTCAACGCGCCCGGTACGCCCGACCCGACCATCTCCTTCCGCACCGAACGGGGGCAGCGGGTGCCCGTTCCACTGGGAGTTCCGGAGGTACGAACGTGACGACGAGCGAGGCCCCTCGGCTGACCTGGCTGCGGATCTGCCCGGAGGCGCGGCTGTGGCCGGAACGCGGATCGGCGGCGCTGCTGCCGGACGGCGGCCAGGTCGCGCTGTTCCGGACGAGCGACGGCTCCGTGCACGCGGTGGGCAACGTCGACCCCTGCACCGGGGCGGCCGTGCTCTCCCGCGGCATCCTGGGCGACCGGGCGGGGCGGCCGGTGGTGATCTCGCCGATGCTCAAACACACCTTCGACCTGGGCACCGGCGAGTGCGTCGACGATCCCCTCGTCTCCATCCCGGTCTACCCGGCCCGCGTCGTGGACGGCGTGATCGAGGTGGCGGTGGAGGAGATGAGCGGGCGATGACACCCACCACCGCCCCACCGCTGGCGGGGTTCACCATCGGCGTGACGGCGGCCCGCCGCGCCGACGAGCTGATCGCGCTGCTGGAGCGGCGCGGGGCGACGGTGGTGCACGCCCCGGCGATCCGGATCGTCCCCTTGCCCGACGACGCCGAACTCCTCGCCGCGACCAGGGCGGTGCTCGCTGACGCCGTGGACGCGGTCGTGGTCACCACCGCGATCGGCTTCCGGGGCTGGCTCGAAGCCGCCGAAGGATGGGGACTGGCGGGCGCGCTGCTCGACCGGATGAGCCGGGCGGCGGTGCTCACCAGGGGCCCCAAGGCGAAGGGTGCGGTGCGCGCGGCCGGTCTGGTCGAAGACTGGTCGCCCGGGTCGGAGTCCAACGCCGAGCTGTTGCGGCACCTGATCGACCGCGGCGTGAACGGCAAGCGGATCGTCGTCCAGCTGCACGGCGAACCGTTGCCGGGCTTCGTCGACGCGCTGCGGTCCGCGGGCGCCGAGGTCGTCGAGGTGCCTGTGTACCGATGGGTCCCACCCGCGAACACCGATCCGCTGGACCGGCTCGTGGACGGAGTGCTCGGTGGTGCGGTCGACGCGGTGACCTTCACCAGTGCTCCCGCGGTGAGCAGCATGTTGGCCCGCGCCAAGGCCAACGGCAGGCACGACGAGCTGTGCGCGGCGCTGCGCGACGACGTGTTCGCCGCGTGCGTCGGCCCGGTGTGCGCGGCGCCCTTCGAAGCGGTCGGCGTGCCGAGCTCGCGACCGGAACGCGCACGCATCGGCGGGCTGGTGCGCTTGCTCGCCGAGCAGTTGCCCGCACGAGCCCAACGCCTGCGCGTGGCCGGTCGCCGCTTGGAGATCCGGGGCCGCGCGGTGCTCGTCGACGGTCGGTTCCGCCCGGTCGCTCCGGCCCAGATGTCCGTCCTCCGGCTGCTGGCCGAAGACGCCGGGCGCGTGGTGCCACGGGACCGGCTGCTTCGCGCGCTGCCGGGAACCGGTGACGGGCACGCGGTGGAGACCGCGATCGGGCGGCTGCGCACCGCCCTCGGTGAACCCCGGCTCGTGCAGACCGTGGTCAAGCGCGGCTACCGATTACCGGTGGAGACCGGGCCGAACGGAGGTGCCGGATGACCCTGGTCCTGGTCGCGCACGGGACACGTGACCCCGCGGGGACACGCATGGTCGAGCGCATCGCGGAAGCGGTGCGCGAGCGGTTGCCGAAGATCCCGGTCTCCGTCGCCTACGCCGACGTCTGCCATCCCAGGCTGTCCGCGGTACTGGGCGATCTTCCGCCCGGTCCGTGCGTGGTGATGCCCGCGTTCCTCTCCTCGGGTTATCACGTCCGCGTGGACATCCCCGCGGAGATCGCCGCGGCTGAGCGGCCCGACGTGGTGGTGACACGGGCACTCGGACCCGAGCCCGGCATCGTCGCGGCTGCCCACGACCGCCTCCTGGCCGCGGGATGGCGCCCGGGGGACGCCGTGGTCTTCGCTGCGGCGGGGTCCTCCAACCAGGACGCGCTCCACGAAGTCCGGCGCGCGGCCACCCTGTTGGCGTTGCGCCTGGGGACGCCGGTGCATCAGGCGTATGTCACCACCGCCCGGCCCGCGGTGCCCGACGTGGTGGCCGACCTGCGGGCACGGGGCACTCGGATCGCCGTGGCCTCCTGGCTGCTGGCACCCGGGTTGTTCCACCGCTCGATCACCGCGGCGGAGCCGGACCTCGTCGCGGCACCGCTCGGCGCGCACCCCCGCGTCGTCGACGTGATCATGCGGCGGTACCGCTCCGCGCGGAGCTATCGGGCGACTGCCTGAGTAGCTGTTCCAGTACTCTCCGTGGTGGCTTGCGGGGGCGCGAAGCCCTCTCGTCGAAGCCCGGGAGGCGGCATGGACGAGGCAACCCCAACGCCCGCGGTGTTCGCGAAACGCCTGAGCGCCAGCACCGCGGCGCACCTGCGGACCCTGGGCACCCTGCAGTCCTACAAGCGCGGCGCCCCCGTGCTGCACGCGGGCGAGCCGGGGGACAGCGTGATCCTGCTGCTCGTCGGGCGGGTCAAGGTGGTGGCGCGGGGCCGCAACGGCTCGGAGGTGGTGCTCGCCCTCGGCCAGCCGGGTGACCTCTACGGGGAGATGGCGGTGCTCGGAGAACGGCCGAGGATGGCCGACGTGGTCGCGGTCGAGGACGTCGAGGTCCGCAGGATCAGCGCCGAGGCGTTCCGGCGGTTTCTCGCCGACTACGACGACGCCCGCCGGGAAACGCTGATGATGAACTTCGCCAGGCTGGCATATGCCAATGAACAACGGCTCGAACAAACCCAGGGCGATGTCACCTATCGGCTGGCGCGGCGCCTGCTCGACCTGGTCGCCGAGAACGGGAAACCCCTCGCCGAGGGCGGCTGGCGGATCGACCTCCCGTGGTCCCAGCGCGATCTCGCGCAGAGCCTTCCCGCCTCGGAGACCTCGGTCGACCTGGCGCTGCGCCGCCTGCGCGAGCTGAACCTGGTGGATACCCGCTATCGCACGATGGTGATTCTTGATCTCCCGGCGCTGCGCGCTTTTACCCAGTCCTGATCACATCACCCGTTAGCGCAAGGACCTTTGTCCACAATTCCCCACTTTTCGGGAGTCCGGCGGATCGGTGCCGGAGAGACTTCCCCCATGCATTGCGTAAGCAGACGCGTGGAGGGAGCGACTGTGGCAGTGGAGGTACCCGCGACACACGCCGTGCTCGCCGTCGACGTCGTCAGCTCGACCCAGGTAGCCGACGACCAGCTCGACAGCATGAAGACCGACCTGGACGACCACCTCGACCGGGCACTGCGCGCGGTCGGCCTGGACCGCGCGGCCGCGGTGCAGGCCCGGCACACCGGCGACGGCGTCCTGCTCGCCTACGCCGAGGAGGCCGCGGCGCGGCTGGTGGAGATGCTGTTCCACCTCGACCACCTGTTGCGCTGGCGCAACCGCGAGCACCGCATCCCGTTGCGCGCCCGGATGGCCGTCCACTGTGGACCGATGCGCGAGGAGGGGCACTACCACCGGCCCTACATCGTGGCCAGCAGGCTGCTCGACGCCCCGGCCTTCCGCGCGGCCGTCGCGCAGTGCATGGCGACCGATCCGTGCGGGGACAAGGTCGGAGCCGCGCTCGTGGTCTCCCGGTGGGTCTGGCACAACGTCGTGGAGCCGTTCCGGATCATGCAGGTCCCGCCCGCCCGGTGCGCACCCGTGCCCATCGACAGTGCCACCTACCAGGACCTGGCGTGGATCCACCTGCCCGGTATGGATGCCGACCAGGTCCTCGCCCAGGCCCAGGTCACGGCCGCGGCGCCGGTGCCGCAACCGATTCCCCTGCCCCAGCAGCCGACCACGCGGCCGCGGCCGGCCCCGATCACGACGAGCCCGATCACGGTGGCACCAGGGGAGAGTGCCGCGGTGAACGGATCCGTTCCGCACACCGGGGACCACACGAAGGCCACCTGATCGCGGGGCCGACCTGCAGGCGGGGTCAGGTCGGCCCGCCTGCGCGGGTCAGGGGAGGGGGCGGCGGGCGGCGAAGCCGAGGTCGGCGCGGTGGTACCAGCCGAGCTCGGCTTCGCCCTCCAGCCAGCAGAGCAGGACGGGGACGCCGTCGAACTCGGCGGGGAACTCCACCAGCAACGGCGCGAAGCCCTTGAGCTCGGCGCCCGTCTCCTGCACCCGTGTCATCAGATCGTCGAGTTTCGCCTGCGCCGCCTTGAACTCCGGCAGTCCACCGAGGCGCACCGACCGGCCGCCGTCCGCGACCGTGCCCGCGAGTTCGGCGGCGTCGGCGCGTACGGCCACGATCTCCCGCAACACGGGCTGGAGCCGGTCCAGCTCCGCGCGCGCCTCGTCAACCGTAAAGAGAGCCATGCCCCGAGCATGCCATCCCCGACGATGTTCGCCATACTCACGGAGGAGATATTCGCGCCGTTCGAAGGGAAACCGCCGCCGTGCGCCGAAAGGTCCTCGCAATCGCAGTCTCGTCATTGACAGCGGCGGTAGTGCTTCCCGCCGTCACCGCGAACGCCGTCGTCGGCGGGAACGCGGCCAGATCGGGGGAATTCCCTTCCGCCGCATACGTGCAGGAGGTCGGCGAGTTCGCCTGCGGCGCGATCCTGATCGGTGAACAGCACGTGCTCACCGTCGCGAGCTGCGTGCGGCAGCCCGATCCCGCGACGCTGAAAGTGGTACTGGGCGGGCATTCCCTGCGAGCGGCCGCGCCGGGACAGCGCACGGTCGGCGTGGAAAAGGTCGTCGTGCACCCGGGATATGACAGCTCCAAGCTGACGAACAACGTCGCGGTCATACGGTTGTCCGAAAAGGTCGCCACGACGAAGCGCATTCGGCCCGTCGAACTCGGCCGCGCCCAGCCCACCGGTGACGTCGTCCTCGCCGGATGGGGGCACGACCGCAACGGCAGGCCGCCGCATTCCCTGCGAAAGGTGACCGTGCGGCCGGTCCAGCACGAGACCTGCGTGGCGAACTACGAGGGCGTCGGTCATGTCGGTGCGGGCGCGCTGTGCGTCGGAGGCGTCGAGGGCAAGGGCGCCTGCATCTTCGACAACGGCGGGCCGATGTACGCGGGCGGAAAGCTCGTCGGCGTGATCTCGTGGGGTGTGGCGCCCTGCGGGCAGCTGCGCTACCCGACCGTCGGGAGCAGTGTTGCTCACTACGCGGACTGGATCAGCGCTCAGCTGACATAGGGTCGTCGCGTGGAAGCTGACGTCGTCTCCGCCCGAGCACCGATCAGTGTCGTCGGGATCGGTGCTGACGGCTGGGACGGGCTTCCGGAGAGCGCGCGGCGCCTCGTCCTGGGCGCCGATGTGCTCTTCGGGAGCGCGCGGCAGCTCGCGCTCGTCCCCACCGAAGATCCGGTCGCGGGATCGAGCGTCGACACTGCCGCCGAGCGGGTCAGCTGGCCGTCTCCGCTGTTGCCCGCGCTGCCCGGTCTGCTCGATGCCAACCGCGGCAAGGCGATCTGCGTTCTGGCCAGCGGTGACCCGATGTTCTTCGGCATCGGCTCGACCCTCGCGAGGCTGGTCGGCCCGGAACGGTTGCGGGTCGTGCCGCACCCCTCGTCGGTCTCACTGGCCTGTGCGCGCCTCGGCTGGCCGCTCGACGAGGTCGAGGTGATCACCGCGGTGGGCCGACCCGTCGAGTCGGTGAACGCCGCGCTCCACCCCGGCCGCCGCGTCATGGTGCTGAGCGCGGACGGCAACACGCCGGCTGAGGTCGCGGAACTGCTCACAGCGCGCGGATACGGCGCCAGCGCGATGACGGTGCTCGAACACCTCGGCGGCCCAGAAGAACGCAAGATCAGCTCCACCGCGGCGGCCTGGAAGGAGAAGTGCGCTGCGCTCAACGTGATCGCCGTGGAGTGCGCAGGGCCGAAGCTCTCCTCCGTTCCGGGCCTTCCGGACGACGCCTACGACCACGACGGCCAACTGACCAAGCGCGAGGTCCGTGCCGTCACCTTGGCCATGCTCGCGCCCTGCCCCGGCGAGCTGTTGTGGGATGTGGGCGCGGGCGCCGGCAGCATCGCGATCGAATGGTCCCGTGCGCATCCGAGCTGCCGCGCCATCGCCATCGAGAAGCACCCCGAGCGCGCCGACCGCATCACGGAGAACGCGAAAAAGCTTGGTGTGCCTGCGATCCACGTGGTGCGAGGCGAAGTTCCCGACGCGCTGCCGGAGGAACGACCCGAAGCCGTGTTCATCGGCGGCGGCGTCACGGTGCCCGGTGTGGTGGAGCGCTGCTTCGAAGCGCTGAAGCCGCAAGGACGGTTGGTGGCCAACGCGGTCACAGTCGAGTCGGAAGCAGCACTCGCGCGCTGGCACGCCGAACTGGGCGGAGAGCTGGTGCGCCTCGCGGTCAGCAGGGGCTCGCCGGTCGGCGGGTTCACCGGCTGGCGGGCGATGATGCCCGTGACGATCTGGATCGCTACCAAGGGAGAACCGACGTGACCGTGTACTTCATCGGAGCCGGGCCGGGTGCGGCCGACCTGATCACGGTGCGCGGTCAACGGGTCATCGAGTCCGCACCGGTGTGCCTGTACGCGGGCGCCTTCGTGCCGGACGAGCTGCTGAAGCTGTGTCCGCCGGACGCGCGCGTGATCGACACCGCCAAGCTCAACCTGGACCAGATCATCGCGGAACTCGTTGCGGCGCATGGGGAAGGCAAGGACGTGGCGCGCCTGCACTCCGGCGATCCGTCGTTGTTCAGCGCCATGGCCGAGCAGATGCGCCGCCTCGACGACGCCGGTGTGCCCTACGAAGTCGTGCCCGGCGTTCCCGCGTACGCGGCTGCGGCCGCGAGCCTCAAGCGCGAGTTCACGGTGCCCGGCGTCGGCCAAACCATCGTCCTCACCAGGACGTCCGCGCGTTCCACGCCAATGCCCGATGGCGAGGATCTGACCTCGCTCGGCCGCAGTCGCTCCACCATGGTCGTCCACCTTGCCGTGCAACGGATCGACGAGGTCGTCGCGGAGCTGCTGCCCAACTACGGCGCGGACTGCCCGGTCGCCGTCGTGGCCTGGGCGAGCCGGGAGAACGAGGTGATCCTGCGCGGGACCCTCGCCGACATCGCCGAACAGGTGCACGCCGCGGGCATCCGGACCACCGCCGTGATCGTGGTCGGAAAGGTGCTCACCGCGAGCGGATTCCTCGACAGCCACCTGTATTCGGCGGCGCGCTGCCGGAGCTAGGCGCGGCCGACGACCACTCCGGCGCGGTCGATCACCACGATGTCGACCGCGACCGGAGCCTCGGCCAGAACACCGCGACACGTGGCGAGCGCACCTGCCGCGATGAGATCTCCCAGTGGCAGTCCGGCTTCCTGGCACAGGTGCAACGCGCCGAGAGCGGTGTTCGCGTCCCGGACCGCGGAGACCAGCTCGGCGGAGCCGCCCGCCTGCGCGGTGAGATCGGCCAGCAGCTCGTGGTTCACCTGGGAGCGCCCGGAATGCAGGTCGAGGTGGCCGTCCGCGAGCTTCGACATCTTGCCGATGCCGCCCGCGATGGTCAGCCTGGACACGGGATGCCGCTTGATGTACTTCAGCACGGCGCCCGCGAAATCCCCCATGTCCAGCAAAGCGTCCTCCGGCAGGCCGTACAGCTCCGCGGCGACCTTCTCCGACGTGCTTCCCGTGCAACCCGCGACGTGCTGGTAGCCCGCTGCCCGCGCGACGTCCACACCGCGCCGGATGCTGTCGATCCACGCCGAGCACGAGTAGGGCACCACGATCCCCGTTGTGCCCAAAATGGACAGTCCACCGAGAATCCCCAGTCGAGGGTTCCACGTGTGCTTGGCGATTTCCTCGCCGTTGTCCACCGAGATCTCCACGACCACGTCACCGGAGCCACCGTGCGCGTCGGCGACGCGGGCGACGTGCTCGCGGATCATCTGGCGTGGCACCGGGTTGATCGCGGGCTCGCCTACAGCCAGCGGAAGCCCGGGCTTGGTCACCGTGCCGACTCCGGGCCCGGCGCGGAACACCACACCTGTTCCCGGTGAACCGTGCCACACCGTCGCGGAGATCAGCGCGCCGTGGGTGACGTCCGGGTCGTCACCCGCGTCCTTGACGATCGTGGCGTAACCGGCATCCGGCAGAAGCCGCTCACGCGCCAAAGCGAAGGCAGGACGCTGTCCCTTGGGCAGTAGGATTTCCACCGGATCGGGGAAATCGCCGGTGAGCAGCGCCGTGTAGGCGGCGGTGGTCGCCGCCGTGGCGCACGCCCCCGTCGTCCAGCCGTAGCGCAGATCGGTGCTCACCGGGACAGGATGCAACAGTGACGAGAACCGTGCTGGTCCTGGGTGGGACCGGCGAAGCGAGGCAGCTCGCCGAGGAGCTGCACCCGGACCTGCGGGTGATCTCCTCCCTTGCCGGGCGGGTCCGCGAACCGAAGCTGCCGGTCGGCGAAGTGCGCATCGGCGGGTTCGGCGGAGTCGAGGGCCTGGCGGCCTGGCTCGCCGACAACGACATCGATGCCGTGGTGGACGCCACGCATCCGTTCGCGGCCACGATGACCGCATCCGCCGCCAAAGCCACCGCGCGCCTCGGTGTGCCGTTCCTCGTGCTGCGCAGGCCCGGCTGGACCGAGGAACCCGGCGACCGCTGGCATTGGGTGAACTCGATCAACGAGGCCGCAGAGGCGGTGAAGTCCTTGGGGGACCGGGTCTTCCTCACCACAGGCCGCCGCGACCTGCACGCCTTCGCCGAGCTGGACAAGTTCTTCCTCGTCCGTTCGGTCGACGCCCCGGACGGGCAACCGCGCCGGACGCATGTTGTGCTCGACCGTGGACCGTTCACTGTGGACGGTGAGATCGAGCTGCTCCGCGAGCACGCGATCGACGTGATCGTCACCAAGGACAGCGGCAGCCCGATGACGGCGGCGAAGCTCGTGGCGGCGCGTCATCTCGGCCTGCCCGTCGTGGTCCTCCGCCGCCCGCCGTTGCCCGAGGGCGTCCGCGAAGTGACGACCGTCGCCGAGGCGCGGGCATGGCTCATGCGGGATAGCGGCGCGGAGTGAACACCACCCCGTCGCGGACCTGGGTGGTCGAGGAACCGATCAGCAGCAGGCAACGCATGTCCACTGTGGACGGGTCGAGATCGGCGAGGCGCAGCACGCGAACCGACTCCGAAGGCCCGCCGACATCACGGCCGATCACCACCGGGGTGTCCGGCGACCGGTGCTCCAGCAGGAGGTCTCTGGCCCGCTCCACCTGCCAGGTCCGGCTCTGCGAAGCCGGGTTGTAGATCGCCAGTACCAGGTCCGCCCGTGCGGCCGCGGTCAGCCGCTCGGCGATGATCTCCCACGGCTTCAACCGGTCCGACAACGAGAGCACGCAGAAGTCGTGGCCCAGTGGCGCGCCCACCCGGCTCGCCACCGCCTGCGCCGCGGTGAGCCCGGGCAGCACCCGCACGGGCACATCGGCGAACTGCTCCTCGCCCGCCACTTCGAGCACGGCGCTGGCCATCGCGAACACGCCGGGATCGCCCGACGACACGACGACGACCCGCGAACCCCGCTTGGCCAGGTCGAGCGCGAACGCCGCTCGCTCCGCCTCGACCTTGTTGTCCGACGCGTGCCTGCGCTGACGCGGGTTCGGTGGCACGCGGTCGATGTAGGTCACGTAGCCGACCAGGTCGTCGGCGGACGCGATGGCCTCGCGGACCTCCGGCGTCATCCACTCGCGCCCGGCGGGACCGAGCCCGACGACGACCACTTCACCCGCTCCGGACGGGCGCGCGGACGGGAGGTGCGCGCGACTGGGCAGGATCGCCACCGAGAAGTACGGCACCGTCGCGGGATCGACGTCGGCCAACGGCGAGATGCGCTGCTTGCCGGTGGTCGCCCGCTCCACGTACCACGCGTCGCCGAGCCGGCCCGCGGTGTCCAAAGCGGACCGGACGCTCGTGAAAGTGCGACCCAGCTTCATGATGGCCGCCGAGTCGGTCGCGGCGATGCGCTCGGCCAGCTCCTCGGTCGGCAGGGTCCCGGGCAGCACGGTCAGCGTCTCGTCCCGCTCCACCAGCGGCCGCCCCAGTTCCGCCGACGCGGCGCTCACCGAGGTCACGCCGGGAACGACCTCGGTGGGGAAGCGGTGCGCGAGCCGCTTGTGCATGTGCATGTAGGAGCCGTAGAAGAACGGATCACCCGCCGCGAGCACCACGACGTCGCGGCCCGCTTCCAGGTGCGTGGCCAGGCGTTGCGCGCAGGACTCGTAGAACTCGTCGATCGCGCCCTGGTAGCCGCCGGGGTGATCGGTCTCCTCCGTGGTGACGGGGTAGACCAGTTGCTCTTCGATCTGGTCGCCGCGCAGGTAGGGCTCGGCGATCGCGCGAGCGACACTGCGCCCGTGCCGCGCGCTGTGGTAGACGATCACATCGGCCGCGCCGATCAGCCGCGCCGCCTTCACCGTCACCAGCTCCGGGTCTCCCGGACCGACTCCGACGCCGTATAACCGCCCGCTCATTCGTCCTCGCTCGCGATCGCGTTGAGGGCCGCCGCGGTGATCGCGCTGCCACCGCGGCGACCACGGACGACCAGGTACTCCAGCCCCAGGTCGTTGTCCGCCAGTGCTTCCTTCGACTCCGCCGCCCCGATGAAGCCGACCGGAACGCCCAGCACCGCGGCCGGGCGGGGCGCCCCCGAGGCGATCATGTCCAGCAGGTGGAACAGCGCGGTCGGCGCGTTGCCGATCGCCACCACGGCACCGTCGAGCCTGTCCCGCCACAGCTCCAGCGCCGCCGCGCTGCGAGTGTTGCCCATCTCCGCTGCCAGTGCGGGTACGCGCGGATCGCCGAGCGTGCACAGCACCTCGTTGTCGGCGGGCAGCCGCTTGCGCGTCACACCGGCCGCGACCATGTTGGCATCGCACAGGATCGGCGCGCCCGCCTGCAGCGCCGCGCGGGCATCCGCGACCACGCGAGGTGAGAAAGCTATGTCCCGCACCAGGTCCGTCATCCCGCACGCGTGGATCATGCGCACCGCCACCCTGGCCACGTCGTCCGGGAGCCCGCTGAGGTCGCTCTCGGCGCGGATGGTGGCGAAGGACCGGCGGTAGATCTCCGCCCCGTCCTTGATGTACCCGGTCACGTGTTCCTCCTGGCCACCGCGAGCGCCGCGGCCGTGTCGGTGGTCAGCTTCTCGTTGACCTCATAGCCCTCTTCGGTGGCGACGACGTCGATCACCTGCCCCTGGGGGCGGCCGCACCGGCGCGAACAACCCGACCAGTGCACGCGCTGCGTGCTCGGCTCCGGTCGCTCGCGCAGCCAGGCGGCGGCGTCCGCGCGCACGTCGGCCAGCGCCTTCACGCAACCCGGCCTGCCCGCGCACGACGTCACACCGTGCCAGGGCGAGTTCGGGTCGGTGATCAGGTCGCGGCCGATGATCGTCGACGGCTCCACCCCGCGCAGCACGACGCTGCGCCACGGGGTCAGCCGCAGCGTCGGTCCCGCCGCGCGCAACAGTTCCCGGCACTGAGCCGCGTCGAGCCTGCCCAGTGGCGCGCCGACGACCAGCGTCCTCGGGGTCGCGAAACCCGTTCGCAACGGCACGGCGGGCCGGACCATCAGCCTGCGCCGGGTGACCGGCAGGGCCAACCGGCGCAGGATCCGTTGCGGCCCTTCGGTCAGCTCGTGCAGCCGCCAGGCGGTCGAGCCCTGCTGCCGCCGCTCCACCAGGAACGCCTGCGCGGCGGCGATCACGGTGGTCACGGTCTGGTTCTCCGGCACCCGCACGCCGGTGTCCTGGCCCGCCAGCAGCAGCGCCCAGTCCGGTCCGACGCGCGCCAGGCCGACGTCGCCGCCGAGCCCGCTCACATCGCCCTGACTGTCCACTGTGATCAGGAAGCGGCCGGGCAGCCCGGCCAGCTCCGGCCACGAGCACAGCTCCCGGTCCAGCTCGTCGACCAGCGGCTGGTCCGCGCCGAGCGGTGAGGCGATGATGTTGCGCACGCGCTCGTGGCTCAGCGACGGCAGCAGCCCGGCCTCCCGCAGCCGCTCCGCCAGCTTCGCCTCCGCCCCCGGCCGCAGCCCGCGGATCTGGATGTTCGCCCGCGAGGTCAGCTCCAGCTGCCCGTCGCCGAGCGCCGCCGAAGCCGCGAAGACGGCGTGGAACTGGGGCGCGGTCATGGTGCCGCCCGGTACCCGGATCCGCGCGAGCCCGCCGTCGGCCGCGCTGTGCACGGTGACCGCGCCGGGGCAGGCGTCCCGGCGCGAGCGGTCGGCTGGGGCGTCGGCTGGCACGGGCGGATGCTACTTGCTGCTCGGGAACGGTGGCGAAGGTCGGTATGGTCACTGCGAACGGCGACACAGGGAGGAAGCCGGTGCGAATCCGGCGCGGTCCCGCCACTGTCACCCTGCGAAGGGGAGCCAGGAACTCCGGTGGCGCTGTGCCCACACGAGCCGGGGCGAGGACCCCGGGGGAGCGGAGCGTGTCCTGTGATGCTGCTGTTGTCGACCTCCGACACAGACCTGATGTCGGCCCGTGCCAGCGGCGCCGACTACCGGCTGGCCAATCCGGCCAGGACCGACGTGGCGGATCTCCCCGAGCTGGTCGAGGGCGTCGACCTGGTGGTGGTGCGCATCCTCGGCGGCCGTCGCGCCTGGGAGGAGGGCTTGGACAGCCTTCTCGCCGGGCCGGTGCCGGTGGTCGTGCTCGGCGGGGAGCAAGCCCCTGACGCCGAGCTGATGGAGCTGTCGACCGTGCCCGGCGGCGTCTGCGCGGAAGCGCATTCCTACCTCGCGCACGGTGGTCCCGCGAACCTGGCGGAGCTGTACAAGTTCCTCTCCGACACCGTGCTGCTGACCGGGTTCGGTTTCGCTCCGCCCGCGCCCACACCGACGTGGGGCGGGCTGGAACGAGAAAGCACCAAGCAGGACCAGAGCCCCACGGTCGCGATCCTCTACTACCGCGCCCACCATGTGGCCGGAAACACAGCGTTCATCCACACGTTGTGCGACGCGGTCGAGGACGCCGGAGCCCGCGCGCTCCCGATCTTCTGCTCCTCCCTCCGCACGGCCGAACCCGAACTCCTCGCAGAACTGGCCAAGGCGGACGCCCTGGTCGTCACCGTCCTCGCCGCCGGAGGCACCAAACCCGCCGCGGCCTCGGCGGGCGGTGACGAGGAGGCGTGGGACGTCGGCGCGCTCGCGGCGCTCGACGTGCCGATCCTGCAAGCGCTCTGCCTGACCAGCAGCCGCGCCGCGTGGGACGACAACGACGACGGACTGTCCCCTTTGGACACCGCGACGCAGGTGGCGATCCCGGAGTTCGACGGGCGGATCATCACGGTCCCGTTCTCCTTCAAGGAGATCGACTCCGACGGCCTCACCGTCTACGTCGCGGACCCGGAACGTGCTCGCAGGGTGGCCGGGATCGCTCACCGGCACGCCGTTCTGCGGCACATCCCGCCCGCCGAACGGCGCATCGCGGTCATGCTGTCGGCCTACCCGACGAAGCACTCCCGCATCGGCAACGCAGTCGGACTTGACACTCCGGCAAGTGTTGTCCGGCTGCTCACCGCGATGCGCGAGCGCGGCTACGACGTCGGCCCGCTGGACGGCCCCGACGCGCTGCCGGGCCTCGCCGCGCTCGACGGCGACGCGCTGATCCACGCGCTGATCGCGGCGGGTGGCCAGGACGCGGACTGGCTGACCGAGGAACAGCTCACCGGCAACCCGGTGCGGCTGCCCGCGACCCGCTACCGCGCCTGGTACGAAACGCTCCCGGAGGACATGCGCGAGGAGATGGAGCAGCACTGGGGCGCCGCGCCCGGTGACCTGTTCGTCGACCGGTCGTCCGACCCGGAGGGCGAGATCGTGCTGGCCGCGCTGCGCACCGGCAACATCGTCGTGATGGTGCAGCCGCCGCGCGGCTTCGGCGAGAACCCGATCGCCATCTACCACGATCCCGACCTGCCGCCGAGCCACCACTACCTGGCCGCCTACCGTTGGCTGGCCGAGGACTTCGGCGCGCACGCGGTCGTGCACGTCGGCAAGCACGGCAACCTGGAATGGCTGCCGGGCAAGACGGTCGGCATGTCGGCGTCGTGCGGTCCGGACGCGGCGCTCGGCGACCTGCCGCTGATCTACCCGTTCCTGGTCAACGATCCCGGCGAGGGCACCCAGGCCAAGCGCCGCGCGCACGCCACGCTGGTCGACCACCTGGTGCCGCCGATGTCCCGCGCGGACAGCTACGGCGACATCGCGCGGCTGGAGCAGCTGCTCGACGAGTACGGCAACATCGCCGCGATGGACCCGGCGAAGCTGCCGGCGATCCGCGCGCAGATCTGGACGCTGATCCAGGCCGCCAAGCTCGACCACGACCTGGGCATGGCCGACCGCCCGCACGACGCGGAGTTCGACGAGTTCCTGCTGCACGTCGACGGCTGGCTGTGCGAGGTCAAGGACGTGCAGATCCGCGACGGCCTGCACGTGCTCGGCAACGCGCCCGTCGGCGAGGCCAGGGTGAACCTGGTGCTCGCGATGCTCCAGGCGCGCCAGATGTGGGGCGGCACAACGTCTTTGCCCGGACTGCGCGAGGCTCTGGGGCTCGTCGAGGACGGCAGCGCGTCCAGGACCGGCACCGACGCGGTGGAGGAGACCGCGCGGAACCTGGTGCAGGGCATGGAGAACGCGCAGTGGGACGCGTCGGCGGCAGTGCGCGTCACGCAGGAGGTGCTGGGCCGCGCCGACGACCAGATCACCGAGATCCTGACCTTCGCGGCGGTCGAGGTGGTCCCGCGCCTGGCCCGGACCACCGACGAGCTGGACATGGTGCTGCACGCCCTCGACGGTGGCTACGTGCCCGCGGGCCCGAGCGGTTCACCGTTGCGGGGCTTGGTGAACGTGCTGCCGACCGGCCGCAACTTCTACTCCGTCGACCCGAAGGCGGTGCCGAGCCGCCTGGCCTGGGAGACCGGGCAGGCGATGGCCGACTCCCTGCTGGCCCGCTACCGTGCCGACACCGGTGAATGGCCGCCCTCGGTCGGACTGTCGATCTGGGGCACCAGCGCGATGCGCACCGCGGGCGACGACATCGCCGAAGTCCTCGCGCTGCTCGGTGTCCGGCCGGTCTGGGACGACCAGTCGCGCCGCGTGTCCGGGCTCGAAGTGATCCCGTCGGCGGAGTTGGACCGCCCGCGCATCGACGTCACCATGCGCATCAGCGGATTCTTCCGTGACGCGTTCCCGCACGTCGTCGGGCTGCTCGACGACGCGGTCCGGATGGTCGCCGAGCTGGACGAGCCCGCCGAGCAGAACTTCGTCCGCGCCCACGTCCTCGCGGACAAGGCAGCCCACGGCGATGACCGCCGCGCCACGATGCGGATCTTCGGCTCCAAGCCGGGCGCGTACGGCGCGGGACTGCTCCCGTTGATCGACAGCCGCAACTGGCGGGACGACGCCGATCTGGCCGAGGTGTACGCGGTGTGGGGCGGCTACGCCTACGGTCGTGAGCTGGACGGCGTGCAGGCTCGACCGGACATGGAGACCGCGTACAAGCGGATCGCGGTGGCGGCCAAGAACATCGACACCCGCGAGCACGACATCGCCGACTCCGACGACTACTTCCAGTACCACGGCGGCATGATCGCCACCGTCCGCGCGCTCACCGGCAAGGCCCCCGCGGCCTACATCGGCGACAGCACGCGGCCGGACGCGGTGCGCACCAGGACGCTGAGCGAGGAGACCACGCGGATCTTCCGGGCTCGAGTGGTCAATCCCCGCTGGCTGGCCGCGATGCGCAAGCACGGCTACAAGGGCGCGTTCGAGCTCGCGGCCACAGTGGACTACCTGTTCGGCTACGACGCCACGACGGGGGTTGTGGCGGACTGGATGTACGAGAAGCTGACCGAGACTTACGTGCTGGACGAGGAGAACCGCAAGTTCCTCACCCAGTCCAACCCGTGGGCGCTGCACGGCATCGCCGAACGCCTGCTCGAAGCCGCGAACCGCGGCATGTGGGAACACCCGGAGCAGGCCACTCTCGACGCGCTTCAGGAGATCTACCTCAGCACTGAGGGGGATCTGGAAGAGCGCTGAGCAGCTCGTCGTAGGTCGGCGCCAGCGCCCGCAACGCGTCGGCGGCCTTCTTGAGGTCGCCGACGACCAGCGGGTGCTGCATCGACCCGATCAGCCGTGCCTGCTCGTCGGTGATCCGCGACGCCTCGGTGAGCCCGACGCGTGCCAGGCAGGTCGCGGCGTCCGCGATCCGCCGAGCGCCCACGCGCACGGCGAAGTGGACCAAGTGGTCGTGCGGGTGCTTCCCGGCTTCGACCAGATCGGCGAGGGCTTCAGCGGCCGCACCGTTGCCGAGGCTGCCCGGCGGCATGTCCGCCCCGCCGCGCATCGACAGCCAGTGCACCGCCGTGGGGATCGACTCCCTGATCGCGTCCACTTCGGACACTTCGGCGAACCTGGTGAAGCCGGTGCGCATCGTGAAGGGCTTGCCGTAGTCGACCTTCTCGATGCGCCACGCCTCGAGGAAGTCCTGCAGCGGCAAGGTCGCGTAGGGGAAGCCGTGCGGGTCGTGCATGAGCACTCTCTCGTCGTCCACCTCGATGACGACGACGTAGTGGTCCGCTCCCATCGGTCCGGTCATCCCGGGCTGGTGCCGCAGGAGGCCCATGTCCACCGGGCCGGCCCACACCGGACCGTCCACAAGGGACTTCCGGAGCAGGCTGAGCGCTTCGTCGGCGTCGGCGGCCCGCACCGTCGTGGAGGACCAGCCGAGCGTGGCCAGCGCCTTGTCGAAACCCTCCTCCGGGGTCCAGCCGTAGGGGTCGAAGAACGGCAGTGTCCCGCCGATCAGCTGCATCCCGAACGGGCCGCCGGTCGCTGTCTCGATCACGGCCGTCGAGGGCGCCTCGGCACCGAACACCATCGAGAAGGAGTTGCTGTAGCAGTAAGGGCCGGAGCCGACGTACGGAAAGTGCGTCATGACAGGGAGTTCCTAAGGGTTGATGGGGTAGGCGACGTCGAACCGGGCGCCACCCGTGCCGGGGTAGATCTCGTAGGGACTGTCGACGCTCGTCAGCTCGTTGTCGTCCAACCACGTCTCGACGGCGTCGTACAACCGCAGGACCTGGGGGAACACGGCGTCGTCCGCAGACGCGGGGATGTAGGCCTCGCGCAGCGCGGGCCGGAGCCGGATGCACAGATCGGCCGCGGGCTCGACGCTGCCGTCGTACGCGATCGCGGCTTCGATCCGGCCTTCGCCGTCGTAGGTGATCTCATCGTGGTAGTGCACGGTCAACGCGCCATCGGCCGTGATCCCCTGTTCCCGGAGGTGCGCGCGGAGATCGCGCCCCGCTGTGGCGATGAAGTCGTCGAGCTGGGTGACGTTGATGAAGCTCTGCCGGTAGAGCACCTTGCTCGCTGCCACCTCACGGACCGCGATGGCGGCGAGCGGGCCGCCTTCGACGTGCCGCGCCACCGCCTCCACGATCTCGGTCTGCTCTGCCAGGCGTTCGCCCTGCGCCCGTAGCCACGCACGCAGCTCCAGCACCATGGCTTCGGGGGAGAGCGTCACCAACCGGCCGATCCGCGCGACCGGCAGCCCGAGCTGGCGCAGGCGGGCGATCAGCCGCGCCAGCGGCACCTGCTCCCGCGCGTAGTAGCGGTAGCCGGTGGCCGGATCGACGCGCGCGGGGACCAGCAGGCCCTGCTCGGCGTAGAGCCGCAGGGCCTTCGGTGACAACCGTGCCGCCGCGCCGAACCGCCCGGTGAGCAGGTAGGCATCGGTCACCGAAGATCCGCTTGCGGGGTCGAGCATCGGCATGGACGCAGTCTGCGGCTCGCCCCAGGGGCGAGGTCAACCCGAAAGCACCCACCGCACCGCGTCGGCCACGCTTTCGGGGCGCTCCAAGGGAATGTGATGACTGGCGCCCTCGACGAGCACGAACTCCCCGAGCGGTGAGCGCGTGGCCAGCTCGCGCAGGCTGCGCTCCTGGAACTCCGCCTGGGCCCTGGGGAGCCGGGGCCGCACCGACGCCCCGAGCACCTGCAACGGCACGGCGGGCAGCCCGCACCGCTGCACCACCTCCGTGGCCTCGGCGATGTTCTCCCGCATGTGCCGCAGCGCCCGCCCCAGCTCCCGGGTCCGCGCGCTCATCCGGAGCAGCAGGGGAGTGATCGCGAACCCGGCCCGCTGCACCACCTTCGACCCCGGTCCCTCGCCGGTGGGTGTGGGTCGACGAACACCAGCCCGGCCACGTCCTCCGGGTGCCGGGCGGCGTAGACCTGCGTCACCAGGGCGCCGAAGGACCAGCCGACGAAGACCGCGGGCATGCCGATCTCCAGCCTCCGCACCAGTTCCCCGAGGTCATCGGCCATCTCCGCGACCGTGCCGGGCGGCTCCCCGCCGGAGCGCCCGGACCCGGCCCGGTCGTAGGTGAGGACGGTGCAGCCCGCGGCGAGCAGTCCCTCCAGATCCGGTCCCCAGCCCCCGTCCACCCCGGCCCCGGCCCCACCGCAGTCGAGCACGACGGCGGGTCCCTTCCCGCGCACCCGGGCGAACAACGACCGTCCACGCACGTCGACCAGCACGGCACACCACCTCCGCTCGTCAACCTAGGTTGACCCGGGCGCGGAAGTCAACCGAGGTTGACGAGGCGGGTGCGCCGCGACCCGGCTCACGTGGTCGAATCTGCGGGTATCACCTCGCCTTGACAGGTGCCCGGGTAGACAGGGTGCGGACGTCCCACGTACAGGAGTTCCTCAAACATGACGAAGAACGCCAAGATCACCGTCGGCGCCGTCGCGGTGGTGGTGATCATCGTGGCCGCGTTCGTGCTGCTCCGGGGCGGTGGCTCACCCCAGGCGAGCGGTGGCGCGCCCACCACCTCCGAGGTGCCGAAGGTGCCGATGGACGTGCTCGTCCGCCCCGACAGCCACAAGATCTCCACCGCCGGCGACGGCAAGGCCACGATGGTGGAGTTCCTGGACTTCGAGTGCGAGGCGTGCGCGGGCGCCTTCCCCGCCGTCGAGCAGCTCCGCAAGGAGTACGCCGGGAAGCTGACCTACGTGGTGCGCTACTTCCCGATCGACAGCCACCCCAACGCCCACAACGCGGCGCGCGCCGCCGAAGCCGCCGCGCAGCAGGGCAAGTTCGAGCAGATGTACATCAAGCTCTTCGAGAACCAGGACAGCTGGGGGCACAGCACCGAGTCCCGCGCGAGTGTCTTCGAGGGCTACGCCGCCGAGCTGGGCCTGGACGTCGCCAAGTTCAAGGCCGCCGTCACCGATCCCGCCACCGCGGCGCGCATCGCCAAGGACCAGGCCGACGGCGCCACGGCGGGCGTCGAGGGCACGCCGAGCTTCTACCTCAACGGAGCCAAGATCACCCCGCGCTCGGTGCAGGACCTGCGCACCGCCATCGACACCGCGCTGGCGGGCCGATGAGCGCCCGGTCCGGAGCCCCCGGTCACCAGTCCGACGAGGCTCACGAAGAGATCACCGACGAGACCACCGATGCTGCCGACGACGCCGACGGCTTCGTGCTGTCGACGCGCCTCATCGCGTGGGTGCTGACGATCGGCGGCCTGCTGGGCACCGCCGCGTCGTTCGCGTTGGTCGTCGAGAAGTTCCTCCTGCTGGCCAACCCCTTCCACATCCCGTCGTGCACGCTGGACGCCGTGCTCAGCTGCGGCTCGGTCATGCGCTCGCCGCAGGCGGAGCTGTTCGGCTTCCCCAACCCGGTGCTGGGCGTGATCGCGTTCCCGGTGGTCACCACCCTCGGCGTGGTGCTGCTCGCCGGCGCCCGGCTCCCGCGCTGGGTGTGGCTCGGCCTCCAGGTCGGTGCGACGCTCGGCGTGCTCTTCGTGCACTGGCTGATCATCCAGAGCCTGTACGACATCCGCGCGCTGTGTCCGTACTGCATGGTCGTGTGGGCCGCGACCATCCCCGTGTTCTGGTACACCACGGTGCACAACCTGGACCGCGGCTACCTGGGAGTGCGCACGCCGCTGCTAGTGCGCTTCCACAGCACCGTGGTGACCACCTGGCTGCTGATGATCGTGCTGCTCGTCGGCCAGGCGTTCTGGAGCCACTGGGTGTCGCTGTTCGGCTAACGCAACCCGGACCGCGAGGTCGGCCGCAGCACCAGTTCCTCCTTCCTCGCGCCACCGCGGAGCGCACCGGCGAACCGCTCGACCGTCACGAACACGTGCTCGCCCTCGCGCACGGGCAGCGCGGGGAAGGTGTTCGCGGCGTACTCCGACCGAAAGCACGCCAGCGGCTGATACCCCAGCTCGTCCGCGTAGGAGTCGGTGAATGGCTCGTCCCCGTAGTGGACGGTGACGAGGAACCGGCTCTCCGGTAACGCGGTCGAGCCGGGTAAAGGCCTGTCGTACAAGGGAAATCCATCGCCGACCGGCCGCAGCACAAATGCGTTGTCCGTGTCCACCATCGTCGCCCTCGCGGCATCGCGGTGCCGAGCCCACACCGGTCCGCCGTAGAAGGTGCTCAGCGCGCGTTCCCGCTTCTCCATGTCCGGGAACGACCGCAGCCACACGAACCGGTCCGGGTCCGCCTCGTCCCGGAACTGCCCGATGACCCGCATGCCCGCCGCTTCCTGGGTCTCCAGGAACTCCCGGTCGAACAGCTCGATGAGCGTGTCCCTGGTGCCGGGGCGCAACGTGTACTGCCGGAGTTCGACCACCTGGTCCGTCATGGGCCCGAACGTAGGCCCGACCCCTGACAATCAGTCGTCGTAGGGGTCCTCGGGCGGCGAGTCGTACTCGTCGACGGCCTGGCCCGGGTCGATCAGCGCGAACCGGGTGCCGAGCGGGTCGGAGAGCACGACGACCTTGCCGATGGTGGAGCCGTAGGGCTTGAACCGCAGCCGCGCCCCCGCGGCCCGCGCGCGGTCCAGGGTCTCGTCGAACCCGACGTCCGGGTCGATCGCGAAATGCGCGATCCACCTCGGTGGCGCCGGTTCCGGGCTGTCCAGGTTCATCCGGACCCTGGCGAGCACCGACTCGCCCTCGACGTACCAGACGACGTGGTCCACCCGGACCCCGTCGGCGACCTGCCGCTGCTCGTAGCCGAACACCGCGCAGAAGAACCGGTCGGCGGGCGTCGGCCGCGGCGTGATCAGCTCCGCCCACACCAGGGAACCCGGCAGCCCCACGGTGAAGTTCCAGTCCCGCGCGGGCTGGCACAGCCCGACCGTGGCCCCACCGGGGTCGTCGACGAGCACCTTCGCGCCCAGTCCCGGGATCACCTGCGGCTGCTCCAGCACCGACCCGCCGAAGCGCCGCACCTGGTGCGCACCGCGGGCGAGGTCGGCGACGGCGAGGTAGAGGGTCCAGTCACGGACCGGCCCGTCGTGCGCGCGCAGCCCGGCGACCGGCTCCCCGGCCAGGGTCGCGACGGTGTAGTCCACGCCCTGCTCGTCGCGACGGACCTCGTAGTCCCAGCCGAGCACGGCGCGGTAGAACTCCCGCGTCGCGGCGGGATCCGGCGTCGGCAGCTCGGCCCAGCAGGGCTGGCCGACCGGCAGGGTGGACGTGCTGGGCATCTCGCCTCCTCCGGGTAGGGGAGATCACCCTATCGGGCGGGGGAGCCAGATCCCGAATACCGGAAATACGCCGTGAAACGGACCTACCCCATGCGTTCGAGGCGGCAGTTGAAGTGGCGCAACAGCTTGGGCACGTGCGTCATCCGGTAGCCGGGCACCCGCTCCGGGTGCTTGGCGATCTGCGCCAGCACCTCGCCGACGTACTCCAGGTGGCTCTGGGTGTAGACGCGCCGGGGCACCGCCAGCCGCACCAGCTCGAACGGCGGCCCGCTCTGCAGCTCGCCGCGCTCGTTGAGCGTGCCCAGGTACAGCGATCCCAGCTCCACGCAGCGGATGCCGCCCTGCAGGTAGAGCTCGCAGGCAAGCGCGTGCCCGGGGAACTGCGACGCGGTCAGGTGCGGCAGCAGCCGCTTGGCGTTGAGGTAGATCGCGTGGATGCCCGCGGGTTCGACGATGGACACCCCCGCGGCCTTCGCGAGGCTGCCGAGGTAGCGGGTGGCGTCCGCCCTGGCGCGCAGGTACAGCGGGTCGGTGACCTCGATCAGGCCCTGCGCCAGCATCTCCAGGTCCCGCCCGGCCAGACCGCCGTAGGTGCGGAAGCCCTCCGTGGCGATGCACAGCATCTCGCACTGCTCGGCCAGCTCCGGGTCGTTGACCGCGACCAGGCCGCCCATGTGCACGATGCCGTCCTTCTTCAGGCTGGCCACGCACCCGTCCGCGAGCGCGAACGCCCGCTGCGCCACCTGCCTCGGCGTCCAGTCGGCGTAGCCCGGCTCGCGCTGGGTGACCCACCACGCGTTCTCCGCGAAGCGGGCCGCGTCGAGGAAGAACGGGACGCCGTGCTCGCGGCAGAGCCTGCTCGCGGCCTCGATGTTGGCCATCGACACCGGCTGCCCGCCACCGCCGTTGTTGGTGATCGTCATCAGCACCTGGCCGATCCGCGGCCGGTCCGGCCCCGCCAGCACCTGCCGCAGCCGGGCCAGGTCGATGTTGCCCTTGAACGGCTCGGCGCTGTCCAGGTCCGCGGCCTCCTCGCACGGCAGGTCCAGCGCGACGCAGCCGAGCAGTTCGACGTTGGCCCTGGTCGTGTCGAAGTGCGTGTTGCTCACCGAGATCATGCCCGGGCGGAGCACGGAGCCGAACAGGATGCGCTCGGCGGCCCGGCCCTGGTGCACCGGCTGGATGTAGTTGTAGCCGGTGAGGTCGCTGACCACCTCGCGGAAGCGGTAGTAGGACGAGGCACCCGCGTAGGTCTCGTCCGCCCCCGCCGCCACCGCCTGCTGCGCCGCCGAGAGCGCACCGGTGCCCGAGTCGGTGAGCAGGTCGATGGTGACCTGCTCACTGCGCAGGCTGAACTGGTTGTAGCCGGTCGCGGCCAGCCAGCGGTGCCGATCCTCTGGAGTGGTGATCGGGATCGGCTCGACCACCTTGATCCGGTACGGCTCCATGAGCGGCATTGCGCGGGCGGTCCTCTCTGGTGGACGAGGTGTTACTTGACCGAGTTGAGCGAGAGGTCCTCCGGTATTCGGCCGGTGGGCACGACGGTGGACCGGGAGTAGTTGTCCGCGAGCGCGCGCCAGGACCGCGGGCGCACCGTCTCGTAGAGCTCGGAGGAGAGGTAGATCGTCACTCCCGGGCGCACCAGGCCCAGCCGCAGCGAGGCGTAGGGGATCATCCCGACGCCACCCTCCAGCGGACGGCGCGCCGCGACGCCGAGCGCGCGCTCGAACGGCGCCGTCGGGAAGCCGTGCTGGGACAGCAGCGCGTTCACCCGAGCCCTGGACTGCTGGTCGTCGGTGACGTAGTCCCTGATCGGCAGGTGCAGCGTGTAGCCGCTCGGCCGGTCGGTGTCGCCCTCGACGAAGGCGTAGCTGGAGATCAGCGGGCGCGCGGCGAACGGGCCGGGACCGCCGCCGACCAGGTAGCAGAAGTCGCGCAGCCTGCCCGGCTCCACCCCGCGGGCCACCCGCCCCGCCCGCTCGATGTCGGTCACGTCCGCGGCGAAGTGCGACGCGTAGACCTTCACCCTGGACCGCAGGCGTTCACCGAGGTCCAGCGAGAAGAAGGTGAACTGGTCCAGCCCCGGTTCCGGCCGCAGCGCGTGCCTGCGCAGCGGCGCGAACGCCTCCGGGAACCCCAGCCGGGCCAGCGCCTGCTCGATCAGCGCCGGGGCGACGGCAAGAGCTTGCTGGTCGGGGGTGAAGTACACCTTGAACGTGGGCGTGTCGTTCCGCTTCAGCACCACCGACACCCAGATGGCGAACCGCCCGGCCAGTCCGGGGTCCAGGAACAGTTCGCTCACTTGGTCGAACTGGTCGAGAGAGAAGCTGAACCGTTCGGAGTACAACTGCAGTATTTCTTTGGAGATTTGCACGTTCGCCGCGTGGCTCGGGCTCTCGGCCATCGGCTCGACGCATAACCGCACTGTAGGCGTTTGCTCGCCTTCAAACGCGATCGAGAACTCGATTGGAGTCTTGTCGTCCGACAGTTCGGATGACCATAATGGTGGTTCAGACAGCAGGCGTGACCCGCCGGGTCCCAACATAGTGCCGATCGGGCCGAGCAGCTCGCCAGGTACGTCGCCCAGCCCGACGGCCCGGTGCATGCTGCGCAGTTGCTCCCTGGCGTATTCGCTTAGCGACATAGCGGACAAATCCATGAATAGGCTCCATCCTGCCAGGACGAACAGCTAGCCGAACCGATCGCCGGCTCCCCGGGCGATGATTATTCTTGCAGAGAAATTGGACTGTCAACTATTTGACAATGCTACGCGAGATGATCTTGTTGCCAATACCGCCCATACGGTGACGACTGCGTCACCGTATAGTGTCGTGCTGGTTACGGCCAGTTATCGACAGGGTGACACTTTGTTGCGTACTGCTACACATAGTGACACCAATGCGAACTGATCTCTTATTGAGTTCACCCTGTGTGGCTTGCAAGATCGTAGCCAGGGTGTTCTTTTGGCCGCAAGGTTGCCACGCGCACCGAAGCGGCGCCGCGCTCCGGAGACCCCCCGAAAGGGGCACTGGGGCGGCGCCGCCACGCCTGCGGTCGAGCGGGTGCCCGCCCGCGGGGGCGGGCACCGGACGCTACCGTGGCCCGTCCGCGGTCGCGGGCACCCGGCTGAGCGCGTGCTCCACGAGACGCACCAGCGCCTGCTTGCTCGATTCCCGTTCCCGTGCGTCGCACATCAGAATGGGGATCTCGGCATTCAGTGCTAATGCCTGCCGGACTTCGTCGATCTGGTAGTGGTGGGCATCGTCGAAACAATTCACCGCGATGATGAACGGAATCTTCCGGCGCTCGAAGAAGTCCACCGAGGGGAAGGAACTGTCGAGCCGTCGCGTGTCCACCAGGACGATGGCGCCGATTGCGCCGCTCGCCAGTTCGTCCCACATGAACCAGAAGCGGTTCTGGCCGGGGGTGCCGAAAAGGTAGAGCACGATCTCGGGATTGATGGTGATGCGCCCGAAGTCGAGGGCGACCGTGGTGGTGGTCTTCTCCTCGACACCCACCAGGTCGTCGACATCGGTGCTGGCCTCGGTCAGCAGCTCCTCCGTGCTCAGCGGGGGTATCTCGCTGACCGAGCCGACCATCGTCGTCTTGCCGGCGCCGAAACCGCCCGCGACGAGGACCTTGACCGAGGTGGGGATGACCATCGCGGCTCCCTGGGCCTCAGATTCTACGGACACCATCAAGCACCGCCTGAAGTAGATTCCGGTCCGGCAGGTTGTTCGCCATTCGAGGCGCTCTGGCCACCACGTCCCCGCGCTCGATCAGGTCGCTGAGCAGGACCTTGACCACGACCAGCGGGACGTCGACGTAGGCCGCCACCTCCGCCACTGATAAGGGTGTGCGGCACAGTTCGATGACGGCCTGGTGTTCTGGGCTCAGCGAGCCCGAGTCGTTCTCGGTCCACACCGTGACGACCTGGGTCGCCAGGTCGAGGTCGGTGTTCCCGGGGCGGGTCCTGCCCCTGGTCATGGCGTAAGGACGGACCAGGGGACCTGCTGCCTCGTCGAACCATCGGTCATCTGGTTCGGACATCACATCACGCCCTCGACGCGCCGTTGGCCGCAGCCTGCTCGGACCGGGGAGCCGAACTCAGGTACACACCGACCTGCTTGACGAGCAGGTTCATCTCGTAAGCGATCATGCCGGCGTCGGCGTTCTCCTCGGCGAGCACCGCCAGGCAGGCACCTCGCCCGGCGGCGGTGACGAAGAGGAACGCGTGCTCCATCTCGACGACGGTCTGCCGGACGGCGCCACCGCCGAAGTGTCTGCCCGTGCCACGCGCCAGGCTCTGGAACGCCGAGGCCATTGCCGACAGGTGCTCGGAGTCGTCCTTGGACAGTGCCTTGGAGCGCCCGATGAGCAGCCCGTCAGCGGAGAGCACCACCGCGTGCTGGACCCCGACCGTACGGCTGACCAGCTCGTCAAGCAGCCAGTTCAGGTCGGTGTGCTGATTAGACTTCTCGCTCATGTGGGGGTGACCTTCTCCGTCTTCCACGTGGCTCATGATTCGAACGGACTGTCCGCGTTGCGGCCCTCACGGGTGCCCCGCTGGAAGGCGGACATGGTGTTGCGGATCTCCTCTGCGGAGCGGTGCTGCTCGGCCAGGTCCTCGGTCATCTGCGGGACCGGTGCCGGTTCCGCCCTGAGCTGAGGAGCGAGGCTCTGCTGCGGCTTGCGTTGCGGTAACGCCGGGCGCGGCCTGACGCTATCCTCCCCGCCCGGCCGGGACGTGTCCGGAACGGGCGGCTCTGGCTGGCTGTTGCCGGTATACACCGGGATGGGCCCGGTGTGGCTGTACCTCGGCGTCTCCACGGGTGGGCGGCTCCCGGGTTCGTCGGCGATGGGTTCCGGTCCAGGCACCTCCCGCACGGCCTCGAAGCTGAGGCCGCCCAGCAGGTTCAGCGGCCGCCCGCCGTCGGAGTCCTCGTCGCTGAGCGGCTCGGACCAGAAGCTCTCCAGGTCGGCGCCCAGCCGGGCCCCGGAGTCGGTGGGAGCCGGGCGCTGGTGGGCGGTGACCTGGTCGACGCCGGTCTGCTCGGTCCGGCTCTGCGGCGGGAACGGGGTGCCGTTCGGCGGCGTGTGCGGGTTCCGGGACAGGCCGGGGTTCGTGCCGGGGTTGGCGTCCTCCGGGCCGGTCTTGGACGCCAGCACCTCGTTGGGGATCAGGATGATCGCCCTGGTGCCGCCGTAGGGCGAGGTGCGCAGCTCCACGTTCACGCCGAGCCGGGCCGCCAGTCGCGCGACGACGAACAGGCCGAGCCGCGAGTCGCCCTTGAGCGCCATCGCGTCGAACTCGGGCGGGTCGCTGAGCATCGCGTTCGCCGCGGCCTGGTCCTCCTCGCTCATGCCGAGGCCGTGGTCCTCGACCTCGACCACGACGCCCTTGGCCGCCAGCGATCCGTGCACCTGGACCTGGGACCGGGGCGGGGAGAACGAGGTCGCGTTGTCGACCAGCTCGGCGACGAGGTGGATGGTGTCGGCGACCGCGGAACCGATGATCGCGGCCTCGGGGACCCGCTGCAGGCGGACCCGGACGTAGTGCTCGGTCTCGGAGATCGCCGCGCGCAGCACGTCCACCAGGCGGATCGGGTTGCGCCAGCGGCGTCCGGGCTGCTCGCCGCCGAGGATGATCAGGTTCTCGGCGTTGCGGCGGGCGCGGGTGGCCAGGTGGTCCAGCTGGAACAGGCCTTCCAGCTGCTCCGGGTCCTCCTCGTGCCGCTCCATCCGGTCCAGGATCTTCAGCTGCCGGTGCACCAGGCCCTGGTTGCGGTGGGCGATGCCGAGGAAGACGTTGTTGATACCTTCCCTGGCCTGCGCCTCCTTGACCGCCGCGGCGACCGCGGTGAGCTGGGCGGCGTTGAACGCGCTGGCCAGCTGGCCGATCTCGTCCTTGCCGTAGTCCAGTTCGGGGACCTCGGTGGAGACCTTGACGGTGTCGCCGCGCCGGAGCCGGTTGACCAGGTTGGGCAGCTTGCGGTGGGCCAGTTCCAGCGCCTCGTTGCGCAGGCTGGCCAGGCGCACGACGAGCGCCTTGTCGACGAGTTTGCGCGAGACCCGCAGCGCGATGACGATCGAGGCGATGGCCGCGATCAGGGCCGCGACGGTGCCGATGGCGACGTTGATCAGCGCGGTGTCGGCGTCACTGAGCCCGATCGCGGAGACCTCGTCGGCGTTCTGGATCGTCAGGTCGAGCAGCTTGTTGCCGACCTGGGTGGTGATCTCGGTCCACTGCGCCTCGGTGATCGGCGGTTCCGTGCGGTTGCGGCCGGAGGAGGTCCACGCTCCCGCGTTGATCAACGCCTGCTCGGCCCGCTCCAGCTGCTTCCACGCGTCGCTCTCGATCAGCTGCTGGTAGCCCTCCTGCACCCCGGGCCGGGTGAAGGGGATCTTCGTGGTGAGCTCGGTGTGGTAAACGCCGACGAGCTTGCTCAGCTCGACGTGCTCGGCGGAGGTGAGCGTGCCGGAGACGAGCGCGCTGGCGATCAGCGCGGTCTCCCTGGACATCAGGTCGTTGGCCCGGAACAGCGCCGAGGACGTGAGGCCGCCGAGTGCGACCGTCACGTCGGGCAGGACGCGGGCCTGCGTCTCGAAGAGGTCCGTGCCCGCGTCCAGCATCTCGTTGTAGTACCTGTAGATCTCCGGCTTGCTGATCTCCTTGGCGTCCACCCTGGCGCGCATCCTGGGCAGCTGGGCGATCAGCCCGTTGAGACGGTTGAGCCGGTCGACGATCTCCTTCGGCGCGTTCTTCGCCAGTTCGTTCGCCGCGGTCTGCATCGTGGTGAGCGAACGGTCGGTCTGCTGCTGCCGGGAGTGCAACTCGGAGAGCCCGCCCTCGGGCTTGCCGAGGTAGGCCATGCTGAGCTGGCGTTCCTTTTCCGCGGAGGCGAGTGCGGTGACGGCGGGGATCGACACGTCCCGCACACCGCCGAGGACCGCCCGCACGTAGACACTCTCGAACAGGAAGAACGACGCGCCACCCAGCCACATCACCATGAGCGCCACGCTGGGGATCAGAACGGTACCGGTGAGCCGTGTTCTGATCGACTTGTGGCTCTTGTTCATCTCGCTGTCGGTCTTCACGACGCTCCACAAGTTCTTGTGCTACCCGGAGACTTTTCACGGGTGGGCGGAATGCCACCGTGGGGGAAGGTGGTAGAAAATGCCTGCTCGGCGTGGTGGCGTCCGGGTGCTGCCCGCCACTTCAATGCCACCGTCTAATTCCCTATGATTTTCAGCTGGAGAGTGCCCTTTCCAGTGCGAACAGGCCGTCGAAATGACGGGAACGATAGCACAGGGTGATCAGGGGAGTACACCCTAGAGGGTCCGCCGCCCGGCGGATGCCGAAACGCCCTCGTTTTCACCGGAATGCGTAAACGCGTCACCCTATCAGCGGGGATCAAGGCTGTGTAGGGACAGCGGGCCACTCGACCGGGTGGCACTGCGCCGCGTGCGCGCGGACCCGGCCCGACGTGCGGATGGCCGCCGGTCCCGGGACGGGGCCGACGGCCATCGTGGGTGGTGCCGGGGATCAGCCGGTTGCCTCGGTTTCCGTGCTGCCGCCCGCATCCACGGCCGCGACCGGCGTTGCGCCGGCCACCGGGTTGAGGTCGGCGGTGGTGTACTTCGCCGCGACGAACAACGCGGCGCCCACGGCGCCGAGCGTGGTGACGGCGAGGGGGACGACCACGGAGACTCCGAGGGTCAGCGCCACGGCGATCGCCGACCTTTTTCTGCGCCTATCGGCCATCGGATGATCCTCCCTCCGGGGAAGCGGCAACGGCTCCCTGCTGCAATGCGGGATTGCCGGGAAAATCGATGGCCAAACCACAGCGGCCGGATCGTTCCCGTGCGTTCCCGGTCCATTTCCTCGGCGGCCACCCCCGGTTTTCGCCGGGGCGGGTGGCCGGGTCGCTAGAGCGCCCGTTCGGCGCCCCTCGCCCTGTCTGTCGTTCCGGAGCCCTCGATCGTTTCCTCCGCGACCGGGTTCGGCCCGAAAGCGGGGGCGGGTTCGGGCCCGCTGTGCTTGGCGGCGACGAACAGCGCGGCGCCGAGCGCGCCGAGGGTGGTGGCGAGCGGAACCGTGACGGCGGCGCAGACGCCGACGATGGTGCCGATGACCGACCGCTTCCGGCGAGGCTTGTCGTTCATGGGGTCCTCCGTCCCGCTGAAGGGTCTACCTCCTCTATAGCCGAGCGGGCCCGCGTTGTCAGCCGACCGCGCGGGCCGGGAGCCCGGTGGTGACGAGCCTCTCCGCGAAGCTTCGCCCGGAAGGGAGGACGGACCGCCCGTCCGGGCAAGACGCGGTTCGCGCACCGTCCACCCGGGACCGGTCCGGATTCGTCCATTGTGGACTCGCGTGCCGCGTGCTTTTCGGCGCAACGTCACAGCCTTCGGGACCGATGCCCGCCGGTGCCCGCGAGTAAACTGCGGACTCGGCCCGAGCACACGACCACCACACGACCAGAGGAGGACCCCGGTGACCCAGCCGGCTACCGAGGCCCCCGAGGCCACACCCGTCCAGCGCCGCGTCCTGGTCGCCGAGGACGAGGCCCTGATCCGGCTCGACCTGGTGGAGATGCTGCGCGAGGAGGGCTACGAGGTCGTCGGCGAGGCGGCCGACGGCGTCGAGGCCGTCGAGCTGGCCACCCAGTTGCGCCCGGACCTGGTCATCCTCGACGTGAAGATGCCGCGCAAGGACGGCATCGAGGCCGCCGCCGCCATCGCGGGCGAGCGGATCGCCCCCGTCGTCATCCTCACCGCTTTCAGCCAGCGCGACCTCGTCGAGCGCGCCCGCGACGCCGGTGCCATGGCCTACCTGGTCAAGCCCTTCGCCAAGCGGGACCTGGTGCCCGCGATCGAGCTCGCGGTGTCCCGCTTCGCCGAGCTGCAGGCGCTGGAGACCGAGGTCGCCGGGCTGACCGAGCGGCTGGAGACGCGCAAGGTGGTGGAGAAGGCCAAGGGGCTGCTGATGACCAAGCAGGGCCTGACCGAGTCCGAGGCCTTCCGCTGGATCCAGCGCACCGCCATGGACCGCCGGACCACCATGAAGGCGGTCGCCGACGCGGTGGTCGAGAATATTGGTTGACCGGAAGTAACGGTCATGTCACCCATCGGTGACAAAAGTTTGTGGTTGCCAAACTATTGGCCGAGTCCCGTTGCTCTTCATCGTCACGATGTGGCTACGAGCGTCGCCGGGTTCTGTGCAATGTCGTTTCACGGCAGTTAGCTTCCTGCCCTGACCACGCCCCTGATGGAACGGGGCTCACCACCAGGCAATCGTGCATTGTGGTGAATTGGGTTTATGGAGGTACGGGTGTCTGGGACACGACTCGTACGGGCCCTGGCGACGACGGCCGCGGTGGCTCTGGCGATCGCAGGGTGCGGGGGCAACAGCAACGACACGGCCGGTGGCGGCGGTACCAGCGGCGTCGCCGGCCCGACCAAGGCGGCCAACGCCGCCGACCCGCGCGGCGACGGCAAGGCGCAGTGCAGCAACGCCTCGCTGGCCTACATCGGCACCATCGCCGGTGACAACGCCGCACTGGGCCTCGCCATCCTCAACGGCGCGCGGCTGGCGGTGAAGCAGCACAACGCGGCCAACCCCGGCTGTCAGGTCAACCTGCGGGAGTTCGACTCCGAGGGCTCGCCGGACAAGGCCCCCGGTGTGGTCGCGCAGGCGGTGAACACCCCGGACATCCTCGGCGTGGTCGGCCTGCCGTTCTCCGGTGAGTCCAAGGCCGTCGGCAAGACCTTCGCCGACGCGGGCCTGGTCACCATCAGCCCCTCGGCGACCAACCCCGGCCTGAGCAAGAACGGCTGGAAGACCTTCTTCCGCGCGCTGGGCAACGACAGCGTGCAGGGCCCGGCCGCGGCCAAGTTCATCACCAACGACCTGAAGGCCTCCAAGGTCTGCGTGATCCGCGACGACTCCGAGTACGGCAGCGGCCTTGCCGCCGCGGTCAAGGAGGCGCTGGGCAGCAAGGTCGTCTGCGAGGACCAGGTCAAGAGCAAGCAGAAGGAGTTCGCGGCCACCGTCAGCAAGGTCGAGGCGGCCAAGCCGGAGGCGATCTTCTACTCCGGCTACTACACCGAGGCCGCCCCGCTGGCCGACCAGCTGTTCAACAAGGGCGTGACCGCCAAGCTGGTCGCCCCGGACGGCACCAAGGACGACCAGTTCGTCAAGAACTCCGGCGACGCCGCCGAGGGCGCCTACTTCACCTGCCCGTGCGTGCCCGCGGACGAGTTCAAGGAGTTCACCGACGAGTACAAGAAGCTGGCCAACATGGATCCCTCGACCTACTCGGCCGAGGGCTACGACGCCGCGACGATCCTGCTCAAGGCGATCGACAGCGGCAAGAAGGACCGCGCCAGCGTGCTGGAGTTCGTCCGCACCTACGAGGGCCAGGGCCTGACCAAGAAGTTCAAGTGGGACGCCACCGGTGAGCTCACCGAGACGCCCGTCTGGTCCTACAAGGTCGAGGGCGGCAAGATCGTCAAGAACAAGCCGATCGGCTAACCGGCAGAGCCAGACACGACAGTTGTCGCACGGGGCACGGTCACGGCGGTCCGCCCGCCGTGACCGGCCCCGGCGCTTTGCACGGGAACGGGCAGATCAGTGATTGTTCAAGCTACGGCCATGCTCGCGCAGGCCGAGGACAGCTGGATCGACTTCAACGTCGGCCTCTTCCTCGACCAGTTCTGGAGCAACACGGTCGACGGACTCGCCTACGGCAGCATCTACGCCCTCATCGCGCTGGGCTACACGCTCGTCTACGGTGTGCTCCGTCTGATCAACTTCGCGCACTCCGAAATCTTCATCACCGGCGCTTTCGGCGCCTACTTCGCCATGGAGGCCCTGGGTCTCAAACCCGGTCCGACGGCGCGTCTCGGGATAGTCGAGATCATCGGATTCCTGTTGTTGATGATGGCCGTCGCCATGATCATTTCCGGTGCCTCCGCCGTCGTCCTGGAACGCGTCGCCTATCGGCCGCTGCGGAAACGCAACGCGCCGACCCTCGTTTTCTTGATCACCGCGGTCGGCGCGTCCTTCGTGATCCAGCAGCTGTTCTTCGTCACCCGGGGCGCCAATCCGGAGCCCGCGCTGCGGCTGATCCGGCCGACCGAGGTCTTCACGCTCTTCGGCGCTCGCGTGACCAACATCCACATCCTGGTGTTCGTGGCCGCGCTGGTGCTGCTGGTGGTCGCGGACATGTTCATCAACCGCTCCCGGCTCGGCCGGGGCGTGCGCGCGGTCGCCCAGGACCCGGTCACCGCGACGCTGATGGGCGTCAACCGGGAACGCGTGATCATGCTGACGTTCCTCATCGGCGGTGTGCTCGCCGGTGCCGCCGCGGTCTTCTACATCCTGCAGATCCCGCAGGGCGTGGTCTACAACGGCGGATTCCTGTTGGGTATCAAGGCGTTCACCGCCGCGGTGCTCGGCGGTATCGGCAACCTGCGCGGCGCGCTGCTCGGCGGCCTGCTGCTCGGCGTCGTCGAGAACTACGGCCAGTCGCTGCTGGGCGGGGAGTGGCGGGACATCGTCGCCTTCGTACTGCTGATCGTGATCCTGATGTTCCGGCCGACGGGAATCCTCGGCGAGTCCCTGGGGAAGGCACGGGTATGAGCGCGCACCAACAGACACAGACGAGCGGGCGCGCGCCCTTCGGCCAGCGCGTGCGCGACTGGTGGAACGGGCTGAACCGGTTCCAGCAGTGGGGTGTGCTCATCCCGCTGGTGGTGCTGATCTACGCGCTGCCGATCCTCAACCCGCCGCTGCTGACCACGGAGCCGGGAACCGACTTCCAGATCGCGCTGTTCAACGCGGCGCGGTTCGCCCTGATCGCGATCGGGCTGAACGTGGTGGTCGGCCAGGCCGGTCTGCTGGACCTGGGCTACGTCGGCTTCTTCGCCGTCGGCGCCTACGTCGCGGCGATCCTGACCAGCCCGGACTCCGCGCTGCGGTGGGACTACCCGTGGATCGCGATCATCCCGGTCGCGGTGGTGGTCACCATGGTCACCGGGGTCATCCTCGGCGCCCCGACGCTGCGGCTGCGCGGGGACTACCTCGCGATCGTGACGCTGGGCTTCGGCGAGATCGTCCGGCTGCTGGCCGACAACGTGGCCCCGCTGCGCGGTCAGCGCGGGTTCCAGGACGTCGGGCGGCCGGGGGGCGTCAACGCCGACGGCACCGCGATCTTCAACTCCTCCGACGGCACGCCGTGGTACTGGCTGGTCGTCACGGTGATCATCCTGGTGCTGATCCTGGTCGGCAACCTCGAGCGCAGCCGGGTCGGCCGCGCGTGGGTGGCCATCAGGGAGGACGAAGACGCCGCCGAGATCATGGGCGTGCCCACGTTCAAGTTCAAGATCTGGGCGTTCACCATGGGCGCGGCCATCGGCGGCCTCTCCGGCGCGATCTACGCCGGCCAGATCGGCTTCGTCAACAACCAGAAGTTCGACGTGGTCACCTCCGTGCTGTTCCTGGCCGCGGTGGTGCTCGGCGGCTCCGGCAACAAGGTCGGGGTGATCCTGGGCGCGTTCGTCATCTCCTACGTGCCCGACCGCTTCCAGGTCATCGCCGAGTACAAGTACCTGATCTTCGGACTGGCGCTGATCGTGCTGATGATCTTCCGTCCGCAGGGTCTGCTCGGCTCGCGCCAGCGGTTGCTGGCCAAGGGACGGCAGGCGTACCGGAAACTGCTCGGCAGACCCGAGCAGATCGCCAAGGAGAGCGCGATGATCGACTCGGCGAAGGGGGTGCAGGGATGACGCAGGAGCACACGCCCGAGCCCGAGGTCCCCGCCGAGGGCGGCCTGGTCGCCGAACTGGAGCGGATGAGCCCGCAGGAGCGGGCGGCGCACGAGGCCGAGGTGGCCGATGTCGTCGCCCCCGACCGGGAGATCGCCGTCGAGGTCGGTGGCACGCTGCTGGAGCTGGAGGACGTCACCATGGCCTTCGGCGGCCTGACCGCCATGGACTCGGTGAGCTTCCAGATCCGGCGCGGGGAGATCCTCGGGCTGATCGGGCCGAACGGGGCGGGCAAGACCACCTGCTTCAACGTGATGACCGGCGTCTACCGGCCCACCAGGGGACGGGTGCTGCTGGAGGGCAAGCCGCTGGGCCGGGCCAAGCGCAACGCCATCACCCGGCTCGGCATCGCGCGGACCTTCCAGAACATCCGGCTCTTCGGCGAGATGACCGCGCTGGAGAACGTCGTCGTCGGCACCGACGCGCGGCACAGGACCAGCGTGATCGGCGCCCTGCTCCGGCTGCCCCGGCACCACCGGGAGGAGCAGTCCGCGGTGGACAAGGCCATGGCGCTGCTGGAGTTCGTCGGCATCGCCGACCGGGCCGCGGACAAGGCGCGCAACCTGCCCTACGGCTACCAGCGGCGGCTGGAGATCGCCCGCGCGCTGGCCACCGAGCCGAAGCTGCTCTGCCTCGACGAACCGGCGGCGGGCTTCAACCCCGCGGAGAAGGAAGAGCTGATGGGGCTCATCCGCAAGATCCGCGACGACGGCTACACGGTCCTGCTCATCGAGCACGACATGAAGCTCGTCATGGGCGTGACCGACCGGATCGTGGTGCTGGAGTTCGGGAAGAAGATCGCCGAGGGGCTGCCCGCGGAGATCAGGGACAACCCCGCGGTGATCGCGGCCTACCTGGGGGTGCCCGACGATGGCGCTGCTTGAGCTGAACGAGATGTGCGTGCACTACGGGCGCATCCAGGCGCTGACCGACATCACGCTGCACGTGGAGGAAGGCGAGATCGTCTCGCTGATCGGCGCCAACGGTGCCGGCAAGACCACCACGATGCGGGCGATCTCGGGCATCCGGCCGCTCTCCGGCGGGTCCGTGGTCTTCGACGGCCAGGACATCAGCAAGCTGCGCGCGGACCTGCGCGTGGTGCGCGGGATCTCGCAGTCGCCGGAGGGCCGGGGCGTGTTCCCCGGCATGACGGTGCTGGAGAACCTGGAGATGGGCTGCTACACCCGCAAGGACCGCAAGGCCATCGAGGAGGACTTCGAGCGGGTCTTCGACCTGTTCCCCCGCCTGGCCGAGCGGAAGTCGCAGGTGGGCGGCACCATGTCCGGCGGTGAGCAGCAGATGGTGGCGATCGGGCGGGCGCTGATGGCCCGGCCGCGGCTGCTGCTGCTGGACGAGCCGTCGATGGGCCTGGCGCCGCAGTTCATCCAGCAGATCTTCCGGATCATCAAGGAGATCAACGAGCAGGGCACCACGGTGCTGCTGGTGGAGCAGAACGCCCAGCAGGCGCTCAGCCGGGCGCACCGGGGCTACGTGCTGGAGACCGGCCGCGTGGTGAAGACGGGAACCGGCGCGGAGCTGCTCGCCGACCCGTCGATCAAGGAGGCCTACCTCGGCGTGGCCTGACGCCTCACGACGACCGGGCACCGTCCGAAGTGGACGGTGCCCGGCTTCGTAGCTCGACCAGGAACGGCTCGACGGCCTCGCGCAGCGCGGCGGCCTGTTTGCCCGGCAGGCCCCGGCGCGCCTCGAAGACCACCCGCCCCGCTCCGCTGACGAGGTCCGCCAGCTGGATCGACGGGTGCTCGTCGGAGGCGCCCACCGCGAAGGTGTGCACGCGCTGCCTCGCGGCCAGCACGTCCAGCATCTTGTGCCGGTCGTGCAGCAGGCGGAACTCGCCCAGCTCGGAGCGTCGGCGTTCGACGTGCGCGGTGAGCATGTCCGGCAGCGGGTCCAGGCTCGGGGGTTCCGTGGCGAGCAGGTGCTCGGCTCTGTTTCGTGCTGCGGCCAGGCGTGCCAGGACTTCCGCCGCGGGATGGCCTTCGCACGTCTCGCGGGCGGACTCCAGCAGGTCGAACAGCGACGGGAGATCCACCGTCCGCCCGCTCCGCCGCGTTCCCCTCGCGAACCCGGTGAGCGCGGTGACCAGCTGTGTCCACTGTGGACCGAGCAGGTCCGCCCCGTCCCGCGCCAGCGGGTCGATCGCGACGTCGTCCTCGCCGAGGAGCAGCCCGGCGATCTTCGACAGCGCGAGGAAGAGCTTGTCCGCCACCAGGATCGAGGTACGACCGTGCAACGGCCCGCCCTCGCCGAGCAGGTCCACCAGCGCGGCGAGGGGCTTGTCCCGCTCGAACTGCCAGAACTTCACCTCGCGGCTCTGCCGCAGTCCCGTGCTGTCGCGGAGCTCGCGCAGCAGCGGACCGGCCAGGCGGTCGTCGACGCGCACGGTCGCGTGCGTCATCACGCGCTGGTGCAGCACGGCCCCGCCCGTCCAGCCCGACTCGTCGGCCGCCACCCACGGCGGTCCGTCCGCGTCGTCGGTCGGCCCCTCGACGCGCACGGGCCACGCGCAGCTCATGCCGCAGTATGGGCCGCCGTCGTCTCCGGAGCATCCGAATTGCCCTCGCTGCACCGCGCTCGGCTGGGCGGATCCGATTCCGGCCGCAGATCTGCCGAAGATCGTCAGCCCTTCGCCCCGGGCGGGGCGTCGCGGATGACACAGGTCAGCCGGGCGGTGCAGACGCGCTTGTCCGACTCGTCGGTGATCACGATCTCGAACGTCGCGGTCGTCCGGCCCACGTGCAGCGGGGTGCACACGCCGGTGACCAGTCCCTCCCGCGCGGCGCGGTGGTGGGTGCAGGACAGCTCCAGGCCGACCGCGATCCGGCCCTCGCCCGCGTTCATCACCGCGGCGATCGAGCCGAGGGTCTCCGCGAACGCGGCGCTGGCACCCCCGTGCAGCAGCCCGTACGGCTGGCGGTTACCCGCGACGGGCATGGTGCCGACCAGGCGCTTGGGCTCCCACTCGGTGATCGCGATGCCGAGCTTCTCGGTCAACTGCTCGGTGAGCACCAGGTTCGGGTCGGTCACGGGGTGGTTCACGGGCGCTCCTCGGGACGGCGGGGGACCACAGCATAAACGGAACCAGTGAGGTCCGGTAATGGTGGAATCCCAATGTAGAACAACATGTACTACATTGGCGTCGTGAACGAGAACAAGCCCTCCCCCGAGAAGGAGGTCAGAGCCAGGGAGGACGCAGCCGAGATCGACCTGGGCAGGAGGCTGCCGCTGCGGCTGGAACACATCGGCGTCCGCGAGCTGAACCAGAACACCTCGGCCGCCCTCCAGCGGGTTCGCGAAGGCCACGCGTACACGGTGACCGACCGGGGAGTGCCGATCGCCCATCTCGTCCCGGTGCTCCAGGGTGATCCGGTCCTGGGGCAGCTGGTGGCGGAAGGGCAGGTCAGGCCCCCGCTGCTCCCGCAGGGCCCGGTGGCCGTGCCGCCGGTGCTGGGAGATCCCGACGTCGACGCGGCCGCCGCGCTGGTGGCAGACCGGGAGGACGAGCGCTGGTGATCTACCTGGACACCGCCGCGTTGGTGAAGCTCGTCCGCCGGGAGCGGCACAGCGAGGAACTGGTCGACTGGCTCAACGCTCCGTGGCACAACACCCTGCCCCGAGTCGCGTCGGCCCTGGCGGAGATCGAACTGCCGCGGGCGGTCCGGCGCAACGCGCCCGAGGCGGCGGCCGGTGTGCCGCCGGTACTGGCGTCGTTGTACCTCGTGGAGATGGACGCGACGATCCGGCAGACGGCGGCCGCGTACCCGGACCCGTTCCTGCGCTCGCTCGACGCGGTGCACCTGGCGACCGCCGACCTGCTCTCCCGGAGGCCCGGGGCCGAGCTGACCGCGTTCGTCACCTACGACAGGCGGTTGGCGGAGGCGGCGAGGGGCGTGGGACTGCCGGTCTGGCCGGAGTAGCCCGATCGGAGTGTCGGTGGGGCGGCCTAGACTCCCCGGCGTGAGTGCTCCCGGAGACCGCAAGCTGCTGCTCATCGACGGCCACTCGATGGCCTACCGCGCCTTCTACGCCCTGCCGAAGGAGAACTTCCAGACCGGCACGGGGCAGACGACCAACGCGGTCTACGGCTTCACCTCGATGCTGATCAACCTGTTGCGCGACGAGGCCCCCGACCACATCGCGGTGGCCTTCGACGTCTCCAGGGTCACCTTCCGCACCGAGCAGTTCCCGGAGTACAAGGCCACCCGCAGCGCCACCCCGGACGAGTTCCGCGGCCAGGTCGGCCTGATCAAGGACGTGCTCGCGGTGCTGGGCGTGACCACCCTGGAGAAGGAGGGCTTCGAGGCCGACGACCTCATCGCCACCCTCGCCACCCGGGCGACCGAGCAGGGCTTCGCGGTCTCCATCTGCACCGGCGACCGCGACGCGCTGCAGCTGGTCAACGACAAGATCACCGTGCTCTACCCGGTCAAGGGCGTCTCCGAGCTGGCCCGGTTCACCCCCGATGCGGTGCTGGAGAAGTACGGTGTGCGCCCCGACCAGTACGCCGACTTCGCCGCGCTGCGCGGGGACCCCTCGGACAACCTGCCCAAGATCCCCGGTGTCGGCGAGAAGACGATCACCAAGTGGATCACCGAGTTCGGCTCGCTCGGCCAGCTGGTCGACCGGGCCGACGAGGTGAAGGGCAAGGCGGGGCAGGCGCTGCGGGACAACCTGTCCTCGGTGCTGCTCAACCGCCAGCTCACCGAGCTGGTCCGCGACGTCGAGCTGCCGGTGGGCGTGGACGACCTCGCCGCGCGGGACTGGGACCGCGACGGCGTGCACAAGCTCTTCGACGAGCTGGAGTTCCGGGTCCTGCGGGAGCGGCTGTTCGCCACGCTGTCCACCAGCGAGCCGGAGGCCGAGGACGGCTTCGAGGTCACCGGCGGTGTGGTGGCGCCGGGGACGGTCGCCGCCTGGCTGGACGAGCACGCCCGTGGCGGCGCCCGGATCGGTCTCGCGCTGCGCGGCACCTGGGGCCGGGGCAGTGGCGACCTGGAAGGGCTGGCGCTGGCCGGTGCCCGGGGCGAGGGCGGCTACATCGCCTCGGTGACGCTGACCGAGGACGACGAGCGCGCGCTGGCCGCGTGGCTGGCCGACGCGTCGGCGCCGAAGGCCGCGCACGACGTCAAGGGCGGTCTGCACGCGCTGCGCGACCGGGGGTGGAGCCTGGCCGGGCTGACCACCGACACGGCGCTCGCCGCGTACCTGGTGCGGCCGGGCCAGCGCTCGTTCGACCTCGGTGACCTGGTGCTGCGGTACCTCCAGCGCGAGCTGCGGGCCGAGGAGGGCGAGGCCGACGGCCAGCTCTCGCTGCTGGCCGACGAGCAGGAGGAGGCCGAGCGCGCGGCGGGTGCGGAGATCCTGCGCGCCCGCGCGGTCGCGGAGCTGGCCGACGCGCTGGACCAGGAGCTGGAGCGGACCGGCGGCACCAAGCTGCTGGCCGAGCTGGAGCTGCCGCTGCTGCTGGAGCTGGCCGAGCTGGAGGCGGCGGGCATCGCCGTGGACATCGACCGGCTCACCGAGCTGGAGGCGGCGTTCGCGGCGAAGGTCCGGCAGGCGGCGCAGGACGCCTACGCCGAGATCGGCAAGGAGATCAACCTCGGCTCGCCGAAGCAGCTGCAGGTGGTGCTCTTCGACGAGCTGAACATGCCGAAGACCAAGCGCACCAAGACCGGCTACACCACCGACGCCGAGGCGCTGCAGAAGCTCTTCGAGGACACCCAGCACCCGTTCCTGGCGCACCTGCTCAGCCACCGCGACGCCACCCGGCTGAAGGTGACCGTGGAGGGCCTGCTGAAGTCGGTCGCGCCGGACGGGCGCATCCACACCACCTTCAACCAGACCATCGCGGCGACCGGGCGGCTGTCCTCGACCGACCCGAACCTGCAGAACATCCCGATCCGCACCGACGACGGCCGGACGATCCGGCAGGCGTTCGTGGTCGGCCCCGGCTACTCGGAGCTGATGACCGCCGACTACAGCCAGATCGAGATGCGGATCATGGCGCACCTCTCCGGCGACGAGGGCCTGGTCGAGGCCTTCAACACCGGCGAGGACCTGCACACCTACGTGGCGTCCAAGGCGTTCGACGTGCCCCCGGCCGAGGTCACCGGGGAGCTGCGGCGGCGGGTCAAGGCGATGTCCTACGGCCTGGCGTACGGGCTGTCCGCCTACGGCCTGGCCGCGCAGCTGAAGATCTCCGCGGAGGAGGCGCGGGCGCAGATGGAGGCGTACTTCGCGCGCTTCGGCGGCGTCCGCGACTACCTGCACCAGGTCGTCGAGCAGGCCCGCAAGGACGGCTACACCGAGACCATCCTCGGCCGCCGCCGCTACCTGCCGGATCTCAACAGCGACAACCGGCAGCGCCGCGAGATGGCCGAGCGGATGGCGCTCAACGCCCCGATCCAGGGCAGCGCGGCGGACATCATCAAGGTCGCGATGCTCGGCGTGCAGAAGGCGCTGGCCACCTCGGGGCTGCGGTCGCGGGTGCTGCTCCAGGTGCACGACGAACTCGTGCTGGAGATCGCCGACGGCGAGCGCGAGCAGGTCGAGAAACTGGTCCGCGCGGAGATGGGCGGGGCCTACGAGCTCTCCGTCCCCCTCGAGGTCTCCGTCGGCTACGGCCGCTCCTGGGACGACGCCGCCCACTGACACCGGTTCCTCGGTCTCCAAGCACCCCCAACCCCCACATGCCCCACCCGCGTTATGGCCTGAATGAGTCATTGAGGTACTTGAACGCACCGAATGACTCATTCAGTGCGTACAACGCACCAAACGCGTCATTGGCGGCGTGGCGGGGTAGAGCGCCGCGTTCGCGGCGAGCGATTGGCGACCGGTACGGGGCGGGGTTCCGGGTACTTGAAGACGCGGGAACCTCCCCGCAAATGTCTACTGTGGACGATGGCTGGGCACGCACAGCGACAGGGCGGAGCCCGGCTCCGGGGGAGGTTCAGGCGGTTGCCGAGCAACCCCCAGGATCGTGGTCGACGCTGTGTGACTTCGCCGCGTCGACCGGGTTTCATTGGTGGCACGATGCGGTGGACCCGCGCCCGATGGTCAGGGGGCCTCCGCTGATCGTGATCGGATGTTCCCGATCAGTGGCGCGGCCGACGCGCCGGGTGAACGAGGAGGTCCACGAATGAGGTTGGCCAAGGCGGTGCTGGCGAGCACGGTGCTCGCGGGCGCGTTCGCGGTTCCCGCGTCGGCGGCCGGACCGGCCGAGGCGCACGGGGCCGGACCGATCGCGCTGGTCCTCACCGTCGCCTCGGGGGAGCGCGCGCTGCCCGCCGGGCACACCGCGCTGCTGGGCTGCGAACCGCTCGGCGGTTCCCACTCCCGCAAGCACCAGGCGTGCGACCGCCTGCGCGAGGTCCAGGGCGACATCGCCCGGCTGAACCACCGGGCGGGAGCGTGCACCGACGAGTACGCCCCGGTCACCGCCACCGCGGTCGGCGTCTACCGGGGGCACCCGGTGCACTTCACCAAGACCTGGCCGAACCGCTGCGAGATGTGGCGCGCCACCGGGGAGCTGTTCCAGTTCGAGACCGGCGTCGGGCGTCCGGGCCTGCCAGGCTGACGGAGCACGGCGCCCTGGCCGGGCGGAGCCCCCGCACGGGGTTGACGGGGGACCGTCCGGCTCAGGCCCCGATCACGTGCCGCGCAGCGTGGACTGCAGGCTCGCGGCGGCCCGCATCCGCCAGGTGGGCACTCCGACCTTGGTGAACAGCGCGCACGCCTTGGTCAGGACCTCCACCGCGTCCGCGGGGATGCGGTGCCGCCGGATCAGCTCGCCGAGGCTCCACAGGCTGATGGCCTCGCTGAAGGTGTCTCCCTGCTCGCGGAACTCCCGGACGCACTCCTCCAGCAACGGCTGCGCCGCGTCCGGATCGCCGGAGGACGCCAGCACGTGCCCCAGCAGCCGCTGGCAGCGCAGCTCCTTCAGCCGAGCGCCCATCTCGGCGAACGCCGCCCGAGCGGTCTCGGCGTAGCTGCGCGCCTCCTCCGGCCGCTCCCACCGGTTGTAGGTCAGCGCGAGGAAGAACCGCGCCTCGGTCGCCGAGTACCAGTCACCGAGCCCGTCGAAGTCGTCGATCGTGCGCAGCAACGACTCCAGCGCCCGCTCGCGCTCGCCGCGGTCGCGGTGCACCAGCGCCAGGCTCAGCCGCGCCCACGCCGTTCCGCGCTCGTCGGCGATCTCCGCGAAAACCGTTGTGGCCCTTCGGAAACACCGCGACGCCCGGCGCAGGTCGCTGAGCTGGTGGTACATGTCGCCGATGCCGATCCACGCGTACGCCGCCTCCGAGTGCGCGCCCAGGGAGCGCCAGCTGCTCAGCGCCCGCGCGAACCACCGCATCCCCTGCGGGTAGCGGTCCCTCGCCGCGGCGAGCAGTCCGAGCCCGTAAGACATGCGGGCCGCGCCGTACCAGTCGCCCGCGGACCGGCAGGCCGACAACGCCCAGCAGTGCGTGCGCCGCCAGTCGTCCCAGTCTCCGCGCAGGTCGAGGTAGCCGGTCATCGCCGCGGTCAGCCGCCACGCGGAATCGGCGTCGCCCACCGTCGCGGCCTGCCGCACCGCGCCGACCAACACCGGCTGCTCAGTGGTGAACCACTCCAGGCCGACGCACGGTTTCTCCAGTGCCACACCGGGTTTCCAGGAGCGGCTGGGCAGGCGCGCGCCCATCTCCTCCGCCGCGCGCACCATCGCCGGGAACGCGCGCTCCAGCACGAGCTCCGGCGCGTGTTCGAGCTGTTCCTCGGCGTAGATCCGCACCAGCTCGTGGAACCGGACCCGCGCCGAGCCGCCGGTGCCCCGAGCGTCCTCGAGCAGTTGGGCGTCCAGCAGTTCGTCGATGATCCGCTCGGTCTGCTCGGGGGAGCGGTCCAGCACCGCCGCGCTCAACCACGCCGGGTAGTGCGGCACCTTCACCGCGCTGAGCAGCCGCAGCGCCCGCCTGCACTCCCCGTCCAGTCCCTGTTCGCTGAGCCCGATGCTGGCCCGCACCGCGAGGTCGCCGGTGACCAGCCGGTCCAGCCTGCGGTGCTCGTCGGCCAGTTCGTCGGCCAGCCACGCCACCGTCCTTTGTGGACGGGAGCGGAGCCGGGCCGCGGCGATGCGCAGTGCCAGGGGCAGCAGACCGCACCGCCGCACAAGAACCTTGGCCGCGTCGGGTTCGGCGGAGATCCGCGCGACGCCGGTGATCTCGCCCAGCAGCTCGATCGCCTGCGCCTCGGTGAGCACGTCGAGGTCGACCGAGCGGCCCGTCAGTCCGGTGAGCCGGTTGCGCCCGGTCACCAGCACCGCGCAACCACCGTCGCCCGGCAGCAGCGGGCGGACCTGCGCCGCGTCCACCGCGTCGTCGAGCACGAGCAGCACGCGGCGACCGGAGAGCCGATCCCGGAACAGTTCCGCCAGCTGCTCGACGTCCTCCGGCAGGTGACTGCCGACCATGCCCAGCAACCGCAGGAACCGGCCGAGCACCTCGGCGGAGCTCACCGATCCGCTCGCGGTGCGCAACCGCGCGAAGAGCTGGCCGTCCGGGAACTCCGCGCGCAGCGAGTGCGCGACGTGCACGGCGAGCGCGGTCTTGCCGACCCCGGCCATGCCCACCACGGTGATCACCTGGGGACTGCACCCGCCGGGGACGGGCAGCAGCGCGGCGCGCAGCGACTCGGCCTCATCGGCGCGGCCGATGAAGTCGGCGATGTCGGGCGGCAGCACGTGCGGGGCGCGCAACGGCTCGGCGGCGCGCGGGCGGGGCTGCTCCGGGTCGGAGCGCAGCACCTCCTGCTCTCGCCGCCGCAGCTCCGGGCCGGGCTCGACACCCAGTTCCTCGACCAGCATGCGCCGCGTCTGGCGGTAGACCTCCAGTGCCTCGGCACGGCGCCCGCAGCGGTGCAGCGCGAGCATCAGCTGCGCGCTGAACCCCTCGTCGAGCGGGTTCTCCGCCACCAGCACGGTCAGCTCGCCGATCATCTCGGCGTGCTTGCCCAGGCGCAGGTCGATCTCGGCCTTGCGGTGCAGCGCGCGCCCGCGCAGCTCGGCCAGGCGCGGTGCCTCCACCCGGTGCATCCAGTCCGAGCCCACGTCGGCGAGCGCCGGGCCCCGCCACAGCGCGAGCGCGGTGTGCAGCAGGTGTGCGGCCTGGGCGAGGTCGCCCTCGGACTCCGCCACCCGGGACCGCTCCACCAGCCGCTCGAACCGCCGCAGGTCGAGGGAGTCCTCGGTGACCTCGATGAGGTAGCCGGAGTTGCGGGTGACGATCACCGGCCCGAGCGTGCGGCGCAGCCGGAGCACGTAGCCCTGCAGCGTGGTGCGCGCGCTGGACGGCGGTTCCTCGCCCCACAGCTGCGTGATCAGTTCCGAGGACGGCACCACCTGGTTGGCGCGCAGCAGCAGCGCGGCCAGCAGCGCGCGGTGCTTGGCCGCGGGAATGCGCACGATCTCATTGCCCGCGAGCACTTCAAGGGGACCGAGGAGCCGGAATTCCATTTCCCCCTCCTCCCCCCACATCGCGGAACCCAATCTTCGCCACCGGCGGCCCCGCGCTCCAGAGACCTTCGAACAACCGAATGCCTTATACGGTCTGACCTGCGATAACCCTCTCTCAAGAGGCTGGGAGGACGTTTCGGGACCAGCGAGAGACAAGCGGGCGGGCGGATCTTCTCCACCGGGACCCCTGCCCCCCTTCACAACGGAGGTTTGTGATGCGTCTTTCCGCTTTCGCCAAACTGGGTACCGCGTGCGCCATCGCGCTGGCCAGCATCGGTGCCGCCACCCCGGTCGCCGCGGCGGCCCCGGCGGCCCCCGCCGACGAGGTCTCGGTCGCCGCCGCGCACCCCGGCCGCGCCAAGGCCGTGTCCTGGGCGAAGTCGATGGTCGGCAAGAGCCAGTACCACCACTACTGCGAGCTCTTCGTCGAGCTGGCCTACGGCACCAGCGGCCGCTACGCCTCGGCGAAGGCGCACTACAACGCGGCGAAGGCCGCGGGCCGCCTGAAGTCCGGCAACGCCCCCGCGGGCACGCTGGTCTTCATGTACATGAACTCCACCTACGGCCACGTGGTGGTCTCGCTGGGCAACGGCACGGCGGTCAGCACCGGCCAGAAGAGCTCGAAGATCGAGATCCTGAGCACCGCGAGCAACGCGGGCTGGGCGGAGGCGCCTGCCAGCTGGCCCGGCCGCTAGTGACCAGGCGATCCCCGCCCAGCTGCCGTCCCAGCTGGGCGGGGATCTTTTCGGACCGATAGTCAAGCGATCGCTTGACTATCGGTCGGGCCGGGTTGATACTCAAGTACATGCTTGACCATCGAGACCGGCTGGACCGGCTGTTCCACGCACTGGCCGACGGCACCCGCCGCGACGTGGTCGAGCGGCTCGTCCGGGGGCCCGCGTCGGTGAGCGAGCTGGCGAGCGCGCACGCGATGACGCTGCAGGCCGTCATGCAGCACGTGAAGGTGCTCGAAACCTGCGGGCTGGTGCGCACGGAGAAGGTGGGCCGGGTGCGCACGTGCGCGCTGCGCCCCGAGGGCCTGCGGCTGGCCGAGGACTGGCTCTCCGCACGCCGCACCGGCTGGGAACGGCGCCTCGACCGGCTGGGCGAGCTACTGGAACCCGACTCGTGAGGAGCAAGAAGATGATCAAGCACGCGACGTTCACCCTGGAGCGCGACTTCTCCGCCCCGCCCGCGAAGGTCTTCGCGCTGTGGGCCGACCCGGAGAGCAAGGCGAAGTGGTTCGCCGGTCCCGGGGCCGAGCACGAGCTGGACTTCCGCGAGGGCGGCACGGAGATCGCCAGCGGCGTCCACAACGGCACCAAGCTGACCTTCGAGGCGGTGTACCGCGAGATCGTGGCCGACGAGCGCATCGTGTGCACGGGCGTGCTGCGCGCGGACGACACCGTGGCGACCGTGTCGCAGACGACCGTGCAGTTCGAGCCTTCCGACGGCGGAACCCATCTGGTCCTCACCGAACAGGGCGCCTACCTCGACGGCCACGAGGAGCCGGAGTGGCGGCAGCGCGGTATCGAATCGCAGCTCGCCGCGCTGGAAAAGCTCATCGCCGAGCGCTGACCCCGATGCCGAGCGCCGCGGTGTGCACCGTGACCCCCGTGAAGCCGTGTTCGCGGAGCACCGCGGCGACAGGCTCGGTGATGCGCTCCGCCGCGGTCGGAGCGCCTGCGTCGTAAAGGACGTGCAGGCTCCCGCCCTCGCGCAGCGCCGCCTTGAGCACGGCCAGTTCGCGCGCGGGATCGCCGACCCAGAACACGTTGACGTTCATGGCGAACGCGGTGTCGAAGCTGCCCGGCGGCACGATCAGATCGGCCAATGCGGACTGCCGCACCGCGAGCCTTCCCGCCGCGACGTGCTCGGCGTTGCGCTCGCCGATCCGCGCGACGGCGGTGGGGGAGCGGTCGATCGCGAGCAGCCGCCCGCCGCGGAGCCGCTCGCACACGAGGGCGGCCGCGAGGCCGGGCCCGGCGCCGATCTCCAGTATTTCGTCCTCCGGCCGCGGGCCGACGACCTCAATTGCCCAGCGCACTCGATCCGGCACCGTCATTTTCTTCCCTCCGTCTTGACAAAAGAAGTGCACGTCGACTGAAATGCATTTCGTGTCGTGTGACGCCGGCAAGAGGACGGCGGCGGCTAGGCGGCACCGTACCCCGGGATGATGCCGTGACTCCTCACCGCACTGGCGCCTGCTGAGCGCATCCTGCGCGCGTCGCCCCCCGGCGGCCCTCCCGCTCCGCTGACCGTTCGCCGTGGTCGCGCGCTGCCCTCTTGTCATTTCTTCGCCGCGCTGGCGCGCGGATCTCACCCATGCCTGAAAGGATTGTTTTTGCGCGCGAACACCATTTCCTCGACCTTCGAGGAAGGCGCCGCTGTGCGCGAACAACTGGCGGCATTCCTCGCCGATCCGCCCACGATCGACCCGGCCGCCGACCTGACCCCGGACGTCCTGCCCACCGGCGGCATCCCCGGAACGTGGGTCGACGGATCGGGCCGCACGCCGCACTCGGCCGGCGTGACCATCTACGCGCACGGTGGCGGCTTCACCTACAGCAACCCGCCGATGGAGCAGATCATGGCGCACCGGTTCTCCCAGGCCACCGGGCGCCCGGTCTTCGCCGTGGCTTACCGGCTCGCACCGGCGCACCCGTTCCCCGCGGCCATGGACGATATCGTCGCGGCCTTCAAAAGCCTTGTGCGGCAAGGGGTTCCGCCGAAGCGGATCCTGCTGGTCGGTGAATCGGCCGGGGGCACCCTCGTGCTCTCGACCCTGCTCGCGCTCGCCGCCGCCGGTGACCCGCTGCCCGGGGGCGCCGTCCCCGTCTCGCCGGTCACCGACTTCACCGAGTCCAGCCCGTCGATCAAGGCCAACAAGGCCAGGGACGTCATCGACCCGGACATCATGGGGCCCGTCGGACCGACCTACCTCGCGGGCGCACGTCCGGACCAGGCCCCGCAGTCACCGCTGTTCGGCGAGTTCCACGGGCTGCCACCGATCCTGATCCCGGTCGGTACGGACGAGGTGCTGCTCGATGACTCGGTGCGCTTCGCCGAGGCCGCCGCGGCTGCCGGGGTCGACATCACCCTCGACCTCTACGAGGGCATGACGCACGCCTTCCACGCCACCGTCCTGTTCGACGAGGCCGAGCACCTCCCGACCGCGACGACCTTCCTGACCAGGCTCGCGGAGTGGGTCAGGCGCCTGGACTGACCCCGCGCACCAGCAGCATCACCGAGTCCCGCACCTGGTCGAGGCTGCGGTCCGGCTGGAACACCTGCCAGTCCAGGGCCACGACCAGGAGCGTGCCGAACAGGGCCGCCGACGCCGTGCCCGCCTGCACGCCCTCCGGCAGCTTCCCCGCGTCCGCCGAACGCTGTATCACCTGCTTGAAGATGGCCACGATGTCGTCGCGGAGCAGGCTCAGCGTGCCGTGCCACTGACCGGGGCTGCGCCACATCTCGCTCACCAGCAGCTGGCCGAAGGCGGGGTAGTCGCGGAAGAACCCCAGCGACGCGCCGACCAGGTGCTCGATCGGGTCGTCGGTGCCCTCCGGCCGCAGCCGTTGCGCGAGCAGGTCGACCCCGTGCCGCAGCAACGCGTCGATCAGGGCGTCCTTGCTGCCGAAGTTGTAGTAGACGGTGCCCTTGGCCACCCCGGCCGCCGAGGCGATCTCGTCGACGGTCACCTCGGCGGCCCCGCGCTCGCCGAGCAGCCGCAGTGCCGCGTCGAAGAGCTTCTGCTTGGTCACCGAGGTGCGCGCGGGCCGCGGGTTCACAGCACGAGCTCCGGCTTGAGGCGGTTGGGCGTCCACACCTTCTGCTTGTACGCGGCCAGCACCGCCAACAGCAAGCCGAAGATCAGATATCCGCCGAGCACGCCGATGTCGGTGCCCATGTTCGCCCAGCCGCCGCCGTAGATCAGGTGCCGCAGCCCGTCGACCACATAGGACAGTGGCAGCACCAGGTGCAGCACGTGCAGCGGCTCGGGCGTGGTCTGCCACGGGAACGTTCCGCCCGCGGTGGTCAGCTGCAGCACCAGCAGCACCAGCGCGACGAACTTCCCGCTCGGCCCGAGCAGCGCGTTGAGCCCGTGCAGGACCGCGGTGAACGCCAGCGAGGTCAGCACCATGAAACCCAGTGTTCCCAAGGGATTGGCCGGGCTCACCCCGATCGCCGTGGTGACGACGAGGAACAGCAACGACACCTGGACGCTGCCCAGCAGCGCCGCGGGCAACCAGCCGCCGAGCGCCACCCGCCACGGCGCCGCCCCGGAGGTCAGCGCCCGCCGCGAGAGCGGACGCACGAGCAGGAACAGCACGAACGCGCCGATCCAGCTGGCGAGGCCGAGGAAGAACGGGGCGAGCCCGGCGCCGTAGCTGCCCGCCTTGTTCTCCCCGATGGCGCGCACCGAGATCGGGTCGCCGATGGTCCGCGCGGTGTCCTTGCGGGTCTGCTCGTCGAGGTTCGGGATGGTCTCGACGCCCTCGCTGAGCTTGCCCGCCAGCTCCTTGTTGCCGTCGGCCACCTGGACGGCGCCGTCGGCGAGCGGCTTCGTGCCCTCGTACAGCTGGCCCGCGCCGGTGCTGGCCTTCTTCAGGCCGTCGCGCAGCTCCGGTGTCTTCTCCGCCAGCTGCCGGGCGCCGTCGTCGAGCTGCTTGATCGCCGAGGACAGCTGCGGGGTCTGCCCGGCGAGCGTCGCCGCCCCGTCCGAGACCTGCTTTGCCCCGTTGGCAAGGGTCTTGAGCTGCCCGGACAGGCCCTGCACCTTGTCGTTGGCCTGGTGCAGCGGCTTGCCGGCCTCGTTGAGCAGGCCGAGCACCTTCTGCACTTGGTCCTCGGGCAGCCCGAGCGCGCGCAGCTTCTTCTCGATGTCGTCCCGTTTGCCGTCCAGGGTGTCGACCAGCTGCTTCGCCGCGTCGGCGACCGCGGCCCCCTTGTCGGCCAACTGCTTGTTGCCGTCGGATACCTGCTTGGCGCCGTCGGCCAGCTGCTTGGACTTGGCCGGCAGCTCCGCGGTCTTGGTGCGCAGTTCGCCGAGCCCGCCGGAGAGCTTGACGATCCCGTCGTTGAGCTTCTGCCCGCCTTCGGCGAGCTTCGTCAGCCCGGTGCCCAGCTCGGTGAGCTTCTCCCGGGCGGTGCCCACGCCGTCGCGCACCTTCGCCGAGCCCTCGGCGAGCTTGCCCGCGCCCTCGGCGGCCTGCTGCGTCTTCTCCCGCATGGTGGAGAAGCCGACCAGCAGCTTGTCCGCGGCCTCGGTGCCGACCTCGGAGGCCACCGCCCGCCGCACCTCGCCGACCACCTTGTCCGCGATCGTGCTGACCAGGTAGTTGTTGGCGTCGTTGGTGGTCATCACGATGATGCCCTGGCGCGGCTTGTACTCGGCGGGGGAGAGCAGCGCCTGCGAGAAGTCCGCGGGCAGAGTGATGGAGAACGTGTACCGCCCGTCGCGCACCCCGGCGTCGGCGTCGGCCGCGTCGGTCTTGGTCCAGGCGAAGGTGCCGGAGTCGTCGAGCTTGTCGGCGATCTTCTGCCCGGCCTTCAGCTCGGTCCCGTCCGAGCGCGTCGCGCCCGTGTCGGCGACCACGAGCGCCGCGGGCACCTCGCTGAGCTTCCCGTACGGGTCCCAGTTGGCGTAGAGGTAGAGCGCGCCGTAGAGCAGCGGCACGAGGGTGATCGCCAGCACGGCCAGCCGGGGGAGCTTCCCCGCGGTCAGCCGGCGCAGCTCGTTCGCGGCGAGGCGGAACGGGGTCACTTGGTCATCTCCTGGGCTTCGTGGCGGCGGTGGACGGTGAGCGCGGGCGGCTGTTCCCGGCAGCCGAGGCGCGCGGCGGGTATCCCCAGCAGCCGCGACGACGTCTCGGTGCACAGCGCGACGACCGCCATGCCTTCCTCGGCCTGCTGCCGGGCCAGCGCCCACCACGCGTGGGGATCGTCGGTGTGCCGGTCGGGGCAGTCCATGACCAGCGCGACGACCCCGGGCCGGGCCGCGGCGGACTCCACGAGCAGCCGCGTGCGCGTGGTCGCGGGCACGGTCTCGAAGCGCGCGTCGGCGTGCTGCTCCGCGTCGCGTTCGGCCAGCCAGCCGCGCACCGCCCTGCGGCTGGCCCGCAGCCCCGCCATGGCCAGCTCCTCGCCGATCACGTCGCGCAGCCTCAGCGACCCGTCCGGCTCGGTCACGCCCGGTGCGTCGACCACGGCGACTCCGGCGCGCAGACCGGCGGGGTTCGTGCGACCGTCGAGCAGCACGGCGCCCTCGTGCGGCCGCATCCTCCCGGCGAGGGTCAGCGCGAGGACGGTGTGCCCCGCCCCGGGCTCGCCGGTGACCAGGGCGACCTGACCGGGCGCGACCCGCAGCGAGGTGGGGCGCAGCAGCGGTCCGTGCGGGCCGGTGACGCCCACCGCCTTGGCCTGGATCTGCACGCGCGCCTCCTATTCGAACTGACTGGTCAGTTCAAATAGTGGCCCTCCGGCGGGCGCGCGGCAACTCGCGGCCCTGTGATCTCCGTCAGGACCGCGCGAACCGGACAAAGGGAGCTAGCGCAGGGCGGTGGCGGGGCGGACTTCCCAAAGAGTCCACAATGGACGGTAGCCCTGCCGTGGCCAGAACACCGAGGACAACGGGTTCGGCGGGTTGTAGTAGAGGTAGGTCCCGGTCGCCCCGCCCCGCGCGAACTCCGCGTGCACGACGTCCATCAGCCGCCTGCCGACGCCGTTGCCCCTCGCACCGGGCAGCACGGACACGCAGTTGACGTAGCCCCAGTTGCCCGGCCGCAGCCGCGTCCCCGCCCAGTTGCCCTTGGTCACCGGCGTCCACACGCAGTCGGCCAGCGCCAGCGTCATCCCGTCCCGCTCCGCCACCCACACCGGGTCGCCGTCGAGCAGTCGCTTGCGCAGGGCGTCGCGCTTGACCGGCACGGCGTTCTCCCGGAAGGTCGCCGCGCCGACCGCCGCCGAGTAGCGCAGCTCCGCGAGCGTGAGCTGCAGCATCGCGTCCATGTCCGCGTTCCGGGCGAGCCGCACCACGAGCGGATCCACCCGTGGCGGCGGCTGCGGCACCGAACGACGGACGGCGAGCGTGGTCAACGGCAGGAAGCCGTGATCGAGGAACGCCCGCGTGGCCTCCGTGTCCCGGCTCGGCCAACTGACCAAGCACGTGGAGTCAGAGGTCGGCGGGCCCACTGCCCGCATCCGCTCCACCCACGCGCACAGCAGCGCGTTCATCCCCACGCCGCCCGTGTCGCCGATGAGCGGCAGCAGTTCCCAGACCTCGGCCGCGGACCACAGTCGCTGCGCCGAGCCCACGGGGTAGGAGGCGTGCACCAGGCCGGCCGTGACGCGACGGCCGTCCGGCAGTGCCGCGGTCAGCGTCTCGGTGCGCTCGTCTCGGGGCGGCGGTACGGCTTCGGGCAGTGCGGGGTCGATCGCGGTGAAGCGGGCTCGCTGCGCAGCGAGCAGGTCCCCGTCGCCGGTCATGTCCTACAGCTTCTCGCACAGGAAGATCGCGGTGCCCGGGAAGAGCTTCCCGCGCAACGGGCTCCACTGGCCCCAGATCGCCGTGTGCCCCTCCGGCCATTCGGGCTCCACGAGGTCCTTCAGGCACATGCCTGCCGCGGTGATCGCGCGCACGAAGTCGCCGAGCGTGCGGTGGTGCTCGACGTAGGTGGCCCTGCCGTCCTCGTCGACCTCCACGTAGGGCGAGCGGTCGAAGTAGGACTGGATGACCGTCAACCCGTCCGGGCCGGGATCGTCCGGGAAGCACCACCGCATGGGGTGCGTCACCGCGAACACCCACCGCCCGCCGGGGCGCAGCGTCCTGGCGACCTCGCGCATCAGCAGGCCGACGTCGGCAACGAAGGGCACGCCGCCGAACGCGGAGCACACGATGTCGAAGGACCCGGCAGCGAACGGCAGCGCGTCCCCGCTGGCCTGGACGAGCGGCACGTGGATGCCCGTGGCGGCGTTGTCGCTCGCCGCGTGCCGGAGCATGCCCGCGGACACGTCCAGCGCCGTGGCGCGCGCGCCCTGGGCGGCCAGCCACCGCGCGCACGCGGCCATCCCGGAGCCCAGCTCCAGCACGTCGAGCCCGGCCACGTCGCCGAGCAACCGGGCGTCCTCCTCGCGCAGCCGCTCCGGGCACCAGACGAAGTCCGCGGCGCCCAGGAAGTCCCGGTGCTCCTCGCGGTAGTCGTCGGCATCAGCGTCCCACCAGGCGATATTCGCCAGCCGTGACTCCACCACCCCCGCCTCGCGCCTGACGATCCCGACGGTGCCGAGTGCTCGTTCCGCGCTGGCGTGCTGGTGCTGGTCGGACACACGACTCCTACTGGGGACTGGATCGGAGTAACCGGTTTGCCCGGTCGTCGAGCAGGCGCGTACGATACCGTCCGCGCGGTGGGTGCGCGCTGCCTGCTACCGGCATCTCTCGACGTACTCGAAGCAGAAGCTCGGAACAGGGGGCGCTCGTCGCTCGTTGTTGGCCTTGTAGCACTATGACTTGCGCCGGCTAGACAAAGCCCGCGGCGAAAGAACACCTACCGAGGCCAACTACACCTATCCGTACCGGAGCACCCCACCTAATGTCCACCGACACCGTCACCATCCCTTCCTCCTACACCGGACCGGCGCCTGCCAAGACCCAGGTCGCCGTCAACGACATCGGGACGGAAGAGGACTTCCTCGCCGCCATCGACAAGACCATCAAGTACTTCAACGATGGCGACATCGTCGAAGGCACCATCGTCAAGGTCGACCGCGACGAGGTGCTGCTCGACATCGGCTACAAGACCGAGGGCGTCATCCCCTCGCGCGAGCTGTCGATCAAGCACGACGTCGACCCGGCCGAGGTCGTCTCCGTCGGTGACCACGTCGAGGCCCTGGTTCTCCAGAAGGAGGACAAGGAAGGCCGGCTGATCCTGTCCAAGAAGCGCGCCCAGTACGAGCGCGCCTGGGGCACGATCGAGGCCCTCAAGGAGAAGGACGAGCCCGTCAAGGGCACCGTCATCGAGGTCGTCAAGGGTGGTCTCATCCTCGACATCGGCCTCCGCGGCTTCCTTCCCGCCTCGCTGGTGGAGATGCGCCGCGTCCGCGACCTCCAGCCGTACGTCGGCCGCGAGCTCGAGGCCAAGATCATCGAGCTGGACAAGAACCGCAACAACGTGGTCCTGTCCCGCCGCGCCTGGCTGGAGCAGACCCAGTCCGAGGTCCGCAGCGAGTTCCTCAACCAGCTGCAGAAGGGCCAGGTCCGCAAGGGCGTCGTGTCCTCCATCGTCAACTTCGGTGCCTTCGTGGACCTGGGTGGCGTCGACGGCCTGGTGCACGTCTCCGAGCTGTCCTGGAAGCACATCGACCACCCGAGCGAGGTCGTCGAGGTCGGCCAGGAGGTCACCGTCGAGGTCCTCGACGTCGACATGGAGCGCGAGCGCGTGTCGCTCTCGCTCAAGGCGACGCAGGAAGACCCGTGGCGCCAGTTCGCCCGCACCCACGCGATCGGCCAGATCGTGCCGGGCAAGGTCACCAAGCTCGTTCCGTTCGGTGCGTTCGTCCGCGTCGACGAGGGCATCGAGGGCCTGGTGCACATCTCCGAGCTGGCCGAGCGCCACGTGGAGATCCCGGAGCAGGTCGTGCAGGTCGGCGACGAGGTCATGGTCAAGGTCATCGACATCGACCTGGACCGCCGCCGCATCTCGCTGTCGCTGAAGCAGGCCAACGAGGGCTTCACCGCGGACTCGGAGTTCGACCCGACCCAGTACGGCATGTCCGCCGAGTACGACGCCGAGGGCAACTACATCTACCCCGAGGGCTTCGACCCGGAGACCCAGGACTGGCTCGAGGGCTACGACAAGCAGCGTGAGGAGTGGGAGCGGCAGTACGCCGAGGCCCGCCAGCGCTACGACGCCCACATCAAGCAGGTCGTCAAGGCCTCCGAGGCCGAGGCGGAGGCCGCCGCGAACGGCGGCGCCGAGGCCGCGGCCGCGGGTGGCTCCGGCTCCGCCGGTGGCGCCGCGACCGGTGGCAACTACTCCTCGGGTGGCGAGTCCTCGGGCTCGCTGGCCAGCGACGAGCAGCTCGCGGCGCTCCGCGAGAAGCTCTCCGGCGGCCAGTGATCACCACCTGATCAGGTAGCGCCCAGCTCGACCACGAGGGCCCCGCATCGCCTCCCGCGATGCGGGGCCCTCGTTCGTCTGTACCGGTGAACCGCCGTTCGGCGCAAGGAAAAGCCGACCGGTTCGGAGCACGCTCGCCCGAAGCGCGCGCACTATGGTCACGCGCATGACCGATCTGCTGGGTTCCGGGGGGCTGTTCCGTTCCGTGGAGACACTGGAAGACGTCTACCGAGTCGTCCGCGGCACGGCGCGGTCCACGCTGCGAGCGCACGGCGCGACCGTGGTGCTGCTGGACGGCGACAAGTGCTACTACGCAGACGAGGACTCCATGAGCCCGTTGTGGAAGGGCCAACGCTTCCCGGTGTCCGACTGCATCAGCGGGTGGACGATGATCCACCGCAAGACCGTGGCCATCCCCGACATCCGCCGCGACTCACGGATCCCGCAGGCGGCCTACCGCCCCACGTTCGTCCGCAGTCTTCTCATGGCACCCATCCTGCGGCCCGAGCCGATCGGCGCGGTCGGTGTCTACTGGGCCGTGCGCCACGCGGCGACCCCGCAGGAGGCCGCCTCGCTCGAAGAGCTCGCCGCCATGAGCGGTGAGGCACTGGAGCGGTTTCCCGAAGGTCTGCCGGACCGCAGCTTCCTCAGCCCGTCCGGGGACCCTGACGCATTCACCACCTCCTGAGCCGTCTGATCCCGTCAGGAGGTAAGGGCCTCGAGTTGCTCAGGGGAGAAGGGGAGCGCGCGCAGGAGGGCTTGGCGCAGCAGGTCGACCAGGTCCTCGCGGCCCAGTTGGGGGCTCTCCACCCAGTGCAGCGCGATCTCCTCGACGAACGCCACCGCTCCGCGGACCAACAGGGACAGCGCCGCGTCCACCTCGATGCCCGCCGCGGCCAGGCTGTCGGCGAAGTACCCGGCGATCCGGGTCCGGCTGGAGTCCACCACCGCGCGCAGGTCCGCGTCCGCCGCCGCGGCGCCGCGCACCAGGGACAGGTAGCCGTTGCGGGTGCGCTCCACGTAGGTGACGTAGCGCGTCAGGCCCTCGGTCAGCTGGTCGATCGGGGACAGCTCGGGGTTCGGGCGGACCTGCTCCACCAGCTCCTCGATGGTCGCGCTGACCACCTCGAGGACGATGTCGCCCCTGGTGGGGAAGTAGTGGAACAGCAGCGGGTTGGAGATGCCCGCGCGCCTGGCCAGCTCGTTGGTGGAGAAGCCGTCGACCCCGCGTTCGATCATCAGTTCGGTGGCCAGCTCCAGCAGCTGGGCCCGGCGGGCGTCCCGGGTCATCCGGCCACGAGTGCGCCCGGGAACGGGCTCGGTGATCGACGACATGGACCCAGTGTAGGGACCCCGGCGCGCTATTGACTTCCTCTCAACAGTCACCCTATCGTGAAATTGAGTACTTCTCAGTAAGCGACGGAGGGGTGGCGGGGCATGGCCGAGCACGCACACGTGTTGATCATCGGTACCGGCTTCTCCGGGCTCGGTGCCGCCCATCGGCTCCGCGAGCGCGGGATCACCGACGTGCTGCTGCTGGAGCGGGCCGACGACGTGGGCGGGACCTGGCGGGACAACAGCTACCCCGGTGCCGCCTGCGACGTGCCGTCCCTGCTCTACTCCTTCTCCTTCGCGCAGAACAGCGAGTGGTCCCGGTCCTTCTCCTCCCAGCCGGAGATCCTGGCCTACCTGCGGCGCTTCGCCAGGGACAACGGGATCTACCCGCGCTGCCGCTTCGGCCACGAGATGCTGGAGTCGCGCTGGGACCCGGAGCGGATGCGCTGGCACGTGCGCACCAGCCGCGGCGAGTTCACCGGGGACGTGCTCATCCTCGGCACCGGTCCGCTGTCGCAGCCGTCGATCCCGGACATCCCCGGCCTGGACTCCTTCGCGGGCACCACGTTCCACTCCGCGCGGTGGAACCACGAGCACGACCTCACCGGCAGGAGCGTCGCGGTGATCGGCACGGGCTCCTCGGCCGTGCAGTTCGTGCCGAAGATCCAGCCGAAGGCCGCGAAGCTGCACGTGTTCCAGCGCACCGCGCACTGGACGCTGCCCAGGTGGGACCGCAAGGTCAGCCGGGTGGAGCGCCTGCTCTACCGGCGCTTACCCGTACTGCAACGCCTCGCCCGCTACGCCGTGTACTGGGGCAGGGAGAGCTTCGCGCTGGGCTTCACCGTGCAGCCGAAGATCCTCGGCCTCGCCCGCCGCGCCTCCCTGCGCAACCTCCGCCGCCAGGTCCCCGACCCCGTGCTGCGGGAGAAGCTGACCCCGAAGTACGCCTTCGGCTGCAAGCGCGTGGTGGTGACCAGCGACTGGTACCCGACGCTGACCAAGCCGAACGTGGAGCTGGTCACCGACGGCATCGCCGAGATCCGGCCGCACTCGATCGTCACCACCGACGGCACCGAGCGCCCGGTGGACACCCTGATCTTCGGCACCGGCTTCCACGCCACCGACTTCCCGATCGGCAGGCGGATCTTCAACGGCGACGGCGCCTCGCTCACCGGCACCTGGCACGACGAGCCCGGCGCCTACCGCGGCACCACGATCGCCGGGTTCCCCAACCTGTTCATGCTGATCGGCCCGAACACCGGACTCGGCCACACGTCGATGGTGTTCATCATCGAGAGCCAGCTCAGCTACGTGCTGGACGCGCTCGACCACCTGCGCGAGCACCGCGTCACCGCCGTGGAACCCTTGCGGGAGCTGCAAATCCGCTTCAACGAACGCGTGCAGCGGCGGATGCGGCGCACCGTCTGGTCCCGCGGCGGCTGCTCCAGCTGGTACCTGGACGACCAGGGCCGCAACATCGCGCTCTGGCCCGGCTTCAGCTTCACCCTGCGCATGGCCACCAGGAAGTTCGACCCTGACGCCTACCGCGCTCTCGTCCGCTCCCGCGCCGTCCAGGACGAGCTGGCGGGTGTGCGATGAGGACGGCGCTGATCACCGGAGCGGCCAGGGGCATCGGTGCCGCCACCGCGAAAGCCTTGGCGGAGAAGGGAACCCGGGTCGCCGTGGTCGGGTTGGAGCCCGAGCGCCTCGCGGCGCTGACCGATGAGCTCGGCCCCGGGCACCTGTGGCATCCCGTCGACGTCACCGATCCCGAGTCGCTGCGGACCGCCGTCGAGGCCACGGTCGCCGCGTTCGGGCGGCTCGACGTGGTGATCGCGAACGCGGGGATCATCAACTACGGCACGGTCCGCACCACGGAGCCCGCCGACTTCGCCCGAACCATCGACGTCAACGTGAACGGTGTCTTCAACACGGTGCGCGCGGCACTGCCGTCGATCATCGCCAGCCGTGGGCACGTGCTGACCATCGCCTCGCTCGCGTCCTTCCTGCCCCCACCCGGGATGGCGGCCTACGCGGCGAGCAAGGCCGCAGTGGACGCGATGACGTGCTCGCTGCGGAACGAGGTCGCTCACCTCGGTGTCACCGCGGGCTCCGCGCACTTCAGTTGGATCAACACGGACATGGTCCGCGATGCCGATGCCGAACTGCCCAGCTTCGCCCGGTTCCGCTCTCGGCTGCCGTGGCCGGCGAACTCCACCACCGGCGTCGCCGACTGTGCGCGTGCCGTGGTCCGGGGGATCGAGCGGCGCTCTCGGCGGGTCTACGTGCCAGGCTCGGTCGCGGTCGCCTACTGGGCGCGCAGCCTGATCACCAGTCACATCGGCGATCGCGTCACGCGCCGGGTGATGGGCGGCTTCATCGACGACTACGAGGCCGAGGCAGCTCGGCTCGGGCGGGCGATCGGCGATCACGCGCACAAGGCCCAGCACAGCTGACACAATCCGGCCCATGTTGCGCGTGGGGCTCACCGGTGGAATCGGATCTGGGAAGTCGACCGTGTCGGGGAGGCTCGGCGAACTCGGCGCGGTCGTGATCGACTCCGACCTGCTGGCCAGAGAGGTCGTGGCGCCGGGGACCGAGGGGCTGCGCGACATCGTGGCCGCCTTCGGCGAAGGAGTGCTCGCGGCGGACGGGTCGCTGGACCGCGCCGCGTTGGCCGCGATCGTCTTCAGCGATGACGACGCCCGCCGCACGCTGAACGGGATCGTGCACCCGAGGGTTGCCGCGCGCACCGGCGAGATGATGGCCGCCGCACCGTCGGACGCGATCGTGGTGCACGACGTCCCGCTGCTGGTGGAGAACGGCATGGCGCCCGCCTACCACCTGGTGCTGGTGGTGGACGCGCCGGTCGAGGAGCGGGTGCGGCGGTTGGTCGCCGCGCGCGGGATGGCCGAGGCCGACGCGCGCTCGCGCATCGCCGCGCAGGCCGGCGACGAGCAGCGCAGGGCCGCAGCGGACGTGTGGCTGGACAACGGTGGCGAGCGCACGGTCGTTCTGTCCGAAGTGGACAGGCTGTGGGCGGAGCGCCTGGTGCCCTTCGAGGTGAACGTCCGCGAGCAGCGGGTGCATGGCGCGGGCTCGCCGAAGATCGTCGACTACAACCCGGAATGGCCGGCAGCAGCCGCCCGGCTGATCGCCCGCGTCCAGGCGGCGACCGGCGGCGCGCCCGTCGAGCACATCGGCTCCACGGCGGTCCCCGGTCTCGCGGCGAAGAACGTGATCGACCTCCAGCTCGGCGTCGACTCGCTGGAGGAGGCGGACAAGCTGGCGCACGCGCTGGCGGAGGCCGGTTTTCCGCGCTACCCGGACGCGTTGACCGATACGGTGCTGCCCTCGCACCCGGACCCGGAGGTGTGGCGCAAGCGCGTGCACTGCTCCGCGGACCCCGGTCGGCCGGTGAACCTGCACGTGCGGGTCCGGCAGTGGCCGGCGTGGCGGTACGTGCTGATCTTCCGCGACTGGTTGCGCGCTCACCCGGAGGAGGTCGCGGCGTACGCGGCGGTCAAGCGGGAGCTGGCTCCGGAGTTCGCCGCGGACGGGGGTGCCACCCGGTACGCCGATGCCAAGAGCCCGTGGATCCAGGCCGCGCTGACCCGCGCCGTCGAGTGGTCCGGAGGGAGCGCCGACCGGCCGTGGTGACCGGTCGGGCGCGACCTTAGATCTCCGGCATCGGGGGCCAGCTGTCGTAGATCCCCATGGAGGACAGCCAGCTGCTGATGTCGTGGCGCTGGTAGCTGATCTCCTCCAGCGTCCGGTGCACGGTCCGCAGCGCCAGGTCGGCGTCGGGGGCCCGCAGGACCTGCCCGGCGACGGCGGCGGCGAACTCCTCGGAGCGGACGATCCGCGCCGTGGTCCCGCCGGGCACCGCGAGCCCGAGCAACAGGTCGGTCGTGCGCCAGGACCGGGTATCTCGCTGCACCCGGACGGCCGTCAGCACGCTGGGCGTGCTGCGGGCGTGCCTGGATCTCGGCCGGTGGTACGTCAACCGCAGCCCGAGGTCCGGCAACAGCCAGGTGACCTCGCACTCGGAGAACGGATCCTCCGGAGTGGGGCACTCCGTGCGGAGACCCCACGGCTCGACCCGGCACGTAGTCAGCTGCCGGGCAGTTCCTGACGAGTAGTTTCGCACCGAGGTAAACGTGTCAACCACGTCGACCAGCTGCGGTGTGATGACCGCGCTCACAAATCGGAGAGTAGCGGGGATGGCGCGGCCCGTGATCGACGGGTCTGTCGCCGAACTCACGTGCGGTCAGTGCCCGAGTATCGATCCGGGGATGCGGGCCGCCCCGGCCCGCCGAATCCTTTCGGGGGGTCACGCCTGGAGGTGTTCACTCCCGGTCACGGGTTCCACGACAGGGCGATACCGTGTTCGGTGAGCCATTTGTCGAGGTCATAGCCGTTGCGACTGATGCCGTCGACTGTGCGATGCGTCACGGTGAGTGCTCGCTCGGCCTCGTCGGCTTCGACCAGGCCCGAACCGAGCGCGGTCAGCAACTCATCGATGTCGAGCACGCGGACGCCCGATCCGGCCGTCACGAGGAGGTCGAGGTAGAGGTCCTTGGTCCGCCACACGTTTCCGATGCGGCTGATATTCACTACATCGAGGTAATAATCGAAGCTCTCCTCGTGTCCCGGGTGCCAGGACCAGCGGCCCACCCGCAGTCCGAGCGAGGGCAGCAGCCAGCTCCGGAAGTACGCCAGCCGCGGGTGCCCGGGAGTCGGCCGGGCCATGTAGAGGCCGAACGGCTCCGTCCGGAAGGCGTCCACCTGGCGCACGAACCCCTTGGGATCGGTGTTCGTGCCCGCGTCGACGTCGAAGACCTCCACCTTGGGCGGGTGGACGTGGTCTGCTCGGGAGGCTGCGCTGGGCGTCACGCCGTCCACGATCGCGACGTCACAGGCATTCGTCCAGGCGGTTAACCCGGCCGGACGCGTCGTAGGATCTTGCACTCTCGGCCAGGGGCTGCCGATTTCTGAGGGGGATTCTTGTTCGGCATCATCCGACCCTGTCGCAACCGCCTGTCCACGCAGCTGCGCGAAGCCTGGCTCGCGCACCTGTGCGGGCTCTGCCACGCGTTGCGCGACCAGCACGGCCAGTTCGCCAGGGTGGTCACCAACTACGACGGCCTGGTCATCTCCGTCCTGGTGGAGGCGCAGTCGGAGAGGGCGAGCAGGCGCACCGCGGGACCGTGCCCGCTGCGCGCCATGCTGCCCGCCAAGATCAGCATCGGCTCCGGGGCCCAGCTCGCCGCCGCGGTCTCCCTGGTGCTGGCCTCGGCCAAGGTCCGCGACCACGCCGAGGACGGTGACGGCGCCTTCGCCAGCCCGCGCCTGGCCGGGGTCGGCCGCCGCGTCGCCGCCCGCTGGGCGCGACAGGGCGCCAGCACCGGCGACAGCCTCGGCTTCGACACCACGGTGCTCACCGAAGCCGTTCTGCGCCAAGGAGAACTGGAACGCGGCATCGGTGCGGGCGATTCCCCGTTGCTGGCCACCGAGCCCACCGAGACCGCGACCGCCGCGGCGTTCTCCTACACCGCCGTGCTCGCCGGGCGTCCTGGGAACGCCGACGCGCTCGCCGAGGCCGGGCGCCTGTTCGGCCGGGTCGCGCACCTGCTCGACGCGGTGGAGGACCTCGCGGCCGACCGCGCTTCCGGGGCGTGGAACCCGTTGCTGGCGACCGGAACCGACTTCGACGAGGCCCGGCGGTTGTGCGACGACGCGGTGCTCGGCGTGCGGCTGGCGCTCAAGGAGGTCGAGTTCACCGACCAGCGGCTCGCCCACGCGCTGCTCGTGCACGAGCTGGAGGCCGCCGTCGACCGGGTCTTCGCCCAGCACGCCGACCCGACCGCGCCGCAGGCCCCCGAGCTGCCCCGGCGCAACTGGTTCGTCGGCTGCGGCATCGCCTCCTTCATGTTCTGCACGGGGCAGATGTGCTGCCGCAAGGAGTACAACGACCCGTGGGACCGCAAGAGGCGGCAGGGCTTCTGCCACCGGGACAACTGCTGCACCGACTGTTGCGGTGACTGCTGCGGCGAGTGCGGGTGCCGCGCGTGCGAGGGCGGCATGAACTGCGGGTGCCGCTCCTGCTGCCGCAGCTGCGACTGCGATTGCGACTGCTGCTGACCTGGTCCGTTCGTCATTGTCGGGGGTCCGACATACCCTCGACGTCGTGGCACAGGAACCGCACTACTACCCAGAGCCGATGCTCGATCCCGCAAGCGGATCTTCGGTGACCGGCCCGATCTCCGAGCACCGCCCGGTGGGCGAGATCCCACGCGCGTCGGGCCGGTTCGAGGTGGTCAGCGACTACAAGCCCGCGGGTGACCAGCCCGCGGCCATCGACGAGCTCGAACGTCGCATCCGCGCGGGCGAGCAGGACGTCGTGCTGCTCGGTGCCACCGGCACCGGCAAGTCCGCGACCACCGCGTGGCTGGTCGAGCGGCTGCAGCGGCCCACCCTGGTGATGGCGCCGAACAAGACCCTGGCCGCCCAGCTGGCGAACGAGTTGCGGGAGCTGTTCCCGAAGAACGCGGTGGAGTACTTCGTCAGCTACTACGACTACTACCAACCCGAGGCGTACGTCCCGCAGACCGACACCTACATCGAGAAGGACTCCTCGACCAACGCCGAGGTGGAGCGCCTGCGCCACTCCGCGACGATGAGCCTGCTGACGCGGCGCGACGTGATCGTGGTGGCCTCGGTGTCCTGCATCTACGGCCTCGGCACGCCGCAGGAGTACCTCGACCGCTCGGTGCACCTGAAGGTCGGCCAGGAGGTCGAGCGGGAGACGTTGCTGCGCGCCCTGGTCGACGTGCAGTACACCCGCAACGACATCGCCTTCGCCCGCGGCACGTTCCGCGTGCGCGGCGACACGGTCGAGGTGATCCCCGCCTACGAGGAACTGGCCGTGCGGGTGGAGTTCTTCGGAGACGAGATCGAACGGCTGTACTACCTGCACCCGCTGACGGGTGATGTGGTCAGGGAGGCCGAGGAGCTGCGGATCTTCCCGGCGACGCACTACGTCGCGGGTCCGGAGCGGATGGAGCGGGCGATCCGCGACATCGAGCAGGAGCTCGAGGCGACGCTGGCGAAGATGGAGAAGCAGGGCAAGCTGCTGGAGGCGCAGCGGCTGCGGATGCGCACCAACTACGACATCGAGATGATGCGCCAGGTCGGCTTCTGCTCGGGCATCGAGAACTACTCGCGGCACGTCGACGGCCGCGAGGCGGGGACCGCGCCCGCGACGCTGCTGGACTACTTCCCCGAGGACTTCCTGCTCGTCATCGACGAGTCGCACGTGACGGTGCCGCAGATCGGCGGCATGTACGAGGGCGACGCCTCCCGCAAGCGCACCCTGGTCGACCACGGCTTCCGGTTGCCCAGCGCGCTGGACAACCGGCCGCTGACCTGGGAGGAGTTCACCGACCGGATCGGCCAGACGGTGTACCTGTCGGCCACTCCGGGCTCCTACGAGATGGGCCAGGCGGGCGGGGAGTTCGTCGAGCAGGTCATCCGGCCCACCGGTCTGGTCGACCCCGAGGTGGTGATCAAGCCGACCGAGGGCCAGATCGACGACCTGGTGCACGAGATCCGGGTGCGCGCGGAGCGGGACGAACGGGTCCTGGTCACCACGTTGACCAAGAAGATGGCCGAGGACCTGACCGACTACCTGTTGGAGCTGGGCATCCGGGTGCGCTACCTGCACTCCGAGGTGGACACGCTGCGCCGGGTGGAGCTGCTGCGGCAGCTGCGGCTCGGCGAGTACGACGTGCTGGTCGGCATCAACCTGCTGCGCGAGGGTCTCGACCTGCCGGAGGTCTCCCTGGTGTCCATTCTGGATGCCGACAAGGAGGGCTTCCTGCGCTCGGGCACCAGCCTCATCCAGACGATCGGCCGCGCGGCGCGCAACGTCTCCGGCCAGGTGCACATGTACGCCGACAAGATCACCGACTCGATGCAGTACGCGATCGACGAGACGAACCGGCGGCGGGCCAAGCAGATCGCCTACAACACCGAGCAGGGCATCGATCCGATGCCGCTGCGGAAGAAGATCGCCGACATCCTGGACGTGGTCTACGCGGAGGCCGAGGACAGCGAGCAGGTCGCCGTCGGCGGTTCCGGCCGCAACGCCTCGCGCGGCAAGAAGCCGGAGCAGGGTGGCGGCGGCCGCACGACCGCGGGCGTGCTCGGTGACCGGGACGTCAAGACGATGGCCAGGGCCGAGCTGGCGGATCTGGTGCAGCAGCTGACCGATCAGATGATGAACGCGGCGCGTGAGCTGCAGTTCGAACTGGCCGGGCGATTGCGCGACGAGATCCAGGACTTGAAGAAGGAGCTCCGGGGAATGGACGCCGCGGGCGTCAAGTGACCACCGCCGCGGGCGTCAACTGAGCACTGCCGCTGGTGTCGAGGGCATTCCGCGACTCCGGAGGTGGGGCCGGTCGGTGGTCGGCCGACCGGCCCCGCACGGCATCAGGCCGCGCTCGGGTCGTGCTGCATGGCGCCGAAGACGTTGCCCTCGGTGTCCTTGATGTGAACGGTCCAGCCGAGGCCGGGCACCGCGGTCTTGGCGACCGCGATGGCACCGCCATTGGCCACCGCGGCCTCCGCGGTGGCGTCGCAGTCCTCGACGAGCACGGTCAGCACGAAGGAGTTCGCGGGCTGGCCGTCGGCGGGGGCGGCGTCGGTGCGCGGCACCATGCCGCCGCCGATGGTGGCGTCCTCGCCGGTCTCGATCCCCCAGTACGGCATCTCGCCGAACTGGCTGAACTTCCAGTCCAGGACCGCGCTGTAGAACGCCTGGGCGCGGGCCGGGTCGCTGGCGTGGATCGTGAAGTGGACGGGGGTTGCCATCGTTGTCTCTCCTCCGGATGGGGGTGTCGGCAGGGGGAGAGGCAGATCCTAGACAGTCCGTCGCGGAGCATGATCGCCCGGTGACCGTCACGGGTCCGGCGTGGCGTCGGCAGCCGTGGCGATCGGATTCCAGGTGACCTTCGACGCGCACGATCCCCAGGCGCTCGGCCAGTTCCGGGTGCTGGCGCTGGGCTACCGGAGGACCGGCCCCCGGCGGGTTTCGCCGACTGGGAGGGGTGGGCGCGGGCCAAGGGCATTCCCGAGGAGAGGTGGAACGACAGCTACGGGGTGTCCGATCCGGACGGTCTCGGCCCGCGCTTGTTCCTCCAGCGCGTCCCGGAGGGCAAGTGCAATGAAGACGTGACCGTTGCCGCTGAGGAGCGAAGGCGCCAGCACAAGCGCGTACAGGTACCGAGCGGCGTCATGATCAGGGCTTGCTGTGGACACCTGCTAGCTTGCCGGGGCACCGAGTTGAGCAGTCCGCCGTTGCTGGTGGAACGGTAGTGGGTAGCCGAGATGGACGGTAGAGCCCGCGCTGCTGGTCGGTGTCTCGACTGTTCACGTCCGCAGGGTCGTGCAGCGGTTGGGGTATCACACATGCGGCTGTCACGACTCGTGTGGGCATGAACGTGGTGTTCCAGCTGCTCCTGTCGATTGCGTGCGCGTGCGGCGTTTGTTGGATGCCCTGCCGATGATCCCTCGGGACGGATCGTGACCGGACAGGGTTTCCACGTGTGCGCGTGCCGCTGTGCGGGACACCCGGACGGCTACGCCGCGCCCTCCCCTCGCAGCGCCGGGAAAGCACGCTTCTCGTTGTCCCCCAAGACGTCTCAGCGTCGCTGTTGTTGCAAGGGAGGGTCAGGAGGTCGATTGCCCGGGCGTTGATCGCTGCCCTGACGAATGGATATCTGCTTGATGAGCTTCACCAGCGGTGCGGGCTGAACCCGGACCTCTTGACGGCGCTGCTGATGGAAGCCGCCGAAGACGACGGTCGGATGCCGTGCGAATGCACCTGCCTAAACCCCTGCCAGTACCCGCCGCAGCAGGAGGGGCGCGGTATCAGCAGCGGACCGGAAACCATCACCCAGGCACGCACAGCACTACAGCAACACATCCGCTTCGGCCAACTGCGCCTGTCCTAGCAGAAGCGTTGCAGCGCAACGGCGAACGCCCCCGCGAAGCCCGGTGCGTTCGCTACGCCCGGACTGTCCAAGGGGGCGCAAGCCGACTGGCGCCGGGCCGACGCAACCGGTGTGGCGACCACGACCCCTACACCAACAGCCCTTCGAATAATTTAACGCAACGCTTCTGCCTATAAGTCGCCCTCCATGGAAGGGAAATGGTCCTACCTGATTGAGCCAATTGGGCGTACTGGGACGTCAAGTCATCAAAGGGCCATCCTGGGTTGCGAACAGATTCGCCGAGTTCGCGACGCCAAGAGCGCACGTGAACTTTGCGGACACTTCAAAGGTTTCACTCAGAACTGAAACCGTTAGCCCGCTGACGGCGCGCCTATAACCATCTGGTTTCCAGTCCGGAGGATCGAGGAGAACAATGAGGAAATCAATGAAGAAGTCCCTGTTCGCCCTGGCCACCCTGCCTATCGCCGGAACCCTGGCCATCATGGGTGCTGGAGCCGCAACCGCCAGCACGAGTATCGGGACAGAGTCCCCAGTCCATCAGTTGGCGAATTGTGACCCGATCGCACGCCTCAGCGACAGGGCTTCGGGGATCTGTCACGACAGCGCGTTCCGCGTGGGCGTTCGGTGTAAGTCGACTCGTGGTGACTGGCAGGTCTTCTTCAGTGACTGGACGCAGAAGGGCTACTGGGCGACCGCTTTCTGTCCGGCCACGTGGGTGTCCGTCAGCGCTGACTATGACCTGCCCGACTAAACCCAAGATATTCATGTCGACACGCACGCGGCGGGCCGGTCACGGCCGCCGATCCGCAACGGGCTGACTTCGAACGCATGCTCGGGAAAGCGGAGTCGTGTTTGCGGCGCTCTCGTCGTTCAAAGGCGCCCGTCGTGGCGTGCGCGGTCGGCCGTCGTTGCCGACAAGCGAGTTAATGTTAGGCCGTTAGGGTGAGCTGGCGAGTCGGGCCGGCGATGTGTTGATCTTGCCCTGCGGAAACGTCCCCGTCCTGTCCGGTGTGGATGATCGGGATATCGGGGGTTCCCTTCCTGCCCGAAACAGGAAGGGAACCCATCGACGCGACGCGTCGCGCGTCGCCGAGCTGGCAGCGGACAGCGTCGCGTCACGCCCGAGCAGTCGATCATCGCAGGCGTGGCGGTCGTGGCCGTGGGGGCTGGGGGAGGCGGCCGTTCGGAGGCGTCGTCCTAGATGGGGGTGCAGTCGCGGAAGTGCACGATGGACCAGCCGATCCCGTAGCGCGTCTTCCGGAGATGGACCTCCCCGATGATCGTGGCCATCGGGTACGGCACGGTGGACCAGACGTCGCCGTATTTGGCTTCACACAGCGGCATCACGGCTCTGCTGCCGCTCTCCTGTACCGACGCGGGGCCAGATCGGGCGCGTCCAGTCCGGCCCCGACTGCACCCCCTTGGGCACCTCCGGATGCTCATGAAGAACGCGAATGGCTTCGGTGCACCGCTGCGTCTCGTCGTCATCCTCAGCCAGACTGATCCGGGGTACGCCCGCGCGGTCGGCAAGCACGTGACGTGACCGCGCTCGGCTGAATCTGTCTGCCATGCGCCCCGCGCAAACCCTGGCGCCGTAGCTCAGCGGCGATGTTCGCCAGCGACCACCCCGACAACACCCACTCCGCCGCCTGCCGGATCGCCGCAGCCTCTTCAGGCACCTGCACATAGGTCTTCGCGCCATCCTCGGTCTTGCCATGCTGGTAGCCGAGCGGGCGGCTTCCCGGCGGTTGGCCCAGGGCCGCCTTGTCCGCCAACGTGTCGTTGAGCCGTGCCTTGTTGCGGCGAATCTCACCGGCGCCGAGTACCGCCTTGATCCCGGCCACGTCGTCGCGCCCCGCACGATCCCGTCCATCAAGGCCGCAAGCTCGAACCACGGAGTCTCCCGGCGCTCTACCCGGTACTGCTCAACCGCCCACACGTGCGCGACTTCGCCTCGCTCGATCGCCTCTCGCAAGCGGTTGTAGTCCGGGCGCACCGCGTTCTCATCGAACGCCGAAATGTCGTTGTCGGCGAACACCCGGATCGGCATCCCCGGCCACGTCTTCGCCGCGTACGCGCGCCCCCAGCGCTCCTGCGCCTCCACGCCCTCTTTACGGCCCGCGATCCACCGAAATCCGGCAGTGCAGTGCCACGTACCTGGTCATATACACATCGTCAGGCGATTACGTCTCAAAAGACGACTGCCCGAAGGCAAGATCGCGAAGAACCGGGTGCACCTGGATGTCAACGCCGGCAAGGGGATCAGCGATGCCGCCGAGCGCGCGACGGCGGTCGACGAGCACGTGGAGCGCCTCGTCGCCGCCGGTGCGCGGGTCCGGTGCACGCTGGAGGAGCCGGGGGAGCGCTGCGTGGTGCTGGTCGACCCGGAGGGCGACGAGTTCTGCGTGCAGTGCCGCTCATTCCAGCTCCTTGGCGACCTGGGCGATGAACGCGGCGGACTCCCCGGTGTCCAGCGCCGCGTCCACCAGCCGGTCCACCGCGCGCTCGTAGGTCTCGACGTCGCTGTCGTCCTCCAGGAACAGGTGCGAGGTGAGGTGGTCGACGAAGACCACCGTCGGTGGCCTGCTGCGCGCGAACATCGAGAACGACCCGGTCCAGCCCACGTTGGCCCGGCCGGAGTTCGGCACCACCAGCAGGGTCACCCCGCGCCGCGTGGACATCCGCAGCAGGTGGTCGAGCTGCCTGCGCTGCACCGGGACGCCGCCGACGGTGTAGCGCAGCGCGGGCTCGGTGGTGATCGCCAGCAGGGTGGGCGAGCGCTCCCCGCGCAACCGGGCCCGGCGTCGTTTCCTGGTGGTGACCAGCTGGCGGATCTCCCGCTCGGTGAGCATCTCGCTCTCGGTCAGCAGCGCCCGCGCGTACTCGGTGGTCTGCAGCAGGTCCGGCACGTGCGTGGCCTGGAAGTCGACGATGCCGTTGGCCTCGGCCTCCAGTTTCAGCAGGGTGCGCAGCCGCTCCTCGTGGTCGGGGTGGTAGGGCTGCCACCAGCCGCGCCGGTCGGTCTCCCTGGCCAGCGCCAGCAGCCGGGCGCGGCGGTCGCCGGTCACGTCGTAGAGGGCCAGCAGCGCGGCGACGTCCTCCACCCGGGCGCAGCGCTTGCCGCACTCGATCCGGCTGAGCTTGCTGCTGGAGGCGTCGATCCGCTCCCCGGCGTCGGCCAGGGTCAGGCCCGCGGCGACGCGCAGCCTGCGCAGCTGTTCGCCGAGCTCCTGCCCGCGCAGCGTCGGCTCGGGGTCGGTCATGTGTGCCCTCCAGCGTCGTCGACGAGTGCGGCGCAATGGTGGCGTGGGGCACTGACGAAAAAGGCCGCTGAACGGGCCCGGGAACGGGGAATCACTCCAACGCGTTATTGATTGCCACGGTGGCAAAAGCTCGGGCGCGCGAGAGAGGTGGGCGAGGGTGGCTTTCGCCCGCTCAGGGGGACCCCCTAATTCGATTATTCCGGCATTTGCCGGGGTGCGTCAACGCGCAGGTGGGCCCTGGGGTAAATCCGTCTCAGGGGCGGGGAAGGAGTGCTGGGCGAAGGGGATGCGAATCGCGCGGGTGCCCTCATCCTCGGGCTTCCCGCGTGCTTTGCCGAATGGGGCCCTATGACACAGGGGAAAGCGTGTTGTGAACGCAAAGCGGTGGGAAGGGAGTGCTCCCGAGCCGGTCAAGAGCGCGGAGGCGGCGTGGAATGTTGACCTTGAGGGGGTGGAGGGTGTTCGGTGTGGGCATGGGAGCTCTCGCCGCAGCGGCCGCGTCGGCCTATTCGTTCTCCGACCGGCTGATCACGTTCCTGGCCATCGTGCTGGCCATCGTGCTGGGGTCGTTGATGATCGGGGAGCCGCGCCGCGACGGGGCGAGCACGGGCCGGATCGTCGTCGCCATCGCGGCGCCGCTCATCGCGATCGCGGCCGTCGTGCTGCTGCCGGGCGGCACCGTCGGGTTGCTGTGGTTCTGAGGCCCCGCTGCCTCAGCTGGTGATGTCCTTGCGCGCGAACTTCCGCACGGCCAGCAGCACGAAGAACGTGCCGTAGGCCAGCGCGGAGAACGCACCCGCCGCCATGTTCGACCAGTCGATGTCGGTGCTCAGCAGGTCCGACCACGCGTAGGAGTAGTGCGTGGGCAGGAACTCGCGCAGGGAACCGAGATCGGTGATCTGGTTGAGGATCTGCGACACGATCGACACCAGTGCCGCGCCGCCCACCGCGCTCAGCGGGGCGTCGGTGGACACCGACAGCAGCAGCGCCAGCCCGGCGACCCAGAACAGGTGCACGGCCAGGTAGCACAGCGCCAGGCCCAGGGCGATCAGGCCGTCTGCGAGCGGAACCGACTCGCCGGTCGGCGTCACCATGTCGCCCCCGCCGTACCAGATCAGACCGACCAGCAACGACATCGCGGGCAGGACGAGCAGGCCCAGCACCGACAGCAGGCCGGAGACCAGCGCCTTCTGCCGCAGCAGTCGGCCGCGCGGGACCGGGATGGCCAGCAGGTACTTCAAACTGGACCACGACGCCTCGCTGGCCACGGTGTCGCCGAAGAACAACGCGACCACGACGACCAGCAGGAAGTTCGCCGAGGCGAACAACGCGAAGGTGACGAAGTTCTGGCCGCTCGCCGTCGCCAGGTCGACCAGCCCGCCCTGGCGGCGGGTCGTGCCGCTGGAACCCAGCTCGAAGGCGAGCAGCAGCACCACGGGCAGCACCGCGAGCAGGCCCAGCGTCACCTGGGTGCGCCGCCTGCCGAACTGCCGGGCCAGCTCCACCCGCAACGGCAGGGTCCGCCGCTCGCGGTAGCCCGCGATCGCCCCGTCCGCGCGCGTCCGCCTCTCCTGCGCCGCCGCGGGCCGCTCCGCCGCCGAAGCTTCGGTCAACACCTGCTCGCTCACTGCACCGACTCCTCACCGACCAGCTGCAGGAAGGCGTCCTCGAGGCGCCGCCGCGGACCGGCCTGCTCCACCGCGATGCCCGCCTGGACCAACGCCGCCACGGCGACCGCCCTCGGCAACAGGCCCAGTTCCGCCGAGACGAACTCGCCCTCGGCGCTCACCTCGCTGACGCCCTCCAGGGTGCGCAGCGTGTTCACCGCGCTGCTCGGGCGGTCGACCCGGAACGACGCCGCGCCACCGCCCGCGACGATCTCGGTGACCTCACCGGAGGCCACGAGGCGGCCCCGGTGCATCACCACGACGTGGGTGCACGTCTGCTCGACCTCGGCCAGCAGGTGGCTGGAGACCACCACCGTCCTGCCGGTCGCCGCGTAGCGCCGCAGCACATCGCGCATCTGGTGGATCTGCGGCGGGTCGAGGCCGTTGGCCGGTTCGTCGAGCACCAGCAGGTCCGGCAGCCCCAGCATCGCCTGCGCGATGGCCAGCCGCTGCCGCATGCCCTGGCTGTAGGTGCCCACCCGGCGCCGCACCGCCTTGCCGAGCCCGGCGATCTCCAGCGCCTCGTCGAAGCGCGCCTCCTCGGCGGGCCTGCCGGTGGCCGCCCAGTACAGCCGAAGGTTCGCCTCACCGGAAAGGTGCGGCAGAAAACCCGAACCCTCCACGAAGGACCCGATGCGGGACAGCACGGGCGCGCCGCTGCGCACCCGGTGGCCGAAGACCCTGATCTCGCCCTCGGTCGGCTGGACCAGCCCCATCAGCATCCGCAACGTGGTGGTCTTGCCCGCGCCGTTCGGACCGAGCAGGCCGAGCACCTGGCCGCGCTCCACGGTGAAGGACAGGCCGTCCACCGCCCTCAGCCCGCCCTTGTACTCCTTGCGCAGACCGCTGATCACCAACGGGGTGTCCACAAGGGACTGATCGACGTCGTCGGCGTGCCGCCTGCGGAACCTGGCGACCAGCGCGGCCGCCACGGCCACCGCGAGCACCACGCCGATGCCGATCAGGGCTCCGACCGGAGCGGGGGAGGCGCTGCGCGTGCCGGGCACGACGGGGACCCACAGGGTCGGATCGACCTCGACCAGGTGCGTCGCCGGTTCGGTCGCGCCCGCGAAGGACTGGTCGGTGGTGGCGAAGACGACCTGGATCCGGTGCCCGGCCTCGATCGGCCGCACCACACCCGGCAGCGCGACGGTCACCTCGACCGGGGATCCGTCCGCGGGCAGCCCGGTCACCCGGACCGGCGCGACCGCGCCACCGGCGAGCGTGCGCCGCCCGTCCGGGCCGACGTCGTAGAGCTTGCCGAACAGCACCGCCTCGCCGGTGGCGGGCTGGCCGGGGATCGACCGCACCCGGAGCCGGACGTTTGCCGCCCCCGCAACAAGCACCTGCTCGTCCAGCGGACGCGTGGTGAAGCTCGCCGACTGGCCCGGGATGTCGACGGCCAGCCCGGTGCTCAGCGCGGACGACGAACCGCCCACCCGGTCGGACAGTCCGGGGAACCCGCTCACCGCGGCCGGGTTGCCCCCGGCCGGGTTGATCACCGGCTGGGCACCGCCGATCAGCTCGAACCGGTCCCGCCGCACCGGGTTCTGGCCGCGCAGACCGGGATAGACGGCCGAGACCACCTCGCGCACGGACACGCCGCCGCCGGTGCGGAAGGCGCCCTGCACGGCGTAGGAGAACCCGGTGCCCGGGTCGGTGCCCTGGCCGGAGAGGTGGAAGGCGAACCAGTCGGCGATCTGCCCGCGCAGCACCGGTCCCGGCCCGCCGCCGTCGTGACCGCCCGCGTACCAGATCGTCTTGACCTTGCCGCCCGCCGCGGCGATCTGCCTGGCGTTGGCGTCGGACTGGTCGAGCCCGAAGAGGGTGTCCCGCTCGCCCTGCACGATCAGCGAGGGCACCGTGATCTTGTCGGCGACGCTGACCGGGGAGGAGCGGCGCAACAGGTCGAGGGTCTGCTGACCGGCCCTGCCGGTGGTGGCCACCTCCGTGTAGGCCGCGCAGACCTCGGGCCGGAAGCGGCCGCAGGTGGCAGGCCCCTGACCCAGGGCGCCGAGGTTCGGCGCACCTCGCTCACCGCCCTGCGGCGGCGTGGCGGCCCCCGGCGGGGCCGTCGTACCGGTGCCGGTGGACGGGACCCCGGGATCGGGTGCCTCCGGACCGCGGCCACCGCCACCGGTGTTCGCGGGGCCGAGGCCGGAGGAGAAGAACATGCCCGCCCACGCGCGCTTGAACACGCCGTTCTCGGCACTTCCGCCGCCCGCGGGGGTGCCGGGGGCGGCGGTGTCCCGGGTCGCCGCGTTCGGGACGAGCGCCTGCGCGAGGTCGTTCCAGGTGATCACCGGTGCGATCGCGTCCACCCGCCGGTCGACCCCGGCCAGCATCAGCGACAGTGCGCCGCCGTAGGAACCGCCGGTGACGCCGACCCTGGGGTCCCCCGGCCCGTCGAGCGAGACCTCCGGCTGCCGGGAGAGCCAGCTCACCAGCTGCTCGGCGTCGGCGATCTCGTAGTCGCGCGCGTTCAGCGCGATCTGCCCGGTCGAACGGCCGAAACCGCGCGCGGAGTAGGCGAGCACCACGAAGCCCCGGTTGGCCAGCTCGGTCGCGTCACCGGCCACCGAGTCCTTGCTGCCGCCGAAACCGTGGGCGACGATCACCGCCGGTGCCGGTGTCCGCTCCGGCAGGTAGAGGGTGGCGTCGATCTGCACCCGCTCCGTCCGTTGCGGGCCGTCGACGACGTCGAGCAGCACGGGACGGGTGGTGACGGGGGCGGGGGTCGCCGGGGTGTTCGACCACAGCACGACCCCGCCGCAGATCAGCAGTGCGACGAGGGCGAGGAGGGACAACGCCCGGTTTCGGGAGCGCGGGACGGGCACGGGGCCGACGTTATGCGAAGCCGCGTGAGCAAGGCGTCACGGAACGTGGAATCGATACGCGTCCGGGACCAACGCACCGTGCCCGCGCTACTACGCCCGGTGCGCCCCGTGCTCAGTCCCGCAGGTCGACAACGTGTTCGACGCAGGGCGGTTCGACGAAGTATTCGCATACGCCCGCGCGCCAGGACAGGAAACCGTCCGAGCCATAGAAACCCTCGATGTGAGATTCCAGTGAAACCCACTCGGACAGAAGAAGAAAACGGTTCGGCTGTTCGATCCCGCGGACCAGCCGGAGCATCCGGCAGCCAGGCGAGTCGGCGATATGCCGCGACGCCTCGTGGTAGGCGGCGATGAACGCGTTCTCGTCACCGGGACGGATGATGATCTCGGCGATCGTGACGATCACATCGCTGATCGTCGCACGGCGGGGGCGCCCGGCCCAGCCGTGACTTTTGTCAGGGCTGTCCCCAGCGCCCCGGCGCCGTCACTCACCAGCGGGGACGAAGTGCTCGACCCTGGGCGTGCCGACGAGGAAGCGACCGATGCCCTCCCTCCAACGGGTGAACGCGGGGGAGTTCCGGAAGCCCTCGGTGTGCGCCTGCACGCTCTCCCACTCCACGAACAGCACGAACCGGCTGGGATTCTCGACGCCCCTGGTCAGACGGGCGGAATGGCAGCCGGCGCTGCCGAGCAGGTGGGTGACGGCCACCCGGTAGGCGGCTTCGAACTCCTCTTCCTCACCCGGCTGGACAAGGATCTCGGCGACTTCGAGGATCATGGCCGCACATCGTCCCAGCCCCGCCGGGAGGCGTGCAGCGTGTGTCCGCTCACCCCCGCTGGTGCGAGGGTGGCCGGGCATGAGAATCTTGTTCCGTTGTTGGAGGGGAGTATTCCTTCGCGGCGGCATCGTCATCACGGAGGTGTTCCCTCCCGGTGCCGTCGGTCGGCTGAGTGCAGCCGGCGGAAGAGACCTCCGGTCAATGGCGCATGCCTGTGAACCGGAGGTGAATGGTGAACGTTCCCGTCTGGCTGTGGATCGCGACGATCGTCGGCCTGCTCGTCCTGATCGCGATCGATCTCGTGATCGTGGACCGAAAGCCGCACGAGGTCACGATCGGCGAGGCGTCCAGATGGGTCGTCTTCTACGTCGCACTCGCGGTTCTGTTCGGACTGGGCATCTGGATGTTTTCCGGATGGCAGTTCGCCGGTGAGTTCTTCGCCGGCTATATCACCGAGTACTCGCTGTCGATCGACAATCTCTTCATCTTCGTCATCATCATGTCGACGTTCTCGGTGCCCGCGATCCACCAGCACAAGGTGCTGCTGATCGGCATCCTGATGGCGCTGGTCATGCGCGGCGCGTTCATCGCGGCGGGCGCCCAGCTCATCGAGCGCTTCACCTGGGTTTTCTTCCTCTTCGGCGCGTTCCTGATCTACACCGGCTGGAAGCTGGCGTTCACCGGGCACGACGACGAGGAGTTCAAGGAGAACGCGCTGCTGCGCGTGGTGCGCAAGGTCCTCCCGGTGACCCAGGACTACCACGGGTCCAAGTCCTTCGTGCGCATCGACGGCAAGCGCTGGGTCACCCCGATGTTCGTGGTGATGGTGGCCATCGGCTCGACCGACCTGCTCTTCGCGCTGGACTCGATCCCGGCGATCTTCGGTCTCACCAAGGAGACCTACCTGGTCTTCACCGCCAACGCCTTCGCGCTGATGGGCCTGCGGCAGCTGTACTTCCTCATCGGCGGCCTGCTGAACAAGCTCGTCTACCTCTCGGTCGGCCTCTCGGTGATCCTCGGCTTCATCGGCGTGAAGCTGATCCTGGAGGCGCTGGCGGGCAACCAGCTGCCGTTCATCAACGGCGGCCAGCCGGTGGACGTGCCGCACATCGGCATCGAGCTCTCGCTGTCGGTGATCGTCGGCGTCCTGCTGGTCACCACCGTCGCCAGCCTCATCAAGGTCCGCCGCGACCCGGAGGCGGTCAAGCAGCTCGACTGACCCGGGCACGACGTCGAACGGGGGCCGGTGCACGCGCACCGGCCCCCGTTGCGCGTTCTAGGCCGCGTTGGGCTGGACGACCACCTTGAGCTGGGTGCGGTCGGTGAGCGCCGTTTCGATCGCCTGGCCGGTGTGGGCCAGCGAGAACCTGGCCGTGACCAGGCCGGAGAGCCGGACCCGGCCGGTGCCCGACCAGCCGATGGCGCTGCGGAAGGCGGCCGGGCCGTAGCGGAAGCAGCCGACCAGGTCCACCTCCCACCGCTGCACGTAGCCCAGGGGAGCGGCCGGCCAGCGCTGGGGGACGCCGACGAGCGCGATCACCCCGCCGGGCTTGAGCGACTCCACCGCCTCCAGGGCGGAGGCGGCGCCGGAGCACTCCAGCATGCGGTCGATGCTCGCGCCGGGCAGCTCGTCGGTGTTGAGGTCCACCACCGGGCCCGGGTGCAGCCTGCGGGCCAGCTCCAGCCGCTGCGGGTGCACGTCGGCCACGGTGACCTCCAGCGCCCCCGCCGCGAGCGCGGCCTTGGCGGTGAGCAGGCCGATCGGCCCGGCGCCGGTGACCAGGACGCGGTGCCCCGTCGCGACCCTGGCCCGGTGCACCGCCCAGCAGCCCACGGCGAGGGGTTCGATCAGCACGCCCTCCTCCGGGTTGAGCCGCTCCGGCAGCGGATGGGCCAGGCGGTGCTCGATCACCACGTGTTCGCGCAGTGCGCCGTTGGTCGGCGGGGAGCCCAGGCAGTAGCCGCTGGGGCAGAGGTTGGACCGGCCGCTGCGGCAGATCAGGCAGACCCCGCAGGAGGTCGCGGGTTCGAGCGCGACCTGCCTGCCGAGCAGCTTCGGCGGCGTGCCCTCGCCGACGCCGACGACGATGCCGGACGCCTCATGGCCGAGCACGGTGGGCGCGTTCAGCACCGTCGGGCCGTTGTGGCCGTCGACGTAGTAGTTGAGGTCGGTCCCGCACAGACCGACCCGCTCGATCTGGACCAGGACCTGCCCCGGACCGGGTCGCGGCCGGTCCACCTCCTCCAGCCGGACATCGCGCGGCCCGTGCAGCACCGCGGCGAACTCGCGCTCGGTGAACTGGGTCATCCGGCACCTCCCCGCAGGCACGTGATCCCACTGGAGTGATCGACCACCGCGGGGCCCGCCCTGATCGGCCGACCGGGGGCTCTGTAGGGGAATATGCCCGATTTGTTCCGCGTTGTGGAACGGCTGGGGCGCTGCTTGAATGACAGGTCGCAGATCAACGCGGCGAGGAGTTCTGATGACAGCCGAGACCGGGGGCAACGGTCGTTCGTCGTCCGCCGGGAACGCCGTGGAGAAGGCCCTGCGGGTGCTGGAGGCGGTGTCCACGCCGGGCGCCCCGCACCGGCTCGCCGAGATCGCCGCGACGGCCGGGGTGCCCAAGCCCAGTGCCCACCGCATCCTCGGCACCTTCGCCGACCGCGGGTTCGTGCACAGCCACGGCGGCGGGCGGTACGCGCCGGGGCCGCGGCTGCGCGCGATGGCCGCCCAGGTGGCCGGGGACGACGACCGCGGGGTGGAGCAGGTCCTCACCGAACTGCAGCGCCAGGTGGGCCACACGGTGCACCTCGCGCTGCGCGCGGGGGACCGCGCGGTTTACACCCACAAGGTGGAAGCCGACCAACCCTTCCGCACCTCCTCCCGGATCGGGATGTGGCTGCCGTTGCACAGCACGGCCATCGGCAAGTGCGTGCTGGCGCATCTCGGCGCGGGCGAGGTCGACGACGTCCTCGGCGGGGCCGGGCTGGCGCCGCGGACCCCGGCCACGATCACCGAGCGCGACCGGCTGGACACCGAACTCTCCGAGGTCCGGCAGCGTGGCTACGCCGTCGACGACGAGGAGAACGAGGCCTCCATCCGCTGCGTGGCCGCGCCGTTGCTGGACGCCTCCGGCCGCCCGGTCGGCGGGGTCAGCGTGTCCGGGGTGGCCTTCCTCGTCACCCGTGAGCAGATCGAGTCCTTCGCGCCCGAGGTACGCCATGCGGCCCAGTCGCTGACGACGCTGCTGCTGTAGCGAGGTGTACAACGATGGCGACTTTTTTTCTTACGCCTTGCTAATAGTCAGGTACGGTCCGGTTTCATGCGACCGGATGACCTTGCGCTGTTGCACACCCCCGGAACGGTGGCCCTGCACGGAGATCTGCTCCTGACCGACGTGGCGAGGCCGGACCTGACGGCCAACGCGTACCGCTCCGCGCTGTGGCGGGTGCCGCTGACCGACACCCCCGAGTCACCGCGCCGGCTGACCTTCGGCACGCGCGACTCCGCGCCCCGCATCTCCCCGGACGGCGAGTGGGTGGCGTTCCTGCGCGTCGCGGAGGAGGGTGGCAAGCCGCAGCTGCACGTCATGCCGACCTCCGGCGGGGAGGCCCGCGCCGTCACCGCGTTGCCGCTCGGAACCGAGGCCGCGGTGTGGGCCCCGGACTCCCGGCGCATCGCCTTCGTGGCGCGAATCCCCGAAGAGGGCCGCTACGGCACCGAGGAGGGCGTGACCGCGGCCAAGGAAGCTCCGCGCCGCTTCACCGGCTTCCAGTACCGCTTCGACAACATCGGTTTCATCAGCGACCGGCGGCCGCGGCTGTTCGTGGTCGACGCGCTGGACTTCGACGCCGAGCCGGTCCAGCTCACCGATGGCACGACCCGCGTCTCCTCGCCCGCGTGGACACCGGATGGCACGCATCTCCTGGTCGTCTCCGATCGCGACCTCGACGTCTGGGACACGTTGCACGAGGACCTGTACGCCATTCCGGCCGACGGCAGCGGCGCGCTCACCCTCGCCGTGCGCTCCAACGGAGCCGTCGAGCACCCCGTCGTGCTGCCCGACGGCGATGTCCTCTACTACGGCGCCGAGTTCGAGGGCATCCACGCGGTCGCGCGCAACAGCGGGCTCTTCCGTGCGCCACTGCGCATCGGCGGTGAGCCGACGACCGGTACCCGGCTCACCGACACCGAGACCGTCGACTGCGAGTCCGGCTCCGGGGCACCGGTTCCTGTTCCCGGCGGAGTGCTGGTCGTGGTGCGCGTGCGCGGGGCGAACGAGCTGCGCCTGGTGCCCGACGGCGCCGAGAACGCGGTGCTGGACGAACTGAAGCCGGTGCTGGGCGAGCGCGGTGTGGTCAACGCCTTCACCGCGGACGGTTCGCGCATCGCCGCCGTTGTCTCCACTGTGGACAGTCCGGGAGAGGTCGTCACCCTGGAGACGGAGAACCCGTTGGTGCGCACGGATTTCGCTGCCGAGCTGCGGGCGACCGGGGTGCGCGAGACGATCGAGATCACCGGTACCGCGCCGGACGGGTACCCCGTGCACGGGTGGCTGGTGCTGCCGGAGGGCGAGGGGCCGCACCCCGTGCTCCTCAACGTGCATGGCGGGCCTTTCCGTTACTACGGCTGGGGTTTCTTCGACGAGGCCCAGGTGTACGCGGAGGCCGGGTACGCCGTCGTGCTGCCGAACCCCCGCGGCTCCGCGGGATACGGCGAGAAGCACGGCCGGGCGATCATCGGCGCGATGGGCACGGTGGACGCTGACGACGTGCTCGCGCTCCTGGACGCCGCACTGGAACGCCCCGACTGCGACGCCGATCGCGTTGGTGTGATGGGCGGCTCGTACGGCGGCTTCATGACGAGCTGGCTGGCCGCGCACCACGGCGAGCGGTTCAAGGCGGCGTGGAGCGAGCGCGCGGTCAACGCGTGGGACTCCTTCACCGGCTCCTCCGACATCGGGTGGTACTTCGCGGAGGCCTACTGCGGCGCGGACCTGGAGGCGCAGCGGCAGCAGAGCCCGCTCTACCACGCGGACAAGGTGACGATCCCGTTCGCCGTCGTGCACTCCGAGGAGGACTGGCGCTGCCCGATCGAGCAGGCCCAGCGGCAGTTCGTCGCCTTGCGCCGCAACGGTGTCGCGGCCGAGTTCCTGCTGTTCCCCGGTGAAGGGCACGAGCTCAGCCGCAGTGGCCTGCCCCTGCACCGCAAGCAGCGCTTCGACGCGGTGCTCGAATGGTGGAGCAGGCACCTCGGGTAGCTCCGACCGAATATCGAGATCTTGAAGAAATCGGTTCGCCGTTTGCGGCCGCTTGGCGCACGCTTCCCACCATGACGTGGACAGTGCGCCGGGCGGCCGTGGCAGATGCGGCGGAGATCGCCCGTATCAACGTGAACGCGTGGCGGCGGGCGTACCGGGGGATCGTGGACGACGCGTTCCTCGACTCGATGGACCCCGAACAGCGCGTGCCCGGGTGGGAGCGGTGGATCACCTCCCCCGAACCCGCCGCGGTGTTCGTCGCGGTGGACGAGTCGGGCCGGATCGGCTCCTACGCGGGGGTCGGCGCGGCCCGCTCGGACGACGAGGACTTCCCGGAGCCGACCGGGGAGCTGTACGCGATCTACGCCGATCCCGACCTGTGGGGGACCGGTGCGGGCGGCGCCGTGCACCGCGCGGGTCTGCGGCACCTCGCCGAGAGCGGGTTCGCAGGCGCCGTGCTCTGGGTCCTCGACGACAACGTCCTGGCGCGCAACTTCTACCGCTCCCAGGGCTGGCAGGACGACGACGTGCACAAGGACTTCGAGCTCAACGGCGCGCGGTTGCCGGAACGCAGGTACTCCGTGCGACTGCGCGTGGATCAGCCCAACAGCGTGTAGTTCAGCTCCTGGCAGATCCGGCCCAGCGGCAGGTCGAGGCCGGGGTGGTCCAGGGGCAGCAGCACGTCGGGCGTCGCGGGCATCCCGCTGCCGCCCGGCGGGTCCCACAGGCAGATCGCGGGGTTGCCGGAGTCCATCGACGAGCGGTACCAGAGCCCGTCGAGCTCCGGGTAGGCCGCCCGGATCACCCTCGCCCAGGCCTGGGTGCGGTTCTTCGGGCCGCTGCTCATCGCCTGCGAGGCGCCCGCCCTGGTCGGCCAGAGCCCGGCGAGGTCGAGCAGCCGCAGCGTCCGCTTGGGGCGCATGACCACCAGGTGCGGGCTGCGGGTGCGGCGGTCCACCGTGGAGGTGGCCTGGAAGACCTCGGCGACGCTGGTCCGCACGGACAGGCCGAAGTAGAGCACGCCGTTCTCGTGCGTCTCCTGGTAGACGCCGCCGACGGCGGGCGGGTGTGGGTCGAAGCGCGCGTGCGGCAGCGGTCCCGCGTAGCGGAAGGAGTTCCACCGCTGGGGGTGGGTACCTCCCGCGGCGAAGATCCTCACCAGGCGAGTGGCCCGGTGCACCGCGACCACGTCTTCGGTGCGGCGCAGCAGGGCCTGCAGGGCGGCTGCGGACGGCGGCTGGGGGAGCCGTGCCATTCGTGTCCTGTCGTCTCGGTCGTGGGGCGACTGGCGTGACGAGAACTCGTCAGGCCGGAGTCCCCAGAACCGAGGCGAGCTGGGCCACCCGGACCGGGTCGCCGCCGGCGAGCAGCCAGTCCCGAGGCGTTGCGGGGCGGTCGCCGAGCATCAGGTCCTCCTGGAGTGTCGTCATGAAGGCGGCCACCACCAGCGGCGGCTGATCGGCCGGGATCGAGGCCAGCACGACCTCCAGACCCGGCAGCACGCCGTTGTCGGTGAACTGCCACGCCGGCAGGCGCCAGCCGCCCCGATCCTTCCATCCCGTCAACCGGCCCGCGCTCACCCGGTGCCGGATGCGGCTGGTGTCCACGTCCAGGCAGCGCGCGGCGTCGGCCACCGACAGGGCCGAGTCGCGCAGCACGGCCTGGGCCGCGACGGACCTCGCCCTGGGGTCGGCCTCGTCGGCGGCCCGGGGGCGCAGATCGGCTCCGACCTCGGCCAACGCGGCGCGCTGGTCGGCGGAGAAGTAGGCCGCGGGGTCGGGGTGCGGCGGTGCCAGTTTGCGCGCCGCGTCCTCCACGAGGGAGAGGAACTCGGTGGCGGTGACGCGGAGTCCCGCTCGGGCCAGGACATCCTCCAGCGCAACACTCATACGCACAGAGTAGCGCATGTGTGCGGGTTCGTGCTCTCCGGATCGCTGAGGAGAACCAGTGGCTAGGCCGAATGTGGGTGAGAACATCACGCACAGTAAAAGAGGCTTGTGGGGAAATCACACAAGAAAGCAGTGTCCCACGCCGTGCGCGGTGATGCGATTACGAAGCCGTGACAGAAATCACAAAACGCCGGGCGCGGTGCGACGCAGGTACTGCGCCACATAGCCCAGCGCCAGCACGAACGCCAGCAGGTAGACGTTGCGGCTCACCGGCTCCAGCCAGGCCGGGGCGTCCCAGAGGAACAGCCCGCTGTCGGGGGGCGGGGTGTGCGGCGGGGTCAGCTGGTGCACCTTCACCAGCCAGGCGAAGCCGAGCAGGTACACCGCGGCGACGAGGGCGCTCGCCCCCCTCGCCCGGTAGGTCAGGGCCGCGTGCACGCCGAAGACCAGCAGCGGAACGAACCAGACCCAGTGGTGGCACCAGGAGAACGGCGAGACCGTCGTCGCGGTGAGGCCGCACATCGTGACGCCGAGCAGCTCGTTGCCGCGGTTGGCCGCCCACGCCGCGACCGCGAGCCCGGCGAGGCCGAGGGCTCCGGCGACCACCAGCCACAGGATCGTCGGTGGCTCGTTGGTGCCGAAGAAACGGGCCAGCATGCCGCGCACGGACTGGTTGCTCGGCCAGATCGTCGGGCCGACCCGGCCGGAGGTGAAGAAGGTGCCGGTCCAGTACTTCACCGCGTCGGCGGGGATGACCAGGAAGCCGAGCCCGATGGTGCCGAGGAAGCTCGCCGTCGCCACCCCCGCGGCGCGGAAGCGGCGGGTCACCAGCAGGTAGACGATGAAGATCGCGGGGGTGAGCTTGATACCCGCCGCGATGCCGACCCCGACGCCCTTCCAGCGGTTGCCCGCCCGGCTGGTCAGGTCCCACAGCACGATCACCAGCAGCAGCAGGTTGATCTGGCCGAGCCAGAACGTGGTGCGCACGGCCTCCAGCCAGAACAGCGGGCCGGTGAGCAGCACGGTGAGCAGGACCAGGTCGCGGTTGGCGCGGTAGCCGAGGCGGCGCAGCGACAACCAGATCGCCGCGACCAGCAGGGCCAGGTTGGCCACCGTGGACAGGATCTTCAGCGTGTCCGGGTCGAACAGCGCGAGCGGGGTGAAGATCAGCGCGGCGAACGGCGTGTAGGTGAACTCCAGCGCGTTGAGCACCGGGCCCGCGTAGAGCGGCCGTCCCTGCAGCACCACGTCGCCGCCCGCGCTGTAGACCAGCACGTCGATCATGATCTGGTGGCCCGGCCAGACGACGACGGTGACCGCGTGCGCCGCCAGCGCCACCACGAGCAGCACCGGGGCGAAGATCCGCAGCCAGGTGGGGAGCACGAGCGTGCGTTCGATGACCGAGGGGTTCTGGTCACCGTTGGCCTCGGGCGATGACGTGGCCAGGAACGGCATGGCTCCCCAGGGGGCAGGCGTCGGGGGACCGGCCCAGCCTAGGCAGTGCCCGAACCGCCCCGCTTTCGGGTCCCGCCGCCGCCCGCCCGTGCGCGCTTACGCACTGAATGAGCCATTGAGGTACTTCAACGCACCGAATGACTCATTCAGTGCGCTCAACGCACCAGATGTGGCAGGGACCGCGGCGGTGGGCGGTTAGGATGCGGACAGGACAACAACTCTTTGGGGGTGGCGGATGTCCGCCGTGGACCGGCTCGCCGACGAACTGCTTGACGTGATCTTCGACCAGAACCCGGTCTTCGCCACGATCACCGGGATGCGCGAGCGGGACCACCTGCTCGGCGGGTTCTCCCAGGAGTTCGAGGCGGAGCTGATCGCCCGCTACACCGACGTCCTCGACCGAGCGCGTGCGCTGCCCGTCGAAGGGCTCAGCGCCCAGGACGCGGTGACGAGGGCGGTCGTGGTGCACAACGCCGAGGCCGCGCTCGAGCAGTTCGACGTGCGCTTCGTGGACTTCACGGTCACCGACGACTTCATCGCCCCGTACGCGGAGATGCTGACCGCGATCCCGATGGCGGTGTGCCAGACGCCGGAGCACACCAGGGCCTACCTCGCCCGCCTCGGCGAGATCCCACGGGTCCTCGCGGAGCTGGGCGAGCGCAACGTCGCCGCGGTCGCCGACGGCCTGCTGCCCGTCGCGCACCTCGTGCAGGGCGCCATCGACTACATCGAGCGCTACCTCGCCGACACCGAGGGCGACGTCCTGCGCGGGCCCGTCACCGACGAGGCGTTCATTCCGGAGCTGGACCGCGTGCTCAGCGAGCAGGTGCACCCCGCCTACGCGAAGTACCGTCAGCTGCTCATCGACGAGGTGCTGCCGCACGGCCGCCCGGAGGACAAGCCGGGGCTGTGCTGGCTGCCCGAGGGCGAGCGGCGCTACGCCACGCTGGCCAGGCTGCACACCACCACCGACCGCGACCCGCGGGAGCTGCACCGCGTCGGCCTCGACCTGATCGCCAAGCTGGCCGAGGAGTACAAGGAGATCGGTTCGCGGCTGTGGGGCACCACCGACCTCGCGGAGATCTTCTCCCGGATGCGCACCGATCCGGACCTGCGGTGGCGTGACGCCGACGAGATGCTGACCGCGGCGCGGACGGCCGTCGCCAAGGCGGAGACCGCGGCGCCGCAGTGGTTCAACCTGCAGCCGGAGTCCTCCTGCGAGGTCCGCGAGGTGCCCGCGGCCGAAGCCCCGGCCAGCCCCGCCGCCTACTACATGTCGCCGTCGCTGGACGGATCGCGGCCGGGCATCTACTTCCTCAACACCTACCAGGCGAGCGAGCGGTTCCGGTTCGGCTGCGAGGCGCTGGCCTTCCACGAGGCGGTGCCCGGCCACCACTTCCAGATCGCCATCTCGCAGGAGCTCACCGACCTGCCGATGCTGCGCCGGGTCTCCGTGGTGAACGCCTACGCCGAGGGCTGGGGCCTCTACACCGAGCGGCTGGCCGAGGAGATGGGCCTGTACTCCGACGACGTGATGCGGCTGGGCATGCTGTCGATGGACTCGATGCGGGCCGCGCGGCTGGTGGTCGACTCCGGCGTGCACGCGCTGGGGTGGAGCCGTCAGCAGGTGGTGGACTACCTCACCGAGAACACGCCGATGCCCGCGGTGGAGATCTCCTCGGAGACCGATCGCTACATCTCCTACCCGGGACAGGCGCTGTCGTACATGGTGGGCCGCCTGGAGATCCTGCGTCTGCGCGCGGAGGCGGAGCGCGCGCTCGGCGACCGCTTCGACATCCGCGCCTTCCACGACGTCGTGCTCAGCGGCGGGTCGCTCCCGCTGTCGGTGCTCTCCGATGTCGTCGCGGCGTGGGTGGCTGAGCTGGGATAGCCGTCCTCGCAACGGGTATCCGGCGGGGAGCTGTGTCGACTCTCGAGGAGGCGAACATGAACTCCCCGCGCTCGCAGGGGCCGCCGGTCGTGTACGAGGGCCGGTGCCGTGAACCCGCGCTGCTCGTGCTCGATGCCGAAGGGGAAGCCAAACGCGGCGACCTGCCACCGACGTGGCAGCCGCTGCTCGACCGGGCCAGGATCGGTTGGGTGCGGATGCCGGTTTTCCTTGAGCAGCGCGGAGATGCCTTCGCCTTCGTGCCCCAGGACGCCGAGCGCGTGTACGTGCTCGCGAACGGGACCGCGGCGGAGGCGGCGGTGCGGGTCTCGCAGCTGCACGCCGACGTCGTGCGTTCGGTGTTGCTGGTGGACCCGGTCACGGACGAGCGGTCGCTCGGCGCGCTTCCCGTTCCCGTGCGGGTGGTCGCGGTCAGCGAGGACACGCGCAACGATGCCGGTGCCCCGCTGCCGCTGGGGCACCCGATCGTCGTGGACGCCGTCGAGAAGGCGCTCCGAGAACTGGAACCCGTTGGATAGCAGCAAGAAACAAGCCCCCGTCGCAATCGACGGGGGCTTGTTTCACTTGTGCTTCCTGCGTTTGATGAGCCACAGCACCAGCACTCCCGCCACGACTCCGCCCGCGGTGGCGGCCGCTCGCTTGCGGTCCACCGTGCGCGCCCAGTCGACCGCGTGTCCCGTGGCGAGCTGTGCCTTCTCGCGCAGCTGTTCGGCTTTCTCCTTCGCACGTGCCTTCACGTCCAGCTTGTAGGACAAGGCATCCACGGTCCCGGCGAGCTGCGCGCGTGTGTGCAGGATGTCCTCGCGCAGCTCCTCCGGGCTCATCTTCTCGTTGTCCTGCTTGGCTTCCGCGCTGCCGATCACGTCAATGCCGTCGTTGGTCCGCTTCGTCGTCATCGAGGGGTTCCCTCCTTCAGCGCGGTGATGTCCTGGCGCACGTTGGCGATCGCCTGCTCCGGCACCGGCGGCACGGCCTTCGCGAGCTGCTTCTTGCCGACCAGTGCCAGCACGCCGGCGATCAGCAGCAGCGCCGCGCCGACGACGAAGGCCGCCAGCCAGGGAGCCATGCCCAGCGCCAGCAGCAGCACGATCCCGGCGAACACCGCGGCCAGCCCGTAGAGCGCCAGGATTCCGCTCGCCCCGAACGCGCCCGCGCCGACGCCGGCCCGTTTGCCCTTCTCCTTCAGCTCGGCCTGCGCGAGCCGCATCTCGTCCCGCACAAGGCGGGAAACCTGCTCGGACAACTGCGAAACGAGCTCACCGGTGGTCGGCTCCGCGTTCGCTGTCTTCGACATCGTCAGCTCCCTTCCTGACGATGTCGGTTACCCCGGGCGGCGCCGGTCAATCCGGTAGCGGAGCAGCGGTGCTTGCGTTTGGTGCTCCCGTCCGGAGCAGATCCACCTGGGCACGAGGACCCGCCATCGGGTGCGCTCCGCCCTGGCCTGGACCCGTTCGGCGCGCGCGGGCCGCAACACCATGCTGATCGCCAGACCGACCGCGGCGACGTGGGTGGCCGCGGTGCCGAACGGCTCGTGCCCGGTGACAACGAACAGGATGCCGAGCACGCTCATGATGAGCAGGCGGCGCAACGAGGAGGTGACCAGGAACTCCTGGGCGACCTCGGTGCGCGGGGTCTCCTCCGCGGTCTGGGTACCCATCGCGCACCTCCCGGCTGGTGGAGCACATCGGGTACCCGGGCGGCAGGCGCGCTACCCAGTTGATCAGGTGCGCACCTCGAAGTCGTGGAACCGGGTCGGAAAGCCCTTGCCCTGCGGGGACGCGCACATCGGGCCCACGAGCACCTCGCCGCCCGGTGGGAAGTACGCCAGGCGCAGCAGGGTGCCCGGCTCGTCGCCGCCGATGCCGTAACGGACGGTCACCGCGTCACCGGTGCGGTCGACCACGAGAGAGACCGGCCCGGTCAGCTCGGGAAGCGCCACCACCGACCAGTCGGAGAAGTCCCTGGTCACCACGGCGCTGAGGAAGTGCTCGCCGTCGACGAACTCGATCCCGGTCTTGATCCAGTTCCGCTCGTCGATCCGCAGCAGCGCGCCGGCCTGGTCGTACTGCTCGGTGTAGGAGCCGGTGAAGCTCAGCCGCAGCACGAAGTCCCCGCGCACCGGCCGCAGCAGCGCGTGCCCGGTGTCCCGGACGAAGTCGTAGTGCGTGGTGCGCCAGAAGTCGCTGTCGTCCTTGGACGTCACCGTCAGCCCGTCCACAGTGGACCACTCGGCGGGCGGGTTGAGCCAGCTCCAGCCGGACACGCCGAACGCGGTGATGTCGCTCATGAACGCTCCTTCTTGACGGTGTTGCGCAGTTTCGCGCGTACCACGCGACGCGCGACGGGACCGAGCTCGTCGATCACCTCGACGAGCGTGGCCAGCTCTTGCAGCGTTGAGCCGATCGGGGCGACCGGCTCGAACAGCTCCAGCCCGACGAACGTCGCGGCGACCGTCCGCGCCAGGGTCGTGGGATCGAGCAGGCCGTCCAGCGGTGAGCCGGCGAGCAGGCGGCGCAGGACGTGCTCGATCTCGGTGATCCAGAGCCGCACGGCGGCCGCGCTCGCCTCGGCCAGCTTCGGATCGCGCTGCGCCCCGGCGAGCATCTGCGCGAGCACGGTGACGTTGCCCGCCTCGGTCTCGTCCTGGTGCACCTGGGCGCCGAGCGCTAGCAGCCCGGAGAAGGAGTCCACCGCGGCGAAGCGCTCGCGGAAGCGCGCCACCCGCTCCTCCGTGGTGACCAGGCACGCCTGCGCGAGCAGGTTGTCGACGCTGTCGAAGTGGTAGAAGACCAGGGCCTGGTTGACCCCCGCGGTCGCCGCGATCGTGCGGGCGGAGACCGCCGCGATGCCGTGCGCGCGGATCGTCTCGACCGCGCCGTCGATGAGCCGTCTGCGGGTGTCACCCATGATCCAACCCTAGACGCGGTGCTCAGTCCTTCCTGGCGAGCAGGCGGTAGGAGTTGCACAGCCCGTACTTCTCGGCGACGTCGGCCAGCGCGACGTCGGCCAGGACGCCCGCGGCCATCAGTGGTGTCCCGGCCGCGAAGGTCACGCCCCTGGCGATCCGGCTGAGCGTCGACGGCGGCTCCGGACGCCAGGGCACGTCCCGCTCCGGGGCCACCGCGCGCAGCGCCGTCCAGGCCGACATGAGCAGGTCGGCAGGCTGGTGCGCCTCCGCGTGCTGCTCCAGGACCACGGTGTAGCCCAGCTCGGTCAGCCGCTCGCGCAGGTTCTCAACCGGGAAGAAGTGCAGGTGCTGCGGCTGCAGCCAGATGGACCACCACTTGCCGAGCAGCTTCGCCCAGCGGCAGGCCGGATCGGGCACGTCGATCAGCAGGTACCCGCCGGGCCGCAGCACCTTGGTGGCCGCCTCCAGCTCCAGCTGCGGGTCCTTGCTGTGCTCCAGGTAGTGGAACATGCTGACCACGTCGTAGCGGTCCGGCATGGTCGGCGCGAGGTCGACGAACATGCCGCGGTAGCCGCGGTCGACCCAGCCCCGGCGCTCCGCGAGCGGGATGCCGTCGCTCATGTCCAGCCCGTGGAAGCTGGTCCGCGGCCAGACCTCCTTGGCGGCGTTGCAGAAGTGACCGTGCCCCGTGCCCACGTCCAGCCACTTCTCCGGGGTGAGGAAGGGGCGCACAGTCTCCGCCTGCGGCTGGAAGTACCCGCGCCGGGTGCCGAACAGGCCCTGGATCAGGTCCTCGTTCAGCCCGTCGTAGGCGTCGCGGTAGTAGAAGGCCAGCCCCTCGGCGGTCGGCTGCGGGTTGGTGAAGACGTGACCGCACGAGAGGCATTCGTCCACTTTGAACTCACCGGGCTTGCCCTGGTTCAGATCACCCGAGCGCAGCCGCACCTTCAGCTCGGTGGCCCCGCACCACGGGCAGTCGGCCCGCTCCGGCTCGAAGAACCGGTCCAGCCCGGCGGCCAGGTCGGCCTGGTACCGGGCCCGCCGCTGCTGCACAGGGTCTTCGCCGTCGGCCCGGTGCGCCGCGTCCGCCCGCAGCGCCGCGACCAGCCGCTTCGGCTCGCGGACCAGGCGCAGGAAGCTGTAGGACCACAGGTCCGCCGGCTTGAGGTGCCGATTGCCGCCGAGCACCATCAACGGGTGCGCCGACCACGCGGCCAGCGCGGCGAACGCCCAGCCGGGGCTGAACAGTCCACTTGCGACGATCAACGCGGGGATCGACAGCGCGGTGGTCAGGTCGGGGCCGAGCCGGGAGCCGTGCCGCACCCGCAGCACCTCGGCGTCCTCGGCGAGCACCGCGGGCGAGGAGAACAACCGGGGCGCCAGCACGACCTGGGTCTGTGCCGCGGCGTGCGGCTTGAGCTCCTTCTCCGCCCGCGCCAGCTCCACCGGGCTGGGCACGCCGCGCCGGGGCAGGCCCACCTTCTGCAGCAGCTGGTGCTCGGCGAGCACCGCGTGCCCGCCGCCGTGGCCCTTCGCCTGCCGGTCCTGGCGGTGGGTGCGCGGGTCGACCTCGTGCAGCAGCTCCAGCACCTGTCCGGTGGGCAGGTCCCTCGGCACCAGGTTGACCACCGCGAGCCCGTCGCGCTCGGCCAGCTCGCGCGCGGCGGTCTCGGTGACCCGGTCCACCACGACGCCGGTGGCGCGCACCAGGCGCAGCACGGAACCCCGCCTGTCCACACCGGACTCGCCGGTGCGTTGCCTCGGGACGAGCGGCAGTACCGGCAGCCCGGCCAGCCTGCGCCGCTTCGCCAGCGCGTCGAGCACCGTCACCAGCATCGCGACCATGGGCAGGACGCGCACCGCCTTGGACCATCCACGCTTGGACATAGTTCGGATATCGGCGTCTACCTGCGGTAACCCGATTACCCGATCTTGTGGGTGACGTGCGGGTCCCGGTCCGCCGCGATCGGTGCGCCGGCGTGGGTCAGGATTTGCGGGCGATGACGCGGTAGGCGTTGGTCAGGCCGAGGCGTGCCGCGAAGGGGCGGAGTGCGCCGTCGGCCAGGCTCGCCGCGAGCAGCACCGGGCTGCCGATGGCGAGGGTGGCCGCGCGGATCGCCTTGCGGGTGGGATCGGGCTTGGCGGGGTACCAGGGCAGGTCCTCACCGCCGGCCGCCAGGTTGCTCAGCCGCGTCCACGCCGCCGACAGCAGGTCGATGGGCTCGTGCGCCTCGGCGCGCTGCTCCAGCACCACGGTGAAGCCCATCTTCTCCAGCTGCCGCCGGAGGTTGCCGATCGAGACGAAGTGCAGGTGCTGCGGCTGCAGCCACGGGATCCACCACTTGCCGAGCAGGTTCGCCCAGCGCGCCTCGGGGTCGGGGACCTCGATCACCAGGTGACCGCCGGAGCGCAGCGCGGTGTGCGCCGCCTCCAGCTCCAGCTTCGGGTCCAGGCTGTGCTCCAGGTAGTGGAACATGCTGACCACGTCGTAGTTCGCGGCCATGGACGGCGACAGCTCGACGAAGCTGCCGCGGTAGCCGCGGTCGATCCAGCCGCGGTGCTCGGCGAGCTTGATGCCGTCGGTGATGTCCAGACCGTCGAAGGTGGTCTGCGGCCACACCTCCCGCGCGGCGTTGCAGAAGTGGCCGTGGCCGGTGCCCACGTCGAGCCAGGACTCGGGCTGGGCGAAGCGCTTCAGCGACTCCGCGCGCGGCCGGTACATCACCCCGCGCGCCTTGAACAGCGAGTCGAGCTTCTTCTCGCCCATGCCGTCGTAGAAGTCGCGGTAGTAGAAGTCCAGGCCCGCCGAGGTCAGCTGCGGGTTCTGGAAGACGTGCCCGCAGTCCTGGCAGCGGTCCAGCACGAACGTGCCGGGCTTGCGCTGGAACAGGTCCCGCGTGCGCAGCCGGACCTCCAGGCGCGTGGAGGAGCACCACGGGCAGTCGGTGCGGCGCTCGCCGAAGAAGCGATCGATGCCCTTGGCCAGATCGGCCTGGTAGGCGGGGCGGCGCTCCTCGACCGGGTCCACCCGCTCGGCCGTGTGGGACTGGGCGGCGGCCATCGCGGCGAACAGCCGCTTGGGCTCCTTCACCGCGCGGCTGGCGCTGTAGGACAGCAGGTCCGCCGGGCGCATGTTCTTGCTGCCGTAGAAGACGATCAGCGGCTGGGCGGACCACGCGCCGATCGCGGCCAGCGCCCACGCCGGGTTGATCAGCGTGCTCGCCGCGAGCGCGGACAGCCACGCCAGCTGCGGCAGCAGGGCGCCCATGGTGTTCTCACCGTGCATCGACGCCAGCACTTCGGGGTCCTTGGCCACCACGTCCGGCGCGCTGGTCAGCCGTGGCGCGACGATGAGGTCGGTGCCGCCCGGCGCGTGCAGCTTCAGCTGCGCGATCGCCTCGGCCAGCTCCGGTGCGCTCGGATGCCCGTTGTCGGTGGGGATCCCCGCCGCGCGGAGCACGCCGTCGTCGGCCAGCGTCGCGTGCAGCGCGCCCCGGCCGGGGGCCTGCCGGTCGGTGCGGTAGGTCGTCGGGTCCACCGCGCGCAACAGGTCCAGCGCCTGGGCGACGGGGAGGTCCCGCGGCACGAGGTCCAAAGTGGACAGACCTTCGGCCTGGGCGTGCGCGCGGGCGGCGGCCAGCGTCGCCCGGTCCACCCGGACGTCCTCGGCCTCCAGCACCCGGAACCGGTCCTGACCGGGTTCCGGGCGGTCCGGCAGCGTGCGCAGGCCTGCCAACCTGCGGCGCAGCTGCGCGGTGTCCAGCACGAGTCCCGCGATGAGCCCGGCCTGGATGGTGCGCCGGACCCACTTCCCGGAACGGCGGCGCTGTGTCGATGCTTGACCCTGCGAGCAGGTCTTCGACGACTTTCCTGCGGTCACGCTGTGGTCCCTCCTGTGCCCGCGAGAGCGGTGGCGGTGGCGTCGTGCGCCAGGAGCTCGAGGTGCTTCGCCGCGCCGGCCGCCCCGCCGGCCGCGCGGAAGGAGTCCCGCACCCGTTCGGCCGCGGCCCGGTGGTCCGCGTCGGAGAGCACGGAGTCGACGGCCTTGCCGATCTGCTCGGCGGTGGCCCGGTTGAAGCGCAACCGGATGCCCGCACCGCAGTCGACCACCTGTTGGGCGACGATCGGCTGGTCGTCGCGGATGGGGGCGACCACGAGCGGCAGCCCGTGCGAGAGCGTCTCGCACACGGTGTTGTGCCCGGCGTGGCAGATCACCGCGTCGAGCCGCTTCAGCAGGCGCAGCACGGGAACCCGCGCCGCGACGACGGCGCCGCCGCCGGGGTGTCCGGTCAGCACGCCCGCCGGGTCGGCGACGATCGCCTGGACCCGGTCGGCGCGCTCGACGAGCGCGGTGACGGCCTCGCGCAGGAAGCGCTCACCGGCGTCGGCGTTCGCCGTGCCCAGGGTCAGCAGCACCTTCGCCCGCGAATCGTCGAGCTCGGCGTCGGGGAAGTCGTCGGTGTCGGGACGCTCGGTGATCGACGGCCCGACGAAGCGCACGTTCTCGTGCGCGGTCTCGCCGATCAACGCCCTCGTGGTGAACGCCAGGGCGAGGTAGGGGGAGAACCGGAGGTCCATGTCGAGCCGGGTGTCCCCGAACTCCGTTTGCAGGCCCTGCAACAGGTTCCGCAACCACTCCTCGACCTTGGGCATGCTGGCCAAGGGATCGGTGAACTCGGCGGAGGTCGTCGCGGAGGTCGCCCACGGCAGCCCGAGGGAGTTCGCGACGATGGCTCCGGCCACCGCCTGCTGGTCCGCGACGACGACGTCCGGGCGGAACTCGGCGCAGGCGGCCCGCACGCCCGGGACCATGTCCCTGGCCAACGGGGCGAGGAAGTTCTCCCACAGGAACTTCAGCGCCGCGGGCCCGCGCAGCTCGGGCGGGCGCTGCGCCCCCTCCTGGCCGAGCAGGGGGCCCGCACAGGGGAACACGGTTGCCTGCGGGCCGACGAGGTGGCGGGTGAACTCCTCGTGGCCCGCCCAGGCCACCTCGTGGCCGCGTTCGACGAGCCGTGCGGCCACACCGACCGTCGGGTTGGTGTGGCCGACAAGCGGCGGCACGACGAACAGGAAACGACTCATCTGGCGAATTCCTCAGGGAAGGACGACGGTGTCCGGGAACCGCGGTGTCACGCGGGAGTGCCCTCCAGCACGCGGCCGCTCTCGTGCTCGGCGACCCACGGCAGCAACAGGTCGCGGACCGTCTTGGGCGCCTCGACCAGAACGGAGTGCTCGTGCCCGCCGACCACGACGGAACGGCAGCGCGGCAGCCGGGTCTCCATCAGCTGCGCCTGCACCGCGAGGTCGGACTCGCTGCCGAAGATCGCCAGCACCGGGCAGTCCACCGACTCGATCTCCTCGGCGGTGTGCACGCGGCTGGCCGGGATGTCGGTGGCCATGCTGGTGTTGCACAACGCGTTGCTGGCCGCCTTCGCCAGCCGCGAGGTGTGCGCGCCCTGGTTCTCGGTGATCCAGGCGAAGGCCTCCTCGTAGCGCAGCTGCTCCGCCGCGCGGCCGAGCAGCCCGCCGAGCTTGGCCGACCACGCCGGGGTGGCGGGCTCGGACTCGATCATCACGATGCTGGCGACGCGCTCCGGGTGCGCCACCGCGTAGCTGAAGGCCACCGTGCCGCCGAAGCTGTTGCCCACCAGGTGAACCGGGCCCTCGACGTTCATCGCGTCGAGCATCGCGTCCAGGTCGCCGACGAAGTCGCTGATCCGGTAGCCGCTCTCCGGGCGCCCGCTGCGGCCGTGCCCGCGCAGGTCGAAGGCCAGCACCTCGACACCGGCGGCGGACACCGGCGCGGCGAGGGTGAAGTAGAAGCTCGCCAGGCTGTCCGTGCCGAGGCCGTGGATGAACACGACAGTGGGAGGTCGTTCGGCAGTGACGTTCTTGGCGGCCATGCGCTGCACGTGCAGCCGGATGCCGTTCGCCTCGATCATCGCCATGGTCACTGCCCCCCGACGGAAGCGGTCGAGTCGAGGCAGGACACGACGTAGTCGACCAGCCGGCCGACGGTCAGCTCGATGATCTCGTCGAGCTCCAGGTCGGCGATGAACTCCGCGAAGTTGACCCGGCCGCCGTAGTGCTGCTCCAGCTGACCGGAGAGCGCGACCAGGTCGATGCTCTCCAGCTCCAGGTCCTCGTGGAACTTGGTGTCCATCGCGATCACCGCGTCGTCGAGGCCGTACTCACCAAGGACCTCGCGGAGCATCTCGCCGATGTCCGCGAGCACCGCCTCAGGTGCCGACAGATCAGGGGTCGTCGTCACAGGGTTTCCTCCTCGTGCGCGAGGCCCGTCGTCCAGGCCACCACGTAGTGCCGTTCCGGCAGTCCTTCGGCGTTGCTCGCCTCGGTGCTGTGCACCAGGTAGCGCCGTTGCCCGACGCTGACGACGAGCCGGACGCCTGTGGCCTGCTCGACGACGAAGTTCCTCGGTGCTCCTTGCAGACCGGTGCCCTCCGCCTTGGAGACTGCCTCCTTGGCGGTGAAGAACCGGGTGAACCACAGCGCCCTGGTCTCCCCGGTGCGCGCGACGAGCGCGTCGAGCAGTTCCAGTTCCACTGTGGACAGTGCGAACGCGACGGTGGAGTCGTCGCGTTCGGCGACCTCCTCCACGTCGATGCCGATCCCCGGGATGCCGGGGACCTCCCGCTCCGCGACGGGGCGGGTGATCGCGACACCGACCTCGCGGCAGTGCGCGATGGAGACGTCGGTGTCGGTGAACTCGGTGCCGTGCCGTCCCGTGACGAACGGCCGTCCGGTCGGCTCGTTGCCCACCCGGACCTCGCCGGGGAACAGCGGGGGCGCGCCCGCGGCCCACAGCTGTTGCCGCACCGCGTCCTTGGCGACGATCCGGCCGAGCAGCCACTGCCGCCGCGTCCTCGGCGATCGGGTCTCGTACTCGGCGCGCTCCACGGCGGAGAGGTGGTTGCGCATGATCAGGTCGCGCGAGGCGAGGTCCGGCCACAGCTCGTGCAGCAGGTACCAGCCGCCGTGCTGGCGCTCGGAGATCGTGTTGCGCTCGGGGAAGCGCTCCACCGGCTCGGTCTTCGGGTTGCTGTCGAAGCGCCGGTCCACCCAGCTCTCGATGTGCGCCCAGAGCGTGCCGTCCGGGAGCAGCAGCTGCATGTCCGCTTCCAGCAGCGTGTCCGACACCCCGCGGATGCCGATCACGCACTCCAGCGGGACCCCGGCGGCCGGGTGCGGCCCGAAGAACCGGATGGAGCGCATGCCCACCGGGAAGACGACCTTCTTCTCGGTGAACCGAGACATGATCCAGTAGCCGAGGATCTGGCCGACGTTGTCCAGCAGCGCACCCGGCGCGGGCGGCGTGGTGATGGTGCCGCGCACGTGGTGCTCGCTCACGCCGGTCAGCGCGGTCACGCCCTGGAACAGCGGCCCGTGGAACATCCAGCGTTTGGTGTAGAGCTCCTCGCCGGTCAGCTCCGGCGTCTGCTCGCCCGCGAACGGCGGCCACACCGCGGGCACCTGCCCGGCGTAGCTCGGGGCCAGCTCCACCGTCGCCTGGCAGTAGCCGGTGATCGACACCTCGACCCGGTGCGGCGCACTGTTGTTCTCGGGGACGACGTTGACGTCGACCTCGATGCCGGGCGCGGAGACCATCCAGCGGTTGAACTTCACGTCGTGCAACGTGACCGCGCGCTGACCGGGGGCGCTGCGCTCGGCCGCGTCCATCATGTGCTGGACGAGCGTGGTCGCGGGCACGATCGGCCAGCGGTCGGTCTCGTCCGGCCAGTTCGCGCGCTGCCGGAAGAAGCAGTGGTCCAACAGGTACGGCATCGCCGTGGTGTTGACCGCCAGCTTCTCGTGCAGCTCACGCGGAGCCGAGACCGTCTTCACCGGAGCAGCCGCCGTCCGCGCGGCGCCGATGACGGCGGCCGCGGTGTCCGCGGTCTCGCGCAGCAGGTCCTCCAGCTGTGCGGCGAGCGGGAACTGGTTGCCCAGCTTGCCCAGCGCGCCCGTGCCGATGCTCGACCCCGCAAGCGGGTCTTCGGCGTCAGCGGCGGGCCTGCTGATCGGCGGCACGGAACCGTTGAGCGACACCAAGGCGCCGTTGAGGTCCAGCCGCATCGGCGGCCTGCCGGCCTTCTTCGAAGGCGCCGGAGCGGCCGGAGCGGGCTGGCCGAACAGGTCCTGGGCAGGAGCGCCGCCTTCCACCCAGAGCGCGGTGGCGACGCGACGCAGCTGCTCCATCCCGGAGCGGTTGCCCGCGTTGCCCACCACGGCGAGGTGTTCCTGCCCGCGCAGTGTGTCGCTGATCAGCGAGGCCAGCTGGCCGGTGCCGGTCTGGATGAAGACGCGGTAGCCGTCGGCGTACATCGCCTCGACCAGCTGGCGGAACCGGACCGGCTCCAGCAGGTGCCGGACGAACAGCTCGCGGATCGCGGCTTCCGCTGTGGGGTAAGGAGAAGCGGTGGTAGCGGACCAGATCGGCAGCGTGGCCGGGTGCAGCGTCAGCTCGTTCACCGCGGTGTGGATCGGGTCCATGAACGGTTCCAGCATCGGCGTGTGGAAGCCGGACTGGAACGGCAGCAGCTGCCCGAGGACGTTCTTCCCGCGCATCTCGCGGACCAGGTCCTCGACGACCTCGACCGGCCCGCACACCATGCACTGGTTGGGCGCGTTGTCGTGGGAGAGCACGAGTTCCGGCCGCGCGGCGAGCGCGTCGGCGATCCGGTCGACCCCGCAACCCAGCGCGGCGAAGGCCACGCCCGGCACCTTCAGCGCGTCGGGGTCGTAGGTCTGCAGGAAGCTGTCGATCTCCGCGTCGGAGTAGATGCCCGCGGCCACCATGGCGGTCCACTCGCCGACGCTGTGCCCCGCCACGCCGTCCGGGGTGATCCCGCTGCGCCGCAGCACGGTGTCGAGCATGCGGCCCATGCTGAAGACGGCTTCGCCGTGCGCACCGACGGTTTCGCCGGACAGCTCCCGCTCGGGCAGACCGAAGTGCGCCGCCACGTCGTCCATCCGCGGCTCGAAGTCGGCTTCGAGGCCGGGGAAGACGAACGCGATCTTCGCGCTGGGCGCGCCCAGCAGCGGCGAGGGGCTGAACCAGACGTCGTTGCGGCCGCGCCAGGACACCGCCTTCGCCGCGACCTTGCGGGCCAGGGTCAGCTTCCGCGTGGTCGGCCCGACGATGCCGAGGCGGGTGTCCAGCGGCGAACCCTCCGCGAAGGACATCGCGCGCAGCTCGGCGTCGTCGGCCTCGAGCAGCTTCGCCAGTTCGGCGGGGGAGGAGGCGCTCAGCCGCAGCACCTGCTCCGGCTCGGAGACCACGACGGGAGTGCCCGCAGTGCTGATGCTCGACCCCGCAACCGGGTCTTCGGCGGACGCTTGCTCCAGCACCACGTGGGCGTTGATCCCGCCGAACCCGAAGGCGTTCACCGCGGCGCGGCGCGGCTTGCCCTGGGAGGTTTCCCACGGGCGCGCGGCGGAGATCGGGCGGAACCGGGTCTCGGCGAGCGCGGGGTGCGGCTCCTCGCAGTGCAGCGTCGGCAGCAGCACGCCCCGGTGCACCGCGAGCGCGGCCTTGACCAGACCGGCGATCCCCGCGGCGGGCATGGTGTGCCCGATCATCGACTTGACGGAACCGATCACCGGGAAGTCGTCGGAATCGTTGGAGGAGCCGAAGATCCGGCGCAGCGTGTCCAGTTCGGCAGCGTCACCGGCGGGCGTCGCGGTGCCGTGCGCCTCCAGCATGCCGATCGCGTCCGGCGCGGTCGGGTCGAGCCCGGCGGCGGCCCACGCCCGCTGGAGCGCGAGCACCTGCCCGTCCGGCTCCGGGTTGAAGAGGCTGGCCGCCTTGCCGTCACTGGCGACACCGGTACCGCGGATCACCGCGTAGACCCGGTCGCCGTCGCGCTGGGCGTCCTCAAGGCGCTTCAGCACCACCACGCCGGTGCCCTCACCGATCAGGATGCCGTCGGCGTTCTTGCTGAACGGGCGGATGCTCTGGCTCGTGGACAGCGCGCGCAGCTGGGAGAAGACGCTCCAGAACGTGACGTCGTGGCAGTGGTGCACACCGCCCGCCAGCATCACGTCGCAGCGCCCGGCGGACAGCTCGGTGACCGCCTGGTCCACCGCGATCAACGAGGAGGCACAGGCAGCGTCCACTGTGTACGCCGGGCCGCGCAGGTCGAGACGGTTGGCGATCCGCGACGCGGCGAGGTTGGGCACGAGGCCGATCGCGGACTCCGGCTGGTGCGGGCCGAGCTGTTCGGTGAACGCCGCGCGAACCGATTCCAGCTTCTCCGCGGGCAGATCCGGCATGAGCTCCGAGAGCGTGCGCACCAGCTGGTGCGCCGTCCGCACGCGCTGCTCCAGCCGCACCAGGCCGGGCGTGAGGTAACCGCCGCGTCCGAGCACCACGCCGATCCGGTCCCGGGCAGGCAGCTTCTCGTCCCCACCTGCATCGGCGATGGCGGCGGCGGCCACGCGCAACGCGATCAGCTGGTCCGGCTCGGTGCCCGCGACGGAGTTCGGCATGATGCCGAACCGCGTCGGGTCCACCTCGGCGTAGGCGTCGACGAAACCACCGCGGCGGCAGTAGATCTCGTCCGCCTCCGCCTTCCCGGTCGCCGAGGACGGCTTGTAGTACTCCGCGTCCCACCGGCCCTCGGGCACCTCGGTGATCGAGTCGACCCCGTCGACGAGGTTGCGCCAGTAGCTCTCCAGATCGGGCGCGCCCGGGAGGAGAACCGACATCCCCACAATGGCGATTCTCGATCCCGCGAGCGGATCTTCGTCAGCGATACGCATGCCGTTAACCCCGCATCACCAGCCGGAGGCGGTGTAGACGACGGCTCGCAGGTCCGGTGCGCCGAAGGCCAGCTCGCGCAGGAGGGACATCGTGCCCTCCTCCGGGTCGATCAGCGAGATCCCCCGGCGCGCGTACTCCTGCTGGAGTTCCACGGTCACCATGCCGCCGTGCTGCGCGCTCGGCGCCCACGGTCCCCAGTGGACGGTCACCGCGCGGTTGCCCGTGCGGCCGGCCCACCCGGCGCCGATCGCCTCCAGGGCGTCGTTGGCCGAGGAGTAGTCCGACTGTCCGCGGTTGCCCAGCACGGCGGCGATGCTGCCGAACAGGGTCACGAAGCCCGGCCCGGTCGGCAGCTCCTCCAGCGCGCCGAGCAGCGCGCGGGCACCGCCGACCTTGGTGTTGAACACCCGCCGGAAGGACTCGACGTCCTTCTCCGCCAGCAGCTTGTCCTCGATCACGCCCGCCGCGTAGACCACGCCGTCGATCCGGCCGTGCTCGGTGTGGATCTCCTTGACCAGCTGGCGCAGCGCGTCGTGGTCGCGGACGTCCAGGCTGTGGTAGCGGACCTGGCTGCCCAGCTCGCGCAGCTGCTCCACGGTCGCGGCGACCTCGCGCTGCGCCAGGATCTTCTTGCTCAGCTTCTCGATCTCGGCGGGCGAGCGGTGGCCCAGCTCGATCAGTGCCTTGCGCAGCGCGGTCTTGTCGGTGGCCGCCGCGGTCTTGGGGTCCTCGTCCTCGGTGGCCGCGGCGGTGCGCCCGACCAGCTCGATCCGGCAGCCGCTCGCGGAGGCCAGTGTCGCGGCGAACTGCGCGGTGATCCCGCGCGCCCCGCCGATCAACAGCACCACGGAGTCGCGGTCCAGCCCGATCGCCTGCGCCTCGGCCGCCCCGTCCCCGGCGGGACCGGCACCCGTGCTGCCCAAGGTCAGCGGCAGCTCGGTCATCACCAGCCCGTGCCGCGAGTCCGGCGTGGCCAGCACCACCGGAGCGTCCTCGGTGGACAGCAGCTCGGCCAGCACCAGCTTCGCGACCACGGCCGCGTCGGTGGTGTGGTCGACCTCGACCAGGCGGGCGACGGTGTCCGGGTACTCGCGCTGCACGGTGCGGAAGAAGCCCCGCAGCCCGGCGGCCCGGCCGTGGGTCAGCTCGGGGACGGCGGTGCCGCCACCGGTCGGGCTGACCGAGATCAGCCAGCGCAGCCCGGAGGTGAGCGCCGACTTGAAGGAGGGGAAGGTCTCCGGCAGCACCGGCTCGTCGGCCTCGTCCCACCCGTCGAGGTGCAGGACGCCGTCCACCTCGCCGTCGGAGCCGGCCAGCGGGCGCGGAGTGTCCGAAGTGGACACCTCGGCACCGTGCGCGCCGAGCAGCGCGGCGGTCGCGGTGCCGACCGGTCCCGTGCCGAAGAGCAGGAACTTCTTGCCGCCCAAAGTCTTCCCGGCCTCGCCGAGGTCGACCGCGTCCAGTGCGGTCGGCGCCATCACGAGGCGCTTCGGCGCGATGCCCGGGTTCACCGGCTCCTCAACGATGCTCGACCCCGCGAGCGGGTCATCGGTCGCCTTGACCGGAGCCGGAGCAGGAGCGGCAGAACCCGTGTGGCCGCCGAGCCAGTCCGCGATGGCCTGCGCGGTGCGCGCCTTGGCCAGCTCCTCCAGCTGGTCATCCGCCAGCTGCGTGTCCGCCGCGCCGATGCGCGAAGCCAGCTCGCCCGCGATCTCGGTGCGCTTGATGGAGTCGATGGAGAGGTCGGCTTCGAGGTCGAGGTCCGGCTCGATCATGTCGAGCGGGTAGCCGGTGCGCTCGCTGATGATCTCCAGCACGGTGCCGAGGATGTCCACAGTGGACTGAGCCGGGGTGGCCGCGACGGGAGCCGCCGCGGGGGCGGGGGGCGATCCGACACGGCTGCTCAGCCAGTCGGAGATCGCCTGCGCGGTGCGCGCCTTGGCCAGCTCCTCCAGCTGGTCATCCGCCAGCTGCGTGTCCGCCGCGCCGATGCGCGAAGCCAGCTCGCCCGCGATCTCGGTGCGCTTGATGGAGTCGATGGAGAGGTCGGCTTCGAGGTCGAGGTCCGGCTCGATCATGTCGAGCGGGTAGCCGGTGCGCTCGCTGATGATCTCCAGCACCGTGCCCAGCACGTCCACAGTGGACTGAGCGGGGACCGGGGCCGGAGCCGGAGCGGACTCGATGACCGGCTGAACGGGTGCCGGGGCCGAGTACTGCTGGACGGGCGCGACCGGGGCGACCGCCGGGATCGAGTACTGCACCTCCGGCGCGGAGCCGAGGTAGGTCAGCAGCACGTCGCGCTGCGCCTGCACCATCTCCCGGCTGGCCTGCAGGAACTGGTTGACCATGGCGTCGCGGTTGCTGCCGGGGTGCGGGACGGAGCCGCCTGGGGTCGTCATGGTGGTGATCTCCACACGTCGGGCGGGCGCGAGGCCGTTGGGCAGGAAGTCGCCGGAGGCGGTGCGCACGACGTGACCGTCGATGGTCCAGCCCGCGCGCTTCGGCGGCTTGGCGTTGGTCAGGTCCTTGGCGTCGCGACCGGCGAACAGCCAGCCGGTGCGCACGCCGACCCCGGAGACGGCGAGCGTGGCGACCGCGTTCAGCAGCCCGGCCAGCCCGTGCCGGGGGCGGCCCTCGCAGGCCACGGTGAGGTGCGGCCGGTCACCCAGGATCGCCTTCACCAGGTTGGTCAGCACCTTGCCGGGACCGGCTTCCACGAAGATCCGCGCGCCGTCGGCGTACATGGCCTCGATCTGCTCGACGAACCGCACCGGCGCGCCGACCTGCGCGGCCAGCTCGGCCCGCACGTCGCCGGAGTAGACCGCCGCGGTCCGGTTCGCGTAGACCGGCAGCTCCGGCGCGCGCACGTCGGCGTCGGCGAGCACCGCGCCGAAGGTCTCGGTGGCGCCGCTGACCAGCGGGCTGTGGAAGGCGCACGCCACGTTCAGCTTCTTCGGGCCGAGCTTGGCCGCTTTGAGCGCGGCCACCGCCTCGTCGATCGCGGCGGTCGGGCCGGAGATCACCAGCTGCTCGGGCGAGTTGTGGTTGGCGGCCACGATCTGCTCCGCCAGCCCCGCCTCGGTGAGCACCTCGGTGACCCGCTCGCGGCTCGCCTTGACCGCGGCCATCGCGCCGGGGTCGTCGCCGGTGGCGCCGAGGATGGCGTTGGCCCGCGCCTCGCTCAGCTCCAGCAGGGTCGCGGAGTCCATGGAGCCCGCCGCAGCCAGCGCGACCAGCTCGCCGTAGCTGTGCCCGGCGACCATGTCCGGTCGCACGTCCAGGCGGCTGAGCAGCTCGTGCACGGCCAGCCCGGCGATGCCCAGCGCGGGCTGCGCCACGCGGGTGTCCCGCAGCCGCGCGTCCTGCTCCTTGGCGCGCTGCTCGTCGAAGGCGGTGGGCGGGAAGATCGTCGAGGCCCACTTGCGGCCCTCGTGCAGCAGGTGGTGCACCTCGGGGAAGGCCACGAACAGGTCGGCCAGCATGCCCGGCTTCTGGCTGCCCTGACCCGGGAACAGGAAGGCGACCTTGCCGCCCTGTTCGGCGGACACGGACGCGAGGTGCACGCCGCGCGGTGTCTCACCGGCGAGCGCGGAACGCAGCAGCTGCGCCAGGTCGTCGAGGTCGGAGGCGACCACGGCGATCTGCACCGGCTCGGTGCGCGCGTCCGAACGGCGCGCCACGGTGCGGGCGATGTCCCTCAGCCGCCACGGACGGCCGCTGGAGTCGTTGACCCGCAACAGTTCCAGGGTCTGCTCGACGTGCTTGCCCGCGGTCTTGACGTCCGCGCCGCGGAAGGTGAACAGCTCCGCGGGCCACTCGTCGCCGACGTGGCGCGGGGCCGGACCGCCGTCGTAGCCGCGCAGGACCACGTGGAAGTTGGTGCCACCGAAACCGAAGGCGCTCACACCCGCGACCCGCTCGGCGGGCTCGGCCTCCCACGGCAACGCGGCCGAGGTGAACGTGAACGGGCTGCTGTCCGGCTGCCACGCGGCGTTCGGCTCGGACACGTGCAGCGTGGGCGGCTTGATGCCGGTGTGCAGCGCGAGCGCCGCCTTGATCAGGCCCGCCAGACCCGCCGCGCACTTGGTGTGGCCGATCTGCGACTTCACCGAGCCGACCGTGCACGTGCCGGGCTGCGCGCCGTGCTCGACGAACATCTTCGTCAGCGTGCTCAGCTCGGTGCGGTCACCGACGACGGTCCCGGTGCCGTGCGCCTCGACGAGGCCGACCTCGGCGGGGGAGATCCGCGCGTTGGCGTAGGCCCGCTCCAGCGCGTTGCGCTGGCCCTCCGGGCGCGGGGCGGTGAGGCCGAGCGACTTGCCGTCACTGGCCGCGCCGACGCCCTTGATCACGCCGTAGATCCGGTCACCGTCGCGCTCGGCGTCCTCAAGGCGCTTCAGCGCGACACAGGCGACGCCCTCGCCGAGCGCGATGCCGTCCGCGCTGCCGTCGAAGGTGCGGCACTGCCCGGTGGGCGAGAGCGCGTGCACCGACGAGAACAGCAGGTAGTCGTTGATGCCGTTGTGCAGGTCCGCGCCGCCGCAGAGCATCATGTCCGCCGCGCCGCTGACCAGCTCCTTGCACGCCACGTCCAGCGCGGCCAGCGAGGACGCGCACGCCGCGTCGACGGTGTAGTTCGCGCCGCCGAGGTCGAGGCGGTTGGCGATGCGGCCGGAGATGACGTTGGCCAGCATGCCGGGGAAGGAGTCCTCGGTGAGCTTCGGCAGCTGCTCGTCCAGCGCCGCCGGGATCTCGCCGATGTAGGACGGCAGCACCGCGCGCAGTGACGAGGCGTTCGACAGGTCCGAGCCCGCCTCCGCGCCGAAGACCACGCCCACCCGGGAACGGTCGAACGCACGGCCGAAGACCCGCTCGCGGGGTCGAGCATCGTCACTGCCGTAACCGGCGTCCGTGAGGGCCCGTTGCGCGGCCTCGAGGGCGAGCAGCTGCACCGGCTCGATCGCGGCCAGCGATGCCGGGGGGATGCCGTAGCTCAGCGGGTCGAAGGGGATCTCCGGCAGGAAGCCGCCCCACTTCGACGGGGTCTTCTCGCCCGCGCTGCGACCGGTCGCCTCCGGCGAGTAGTAGGTCTCGTGGTCCCAGCGGGTGCCCGGCACCTCGGTGACCGCGTCCCGCCCGCCGACCACGTTCGCCCAGTAGGTCGGCAGGTCCGCGGCGCCCGGGAACATGCACGCCATGCCGACGATCGCCACGTCCACCGGCGGGGCGGCGGGCACCTCGGCCCTCGCGCGCCCGCTGATCCCGGCCAGCTCGTCCAGCCGCGTGGTCAGGTAGGCGGCCGCGTCGGAGCTGACCGAGGCGTGCAGGTCGGCGACGGTGGTGACGGCGGAGCGCAGCACGGCGACCTGGCCCGCCATGAACATGCCGTCGGCCAGCTGCCCGGCCTCGGCGACCTCGACCAGCTTGTCGCCGTCGCGGGTCACGCCCTTGCTGGCGATGCGCAGGCGGCCGACGTTGAGCTGCTCCAGCTTCTCCCAGGCCTCGCGGTCCGGCACGCCGCTGGTGCGCAGCTCCTCCTTGATCGCCAGGAACTCCTCGGCGAAGGGGGAGGTGACGCAGCGCGTGGCGTGGCCGGGCGCTGTCTCCAGCAGCTCGGTGCGCTCGGCGGCGATCACCTGGCGCTGGAACGCGGGCTGCACGGCACCGGCGGCGACGGCCTCCTCGGTGAACAGGTAGGCGGTGCCCATCAGCACGCCGACCGCCACGCCGCGCTCGGTCAGCGGCGCGGCCATCGCGGTGACCATCGCGGCCGAGCGCTCGTCGTGCACGCCACCGGCGAACAGGACTTGGATGCCCTGACCATCCTTAGTGGACAGATAGTCCAGCAGCACCGAGATCTGCGCCTCCCACAAGGGGAAGCTGGAACGCGGGCCGACGTGGCCACCGCACTCCTGGCCCTCGAAGATGAAGCGGCGCGCGCCCGCGTCGAGGAACTGCTTGAGCAGACCGGGGGAGGGCACGTGCAGCAGCGCCGCGATCCCGTTGTCCTCCAACGCGTTGGCCTGCGCCGGACGGCCGCCCGCGATGATCGCGCAGGCGGGCTTGATCTCCTGGATGACCTCCAGCTGCCCGGCGCGCACGTCCTCCGGCGCGAACCCGAGGACGCCGACGCCCCACGGGCGCTCGCCCAGCAGGTCGCGGGTCTCCTCCAGCAGCGCGCGGGTCTGGGCCTTGCCCGCCAGCGCGAGCGCCAGGAACGGCATCGCGCCGCCCTCGGCGACGGCCTTGGCGAAGGCGGCCTGGTCGCTGACCCGGGTCATCGGCCCCTGCGCGATCGGCAGCTCGACGCCGAGCGCGGCGGCCAGCGGGGCACCGGGGCGCAGCGCGTCGGCCCCCTTGTTCGAGCGCAGCGACTCCAGCAGCTCCTCCCGCAGCCCGCGCACGAGCGCGGCGGCCGAGCCGAAGCGGTCGGCCAGCTGCTTCGCCAGGAAGCCGTCCTGGCCGATCGGCAGCAGCTGGTCGCGGAGGTCCTTGGCACCGAGCCGGGCGATGACCTCGGCCTCGGTCAGATCGGTGGTCGCCGGGGCGCCCGGACCGCGGCGCAGCAGCACGCGGTGACCGCCGACCAGGACGGTCTCGGAGCCGTCCATCGTGCTCAGCGCGGCGGCGACCTCCCCGGGCAGGTCGGACTCGGCGAGCAGGGCGAGCTGGCTGTCCAGCACCACACCGGCGGCGCCGCCGACGACGGCCGCGGTCGCGGTGCGCGGCCCGATGCCGCCGTTGACCCACACCGGCAGGTCGAACTCGGCGACCAGCTTCTGCACCAGGACGAAGGAGCTCAGCTCGCCGACCTTGCCGCCGGCCTCGTGGCCGCGGGCGATCAGCCCGTGCGCGCCCGCGGCGACGGCCGTGCGGGCCTGCTCGGGCGAGGTGACCTCGACGAGCACGCGGGAACCGGCCTCGGCGACGCTCCACGGCGCGCCGCCGGCGAGGACGACGGTGTCGACGCGGCCCTCGGGGAGGTCCTCCGGGCGCAGGGCACAGCCGGGGGCGACCCGGACCCCGAAGCCACCCGGCGCCCAGCGGGCCGCCAGGTCGAGCGCGTGCCGCGCGTGCCGGTCACCCCGGCCCAGGTCGAGCACCCCGAGCGCACCCGCGCGGCAGAGCGCTGCGGCGAGGCGAGCGTTGGGTTCACCGAAGGGCGTCACCCCGATGATCAGCTCGCGCTCCGGCGTTTCCGCGGCCATTGAGCCTCCGTCGATCAACACAACCCGGTAGTCCGGCTGGACATGCGAGGTCCAACCTGAATGGCTGAATCGAAGCGGGAAGCTATCTGGGGAAAACGAATTAGTGCAACGGGCAGTACAGCATCTTGAGGTCGCCTCAAGCTTGATTTGAGCGATCCTCAAGCGGGACTCAAGCGGTCCCGACCCGACTGGCGGCGGCTGTCGTTCCTAACTTCGGCCGCATCCGAACCGCTCTGATTCCCTCAACCGGGGGTTTTCACACCCCGACTCCGCCGAGGGAGGCCGTCCGGGCGCCGCGCCCGTCAGTTTCCTCGTCGTCGGGGGATGCCCGGCGCGTTAGCCGGGAGCCACGAACGAGACGTGACCGTGACCACTCTCCAGGGCTTTTGCTCACACTGTGTGATCATCTGCCGGGATGGTCCCCGCTTCGTGCTCACTCGTGCGGTGGACCTTGCTATTTGCTGTAACAGGAAATTCACGGCGGTCATCTCGGCGATACGCAGCATTTATCGAGTCGTTCGATTTGCTATTCCCCGACTTCGCATCAGGGTTCCCGCATTGCCCGCACGGCAATTACCACACGAGTTTGACAGCCGCATCCGGACACTGTCGGCAACGACGGCGGCGCGCCGCCTGCGGGAACGCCGGACCGGGCTTAGCGTGGTGGGAGGCGCTTGGCGGCGCGCCTGCGGGAAGCGGGAAGGTGGAGGCAGGAACACAGGGCAGCACGATGAGGAGGCGCGCGGGATGACGACCGAGCCGGCCGGACAGGCCGACGTCGTGGTGATCGGGATGGGACCCGGCGGGGAGCACGCCGCGAGCAGGCTGGCCGAGGCCGGCTTGAGCGTCGTCGGCGTGGACCGGCGCCTGGTCGGCGGCGAGTGCCCGTACTACGGCTGCGTGCCGACGAAGATGATGGTCCGCGCCGCGGGCCTGCTCGCCGAGGGCGGGCGGGTGCCCCAGCTCGCGGGATCGAGCACGGTGCGGGGCGACTGGTCCCTGGTGGCCGGTCGCATCCGCCAGCAGGCGACCGACAACTGGGACGACAAGGTCGCGGTGGACCGCTTCACCTCGACCGGTGGCCGCTTCCTGCGCGGTGAGGCCACGCTGACCGGTGCCGACGAGGTGCTGGTGACCGGCGCCGACGGTACCGAGCACCGCCTGACGGTGCGCAAGGCGATCGTGATCAACGCGGGCACCGAGCCCGCCGTCCCACCGATCCCCGGCCTGGCCGGGACCCCGTACTGGACCAACCGCGACGCGGTCCGGCTGGAGGAGCTGCCCGGCTCGCTGGCCATCCTCGGCGGCGGCGCCATCGGCGTGGAGTTCGCCCAGGTCTTCGCCCGCTTCGGCGTGGCGGTCACGGTGGTCGAGGCCCAGCCGAGGCTGCTGGCCCTCGAGGAGCCCGAGGCGGGCGAGCTGCTGGCCGAGGTCTTCGAGTCCGAGGGCATCACCGTGTGCGCGGGCGCCAAGGTGGCCGGGATCGAGCACGGTGACGAGGGCTTCACGCTCGACCTGGGCGGTTCGACCGTCAGCGCGGAGAAGCTGCTCGTGGCGACCGGCAGGCGGACCGAGCTGGCCAAGCTCGGCGTCGGCGCGATCGGCGTCGACGAGAAGGCCCGGTTCCTGGAGGTCGACGAGCGGCTGCGGGTCACCGACGGCGTTTGGGCGGTCGGCGACATCACCGGCAAGGGCGCCTTCACGCACACGTCGATGTACCAGGCGGACGTCGTGATCGCCGACATCCTCGGCCGCGACGGCCCGCCCGCCGACTACCGCGCGATGCCGAGGGTCACCTTCACCGACCCCGAAGTCGGCGCGGTCGGCCTCACCGAAGCGCAGGCGCGCGAGAGGGGGATCTCCGTCCGCACGGGCCGCACCGACCTGGCGGCCTCCTCGCGCGGCTGGATCCACGGCGCGGGCAACGAGGGCCTGATCAAGGTCGTCGAGGACGCCGAACGCGGTGTCCTCGTCGGCGCGACCGCGATGGGCCCCGAGGGCGGCGAGATCCTCGGCGCCCTGGCCGTCGCGGTGCACGGCGAGGTCCCGACCTCGCGGCTGCGGTCGATGATCTACGCCTACCCCACCTTCCACCGCGCCATCTCCTCCGCCCTGGCCGACCTCTCCTGACCCCGCCCCTCACGCACCTAATGAGTCATTCAGTGCGTTCGCGCAGCGGACCCAGGACGTGGGCGCGGGGGCCCGGCGCTGTCGCCGGGCCCCCGCGCACCCCCCGAGGCCTTCGCGGTCCCGGCTTCCCGTGGGCGGATCCCCTCCGCCCGCCCCCGAGCCGGGGAGTCGGTCAGGCCTTGGCGGTCTTGTCCGCCTCCGGAGCGGCCTCGCCGTCGCCGAACTCGGCGACGAACTCCGCGTCGATGTCCTCCGGCTCTGGGTCACCGATGTGCATGGTTCCGGAGGTGTAGGGGCGGACGACGCCCGGATCGCCGGGGCCGGTGATGGTGTCCGGCTCGGGCTCGGTCTCCGGCAGCTCCTGGAGGCGGTCGATGTCGGTGTTGGGTTCCATGTGGGTTCTCCTTCGTGCGGTGTTCGTTGAAGTGGTCAGACGAGGCTGGCGTGCGCCCCTGCCGTGAGCGGGCGCCCGCCCGGCGGCAGCCACGGAGCGCCGACCCCGTGCCGAAGCCGAACCAGGAAGCCGAGGCTCCCGGCCATCCCGGTGCCGTGTGAGAGGTCGTCGCGCCGCCAGCCCGCACCGGGCACGAGCCACCGGCCGTCGTGCCGGTACGCGTGACCACCGATGATCCGGCCGAGGCGCTCCGCCCACAATCGATATCGCGGCTCGCCGGTCGCCGCGTGCAGGTCCAGCAGGAACTCGCCCCGGCCCGCGAGCCCGTGCGCGGAGGACGGGTCCGGCACCCACCGGCGCTGCCACACCGACAGGGCCGCCCGCTCCGCCAGTTCCAGCCAGTCGCGTTCGCCGGTCGCGCGCCACAGGCGGACCAGGAACGAGCCGACCCCGGCCGTTCCCGCGGTCCAGGTGTCGCCCACCTGGCCGGTCGTCCCGCTGTGGTCGGGCCAGCGCACCCCGGAGCCGTCCTGCACCGCGGCGCCCGCCATGGTGCGCCCGGCGATCCCGGCCAGCTCGAGCAGGTCGCCGCGACCCAGCGTCGCCGCGGCGGAGAGCAGGAAGGTCGCGATGCCCGCGGTGCCGTGCGCGAGCCCGTAGGAAGCGCCGCCTCGTGAACGTGCGGCGTAGGTCTTCGAGGGCGCCCAGGTCAGGCCGTGGTCGTCCAGTCGTGCCTCGTGCGCGAGGTGCTCGGCGATCGCCTCGATCCGCCCGAGCAAGCCGGGGTCACCGGAGGCCACGGTGAGCGCGCACATGGCCAGCCCGGCGCCCGCGGTTCCGGTGGCGAGGTCCAGGTTCGGCCACCGCGTCGGCAGGCGGTGCGCCCAGCCCAGCGCTTCATCGGCCAGGCCCGAGTCGCCGAGCACCCGACCGGCGCGGTGCAGCACCAGGAGCGTCCCGGCCCGCCCGTGGAGCAGCCCCGGAGTGGGTACCGCCTCCGCGCGCATGCGGCTGAGCAGCCAGTCCGCACCCGCGCGGAGAGCCCCGTGGTACCGCACGTCCCCGGTCGCCTCGGCGGCCGCGAGCACCGCGGTGAGCCCACCGGCCGCTCCCGGCCAGGCCGAGCAGGCGTCCTGGCGCGGGTCCACGACCGGCCAGAGGGTCTTGGCTTCCGGTCGCATCGTCTCGACCAGGTGCTCGACGCCGTCGGTGACCAACGTGTCCGCGTCCGGGATGCCGTCCTCGTGCGGCGCGCTCAGCGCGACGGAGCCGCGCACCGACACCGCGTCCAGGAACTGCCCGGCCCTGGTCAGCGTCCACCGCCGGTCCGGGTCGGCGTCCTGGAGCCCGTCGATGAGCGGGCGGAGCCTGCCGAGCACCGCGTGTTCGGCGCAGACCAGGTCCAGCCACCGCTTCCGCTGCAGCATCCGCTCCGCCATCTGTCCACTGTGGACGGGTTCGGCCCCGGTCGCCAGGTACACCAGCACCGCCCCCAGCGCGTACCGGTCGGCCGCCGCGGTCCTCGGCGAGCCGGACAGCTGTTCGTACGGCGCGTACCCGGGCGTGCCCGACGCGGACAGCGCGGTGCCCTCCTCGGCGGCCAGCTCCACGTCGATCAGGGTCAGCTTGCCGTCCGGGCGCACCATCACGTTGCCCGGCGTCAGATCCCCGAGCACCAGGCCGTCGGCGTGCACCCGGGCCAGCAGTGCCATCAGGTCCCTCGTCACCGCGAGCAGCTTCGGCCAGCCGAGCCCCGGGGTTCCCGTGGCGGCGAGCCAGCGGCGCAGCGACTGTCCCTCGATCAATTCCTGGGCGAGGAAGTCGTCGCCGTCCTGGGAGAACTCCGCGACGAACCGCGGCGTCACGCCGAGCGGCTCGAACCGGCGCAGCATCGCGGCCTCGTGCCGCTGGATGTCCCGGACGTCGCCGCCGGCGCCGTCGTCGCCCACGTGCGCCCTGGCCTGCTTGACCACGACCGTCTCACCGGTCTCGGTGTCGACCGCGCGGTAGACACCGCCCTTGTTCGCGTGCCGGATCGCCTCGACTGCGAGGAACCGGCCGCCCAGCAGCACACCACCGGAGCCGGTGCCGCGCGTGGTCTTCCTCGACTCCGGGAAGGGCCACGTCGCCCACGCGGGCGCGCTGAACCAGGGGTCGCGCCGGTCCTCGACCGTTCCGCCGTCCGGGGTGAGCAGCATGTCCCGGTAGTCGCCGTCCGGGCTCAGCACCGGGTTCGCGAGGAAGCACCCGTAACGGCAGTGCACCAGGCTGCCTGTGCGGTACGGGCGGTCGGAGAGGATGCGCGGCCCGGACAGACCGGCCGTCGCGCGGTGCAGCCGGTGCGCGAGCACCCGCAGCTGCGCGTCGTCGGCGGGATAGACAGTGATGAACTTGCCCGCTCCGCTCCGGGTGCAGCGGGGACCGTTGAGGTCGCGCAACACGGCGCGGGAGGCGGCGAACTTGAAGGCGATCCGGAACTCCGCGAGCACGCGCACCGCCCGCTCGAGCACCCGCTCGGCGTGCGCGGTCGTGGCGGAGAGGTGGAGTTTCCAGCCCTGCCTGCGGATGCCGGCCTCCGGAGGGGTGATGGAGCACCACTGCTCGCCCAGGTGGACGATCCGGTCCTGCTCGCCGAGTTCGGCGAGCAGCCGCTCGGTCAGCGTGACGAAGGAGGGGCGCACGGCGCCGCGGATGGGCTGATCGGTGGAAGCGACGATCATGGTCACCTGTTCGGCCCCCTTCGAGTGGATGTCCGGATGCGGAAGGCAATCTGCCGCTCACCCAGGTGGCGGAGCATCGGGGAAACCCCTCAATTCGTTACTGCGCAGCACGTCACCCCCCGCGATCAGGGAATCACCTAAAGCGATCGTCGCTGTTCCATGCTCCGTTCGTGTGGTCGATCGCGTTCCTGTGACGCGACCCCGCGCGGTCCCGGTTCCGTCGTCCCTGCCGGTACGTGCCGGTTTCGCGGGCAGCCGGCGCTCCCGTACGTTGAGGCGGGCGCGACGTACTCCGATCGGGCCTCGGCTCCTGCGCCGTGAGAAGGTCATCCGGCGGAGTAGCCGGTTGTCCGGGTTGGTGAGGAGTTGTCCTGGTCGGCATCATTGCTGAGACGCAGGCGGGCTTCGGGTCTGCGCTCGCCGAGCGTGCCCCGGGGCGCCCCGAGGGGTGGATGCCGTAATGCAGAAGAGGGTCGGCGGCGCGGTGCGCCCGCTGGTCGGGCGGATGGCCGAGCAGGACGCGCTCACCCGCGCGATCAGCCGCCTCGCCGAAGGCCAGGGCGGGGGCCTGTTCCTTTCCGGTGACCCCGGCATCGGCAAGAGCAGGCTGCTGACCGACCTCACCTGGCGCGCGTCGATGCGCGGCCTCACGGTGTTCAGCGGCCGGTCCGCGGAGTTCGAACGGGACCTGCCCTTCGGCGTCTTCGTCGACGCGCTCGACGACTACCTCGCCGATCTCCAGCCGGGAGAGCTCGAGGCGCTGGGCCGGGCGCACGTGACGCAGCTCGCCGCGGTGTTCCCCTCGCTCGCCGATCACGCCACCGACCAGAGCCAGGAGTCCTCCTCGCCGTCGGTGCGGTTCCGGATCTACCGCGCGATGCGGGAGCTCTTCGACGTCCTCGCCAAGGACAACAGCCTCGTGCTCGCCCTCGACGACCTGCACTGGGCGGATCGGGCCTCCATCGAGCTGATGGACCACCTGCTCCGGCACCCGCCGCGGGGCCGCGTGCTGATCGCCGCTGCCTACCGGCCCCGCCAGCTCGCCCCGCAGCTGTCGAACGCGCTGCTGCTGGCCAACACGCAGTGGTACTTCGAGGTCGTCGACGTCGCTCCGCTCACCCTCACCGAGACCGCGGAACTGCTGGAGATCGGCGCGGACGACCCGCGCCTGACCGAGCTGTTCGAGGCGAGCCGGGGCAACCCGTTCTACGCCGAGGCGCTGTCGGAGGTCGCCACCGAGGCGCGTTACCTGCCGGGAGTGTTCACCGAAGGCAGCGCCCCGCCCGCGGTGCTCGCCGCGTTGCGGTCGGAGCTCTACCGGCTGCCGGACATCGTCCGCAAGGCCGCGGGCGCCGCGTCGGTCCTGGGTGATCCGTTCACCCCCGACCTGGTCGCCGAGGTGGCCGAGCTGGACGTGCCGACGGCCGTCGCGGCGCTGGACGAACTGGTCCGCCAGGACGTCGTGCGGGTCGCCGCGGGTGGCGCCCAGTTCGGGTTCCGGCACCCGCTCGTGCGGAGCGTCACCTACCAGGACACCGAGTCGGTCTGGCGTTTCGCCGCGCACGGGCGGGCAGCCGCCGCCCTGCGGGCCCGGCGCAGTCCCGTGCTGCTCTACGCCCACCACCTCGAGCGCTCCGCGCAGCCGGGCGACCACGAAGCGGCCGAGGTGCTCTCCGCGGCTGCCAGGAGCGTGCTCTCCACCGCACCGGACACCTCGGCCGGCTGGCTGCAGACGGCGCTGCGGCTGCTGCCCATGGGGGAGTCGTACAACGAGCAGCGGATCGAACTGCTCAGTAGCCTCGCCACCGCGTCCTCCGCGATCGGGCAGAGCAGCCGGAGCCGGGACCTCATGCACGAGGTGCTCGACCTGCTGCCGAAGGACAGCGACCGGCGGTTGGACATCGTCTTCCGTCTGTCCAAAGTGGAGCGCGGGCTGGGCAGGGCGAACGAGGCGCGGGCGCTGGTGCTCCGGGAGCTGGAGAACGCGGGGGAGGGCAACCGCGAAGGCCGGGTCGGCGCGTTGCTGGAGACCGCGATCATCAATCTCGCCGAGGGAGAGGTCGAGCAGGCGTGCCAGTGGGCGGAGGACGCGCTCGAGCTGTCCTCGGGCACCGGCCTGGTCGACCGGCTGCACTCGGCCATGGGGGCCGCCCTGATCATGGCGACGGCACCGGGCCGGGCGTCCTCCCGGCTGATCGACGAGGTGCTCGCCGTGACCCCGGCCATCGACGCCGCCTCCGACGAGGAGCTCAGCGGGCACTTCAGCCAGGTGGTCTCCGCCATCACCTCGGTGATGTGGGTCGAGCGCCTCGACGACTCCGTCCGGCACTACACCCGGGCGACGAGCCTGGCCCGGCAGAGCACCCACCGCGACTCGATCATGGCCATCATGATCGCCGCCGGGGAGGCGTACCTGTGGCAGGGCGCGCTCGACGAGTGCGAGGCCGCGGCGGAGGACATGCTCGAGGCCGCGATGCTCACCGACAGCCAGGAGCAGCGGCTCGTCGCGTGGAGCCACCTCTGCGCCATCTCGATGTGGCGCGGCGACGTCGCCGAGGCGCTGCGGTTCGGCAGGCTGGCGCTCGGCGGCGAGGACCCGGCGACCAGCGGCCGCAGCCGGTCCGCCGGCTACTACAGCGCGGCCGCGTTGCTGCTGAAGGGGGAGCCCGCGGAGGCGCGGCGCTGGATGATGGCCGCCATCGGGGACGAGAGCATGGCCTCGGTGGCGGTGCTGATGCGGCCGCCGGTGCTGGAGATCCTGGTCCGCATCGAGCTGGCGCTCGGTGACGTCGACGCGGCGGAGGCGTGGGCGCGGCGCATCGACCCGCAGATCGGGGAGATCCTGCCCGGCCGGTGGGGCATGCGGCACCTGGCGCACGCGCAGGTGCTGATCGCCAGGGAGCGCTTCGAGGAGGCGGCCCGCCTGGGACGGGAGGGTGCCGAGCTGTGCGCGAGCGTCGGCATGCGGCTCTACGAGGGGCGGTGCCGGCTGGAGGCCGGGATCGCGCTCGGCGAACTGGGCAAGCACGACGAGGCGCGGGTGGAGTTCGGCGCGGCGAAGGACCTGTTCGCGGCGCGCGGGGCGAAGCGGCTGCACGAGGACGTGATCAGCGCACAGCGCCAGCTCGGCGCGAAGATGCCGCGGCGGCGCGGGGCGGGTGACGGGTTGCTGGCGCTGACGGCGCGGGAGCGCGAGGTCGCGGAGCTGATCAGCCAGGGCCGGACGAACAAGCAGGTCGCCGAGCACCTGTTCGTCAGCCCGAAGACGGTCGAGGCGCACCTGTCGCGCATCTTCAACAAGCTCAACGTCAGCAGCCGGTCCGGGCTGACCGCCCTGGTCTACGCCGCGCGGGAGACGAAGGACTGACCCGCCCTACCCCGGATGTGGGGGTTTCCCCGATGCTCCGGGCTGGCCCCGGCGGCAGTCTTGGTTCGTGCGGACTGTGCCTGGATGCGGGGGGTCGAGGATGCGAATCGAACTCGGCCTGCTGCGGATGTGTCTGACCGGGACGGTGCTGACGCCCGGTGAACCCGGGTACGAGGCCGAGTGCCGGTCCTGGAACCTCGCGATGCACCAGCGGCCCGCGTTCGCGGTGTCCGCGCGGACCGAGCAGGACGTGGCCGCGGCGGTGCGCTTCGCCTACGTCCGGGACCTGCCGGTGGGGGTGATGTGCACCGGGCACGGCCTGCCGCGCCCGTGCGACGACGGGGTGCTGATCAACACCGGGGGGATGCGCGGGGTGCGGGTCGACCCGGTCACCGAGACCGCGTGGGTGCAGGCGGGGGCGCGGTGGCAGGACGTGATCGACGCGGCGCAGCGGTACGGCCTCGCGCCGTTGTCCGGTTTCGCCGCGCACGACGGTGCCGTCGGCAGCACGCTCGATGGGGGAATGGGCTGGCTGGTCCGGCGGTACGGGGTGAGCGCCGCGAGCGTCGTGGGAGCGCGCGTGGTGCTTGCCGATGGGGAGCTCGTGGAGACCGGTGAGTCGCGGCATCCCGAGCTGGTGTGGGCGCTGCGCGGGGGCGGCGGGAACTTCGGTGTGGTGACGGAGCTGCGGTTGCGGCTCTACCCGGTGACCGAGGTGCACGGCGGCGGCGTCTACTACCCCCTCGACCACGCCGGCCAGGTGCTGGAGGTCTACCGCGAGTGGGTGCGGGAGCTGCCTCCGGAGATCAGCTCGTCGGTGTGCCTGATGCGCGGCGGCTCCGACCAGGGGGTGCCGGAGCCGCTGCGCGGGCGCTGGGTGATCGGGCTGCGGGCGTGCCACAGCGGGGACCGCCAGGAGGCGGAGCGGCTGGTCAAGCCGTTGCGGTCGCTGCCGGGGGTGCTGGTGGACTCCTTCGGGCTGCTGCCCTACGCGCGGATCGCCGAGATCGCCATGCTGCGGACGGACCCGAACCCGCACGTCAGCTTCGGCATGCTGCTGCCGGAGCTGTCGGAGGCGGCGTGCGCGGCGCTGCTGATGGTCGCGGGGCCGGGTCGGCGGGCGCCCTACGACCACCTGGAGCTGCGGCACATCGGCGGGGGGAACCCGCCGGGAGAGGTCGGCTCCGGTCTCGGCCTGCAGGGGGTGGCGTTCGCGCTGCACTCGGCGATGCGGACCCCGGTCGCCGACGAGGTCGCGGCGGCGCAGCGGTTCTACAGCAGGCTCGCCAGGGGGTTGGCGCCCTTCGCCGGAGAGCGGACCTCGCTGAACGTCCTCGGGCCCGCCAACACCGACCCGGACCGGGTGCGCCGCTCCTACCGGGACGACCACTACCAGCGGCTGCAGCGGATAAAGGGCATGTACGACCCGCACAACGTGTTCCGGTTCAACCACAACATCCCGCCGGCCGCGTAGGGGCGGGCGGGCGATCCGGGGGGACGGTGGGGCACGGCCCCGGCAGGCAGCCAGCCCGCCGGGGCCGTGTTGTCCCCCGGATGGCCCCGTGGTCCGGGCCACTTTCGGGCATACGCATGTGACCTACGTCGTTCTGGACGGGTGAGAGCACCCTGGCTACGTTGAGTTCTTGCCAATCACCGTGCGGAGTCGCGCCCGGCGAGAGTTGAGGAGCTACCACCATGGTCCGCAGGATCGTCGAGCTGGTCGACGCGCGGGGGACGACGCTGGGCGAGTGTCCGGTCGAGGAGGCGCACCAACCCCCCGGCAGGCTGCACCGGGCGTTCTCGATCATGCTCTTCGACGAGCAGGACCGGGTGCTGCTGCAGCGCAGGGCGCTGTCGAAGTCGCGGTTCCCCGGACTGTGGGCCAACACCTGCTGCAGCCATCCCGCGGCAGGCGAGGACGTCGCCGAGTCCGCGGCCAAGCGCCTCGACGAGGAGATGGGCCTGCGCGTGGGCGAACTGCGCGAGGTCGGCACGTTCGTCTACCAGGCGCTGGACGGCCAGGGCGCCGCCGAGCACGAGTTCGACCACGTGCTCATGGGGGACCTGGACTCCTCGGCCGAGCTGTCCCCGGACCGCGAGGAGATCGAGGAGCTGGCCTGGCTGCCCTACGCCGAGCTGGTCAGCGACGCGGCTTCGCGGCCGGAGCGCTACGCGCCGTGGATCCCGGGCGTGATCGCGTTGATCGAGCGGGCGCGCAGCGCCAACTGAACGCGACATTTCGGGCTGGCCACAACGGGTTGACAGTATTTGCCGATCGGACGGCGCGGGCCGATCGGCGGGTTGTGGTGATCGGGGCACCACCCAAGACTCTGGGGATGTGAACCCTTCCCGCGTCCTGCCGGTCCTGCTGGCGCTGACCCTGGTCGGCGCGTCCGCCTCTCCCGCCCGCACCGCCGAATCCGCGCCGGCGGAGACGGTGATCGCCGTCGCCGGGGACATCGCCGACACCTGCCTGGCGAGCAGTTCCTCTTGCGTGCACCCGAAAACCGCGAAGCTGGTCACGGACATGAACCCGGTCGCCGTGCTGACCGCGGGGGACAACCAGTACCAGTCGGGCACGATCGCCCAGTACCGCAAGTACTACGACACGACCTGGGGCAAGTTCAAGGCGATCACCAAGCCCTCGCCGGGCAACCACGAGTACAACGACAAGGCCCGCGGGTACAAGGAGTACTTCGGCGCGGTCGCCACGCCGCAGGGCAAGACCTACTACAGCCACGACATCGGCAACTGGCACTTCGTCGCGCTGGACTCCAACCTGCCCACCGGGGAGACCTCCGAGCAGGGCAGGTGGCTCGTCGACGACCTGAAGCGCACCACCAAGGGCTGCATCGCGGCGTACTGGCACCACCCGTTCGTCAGCGGGGCCAGCCACGGTGACCAGAAGGTGGCCGAACCGCTGTGGCGGATGCTCTACGCCGCGGGCGCCGACGTCGTCTTCGTCGGGCACGACCACAGCTACGAGCGGTTCAAGCCGCTGAACCCCAGTCGTCAGGTGGACGAGGCGAAGGGCATCCGGTCGGTCGTGATCGGCAGCGGCGGCGCGAGCCTCTACCCGGTGAAACCCAGGCCCAGCACGGAAAAGGCCTACAGCAAGCACGGCGTGATGAAGCTGCGGATCACCGACACCACCTACGCGTGGGACCACCTGGGACTGGACGGGAAGGTGCTCGACTCGGCGGGTCCGTACACCTGTCACTGAGCCCGGACCGTCACTGACCGTTCTGCTTCGATTCCGAAGTGTTGACTGCGCCACAGTGGCCATGGCAGCCTTGATTAACAGTTAGGTAAGTTTCCTAACTAAAGGTTTCCTAACAAGGCACTCCCTTCTCGTCGATGCCGGTTCGTCCGCCGCCCGCGCCGGTTTTCGTATGTCGGGCACGTCAACCGAGACCCGCTCGCGGGGTCGAGAGTGATGAAGGGCGCACAAGTGAACGCACGATCCCGATGGGGCAGGCGGGTGGTCGCGCCGATGGCCGCCCTGGCCCTGCTGGCCCAGCCGCTGGTCGCCTCCGGAACCGAAGAGCTGGCCGAATCCCTGTTGTCCCACAACAAACCCACCACCACGTCCTCGGTCGAGGACGAGACCACGGTCGGCGGTCTGGCCGTGGACGGCGACGTCGCCACCCGCTGGGCCAGCGCCGAGGGCATCGATCCACAGTGGATCGCCGTCGACCTCGGCGGCCCGGCGACGGTGTCCAGGGTGAAGCTGGCCTGGGAGGCCGCGTACGCCGCGGACTACCAGATCCAGGTCTCCGCGGACGGAAAGGCTTGGCAGGACGCGAAAAAGGTCACCGGTGCCGACGGTGGCGTCGATGAGATCACCGGACTGGCCGCCTCAGCCCGGTACGTCCGGGTCCTGGGCACCAAGCGCGGCACCATCTACGGCTACTCCCTCTACGAACTGGAGGTCTACGGCGAGCGCACCGGGGGTGGGGACATCGAGCCACCGTCCGCGCCCGCGGGGCTGCGCTCTCCTTCGTCCACTTCGGACAGCATCACGCTCGCGTGGGATCCGGCCAGGGACAACGTCGGCGTGACCGGGTACGAGATCCTGCGCAACGGCAACGTGATCGGCACCTCGGCCACACCGTCCTACACGGACACGGGGCTGGTCTCGGCAACGACCTTCACCTACACCGTGCGGGCGCGCGACGCGGCGGGCAACCTCTCCGCGCAGAGCGCCGCCTTCCAGGCGAGCACCCAGCCGGGCGGTTCGCCCAACGGCACGGTGATCGTCGTCGCCGGTGACATCGCGAGCCCGGAGCTGCCGGACAACCACCGCAACACCGCGAAGCTGGTGGAGGGCATCAAGCCGCAGTACGTGGTGACGGTCGGCGACAACCAGTACCACAGCGGCACGATCTCGGAGTACCGCGCGCACTACGACAAGACCTGGGGCAAGTTCAAGGCGATCACCAAGCCGAGCCCGGGCAACCACGAGTGGCGGGACAAGCTCAACGGCTACAAGCAGTACTTCGGCTCGGCCGCGACCCCGCAGGGCAAGCCGTACTACAGCTTCGACGTCGGTGAGTTCCACTTCGTGGCGCTGGACACCGACCCGATCGTCAAGGGCACCAAGACCGAACAGCTGGCGTGGCTGAAGCAGGACCTGGCCGCGAACAAGAAGGCCTGCGTCATCGGGTACGGGCACCACCCGCGCTTCAACTCCGGCCAGTACGGCGACGACAAGGCCATGACGGAGGTCTGGGACGAGTTCGTCAAGGCCCGCGCGGACGTCGTCTTCAGCGGCCACGACCACCACTACGAGCGGCTGAAGCCGTTGAACTCCTACGGGAAGATCGACGAGGCCAACGGCGTGCGGTCGGCGATCGTGGGCATCGGCGGCGACAACCTCTACAGCCAGATCAAGAAGCGGGAGGGGGTCGAGCAGGCCTTCGCCAAGCACGGCGTGATGAAGCTGACCCTGTCCGGCAAGACCTACTCCTGGGAGATCGTCGGCGTCGGCGGCACGCTGCTGGACAAGGCGGGCCCCTACACCTGCCGGTAGATCTCCGCTGATCGCGCCCACGAGGGAGGAAATTCGATGTACATCGCATCGGCGCGCTCCGGTCTGTCCGAAATGGACGGAAGAGGACAGGGCCGGGTCGCGGGAAACGTCCTCGCGCTGGGCGCGGTCAGCCTGGTCACCGACATCTCCTCGGAGATGGTGACCGCGGTGCTGCCGCTCTACCTCGTACTGGGCCTGGGTTTCTCGCCCTTGCAGTTCGGGGTCCTGGACGGGTTGTACTCCGGGGTGACCGCGATCGTCCGGGTGTTCGGCGGCAACCTCGCCGACCGGTGGCAGCGGCGCAAGCTCGTCGCGGGCGTCGGTTACGGCGTTTCGGCGGTGGCCAAGCTCGGGCTGATCGCGGCCTCGGGCTCGGCCACCGCGCTCGGGCTCGTGCTGGCCGCCGACCGGACCGGGAAGGGGCTGCGGACCGCGCCGAGGGACGCGCTGATCTCCTTGAGCAGCAACCCTGACACGCTCGGCCGGGCCTTCGGCGTGCATCGGGCGATGGACACCGTCGGCGCGTTCCTCGGCCCGCTCGCGGCCTTCCTGCTGCTGTGGATGGTCGCCGGCGGCTACGACACGGTGTTCTTCGTCAGCTTCTGCTTCGCGGTGCTCGGCGTGGTGCTGCTCGGGTTGTTCGTGACCGACCGGCGCGGAGCTGTGCCGTCGAGCAAGGCGGTGTCCCTGCGCGCCGCCTTCGGGCTGTTGCGGGACGAGGCGTTCCGCCGGATCTGCTGCTGGGCCGTCCTGCTCGGCCTGGTCACCGTCGGCGACGCGTTCGTGTACCTGCTGCTGCAGAAGCGATTGGAGATCGCGCCGGAGTACTTCGCGATCCTTCCGCTTGGCACTGCTGGGGTTTACCTGTTGCTCGCGGTGCCGGTCGGGCGGCTCGCGGACCGTTTCGGGCGCTGGCGGGTGTTCCTGGCCGGGCACGTGTCACTGCTCGTTTCCTACGTGTTGCTCGTCGGCGCCGCGGACGGCGTGCTGTTGCTCGTCACCAGCCTGGCGGCGCACGGGATCTTCTACGCCTGCACTGACGGAGTGCTGATGGCGGCGGCGGGACCGCTGCTGCCCGCCGAGCTGAAGACGAGCGGGATGGCGCTGCTGCAGACCGGCCAGGCGTTGGCGAAGTTGCTCTCGTCGGTGCTCTTCGGCGCGGCGTGGACGTTGTGGGGCATGGGAACCGCGGTCACCCTCGCCTTGGTCGCTCTGGCGGCGGTCACCCTCGCCGCCGGGATGTTCGGAAGGATCTCGCGGTGACGAAGAAGGTTCTGCTCGCGTTGTTCACGACCCTGGTGCTGGCGGGGGCGGCGGTCACCTACACCGTGCACGCCATGGCCGAGCGGCCGGACCGGCAACAGGCGGACGCGTCGGTGCTCGTCGACCGTTCCGGCGGGGTGCGGCTGGACGAGCCGGGGCGCCTTGTCTTCCGCAACACCGCGCCCGGCCCCGACCACGGCAAGGTCGCGTCGGTCGCGTTGGCCGACCCGGCCGGCCCGCGCCGGATCAGCGAGCTGAGCTGCGACCGCTTCTACGTCAGCGCAGGGAACGGGCTGTGCCTCGCCACCGCGCCGGGACCGTTGCCCAGCGCCGTCGCGATCTTCGTCGACAAGGAGCTGCGCGAGGTCAAGCGGGTGGAGCTGGCGGGCATTCCCAACCGCGCCAAGCTTTCTCCGGACGGGAAGATGGCGTCCTGGACCACCTTCGTCACGGGTGACTCCTATGCGCAGGGCGGCACGTTCTCCACGCGCACCGGGATCATGGATCGCGGTCAGGACCAGCTCTACTCCAACATCGAAGGCATCCCGTTGCTCGTCGCGGGGGAGCGGCACCACGCCGAGGACATCAACTTCTGGGGAGTGACCTTCACCCCGGACAACAAGCGCTTCTACGCGACCGTGGCGACGAGCGGGCGCACGCACCTGGTGACGGCCGACTACGACGCCTGGGAGGCGAAGACGGTGCGGGAGAACGCCGAATGCCCGTCGCTGTCACCGGACGGGACTCGGCTGGCGTTCAAGAAGCGCGTCTCCACCGACAACGCCCGGCCGTGGCGGGAGCACGTGCTCGACCTCGCCACGATGACCGAGACCCCGTTGGCCGAGACGCGGAGCGTGGACGACCAGGCCGTGTGGCTCGACGCGCGGACGGTGGCCTATTCGCTGCCCAACGAGCGCGGTGGCAGCGATGTCTGGGCCGTGCCGGCGGACGGTTCCGGCGCGCCGAGACTGCTCGTCGCCTCGGCTTCGTCCCCTTCGTTCAACTGAGCCGTTCGCACGGCCTACGGCTTTATGGCGCAATTCGCGTCGAGTTTTTGCCGATTAACGGCGTGTGTATCGGTTCACCTGTGTGATAAGTGCAGGTAAACCGCCATTCGCTGGGCTGAAGGGAGTCTTTTTCGTGCTCCGTTCGGTCCGCGTCCGACGTCGTGTGCAGCACCGACCTAAGTCGGGTGAATCGGGTATTGCGTCTCATTACTGTCGCTATTGCCTTACGAATTATCTGTCGTTCGTGGGGTCCCTGCATTCCCTGCTTCAGGAGGTTCTCCATGCGGCGTTCCCGTCGCGCGCTGATGGTCGCGGCCACCGCGACCTCGGTGTTGCTCTCGCTGGGGGTGGTCGGCGCCAATGGCCAGACCACGGGCGAACAGGTCCGGCTCGTCGGCGACAACTCCTTCTCGGTCAGTTTCGACGGTGGCAAGAGCTGGAGCCATCAGCTGCCGACCGCCAAGAAGATCCACCTGGTCAACCGCTCGTTCGATCCGACATCGGCCGACGCGCGGCGCAGCGCCCCTGCCGGAGAGCTCCGCGCCGAGGAGACCGGGGTCTACCTGGTGCAGTTCACCGCCGCTCCGCTGGATTCCCAGCGCAGGGAGCTGCGCGGGCTCGGTGCCCGCGTCGGCGCGTTCATCCCGGACTACGCCTACGTGGTGCGGATGGACCGGGCCACCAGCGAGCGCGTCGCCGAGCTGGACTACGTGCGCTGGGTCGGCGCCTACCAGGCCGGGGACAAGCTCTCGCCGGGTTTGGTGAAGTCTGTGCAAGCCAAGCAGCGGCTGCCGCAGCAGCGCTACCTGCTGACCCTGGTGGAAGCCGATGCCGGTGACCAGCAGGCGCTGGTGGCCGAGATCGGCAGGCTCGGCGGCAAGGTCGAGGTGGCCTCCGCCAGCCGTCAGCACGTCGAGGCGATCCTGACCCAGGAGCAGTTGCTCACTGTGGCCAAGCGTGCCGAGGTGCTGGCCGCCGAGCACAACAGCGGTGAGGCCGGTACCGACATGGACACCGCGCGCCAGGACGTGGGCGCGACCACGATCGAAACGGCGGGCGGCTACAACGGCCAGGGCGTGCGGGGTGAGGTGATGGACTCCGGGCTGCGCGTGACCCACCAGGAGTTCCAGAAGACGCCGCCGATCATGCACACCACCAACGGCAGCAGCCCGAGCCACGGCACCTCGACCTACGGCCAGATCTTCGCCTCCGGCGTCTCGGCGAAGCAGCGCGGCCTGCTCTCCGAGGGCCAGGGCATCTACGCCACCTACCAGCCCGCCGACCGCTACAAGCACACCCAGGAGCTGGTCGACCCGGCGGGCAAGTACCGCGCGGTGTTCCAGAGCAACAGCTGGGGCAACCCGCTGACCACGTCCTACACCGCGATCTCCTCGGCCTTCGACAAGACGATCTTCGACACCGACCTGTTCATCTGCAACTCGCAGAGCAACGCCGGTACGACGAACTCGCGTCCCGAGGCGTGGGCGAAGAACGTGCTGTCCGTGGGCGCGCAGTACCACAAGAACACCCTCGACCGCGCCGACGACCAGTGGAACCGCGGCGCCAGCATCGGCCCCGCCGCTGACGGCCGGATCAAGCCGGATGTGTCGCACTACTACGACAACATCGACACCACCTCGTCGAACGGCGACAACGCCTACACCACGTCCTTCGGCGGTACCAGCGGCGCGACGCCGATCACCTGCGGCACCGCGGGCCTGGCGTTCCAGATGTGGGCCGATGGCGTCTTCGACGGCGGCCCCGGCAAGAAGCGCGATGTCTTCGACAGCCGTCCGCACGCGGCCACGATGAAGGCGCTGCTGATCAACACCGCGAACCAGTACGCGTTCTCCGGTGAGGCCCACGACCTGACCCGCGTGCACCAGGGTTGGGGCACCGCCAGCGTCGGCAACATGTACGAGCAGGCGAAGGCCAACGGCTGGAAGCTGCCCGTGCTGGTCAACGAGACCGAGGTGCTCAAGGTCGGCCAGTCCCGCCGCTACGAGGTGACCACCGACGGCAGCAAGCCCCTGAAGGCCACCCTCGCCTACAGCGACCCCGAGGCCGCGCCCAGCGCCGCCAAGACCCTCGTCAACGACCTCACCCTGAAGGTCACCGCACCCGACGGCACCGTCTACTGGGGCAACAACGGCCTGCGCGCCGGCAACTTCTCCACCCCCGGCGGCTCCGCCGACACCATCGACAACGTCGAGAACGTCATCATCGAGAAGGCGGCCGCGGGCACCTGGAAGATCGAGGTCTCCGCGGACGCGATCAACGTCGACGGCCACCGGGAGACCCCGGACACCGACGTCGACTTCGCTCTCGTCGTGACCAAGTAACGGTTTCCTCGGGGACGGGGCGCCACCGCCGAGGTGGCGTCCCGTCCCGCGTGCTCAGAACGGGACGGGTTCGGCGATCACCCGGGGTGCGCGTGCCACACGCCTCCGCCAGGAAGCCCAGCAGAGCTAGACCGGCGGAAGAGGCCCGTGCTCAGCCAGCCACCGCTGGTAATCCGGACTCCGATCCACCGCCTCCTGATAAGCCGCCCGAGCCGCCGCGAGCAGCTGGTCGGCCAACCGGGTCAGTGAACCGTTCCGATTCCACGCCAGCACATGCCGCACCCGCATCGGAACGTCGAGGAGCGGCCGCACCACCACCCCCGGCGTCTCGCGAAAAGTGGCTTGACCGATCGCCACCGCCTGTCCGGCCATCATCAGGTCGCGTGCGCCGGAAGCTTCGGTCTCGTGGCTCACTTTGGGGCGGAAACCGGCTTGCTGGCAGGCGATGGCGAAGTACTCGCGGAATCGGTCGCCGGGTGGGGGGATCACCCAGGACTCCTGGGCGAGGTCGGCGAGGGAGAGTTCGGGGCGGGCGGCGAGGGGGTGGGAGCTGGACAGCAGCGCGAAGCTCGGTTCGGTGGCGACGATGCGGCGCTCGACCTCCTGGCGGGGCGGCACCTCGTGGTCGGGGTACTCCAGCATCGCCGCGAGTTCGAGGCGGCCGGAGGCGACGAGGTCGACCAGGGTCGGCGAGGAGGTCTCGGTGCGCAGGGTGACCTCGGCTTCGGGCAGCAGTTCGCGCAGCCTGCCGAGCAGGCCGACCATCAGCGGGCCGGGCGCGGCACCGTAGCGGAGCAGGCGCAGGTCCTGCTGGGCCCCGGCGCGGCGGATCGCGTCGGCCTGGAGCTGGTCGATGGCGGGGAGCACGGCGCGCGCCCTGGAGATCACGAACGTGCCGAGGTCGGTGGGCACGGTGCCGTCCGGGCCGCGCAGGAACAGCTTCCCGCCGAGCAGGGTCTCGATCCGCTGGAGCTGGCCGGTCAGCGAGGGCTGGGACAGGCCGAGGGAGGTCGCGGCCTTGGTCACGCTGCCGGCGTCGGCGATCGCGCAGATCACCCGCAGGTGCCGGATGTCGAGCTCCATAGGGCCAGACTATGGGGTTGGGAAATATCCGCCTAGCGCCCGAGCGGGCACGAACACCGGTGGGCTAGGTTCGTCCGGGAGCTGACGTGAGGGGGATCATGGGCGCCGTGCGCCGCCGGCTGGCAGCGGGTTGCCTCGTGCTGCTCGCCCTCCTGCTCACGGTGTCGCTGGTGGAGATCGGCCCACCCGCCCCGGTCCCGGCGAGCGCCCCTGCGACGCGGTTCTCCGCCGAGCGGGCGATGACGCACCTCGCCGCGATCAGCGCCCGTCCCCGCCCGATCGGCTCGCAGGCGCACGCCGATGCCCGCGAGTACCTGTTGCGGGAGCTGCGTTCGCTGGGCGTCGACCCGACCGTGCAGCGGGCGACCGCCAACAGGCAGACCGATCTCGGCGAGGTGCGCAACGTGTACGCGCGCATCCCCGGGCGCGCCAGCACGGGAACGGTGTTGCTGGTGGCGCACTACGACTCGACCTCGAAGGGGCCGGGTGCCGCCGACGACGGAGCCGGGGTCGCCGCGATCCTGGAAACCGCGCGGGCCCTGTTGAGCGGACCGAGGCCGCGCAACGACGTCGCCCTCCTGCTCACCGACGGCGCGGAAGCCGGTTTGCTCGGCGCGCAAGCCTTCGTGGGCGCGAGCCTGCTCGATCCGCGCACCACCGCCGTGCTCAACTTCGACGCGAAGGGCTCCGCCGGATCGTCCAGGGTGGTCGACGCCGGGCGGGCGAGCGCGTGGCTGCTGCCCTCGCTGTCCACAGTGGACAATCCGTTGGCCTGGTCGTTCGCCGGGTCGCTGCGCCGGATCGTTCCGGACGAGTCGGACTTCTCGGTGTTCCGCCGCGCGGGCTTCGCCGGGCTGAGCTTCGCCTTCGACGAGGGCGCCGCGCGCAACCACTCCGGCGCGGACACCGTGGCCGCGATGGCCCCGGGCAGCGTCCAGGACCACGGCGACAAGGCGCTCTCGCTGGCGAGGTCGGTCGGCGAGCACGACTTCGCCAGGGCCGAGCGCGGGAACGCCACCTACTTCACGGCTTTCGGGCTCGTGGTGTCCTACCCGAACTGGGTGGTCGTCCCGCTCGCGATCGTCGCAGCGCTGCTGTTCCTCATCGTCGGTTGGACCGCGGTGCGGCGCAGGGGCGCGAGGTTGCGGGCGATCGGACTCGCCGTGTGCACCTTCGTCCTGCCCGTCGTCGTGACCAACGCGCTGGCCCACGTGGCCTGGTACGCGCTGAACCTGCTCCGCCCGGACTACGCCTACATCGGCGGCGGGGACAGCTACCGCCCGGAGTTCTACCAAGCCGGTCTGCTCGTGCTCAGCGCGCTGTTCATCCTTGTCTGGTACCGGATGGTGCGGCGTCGCTGGTCCACCGAGGAGACCATGCTCGGGGTCTGGGCGTGGTTCGCCGTGCTCGCCCTGGTGTGCGCGTTCCTGATCAAGGGCGCGGCGTACGTGACGACGCTGCCGTTGATCCTGGGGTGCGTCGCGGTGCTCGCGGCTTTCCGTTGGGGCGGCGACGACCCGTTCTGGCCGAGGCTGGCGCTGTGCGCGGCGGCCCTGCCCGCGGTGCCCCTGCTGACGCCGCTGGTCGACTCCGCCTGGCGCGGGCTGTCCTTCGCGGGGCCGCCCCTGGTGGCGGCGACCCTGGTCGTGGCGCTGGCGCTGCCCCTGGTCGACCTCCTCGATCCGAAGCGCCCCAGGCTGATCACGGCCGTCGCCGCCGGAGTCGCCGTCGCGCTCGTCGTGACCGGGTTCGCCGTCGACCGCTTCGACCGCGACCACCCGCACCAGACGAGCCTGCTCTACGCGATGGAAGCCGACAACGGCAAGGCTTTCTGGATCAGCTACGACCGGCACCCGCCGCCGTGGACCCGTCGCTACGTCCCCGGGGCCGATGACCCCGAGCTGAAGGTGCTCGCCGAGGACGCGAACCCGGGGTCGCTCGCCACGTACGAAGGCGGCAACGCCTCGCTCGCCGCGGTCCCGGCGCCGCGCGCGACGGTGCTGCGGGTCTCCGGGGAACGCGACACCACAGTGCTTCGCGTGCGGGTGGATTCCCTTGGCGCACAACAGGTTTCGGTGTACGTGGACACCACGGCGCACACGGTCGTGGATGCTGCGGTGCAGAACGTCCGGCTCGGCAAGCTGGCCAAGAGCCTGCTCACGCGGGAGCCGTGGAACTGGGGCTTCACCTTCACCGCCGTGCCGCCGGAGGGCATCGAGGTGGAGCTGCGGGTGCGCGGCACCGGGCAGTTGCCGCTGCGGCTGGTGAGCCGCCGCTACGGCCTGCCCGGCGTCGCGGAGTTCCGCCCGATGCCCGCTGACCTGGTGCTGTCCTCACGGCCGGGCGGGGTCACCGTGGTGTCCCGGACCCAGCGAATGGACCTCGACCCGAGCTGATCTACTCGACGGCGGCCAGGTTCACGCCCTTCAGGTAGGAGTCCCACCACAGGCTCGACGGCCGCCCGTTGAGATCGGTGAACCCGTAGTCCTCGGCCAGCTCCACGACGGTGCGGACGGTGCCGGAATGCCGGGAGGGATCGGCGTCGGCGGCCAGCGCGGCGACCGCTCGCCCGACGAACTCGGTCGACTCGGTCAGCTTCGCCTGCTCTTCGGTGATCCCCTCGCGCATCGACTCGGTGAGCATCCAGCCCGGCGACACCGCGAGCGCGGTCACCCCGTACGGCGCGAAGTCCTCCGCGAGCCCGACCGGCATCCGGTTGATCGCCGTCTTCACCACGTCGTAGTAGAGGTTCTGGTTCTTGCGGTAGTCCTCGGCGACCGCCCACGTGGTCAGCACCACGAGCCCGCCGCGCGTCTCGGTGAGCAGCGGTCCGGCGAACTGCACGGTGACCATGTGCGCGCGCAGGCCCGCGTCGAGCATCAGGTCGAGGTGCGCGGGGTCCAGCTCCCACGTCTTCTGCCGGCTGACGTCCTTCTCGTAGCCGCCCCACGCGTTGGAGACGAGGACGTCCAGCCGCCCCGACTCCGCGCGGACCTGCTCGAACAACGCCCTGACCTGCTCGTCGTCGGTGTGGTCGCAGCGCACCGGGATGCCCTTGCCGCCACGCGCGGTGACCTCCTCCGCGGCGTCCTCGACCGTCTCGGGCCGACCGGTCGGGCTGCCCCCGTCCCTGCTGGAGCGCCCGGTCACGTACACCGTGGCGCCCCGCTCGCCGAGCACCGCCGCGATCCCGCGCCCCGCGCCCCTGCTGGCCCCGGTCACCACGGCGATCTTGCCGTCCAGTCGCATGTCGTTCCTCCGTCGTCGCGTCCTGCGCCGACAGAGGATCGCGCCGAAACCTGACAACCGCTGTCAGCGTTCCGGCGCGACCTTTCCGCTACTGCCCGCAGGTGAAGGTCTTCTCCGCGCTGTACTCGGAGGTGCCGTTGCTGCCGTCGACGATGGCGCGATAGGTCTCCTTCTCCCCGGCCTTGCAGTCGAAGAGCAGGGTCTGGCTCTCGTTGCCCCGCCACGTTCCCGAGTCGAGGTTGGTCCAGGCCACCCCGGTCAGGTTCCGCCACTGGAGCTTCGCGGTGTAGGTGATCGCCGTGCTGCAGCCGGAGGTGGAGACGTTCGCCTTGATGTTGCCGCTGTGGTGGAACGGCGTGCCCGCGGTGAGCTTGCAGGCCGCCGCGGACGCGCCCGCGACGCCCGCGGTGAGGCCGCCCGCCACGACGAGCGCGGCGGTGAGGACAGCTGCGGTGCGAGTGATGGTCATGCGTTCTCTCCCCAAGGAGGGTGGATCCGACACCTCGACCCTGTTGGCGTCGCGAGTCGCCCGGCAACCCGATCGGAGCAGCCCGGACTGTCCCGGACAGTCCCGTACGTCCAGCTCAGACGGCTGCGGGGCGCAGGGACGGGCGGGTGAGCGCGAACGGGCCGAGTTCGGCGGGGGCCCAGCCGGTGGGCACCGCGAGGGCCAGCGCCCTGGAGAGGGCGAAGGCCAGCGGCAGGCCGTTGAGGGCGAACCCGCCCGCGGCCCAGACGTTCTCGTCGACGCGGTGGACGACGGGCAGGTGGTCGGCCGTGCGCGCGACCGGGGCGGCCCTGCGCTGCGTCGTCCGGATCGGCCCGAGGGCGGGGAACAGGCGGGGCAGCGTCCGCACGAGCGCCGCGTGCACCGCGTCCTCCGGTTTGCGGTCGAGCGGGCCGGAGCCGTTGGCCTGCGCGGAGGCGGCGGGTCCGTCGCCGCCGAGGACCACCCGGCCGTCGGCGGTCTGCTGCCAGTAGGTGCCGTCCGCGCCGATGGTGGCCGAGAGCCCGGTCCCGAAGACCGGCGGGAGGACGTCCGTCGCCAGCACCTGCGCCTGGCCTGCGGTGATCATCCGGTCCAGCTCGGGCACCAGGCGACCGCTCCACGCGTTGACCGCGATGATCGCCGACTCGGAGCGCACGAGCCCGCGGGTGGTCATCACCCGGACGCCCTTGGCCGACTGCTTCACGTCGATCACCGCGGTGCCCGTGTGCACCGTGGCGCCCAGGTCCATCGCCGCCTTGATCAGCGCGAGCACCAGCAGCGTCGGGTCGAGGGCACCCCCGGGCAGGAGCAGGCCGCAGCGCACGTCGGGGGCGAGCCCGGTGGCGATCGACGCGCGCAGGTCACGCGGGCTGAGCCAGTCCGTCGGCACGCCGTCGGCCTTCAGCGCCCTCGCGCGGGTGGCCAGCACGTTCAGCCGGTCGGCGCCGACCGCGAGCTGGATGTGGCCGTTGGTCTTGAGCGGGCAGTCCACCTCGCCGTGCTCGGTCGCCTTGCGCAGCAGGGAGAAGCCCTTCTCGGCGATCCGCAGCACCTGCCGCGCGGTGCGCCCGCCCAGCCGCTCGACCGCCCGCTCGTAGGGCTCCGGTGTGGTGGGCACGACCAGTCCGGCGCCGCTCCCGCTGGCCCCGCCCGCGAGGCTGCCCGCTTCGACGAGCGCGACCCGCCTGCCGGAGCCGGCCAGCCAGTAGGCGCAGGCCGCGCCGAACAGCCCGCCGCCGACCACGGTGATGTCCGCGCTCGCCGGAGGGGCGTCGGTGGTGGATGCGGTCATGGGCGGCCGGTGCCCTGGTCCTGACACGGATGGTCCTTTCGCTGGAAGTCCGTCAGAGGCAAGGGACCGAACCTCCGACGGGCCGCCCGTGTCCGGCAACGGCCGCACCGCGTCCCGGACAGGTTCGGACGCGCTGGACGAGCGTTTTTCCGGCCGGAAAGGCGGTCAGCCGGAAATCTTCTTCGCCGGGGGCAGTGCCTCGTCGGTGATCGCGCGCAGCTCCGTGCGGCTGATCGGCCGGTCGAACAGCCGCACGTCGCGGATCTCGCCCCGCCAGCCCGAGATGTGCCGCCCCCGGTGCACCGCGCGGCCGACGTCGAACGCGCCCGTCGCCCCGCGCATCCCGGCGGGCAGCTCGCTGGTGCCCACCGCCGCGCCGTCGACGTAGAGGGCCAGCTGCCGGGTCACCGCGCTGTAGACGCCGCCGAGGTGGGTCCAGCGGCCCTTGCGCGGTGGCGTCCCGGACAGCGCCGCGCTGATCACGTCGCCGTCGTCCTTGTGCGGCGCGGCGAACGACCACGCGTCCGCGTCGCCGTTGTAGCCGAGCAGGAACGAGTCGAACCCGCCGCCGCGGGCGCTGACCGCCGTCGCCCAGTCCCCGGTCGCGGTGAGCCGCACCCAGGCGGTCACGCTGAAGCCGTTCTCGGTCGCGACGACGCGCCGGTCGGTGGACACGCGGCCGCTGCCGTCGAACTCCACTGCGGGGCCCAGCTCGGTCGGCGTCCAGGCGACGCCACCGCTGAGCACCCCGGACACGCCGGAGCCGGTCGCGTCCTCGGCGGTCGTCCCGGCTCCGTCGTCGAGCTTCCACCAGGTCACCGGCCCCGTGTGGGTCACGTCGGCGAGCACCGGGGCCGCTTGCGCCCCCGGCAGCACGCACAGGCACAGCAGCGCGAACGCCACCCGGGTCGCGCGCCGGGCCCACCACCGCGCCGCGGGAGCGGGCGGTGCGGCCTCGGCCGGAACCGGTGACTGCTCGGCGTTGGCGAGCGCGCGCCACGCCCTGGTCCACGCCGCCAGCTCCGCCTCGTCGTAGTCCCGCGCGCGCAGGCAGGCCAGCACGAACGCCTCGACGAACTCCAGCCGGGGCAGCCTGGCCAGCCGTTTTCCGGTGAGGATGTCCGAAACCGTCGCCGGGGGCAGTGTGTCCGAGGGGCCCGCGAGCGAGCGCAGCCTGCGCAGCGACGGGGTTCCCGCCCAGGTGCGCAGTTCGTTGAGCCGGGCGACCAGCTCGGCGTTACCGGAAATCCCTTTCGGATCTGGCGGCGCGTCTTCGAGTCTTTCCGTCACGGCACCTCCTGAATTTCCCGAGTGGGGAATTCGAAGATAGCACGACTGTCACTTCGAAGAATTGATATGGCGCATTCCTGATGTTTCGGGTAGGTGTTCAGGAATGCGGTCTCGAAAGGACCGTGACGCCGCAGAGCAGGGCCGCCCACAGCAGGAAGACCGGCGAGTACGCGGCCAGTGCCAGGACCGCGGGCGTGCTCATCGGGGGAACCGTCTCGCGCAGCGGATACAGCAGCAACAGCCCGGAGACCCCGCGCGCGGTCAGCGCCGCCACGGCGATCCACGCGGGAATCAGCAATGCGCGCCGGAAATGCGTTCGGCGAAGTCCGACCGGCAGCAGGGCTATCGCCAGCGCAACACCCACAAGACCCCACGGCGGCACGAGTGAATCGCTGAGGAGTCGTTCGGTGACGCCGACCGACTCCTGGAGCGCCTGGCCGCCCAACGCCCAGTGCGCCCGCAGCCCGACGTAGAGGACGGCGAGCGCGACCGCTCCGTGGCCCGCGATCGTCGCGAGTGGACCGCGCAGGTCAGGGTTGCCGGTCACGAGCCTCCTCTCGCCCGGATCGGCCTGGGCACCCCCAGAGAGCCCAGGCCGATCACCTCGCTCAGCCTGTCCCGGCCGTCCGGCGCGGAACTCCCGCCGCGGCGCGAACCGCCTCCCCCGTGCGAGGGAGATCGGCGGACGGTGCTGTCTGCGAGGATCGGAGCGTGAGCGAAGATCCGCTTGCGGGATCGAGCACCGGCACCGGTCTCCGTCGTGTGCTGAGTCCGCTGGTCAGCCGCTTCACGTTCCGGTCGTGGATCCTGCTGCTGCCCGGCGGCGGCCTGCTGCTGTCGTTCGTCGGGCTGGACGCCGGGATCGGCACGGTGGTCGGCGGCTGGTTCCCGTGGCCGCCCGCCCAGGTGCTGATCATGGTGCTGGCCAATGTCGTGCCGCCGGTGATCACCGGCTTCATCCCCGCGGTGCGGATGGTGGAGATCGTCGCCGTGCGCGCTCTGCTCGGCGTGCCGCTGCCGGACTACTCCGCCGAGGACGGGCGCTCGTGGGGGACCAGGTGGCGCACCGCTGCGTGGTTCCTGCTGCACCTGCTGTGCGGTGGGGTCATCGCGCTGATCACGTTGATCGTGCCGACCTTCGGCGTGGCGATGATGATCGCCCCGGTCGTGCCGGAGCAGCGCATCCAGTTCTCCGACACCGGGGTCGTGCAGTTCCCCAGCGGCGCGGCGGCGCTGTGGGGAGTGCCCGCCGGGTTGGTGCTCTTCGCCTGCTCGCTGTACGTGATCTTCTGGCTCGGCGTGCTGCTCCGCCGCCTGGCGCCCGCGCTGCTCGGGCCGTCTCCGGAGGAGCGGATCGCGAACCTGGAGCGGCGCACCGAACAGCTCGCCGAGCGCAACCGCCTGGCGCGCGAACTGCACGACTCGGTCGGCCACGCGCTCACCGTGACCACCGTGCAGGCCGGGGCGGCGCGCTTGGTGCTCGACAGTGATCCGGAGTTCGTGCGCAAGGCGCTGCTGGCGATCGAGGAGGCGGGCCGCACGGCGTTGGAGGACCTCGATCACGTGCTCGGACTGCTGCGGGAGGAGCGCGCGGCAGGGACGACACCGCAGCGAACGCTCGCCGATATCCGTTCACTGCTGGACAAACCGCGGGTTCACGCCGAGCTTGCCGGTGACCTCGACCGGGTGCGTCCGGCGGTGTCCAGGGAGGCTTACCGAATCGTGCAGGAGTGCATGACCAACGCGTTGCGGCACGCGGGCGAAGTGGACGTCCGCGTGCGGATCGCCGTGCTGGACGGGGTTCTGGAGCTGGACGTCACGAACCCGGTCGGTGCGACCAGGCCCACGGGGCGCGGCGGCCGGGGGTTGATCGGAATGCGGGAGCGGGTGACGGTCCTGGGCGGCCGGTTCTCCGCTGGTGCCGAAGACGGACTGTGGAGGGTCGCGGTGGCTCTTCCTTTGGGGGACATCAGATGACGACAACAGTTGTGCTCGTCGACGACGAGGACCTGATTCGCACCGGACTGCGGGCGATCCTGGGCGCGGAGCCGGATCTGGAGGTCGTCGGCGAGGCAGCGGACGGGGCCGAAGTGGTGCCGCTGGTGCGCTCGCTGAAGCCCGACGTGGTGGTGATGGACGTGCGGATGCCCGCGGTCGACGGCATCCAGGCGACCCGCCACCTGCTGTCGACCATGGCCGATCCGCCGAAGATCCTGGTGGTCACCACCTTCGAGAACGACGACTACGTCTACGACGCCCTGCGCGCCGGTGCGAGCGGCTTCCTGCTCAAGCGCGCCCGGCCCGCGGAGATCGTGCAGGCGGTGCGCACCGTGGCCAGCGGGGACTCGCTGCTGTTCCCCGGCGCGATCCGCGCGCTCGCCGAGCACCACGCGGGCGGCAGGCGGGACGCGCTCAGCGGGGCCCAGCTGACCGAGCGCGAGGCCGAGGTGCTTCGGCTGGTGGCGAAGGGACTGACGAACGCGGAGATCGCGGCGCAGCTCGTCGTCAGCGTGGAGACGGTGAAGACGCACGTCGGGAACGTGCTGGGCAAGCTGCACGCCCGCGACCGCACGCAGGCCGTGATCCTCGCCTACGAGTCGGGATTCGTCAGCGTTCGCTGACCTAACATCCGTGACCATGCATCAATTTCGGGAGATCGACGGCTCGCCGCTGGCCGAGGCGCTGTACGCGGAGGTGGCCGACACCGTGGCCGCCCTGCCCGCGCGGCCCGGGCTCGCCGCGCTGATCCCCGAAGAGGACCCGATCGGCGCGCTCCACGGCGAGCAGCTGAGCTGGGACGGCGAGGAGCTGGGCATCGGCGTCGTGCTGCGGGTGCTGCCGGTGGACGCGCCCGCCGTCGACGTCGCGGCACTGCTCGACGAGCTGTCCGCGAACCCCGGTGTTCACGGGGTCAGCGTGGCCGAGGGCTTCCTCGCCGCCGAGGGGCTGCGCGAGCGCATCGACCCGGCCAAGGACGTCGAGGGCGTCAACCCGCTCTCCCTCGGCAGGCTCGCGCACGGGCTGCCCGCGTTCTCCCCGGTGGCCCCGGTCGCGGTGATGGAACTCCTGCGGCACGCGGAGATCCCGCTCGCGGGCGCGCGAACTGTCGTGGTGGGCGAGGGAATCCCGTTGGCGTTGCAGCTGCGTGCCGCCGGGGCCTCGGTCACCCTCGTGGACGGGGACGCGCCCGCGCTGCCGGCGATCACGGCTGCGGCGGACGTGCTGGTGTCCGCGGTGGGGAAGGGCGGACTGATCACCGCCGAGCACGTCAAGCAGGGTGCGACGGTGGTCAGCGTCGGGCTCGACCACTCGGGTGAGGGCCACGGCGGTGAGTTCGGCGGCCTGCTCCCCGGCGCGGTCGGTGACGCGGAGGCCAAGGACGTCGCCGAAGTCGCGGGCGCGTTCATCGGCTCGCTCACCGTGGGAGCGCTGACGCCCACGCTCGTGCTGCGCCACGTCGCACAGGCCGCGACGGATCAGCTCAAGCAGGAGTAGACCGCGCCGACCAGTCGATCCCAGCGCGGGTCGCTGCCGGAGGCCGCGGTCCGCAGCTTGTTCGGCGTGCACGCGAACGCCAGGCCCACGTCCGGGTCGCCGAAGGCCGGCGCGCCGCCCGCTCCGGGATGCCCGAACGCGGTGGTGCCGGGGGAGAACGGCCGCACCGGGCTGGGCAGCATGTAGCCGGAGGCGAACCTGGAATGCGCGGACAGCACCTCGTCGGGGCCGTCGCTGATCGGTGCGATCGCTTGGCGCACAAAGGGTTCGGTGATCGTCCGGGCGTAGAGCGCCGCGAGTCCGCGTGCGGTCGCGTGCCCGTTGCTCGCCGGGATCTCGGCGCCGAGCCACCTCGTCCCGGTGAGCTCGACCGTCGCCAGGTCGGGTGGGTTGCCGAATGCCTTGGCTGTCACCGATTCCGGGTCCATGAGCGTCGCCGGCTCCGGAGGCGGTCCGAACACGACGCCGCTGAGGCGGCCTCGCTCGACCTCGGTAAGTCCGATGTGGACATCAAGGCCGAGTTTTTCCGTCAGCTGCCGCACGGTTTTCCCTGTTGCCCGCCGCAGCATCTCGCCGACCAGGAAGCCGAAGGTCACCGCGTGGTAGCCGTGCTTGGTCCCGGGCTCCCACCAAGGCCGCTCGTCCGCCAACGCGGCGGCGAGGTGATCCCAGTCGTAGAGCGATCCCGGCGGTTGCCCGGCGCGGAGCGGTGCGTTAGGGGGAGAGCGGGGTCAGGAGGGGGTGAGCCACTGGCGGTGCTTGGCGCGGGTGCGCTGCCGCCACTCGCCGGGCAGGCCGTGCTCGACGTCGTGGGCCCGGTGCTCCTCCCGGGCGTAGAGCAGGCCGTAGGTGAAGGCGCTCTCGCCGTGCTCCTCCGCCTCGTCGGAGAGGTCGCGCAGCAGGCGGCGGCACACCACGCTGTCCTGGTGGACCCCGAGGAACCGCTGGAGGTCGCGCATCTGCTTGCCGAAGCGGACGGCGGGACGACCGCAGACCTGGGCCGCGGCCATGGACGCGTCCCACACGCACTTCGCGGCCTTGCGCACGTCGTGCAGGGCCTCGTCGCGTTCCGGGCCGGGATGCCGGTACTCCGCCAGCGCGGCCATCCGCGACTCCAGGCGGCGGTAGGAGCGGGCCACCTCGCCCGGCAGCACCGACGCGGCGTCCAGTGACGCGTCCGGGGAGCTGTCCTCGAAGATCTGCTCCATGGCCACGCGCAGCCGCGCCTGCCGTTCGCTGTCCAAAGTGGACACGACGCGTTCGTGCAGCTCGATGCGCCGGGCGGTGAAGAACTTGCCCGCGCGCGCCGCGACGGGACCGCGGACCAGGGTGGGCGGGGTGAGCGCGATCTGGCCGTTGAGCCTGGCCTGGACCATCTCCAGGTCCCGGGCGTCCCCGAGCATCGTGTTGAACCAGCACAGCTCGGCCACCACGAACCGCGCGTGGTCGGCGTCGAGGAACCGGTGGAAGGCCTCCAGGCCGCTGCGCAGCCTGCGCACGCCGACCCGCAGCCTGCGCAGCGCGTCGGGCTCGCGGTGCCGGACGCGGCCCTCCTGGAACAGCACGACGTCCACTTGCTCGCGCAGGTAGCCGTTGACCACGTCCCCGGCCCGCGTGCCGGTCGACGTCGGAACCGCGGACTCCTGTTTCGTGGTCATGAGTGCTGCTTACCACCGAGCGGCCGCCTCAAGCGCACCGCCCCGGCGTGTGGGGCGACCGCCCCACATCGCGCGGTGAGCGCACTAACTCGAATGGGTGATCTTTGCCCACGGTGCACCGTTGTGCCTGGCAGGGGAGTCGTCGCTCTCTGTCGACCGGTTGACTCCCCTGGCGCAGTCCGCACCGGGCTGTCAAGATCCACTTGGTCGGACTGGACTGCTCTCGCGAATCCACTCCGCGCACCCGCTCGTCGAACGAAGAAACCAGGTCCACGTGAGCCGACACGCCGCAGCCGCCGTGCTGGACGAGAGCACCTTCCCCGCGCCCCTGCCGGTCCGCCCCCGGCGCGCGCCGCGCAGAAGGTCCGTCCCGGTGAGTCCCGGCCGCGTGCGCCTGACCGTCGTCCGCGACACCGCCGCGTTCACCGCCGCCGAGCCGGTGACCCCGCCCGCCTCGCGCCGTCCCGTGCTGCGCAGGGCGGTCCGCGCCGCGCGGTCGCTGGTGCATCGCAGGCCCGCGCCGGGGGGCACGCCGATGCTGCTGGCCATCGCCACCGGCCTGGCCTTCACCGCCGCGACGCTCGGCGTGCTGCCGACCGCCGGTCTGGTCGGGCTGGCCGTGGTCGGCACCGGGGTCTGCGAGCTGCTCGACCACGCCAATCGCAGCTGATTTCCGTCCCTCCACGGAGGGTCGCCATCCGCTCACGCCGGGGATGCGTCATGATCGGCGCGCTCGTCCACCGTCGTTGTGAGAGGAACTGGCGTGAGCCGAGGGCGCTGGATTCTGGCCGCCGTGCTTGCCGTGATCGCGATCGTCTCCGGGACGGCCGCGCTGTTCATGAAGGACCCCGAGCCGACCGGCTCCGCGCCGGCGACCACCTCGGGGCCCGCCCCCGCCGGGGACTCCGCCGCGGCCAGCCGCGCCGACCTCGACCGGCTCACCGTCGCCGCCTGGCACCCGATGAAGGGCTACACCAGGGAGAAGTTCAAGCACTGGATCACCCAGGGCGAGAAGTGCGACACCCGCGAGGCGGTGCTCAAGCGGGACGGCAAGAGCGTGGTCACCGACGCCAGCTGCAAGGCCACCTCGGGCAAGTGGGTCAGCCGCTACGAGGGCAAGGAGATCGCCAGCGCCACCGAGATGGACATCGACCACACGGTGCCGCTGGCCAACGCCTGGCGCTCGGGCGCCGACACCTGGACCGACCAGCGCCGCCAGGAGTTCGCCAACGACCTGGCCAACCCTCAGCTGCTGGCGGTGTCCGCGGCGACCAACCGCTCCAAGGGCGACCAGGACCCCTCGCAGTGGAAGCCGCCGGCCAAGGACAGCTGGTGCGGGTACGCCAAGGACTGGATCGCGGTGAAGAAGGCCTACGCCCTCAACGTCACCGAGGCGGAGAAGTCCGCGCTGCGCGAGATGCTCACCACCTGCAGGTGACCGACCTCGAAGGGCGCCCGATCGGCGAGATCGGGCGCCCTTCGAGCGTCCGCCCCCCGGCGTTAGCGCGCTCTAACCTCGTCGCGACGCCTAGTCCGCCGCGATGGCGAGCGCGGGCGCCTGGCCCGGCGTCGGCGTCCGGCGCGAGACCGCGGGGGTCGTGGTGGTGCTCAGCAGCTGCTGCGCCAGCGCGGTCGGCGCGTGCCACATCGACCGGCCCTGACGGGCGGTGGCGATCAGCCCGCAGTGCCGCAGCACGGTCAGGTGCTCCGAGACCCGGCTGAGGCTGACGCCGACGCGCTGGGCGATCTGGGTGGTCGACCCGCCCTGGCCGAGCCCGCGCAGGATCGCCGCCCTGGTCTGCCCGACCAGGGAGCGCAGCGGGTCCTCCGACCACGGCACGTCCGGTGAGAACCGGGCCTTGGTCGGGTAGGCCAGGATCGGCTGACCGCTGAGGTCGCGCATCAGCTGCGGCCCCTCGGGCAGGAACGCCGAGGGAGCGAGCACCAGTCCGCGACCGGCGAGGTCGACCTCGGACCGCTGGGGCGCGGCCAGTTCCAGGACCGGGGCGCGCCAGCGGATCGTCGGGTGCAGGCCGCTGAGCAGCCGCTCCGTTCCGTTGGCGAGCAGGACCGTCGACCGGTCGGCCAGATCCGCCTCAAGGTGCGCGCGCAGCTTCGCCCAGTCCGGCTGCAGGCACGTCTCGTGGTAGCGGCGCAGCACCGTGAGCAGGATGCGCGTGCCGCTGCGGCCACCTGAGTGCCACATCCAGCTGGGGGCGCTGACCGAGCGCGGGTCGATCGTCCGCAGGTGCCGGTGCAGCGGCTGTTCGCAGTGCGTCGCCAGGTCCTGCAGTTCGCGGTCGAAGGACGTGCGTTCGCCGAGCGCGGTGACCAGCGCGGTGCTCAGCGGCTGGTCCTGGGGGACCAGGTCGAGCAGGGTCAGCGAGTCCGACCTGGTCAGCTCGGCGAGCCTGCGCCGCCAGCGGCCGAACTCGGCGCCACCGCCCGCCTGGGCCAGCACCCGGACACTGAGCAGGGTCTCCACCAGGGGAGATACCAAGAAGCGGATCCGCGGCAGATCGTCGGGTCCGAAGCGTATGCGTAGCACGAGCCCTCCGCGGCGTGGGGGATTTGCGGGTGTCCGGCGCTCCCGAGGGGAACCGGAACCGCCAACAAATACCTAGAAAACCTGCCGGTGGGAAATACTCCATCAAACTGCCGATATCGATATCAGCCAGGAGACGTATTGGCGGTCGGTCTCTGGGTCCCCACCTGGTCACGCAGGGTCGCACCGGAGGCGGTGGCCGCCCACGGTAGCGGTCAGCGGCCCCGGCTGGTGAGGTAGGACGAAACAAGACGGCCGTCCTGTTTCATCACTTCCTGCACCACCACGAGTTTGTCCTGCGGATTCGCCCCGCCACGCCCGAGAGCGCGGTCAGGAGCGCCGAAGTCCACCTTTCCCGTCACCCCGGAGTAGGTCCGCGGTCCCGTGGTCTCGCGCAGCGACTGGTAGACCTGGTGCCGGTCGGGCACCCCCCGCGCGTCGGTCCTGGCCCGTTCGGCCGCGATGAGCAACAGGTGCACGGCGTCATAGGAGAGCATCACGTGACCGTTCGGCCCTGACCGAAATGCCGGACCGCCGCGCTGGCGCTGTTCCCGTTCCACCGCGAGGTGGTCGGAGAAGAAGCGGTCGACGCCCGGTTCCAGCCGCCCTTCGCCGCGCTCCTCCCAGCCCTGCTTGGTGGGGCCGAAGGTGGTGAAGAACAGCCGCTCGCTGGCGTAGTCCTCGCGACCGGCGAGGTCGCGGAAGCCGGCGGTCTCCAGCTGCGAGAGGTCGTCGCCGCCGAGGATGATCGCCTCGTCCCGGCAGCTGCTGCGGCTGAGCTCGTCGAGCAGGGTGGGCAGCTCGTTGGCCCGTCCGGAGTAGACGATCATCGGGCCGGGCAGGTCCGGCGGGTTCTCCTCGCAGATCTCGCGCACCCGCGTGTGCAGGGTGCTCGCGGTGCCGGTGGTGCCCGCCTCGTAGGGCTTCTCGATGCCGGCGCGCAGCTCGGGGACCGGCTTGCGCTGCTCCTTCTCCAGCTCGCGCTGGTAGTCCTCCTTCAACTCCCTGCTGTAGCGGTCGGTGGGGTTGTAGACCAGGAACGGCTGCCTGCCGCGGAAGGGGCGAGCGGTCACCGCCCACTCGATCGCCACCTGCGCCTGCCTGGCGTTGGTCGGCGCCACGCGGAAGAAGTAGGGCTTGCCGCTGAAGGTGTTGCCGGAGGGGGCCGAGCCCATCATCGGGATGCCGGTCCAACCGCCGGTCGCGGTGCCGAGCAGTTCGGCGGCGCGCACGGTGGCGTCCCTGGTCTGGCCCATCCCGCTGACCGCGATCACGGTGGGATCGGCGTCGGCGAGCCTGCGGATCTGCTCCGCGGTGTGCTCGGCGTGCTCGGAGTCGCCGCCGAAGTTGGCCGGGAGCAGGCGGATCAGGAATCCGCGCTGGATGGTCGAGGTGCCGAACCGGTTCCAGTCCCGTTGGGCCAGGTAGGCGCCGCGCAGCTCGTTGACGCCCGCCGAGAGGTCCCGCTTGGGGCGCTCGGTGGAGCTGAGCATGGTGGCCACCACGATGCTCACGTACGGCCGCCCGCCCGCGCGACCGGCCTCCTTGAGCACCAGGTCGTTCTGCTCCTTGATGAGCCTGGTCAGCTCGGCGACCTCGCGGTCGTCGTCGTTCGCGGTGCTCTCGTCGGCGAGGAAGGTGCCCGCCGCCCCGGTGACCCCGACGCACTCACCGTCCATGTTGGACAGAACCTGGCTGTCGTCGAACAGGGTGCCCGCCACCGTGCCCACCGCCAGCGGTCCGTCGCGGTCGCAGTGCACCAGCACGTGCCGGACGTAGACGGCGCCGTAGAGCACGAGCAGCACCACGGACAGGACCGCGACGGACTTGCGGATGGCGTACCTCGGCGGCCACACCCGGGGATAGGGGTGTTTGCCGCCCCCGGTGCAGTACTCCGGGAGCTGGGGCAGCGGTGTCGCGGGTTTGCCGTCCTGCGAGGCGTGCACCAGAGCACGGTATCGGGCGAGCTGCCGGGCCACAGAAGGGTCGTCGTCGGCGTTGAGCGAGCGGTAGCCGTCGAGTACGTCGTGGAAGAGTTCCCCGCCGCGCCAAGCGGTTCCGGTCCGCGAACGCAACCGCCAGGTGGCCCGCACAAGATCCTCCACGCGGCGCAACCGAGGTCCCTTGAGCCAGCCGAGCCCCGCCTTCAGCGGCGCGACCTCCACATCGGAGCGGTAGGGCGCGGCCGCGATCTCCTCCAGCTCCGCGGCCCAACGCCCGTGCCACTGCGCGATGCGCGGCGCCAGGTAGAGCGCGACCGCGCGGACGTCACCGAGCGCGAGGCAGTGGTAGAGCCGGTCGGAGTGCTTGCCCAGGCGCGCGTAGTGGTCGCGCAGCGCCCGGTGCACCTGGTCGTGGGTGAAGTCGGGGTTGCCGTTGGTGCGCAACAGCTCCTCGGCCAGCAGGTCGCGCAGCAGCGGGTGGAACTCCAGCTGCGCGCAGTCCTGGCTGAGCGTGACGAAGCTGTAGGTGGACAGGCTGGTCCAGATCTCGTCGGCGTCGCGGTCGGGGACCAGCAGGCGGATCGTCTGCACGTCCAGCTTCCTCGGCGCGGCCAGCCGGGCGAGCAGCTGCCTGGTCAGCGTGCGCTGCGACAGGTCGCTGTCCCGGAACCGTTGCAGGAAGCGCAACATCAGGTACTCGCCCACGGTCTCGGTGCGGTCGGCGCCCTCGGCCTCCGGGTTGGGCACCAGCTGCGCGAAGACCGAGCGCACGGGCGGGACGACGCGGTCGCGGGCGTAGCGCCGGTCCACGACCTTGATCGCCAGCCGGACCGCGAGCGGGTGCCCGTGGGTGACCTCGTGCAGCTCGGAGACCAGGGCGGGGCGCTCCACCGTTCCCGCCCGCCGCTGCGTCCACTGGGTGAGGAACTGCCCGGTCTCGTCCCTGGTGAACGGGCGGAGGCGGATCGGCAGGCAGGCGCTGTCGGGCCGCCGGAACCGCTCGAACCGGTTCCGCCAGCCCCAGTAGACCGCCCGCGCGATGTCCACAGGGGACGGTTCGCCACCGTCCTCGCTCGCGAGCTCGTGCGGCAGCGGGATGTCCTCGATGTCCGCTGTGGACTGTTTGGTGGCGATCACCAGCAGCGGCAGGTCCGGATGGCGTAATCGCGCCTCGGCGAGCAGCTCCAGCACGTCGGTCGGGGGCGCGGGGGCCACCGGCCGGTCGACCGGGAACAGGTTCAGCTCGATCGGGGAGAGCAGGTCCGCCCCGTCCAGCAGCAGCACGCAGTTGACCTTGCGGTGCCGGGCGCCCCGGTACGCGGCCTCGATGTCGGCGAGGAAGGCCGCGACCAGGAACCGGTCCACGGTCAGCCGGTCCCTGCGGTCCTCGCTGTCGGCGAGGTGCCACAGCTGGGAGATCACCGCGTCGACCTTGCAGCCGGGGCTCATCCCCAGCAGCTCGCGCCCGGCCTCGCGCTCGTACCAGCGCAGTACCGCCGCCTGGCGGTAGCCGGCCATCCAGCGCAGCCAACCGGGCAGCACCGTGGTCAGCGTGACCAGCGAGCGGCCGAGCGGGCGCATCAGCCTGCCCAGCCACTGCGTCGGCGTGCTCGCCTCGGCCGCGCTGCTCAGCGCGTCGGTCACCGTCGGGAGGGTGCGCGCGTCGCGGCTGATCAGCTCCCGCGCGGCGCGCAGCGGATCGGCCTCCGCCGGTGGCCGCGCCCCGAGCACCGCGCGGGCCAGCCCGTAGCGCGGCATCCGCAGCCTGCCGAACTGCGGGTGGTAGTACTGGCGCAGCTGGTTGTGCGCGGCGTCGAGCACGTCGCGGCAGGACTTGGAGCCGGTCTCGTCGAGGTCCACCCGCGCCAGCGGGACCGAGGGCTCGCACCGCCGCCGCACGTGGTCCAGCAGCGTGGTCTTCCCGCTGCCGCCGGGACCGAAGGCCACCAGCACGGGCAGCGGGTACCGGGGCTTGCGATCGATGAGCGACTCCACGAGCGCGGCGGTCGCGTCGCGGCCGACGAGACCGATCTCAGGCTCCAGCACAGGTCGATGTCCCCTCTCCAGCGGCCGATGCAGGGCGCCCAGCCTAGTAACCCGTCACTTACACGGGGTAACTAAGCCGCAACGGCACAGCCGGGGGGTGGGCGTCACCCTGACAGGTAGGTGTTCGCGTGCATAGTTGATCGTTTGATCGTTGGCGCTGCATGGTGTTCACCCATGGGTGGCGATCGAATCTTCGTGGTGGTGGGGGCGGGGCTCGCGGGCGCGAAGGCCGTCGAGACCCTGCGTGCCGAGGGCTTCGATGGCAGGCTCGTGCTGCTCGGCGAGGAGGACCGGCGGCCCTACGAGCGACCGTCGCTGTCCAAGGAGTTCCTGCGCGGCGCGGCGGCGTCCTGGGTGCACCCGGCGGGGTTCTACGCCGACAACGACATCGAGCTGCGCGTCGGCGAGCGCGTCGCGGCGCTGGACCGGGAGAACCGCGAGGTCGTGCTGGTCACCGGTGAGCGCATCCCGTTCGACCGGCTGCTGCTGGCCACCGGGGCCACGGCGCGGCCGCTCGCGGTGCCTGGCGCGAACCGGCCGAACGTGCACTACCTGCGCACCATGGCCGACGCGGAGGCGCTGCGCTCGGCGATGGACGGCGCGGAGCGGATCGCGGTGATCGGCGGCGGCTGGATCGGCACGGAGGTCGCGGCGTCCGTGCGGCGGCTCGGCCGGTCGGTGTCCCTCGTCGAACGGCGCAACAGTCCACTGCAGACGGTCCTCGGCGTGCGGATGGGCGAGGTCTTCCGCGATCTGCACGCGGAGAACGGCGTGGACATGCACATGGGCGTCACGGTCACCGAGATCGTGGACGACGGGGTGCGCACCGACCACGGGCTGGTCGAGGCCGATCTGGTGGTCGTCGGGGCCGGTGTGCGCCCGCGGGTGGAGCTGGCCAGGGCTGCCGGACTGTCCATTGAGGACGGTATCGTGGTGAACGAGTACCTCGAAACCTCCTCGCCCGGGATCTACGCGGCCGGCGACGTCGCGACGGTCCGGCATCCGTTGCTGGGCAGGAAGGTCCGGGTGGAGCACTGGGCGAACGCGCTCGGCCAGGGACCGATGGCCGCGCGGAACATGCTGGGCCACCACGAGGTCCACGCCGAGGTGCCGTTCTTCTTCTCCGACCAGTACGACCTGGGCATGGAGTTCCGCGGGGTGGCCCGGCCGAGCGACGAGCTGGTGGTCCGCGGTGACGTGGCCGCGCGGGAGTTCATCGCGTTCTGGCTCTCCGGCGGGCGGGTGATGGCGGCGATGAACGTCAACGTCTGGGACGCGGGGGAGCTGCTGGACACCCTCATCGCCCAGCGCGCCGAGGTCTCCGGCGACCTGCTCCGCTCCGCGTCGCTGCCGTCCCTCGTCCGCTCCCTCGCCCTCTAGCACTTGCGGGTTTACCGCGCCTTGGGTCTGGCTTAGGAGCGGCGGCGCACGGTGGAGTGGTCGCGGGGAGACCCCCGCGGCGGTGCTCCAGCGGCAACCCCCTGCCGCCGCTGGGCACCAGACGAGGGGATGCAGCCATGGAGAACTTCGTTTTCCGGCGTCTCATTCGCGGTGTCGCGGTCGCCGGCCTGAGCACGGCGGTCGCCGTCAGCTCGGTGTCCGCGCCCGCGATCGCCGCACCGTTCGACCCCGGCGCCGTCGCACCTGCGGTGCTGGAAGTGCTCGACGAGCACGGCGCTCCGCTCGCGGGCGAGGAACTGCGCCAGTTCATGGCCGAGGAGGAGGAGCGGATCAGAAGTACAGAGGACGACGCCGCTGTGCCCATGCTCGACCCCGCAAGCGGGTCTTCGGACGACACGAATGCCGACGACGCCAACGCCATGGCGTTGAAGGACAAGATCGTCAGCATCGCCAACGCCGAGAAGGGCAACGGCGAGAAGCCGAACGGCAGCAACTGCACCAAGTACTCCAAGATGTGCGTGGCGTGGTGCGCGCTGTTCTCCACCTGGGTCTGGCGCAAGGCCGGGGTGAGCATTCCCCAGTACGCCTTCACCGGCGACGTTTACAAGTGGGGCAAGCGCCACGGCAAGTCCTACGGCAAGGCCAACCTGAAGAAGGCCACCAAGGGTGATGTCCTGCTGTTCGGCACCGGCCCGTCCAGCCCGAGCACGAGCACCCACATCGGAATCGTGAAATCGGTTTCCGGAAGTTCGGTGACGATGATCGAGGGGAACTCGCAGAACAAGGTTCGCCAGGTCAAGCGCACCCTGAGCAGCCGCACCTTCTACGGCGGCAGCCACCCCTGACGGAGGCGCCGAACCGCCGGGTGGGGGCCGGTGCCGCCACCCGGCATTTCGGCCTTGGATATCAAGTTTTCTGGTGGCGGCTGCGACAGTCGGACGCAGACATGTGCGCTGGGACCACCAACAATTGGCCATTGACCGTCCGAGACGGAGGGCCACGGTGGACTTTCGCATTCTCGGCCCGGTTGAGGTCTGGGAGGCGGGGTCGCGCCTGGACCCGCCGCCGCCGAAGTCCCGCCAGATCCTGGCGATGCTGCTGCTCGACGCCGGCCGGATCACCCCGGCGGAGCGGCTGATCGACGCGGTCTGGGGCGACGAGCCGCCGCCGCACGTGCGCAAGGCGCTCCAGGTGCACATCTCCCACCTGCGCCAGCTGCTGCCGTCGATCTCGCTGCGCTACAGCCCGCCCGGTTACCTGCTCGCGGTCCGGCCCGAGCAGGTCGACCTGCACGTGTTCCGGGCCCGGGTGGCCGAGGCGATGCAGGAGCCCGATCCCGGGCGGGCGAGCGAGCTGCTGCGCGACGCGCTGGCGCTGTGGCGCGGTCGCGCGCTCGCCGACGTCGGCTCGGACTGGATGCGCGAGCGGTTCTTCCCCGGGCTCGAAGAGGAGCGGCTGGCCGCGATCGAGGCGCGCATCGACGCCGACCTCACCCTGGGCAGGCACGCGGAGCTGGCGACGGAACTGCCGATGCTGGTCGCGGACAACCCGTTGCGGGAACGCCTGCGCGGTCAGCTGATGACCGCGCTCTACCGCTGCGGACGCCGTGCCGAGGCCCTGCGCGTGTTCCAGGAGGCCCGGCGCGCGGTCACCGAGGAACTGGGCATCGAGCCCGGACCTGATCTCCAGCGGCTGCACCTGGACATCCTGGAAGGCCGCCCGGGCGCCACCGGTTTCAGCGGTGAGGCGGCAGGCGGGCGGGACCAGGCCAGCCGCAACTACCTGCCGCGGGACGTGCACGACTTCACCGGACGCGAGCACGAGCTGCGACGGCTGACCGAATCCGATGTGGACACCGCGGCGACATCCCGGGCACTGCGCGTGTGGTGGCTGGACGGGCCGACCGGGGTCGGCAAGACGGCGCTGGCGATCCGCGCCGCGCACCGCCTCGCCGACCGCTACCCGGACGGTCAGCTCTTCGTCGAGCTGCACGGGCAATCCGCCGACCACAGCCCCGCCGCGCCGGAGGCGGCACTGGACGCGTTGCTGCGGGCGCTGCGCGTGCCGAGCGAACGAATCCCCGAGGGACTGCGGGAACGCGCCGCCCTGTGGCGGGCCGAGCTGGCCGGGCGGCGGGTGCTGGTGGTGCTCGACGACGCGGCGGGCGAGGCGCAGGTGCGGCCGCTGCTGCCGGGCGACGCGGGGTGCCTGGTGATCGTGACCAGCGGCCAGCGGTTGTCCGGGATCGAAGGCGCCACACGGGTTCCGCTCGACGTGCTGCCACCCGAGGACGCGCGCACCCTGTTCTCCCGCATCCTCGGCGACGACCGCGCCAAGGCCGAACCCGACGCGGTGACCGAGGTCGTCGAGCTGTGCGGGTACCTGCCGCTGGCGATCCGGATCACCGGCGGCAAGCTCGCGGCGCGCCCGCACTGGCCGGTGTCGCGGCTGCTGCGCAGGTTGCGCGACGAACGCCAGCGGCTGGACGAGCTCTCCGTCGGCGACCTCGCGGTGCGCACCGGCCTCGCCGTCACCTACCTCGGCCTGGACGAGCAGAGCAGGCGCGCGTACCGGTTGCTCGGTGCGCTGGGCTACGCCAACCTGCCCGGCTGGCTGGCCTCGCCGTTGCTGGACCTGCCGGAGGAGGAGGCCGAGGACGTCTTCGAGCAGCTGGTCGACGCGCAGCTGGTCGAGGTGATCAGCAAACCGAGCGAGCCACCGCGCTACCGCGTGCACGACCTGGTCCGCATCCACGCCCGCGAGCGCGCCGAGCTGGAGGACACCGAGGAGGTGCGCGGGGACGCCGTGCACCGCGCGGTCTGCGCACTTCTGTCCACAGTGGAATCTCTGGTGGAGAACCTCCCGCCCGCAGTGCCCCGGCTCTGCCAGACGGAGCTGAGCTCCTTGCCCTCCAAGCGAAATCGGACCCCGGAGACCGACAGCTGGTTCCAGCAGGAGGAGACCGCGCTGATCACCGCGGTGGAGCGGGCCGCGGAGCTGGGCCTCGCGGAGTCCGCCGCCGGCCTCGCCGAGGCATTGGTGCACGCGTGGTTCGCCGTGCGCAACCGCTACGACGGCTGGGAGCGGACGCACGTCGCCGCGTTGACCGCGGTGCGCGGGGCCGGACTGCGGCACGCAGAGGCCGCGCTCGAATGCAGCCTCGGTCAGATGTACTACAAGCGCGACAACTTCGAGACCGCGCGAGAGCACTTCCGCACGGCGCTCACGCTCTTCACCGAGGCCGGTGACGCGCGCGGGGAAGCTGTGGCGCTCAACGGGATCGGCATGGTCTACCGCGAGTTCGGCGAGCACTCCGCCGCGTTGCCCGCGCTCAACCGCGCGCGCCGGATGCTCGCGGACCAGGGGGATGAGGAGGGCGTCGCGCACGCGCTCTACGGCATCGGCTACTCCTACCGAGAGCTGGGCGAGGACCAGGCGGCGCTGCGCGCGCTCGACCAGGCCGCGGAGATGTACCGGGTCGTCGGCAACGAGCGCGGTGAAGCCTTGGCACTGCGCGGAATCGGGCTCGTGCACCGCGCGGCCGACGACCTGGCGGCCGCGGAGGAGTACTGCGAGTGCTCGCACCGCATCGTCGTCTCCGTCGACGACGACCTGCTGGTCCGCTACACCGCGCAGGCGTTGGCGAAGGTCCGCATCCGCCGGGGCAAGGCCGACGAGGCGGAGCCGATGCTGCTGGAGTGCCTACGCGGGTGCCGAGAGCTCCACGACACCTTCGGCGTCGCGCTCGCCAGGCGAACCCTCGGCGAGTGCTACATCGCCATGGGCGAGCCAGAGCGCGCGCTGGCGTACCTCGGGCAGGCACTGACGGACTGGGACGCCATCCGGCTGCCGGTGTGGCGGGCCCGCACGCTGCGCGACGTCGGCGCCGCGCACGCGCTCACCGGCGACGCCGACAGCGTCGAGCGCGCGTGGTCGGAGGCCGCCGGGGAGTTCCGGCGGCTGGGCACCAGGGAGGCCGCCGAGGTGGCTAGCTGGCCGTTGCGGTGGCCCCGCCGCCGCTAGCGCCGCCATTCGAGTTCCGCCAGCGTTACGACGATCGGGGGGATTTTCCCCGGCCGAGCCACCCCGGGATGCGTGAGTTCCGTCCAGGGAGCAGTGTGGAACATGCTATGACCGGTTTCACGCGCGCTGTGGGCTGTTCGTGTCACGGCCGCCGCGGGCCGAAGGTGTGGCGCGGGAGTATTCGCCCAGGTAAGAACGTCTGTATGCGATCTTGCCTCCGGCTACAGCGCTGTGAGCTGCGACTTTGCCTATGCGGCGATTCGGCCTAGCCGGCCCGACGTCCGGCGTGGGCGGCTCGGGGTAGCCCTGGGGCACCCGTTGGCCTATCGACTGGCCGTTTATCGTGCGATAAAGTCGCCGAACTTCGTCTGCTTTTCTTTTCGGTGGAATTCGCCGAGGTTTTACTTATGGCGCCGTCAAGCCGTTGAAATCAGCGTCTGTACGAAGTCGGTGAACCCCGCCTAACATCGATCTTACGTTCGCGCGGACGTTTGAGATCAGTACTCCGTTTCCTTGACCCCAGCGGCAGAAACCCCTGCCGTGGGGAGGACGTGCGCTTTTCCTTGCCCGGCTCCCGCATCGACGGGCGCCGGACGTGCATGGAGGAGAGAGGACCGCGATATGACTCGTATGCACAGGACCAGGTCGCGGCTTGCCGCGGCCTCGGTGCTCGGTGCCACCCTGGCGATGAGCCTGGTGGCCCTGGGTTCCACCGCGACCGCCGCACCGGCTGAGGGCGCCGTGCGCAACGCCGGTGGAGCCGATGCCGTAGCCAACAGCTACATCGTGGTGCTCAAGGACAAGGTGCGGACGGCGGCAGCCGTCTCCGCCGAGGCCGGGGCGCTCGCGCAGCAGTACCAGGGCAAGGTCGGACTGGTCTACGCGACCGCGCTCCAGGGCTTCTCCGTGGAGATGACCGAGGCACAGGCCAAGAAGCTGGCCGCCAACCCCGACGTCGACTACGTCGAGCAGAACAAGACCGTGCGCATCTCCGGCACGCAACCCAACCCCACGTGGGGCCTGGACCGGATCGACCAGCGCGACCTCCCGCTGGACAAGTCCTACACCTACCCGTCCTCGGCGGGCGTGACCGCGTACATCATCGACACCGGTGTCCGCCAGACGCACCAGGACTTCGGTGGCCGCGCCCGGTCGGGCCGCGACTTCATCGACAACGACGACAACACCGACGACTGCCAGGGCCACGGCACGCACGTGGCGGGCACCGTCGCCGGTTCCGCCTACGGCGTCGCCAAGGACGCCAAGGTCGTCGGCGTCCGCGTGCTGAACTGCCAGGGCTCCGGCACCTGGGCGCAGGTCATCGCCGGTGTCGACTGGACCGCCGCGAACGCGGTCAAGCCGGCCGTCGCGAACATGAGCCTCGGTGGCGGCGCGAACGACGCGCTGGACACCGCGATCAAGAACGCGATCGCCAAGGGCATCACCTTCGCCATCGCGGCGGGCAACGGTGACATCTTCGGTCGTCCGCAGGACGCGTGCACGGTCTCCCCGGCCCGCACCCCCGAGGCGATCACCGTCGGCGCGACGCAGAACACCGACGCGTCCGCCTCGTTCTCCAACTTCGGTACCTGCCTTGACATCTGGGCGCCCGGCGTCGGCATCACCTCGGCGTGGAAGGACAGCGACACCGCGACCAACACCATCAGCGGCACCTCGATGGCGACGCCGCACGTCGCCGGTGGCGCCGCACTGGTGCTCGCGGCGAACCCGACCTTCACCCCGGCTCAGGTGCGCGACAAGCTGGTCGCCGACGCCACCAACGGCAAGGTGACCAACCCGGGCGCGGGTTCGCCGAACAAGCTGCTCTTCGTCGGTGGCGGCGGCACCACTCCTCCGCCCACCTGTGACGCGGTGACCAGCGGCGGCGCCGTCGCCATCGGTGACCTGAAGACGGTGGAGAGCCCCGTGGTCGTCGCCCGCTGCGACGGCAACGCCACCACCGTGAAGGCCGAGGTCAAGATCACCCACACCTACCGGGGTGACCTGGTGATCGACCTGATCGCGCCGGACGGCGCGGCCTTCCGCGTGAAGAACTCCAGCGCCTACGACAGCGCCGACAACGTCAACGAGACCTACACGGTCAACGTCGGCGGCAAGGTGAAGAACGGGACCTGGAAGCTGCGGGTGCAGGACGTGGCCCGCGGTGACTCGGGCTCGATCGACACCTGGACGCTGCGCTTCTAGTTGATCCAGCCAGTCGGGGTGGTACCGGTTCGCCGGTGCCACCCCTTCTGCATGACCAGGGGCAGCACGACCTCGTCGGTGATCTGCTCGATCACCTCGTCCGGGACGGGCGCGCCGTACTGGAGGAAGTGCAGCTGCAGCAAGGAAGGACCGGTCAGCACCACTCGCGGCGTGAGCACGTCGGGGTCGATTTCGCCCCGCCGCACCGCTTTGCCGAGGATCGCGCGCATCATCCGCTCCCGGTTCCCCGTTGTGCGTGAGCGCAGTTCCCTGCCCAGCTCGGGGTGGTGCAGCGTCTCCGCCATCAGTCCCCGCGCCGCCGCTCCCAGCGGCCCGTCGAACCGATCGGCGATCATCCGCAGCAGCGCGAGCACATCGCGCCGGAGATCTCCGGTGTCGGGCAGCTCCTCGTCCGCGGGCAGCGCGTGCCCCGCGGCCGCCGCGACCAGGTCCGCCCTGCTCGGCCACCGCCGGTACAACGACGCCTTGCTGGTCCGCGCGCGTTCGGCGACCCGTTCCATGGTCAGGTTCGCGTAGCCCGACTCCGCCAGCTCCGCGAGCGTCGCCTCGAAGATCGCGTGCAGCAACGTGGCACCCCGCCGGCGCGGCCCGCTCCGATGGTCGGTCATGGCCCCCGTTTCGTCCTTGTGGTGTGCGGAGTGTAGATCCTATCGTTAGAGAACGCTGCGTTCTCTAACGATAGGGGGGTTGGCATGAGGGTGCTGTTCGTGTCCTCGCCGGGGGTCGGACACGTGTTCCCGATGGTTCCGCTGGCCTGGGCGTTCCGCGCCGCCGGGCACGAGGTTCTGGTCGCGACTTCCGGTGAGGCGCTCGCGGTCGCGGGCGCGGGACTGCCCGTCGTCGACATCGCTCCGGGGCTCAACCGCGCCGAGGTCATGGCCCGGCTCCGCCGCGAACGCCCGGACATCGTGCAGGCGATGCTCACCGCCGAGGTGCGCGACCTCAACGAGATCGTCGAGGCGATGGCGGAGATCGCCCCCGTCCTGTTCGACGGCGCGCTCGCTGTCGCGAGGGAGTGGCGGCCGGATCTCGTCGTGCAGTCGCAGGGGCAGTCCGTCGGCCTGCTCGTCGCCGGAGTGCTTGGTATTCCCCTGGTAGAACACAACTTCGGCATCATCCGTGCCACGGGCACCCAGGAGTCGGTGTACTCGCGACTGGCCTCGACGTTCGACAGCTACGGCTTCGCCATGCCCACCTCGCGCGAGTGGATCGACGTCGCTCCGCCCAGCATGGGCGCCGCGCCGGTCGGCCTGTCGATGCGCTACATCCCCTACAACGGTGGGGCTGTGCTGCCTTCGTGGTTGCGTTCGGTGCCGGAGCGCCCGCGCGTCGCGGTCACCCTCGGCACTGTGGCCCCGGGGATGACAGGTATCGGGCCTGTTGGGCAAATCATCAGCTGTGCCAAGGAGATCGACGCGGAGTTCGTGCTCGCACTCGGCGATGTGGACCTCGGTGGGTTCGGTCCGTTGCCGGAGAATGTGAGGGCGGCGGGTTGGGTGCCGTTGAACGCGTTGCTGCCGAGTTGCGCCGCGATCGTGCACCACGGCGGGGCGGGAAGCACCATGGCGGCGCTCGACGCCGGGGTGCCGCAGTTGGTGTTGCCTTCGGGGGCTGATCGGTATGTCAATGCGGATGCTGTGGTGCGGCGCGGGGTTGGGGTCCGAGCCGTCGACGTGGACGCTTCTGTGTTGAGGGCGGTGGTGGGCGGGGGGTTTCGGGCGGTTGCTGTTGAGGTTCGGGAGGAGATGCGGGCCATGCGTGCGCCTGCGGGGGTTGTTGCTGTGCTGGCTGGTTCTTGAGGGGGCGGGGCTTCCGGCTTGCGTGGGCTGGGCTTCCGGCTTGGGGACGGCTGGGCTTCCAGCGTGTGGCGCTGGACTTCCAGCGTGGGTCGGCTTGACCTGGGGCCCCTTGCGCGTGCCCGTGGGCCTTTCAGAGGCACGGGATGAAACTCCGGCCCTCGCGACGAGCGTATGGCACGCGCACCCCAGGTAAAGCCGACCGTTCCAGCGGCGGCCCGCTTTTCCTTGCGTAGCAACGGATTAGACACTGTCAGACTCGCGGCTATAATCGAGATATCCACAGGGGAGGGGGTGAATCATGTTGGATACCAGAGCAATCCGGGACGCACTGACGGGCCAACTGTCGGCGAATGACAGTTACCGGCTGTCTGGGCCTGATCATGTGGAGTTCCTGCAGGAGCTGGAGCGGATCGGGAATCTGTTGACGGCGGTGAAGATCGATGCCGCTCGGCAGGCCGAGGAACGAGGGCTGCACACCCGGCACGGGTGTAAGGATCTGTCGATTCTGTTGCGGACCAAACTCACCCTCAACCAGGCCGAAGCGAAACGCCGTGCCCGGCTCGCGCATGAGCTGCCGTCGTTGCCGCACACCCAGGACGCGGTGTACAGCGGGGCGATTAGTGGTGAGCATGCGGTGGTGATCTCGGATGCGGTCAAGCGGCTTCCCACCGAGTTTGTGTCGCGGGCGGATCGGGCGTTGGCGGAGGTGGCTCCGCGGTTGACCCCGCGGGAGGTGATGCAGGTCGGCAAACGCATCCGGGCTCATGTTGATCCGGATGGGGTGTTCCGGGATGAGCAGGACGGGATCGCGAAACGGGCGTGGCGGATGGCCACCGACCAGGACGGATGCCTGCACATCAACGCGGTCATCGACCCGCTCAATGGAGCGAAGATCAAAGCGTTCCTGCTCGCCCTGTCCAAACCCAAGACCGTCAACGGGGAGAAAGACCCCCGCACGGCGGAGCAGCGGGTGGCGGATGCGTTTATCGAAGCCATGACCACCGCCATGACCGCGGACGATTCCCCGGCGCATGGCGGGTCGAAGGTGCAGTTGATCGTGACGATGTTCCTCAACGACCTCGCCACCAACACCGGCAGCGGGCAAACCCAGGACGGTGACCCGATCAGCGCTGGACTGATGCGCCAGACCGCCTGCGATGCCGGGATCATCCCGATCGTGCTCGGCGGGGACAGCGAACCCCTCGACCACGGCAGGGAACGACGCCTCGCCTCACCCGCCCAACGCAGGGCCCTGGCCATACGCGACAAGGATGCGCGTTCCCGGGCTGTGATCGGCCCCCGTCATGGACGGAAGCCCACCACGTACGGCACTGGATCGACGGAGGACCGACCGACCTGAGCAACCTGATCTTGTTGTGTGTGCACCACCATCACGTTATGCACGAAGGAGACTGGCAGATCATCTTCGAGCAGGGGATACCCAGCTTCATCCCACCACGATGGGTCGACCCGGACCAGAAACCGGTGCGGAACATCCGAGTGGATCTTCAGCTGAAGCTTTAGCGGGAGTCCGCGAAAGGCCCTTCGGCATGCGAAGGGCCCGACACGGAATCAGGGCTTGGGAGAGTCCAGGCCGGGACGCGACTCACGCCAGCGACCGCGCGTGAAGTCAGGGAACGGCATGGGCATTCCGTCGCGCTTCAACGACTCCGCGCTCAACGCGACCGGAGCGCTCCACGCTGCGGAGTCGTAGACGTCGATATCGGGGACCAAACCGAGTCGGATGGTCTGGATGGTGCGGTAGAGCATCAGGTAGTCCATGCCGCCGTGCCCGCCAGGGCCGGGGCCGATGTCCTTCCACAGCCAGTGGTCGTAGGACGTGTAGTCGGCGAACGAACCCCACTTGTGACCGCTGGACTTGGGCTCCAGGTAGATCCTGGCGGGATAGTCCTCGAAGACGCCCTTGGTGCCCGCGAGCTGGTTGAGGCGGCTGTACGGGTACGGGTTGGACACGTTGTGCTGCAGGCGGATGAGGCGACCCTTCTCGGTCTGGATCATGCTCATCGTGGTGTCGCCCTTGACGTAGCGCTCGCGCCACGACGGGTCACCCGGATCCTCGTGCGACTTGCGGTAGTCGGCGAGACCCAGGGCGGCGGTGGCCATGGAGGTGATCCGAACCATCCGGTCGCCGCGGTTGATGCCCATGTAGCCGGCGATCGGGCCGAGGCCGTGAGTGGGGTAGTGGTCGGCGTTCAGCTTGGTGTGCCAGGCGCGACGCCACTCGTTGGCGTAGTAGGTGTCGGAGAACAGCAGCTCGCGCAGGTCATGGATGTAGGCACCGGCGCCGTGCAGCAGCTCGCCGAACAAACCGGCGTTGGCCATCCGCAGCACGCGCAGCTCGTTCTGGCCGTAGCAGCAGTTCTCCAGCTGGATGCAGTGCCTCCGCGTGCGCTCGGAGGTGTCGACCAGCTCCCACAGCTCGGAAATCGTGACGGCCAGCGGGCATTCGACGCCGACGTGCTTGCCGTTGCGCATGGACGAGACGGCCATGGGCACGTGCCACTCCCACGGGGTGGCCACGTAGACGAAGTCGACATCGTCGCGGCGCAGCAGGTTCTCGTAGTCGCGGTCGGTCTTGCCGTAGCGCGCGGGATCGGGCTGGCCGGCGGCGCGCACGACCTTCACGGCGTTCTCGACGGTCTCGGGGCGCGTGTCGCAGACGGCGGTGATCTTGACGCCGGGGACCGCGAGGAACAGCGGGAGCATGCCCGCGCCGCGGTTGCCCAAACCGATGATGCCGATCCGTACGGTCTGCCTCGGCTCGAACGGAACCCCGATCATGGTGCGCCCCTGGGGTTTCGGCCACGAGTCGGCTGCGGCCTCGGCGCTGCCGAGCGCCGCGAGGCCGAGGCCCGCCGCGGTCCCGCCGAGCACCGACCGCCTGGACACCCCGTGCTGTTCCATCGCAACTCCTGAGTGAAGATGAGCGGAATGAGCATCTTTCGAGCAGATTTGCACACGCGCTGGCGTGATCGCCAGGGGCTGTTGGACGGAATCGGTAAATATTTTCGCGCCCTAGAGCGCTTTCCTGGCCGGAGGCAGGTTTGCGCGAAGCTGCGCGTAGGCGTTCGTGTCAAAGCCGCCCGCCACCGGATGGAGCACGGCGGCGGCCGAAAGGGCGACAGCCTCGCGGAGGAGCGCGGGCCAGGCGGCGCCCGTGTGCAGCCCGGCCGCGATGCCCGCGACACACGCATCGCCTGCGCCCGTCGGGTTTCCGGCCAGTTTGCCGGGCGGGGCGAGCTGCCACGACTCGCGCTCCGTCACGGCCAGCAGCCCGTCGGGGCCGAGCGTTGCGACCACGGCCCGCGCACCGTCTCGCAGCAGTGTGGAAGCCCCGGCTTGCGGGGACTCGAGCCCTGTCACCTCGCGGAGCTCGTCGGCGTTGGGCTTGACCACGTCGGGGTGGGCGGCGAGGGCATGGCGGAGTGCGGCGCCGGACGTGTCCACGATCGTCGGGCAGTCCACTGTGGACACGAGCTGGGCGTAGCCGTCCGGAGGAACGCCCGGTGGCATGCTCCCGGAGAGCGCGACCACGGTCGCGTCCTGAGCAAGGGAGCGGAAGTGGTCGACGAACGCCAGCCACTCCGCCGCGCTCACCTCGGGGCCCGGTTCGTTGAACAGGGTCGCCTCGCCTTCCGCCACGACTGTGACCGTGCGCCGTGACTCGCCACTGATCGAAGCGAAGGAGTGCGGGACAGTGAGGTCGGAGAGCACCGCACTGCTGGCCAATCCTGTTGCCAGAACTGGATGGCCGAGTGCGTGCAGCACCCTTGCGACGTTGATCCCCTTGCCTCCGGCGCGCTGCGAGACGCCGAGAACCCGGTGTGTGGCGCCGGGAACCAGCGACTCGACGGTGTAGGTGACGTCCAGCGCCGCGTTGAGGGTGACCGTGAGGATCACGGAGCCGCGCCGAGCACGCCCAGCAGCTTCTCGGCTTCCACTGCGACCGCGTCCCGTCCCGCGGCGAAGTACTTCCGAGTGTCCACAGCGGAGGGATTGGCCGCCAGGTAGGAGCGGACCGCGGCGGTGAACGCCTTGTTGAGGTGGGTGGCGATGTTGACCTTTGTCATGCCGTGCTCCACCGCGGTGGTCAGGTCCTGTTCCGGCACACCGGAAGACCCGTGCAGCACAAGGGGAACGGGCACTGCTTCGCGTAAGCGCGAGATCAGCTCGAAGTCCAGCGAAGCGTCCCTGGTGAGCATCGCGTGCGAGCTGCCGACCGCGACGGCGAGCGCGTCCACCCCGGTCAGCGCCACGAACGCACGCGCTTCGTCGGGATCGGTGCGCGCGCCCGGGGCGTGCACGCCGTCCTTGCCGCCGACCTCGCCCAGCTCAGCTTCCACGAAGACGCCGTGCTCGTGGCAGAAGTTCACCACCTCTGCGGTCGCTGCCACGTTGTCCTCGTAGTCGAGGGCGGAGGCGTCGAACATGACGCTGGAGAAGCCGAGCGCGACCGCCTCCCGAACGAGCGACGGTTCTTCGGCGTGGTCGAGGTGCACCGCGACCGGGACGCTCGCCCGCCGCGCCAGTGCGAGGGTCGCTGTGCCGATCGGCTCCAGAGCGCCGTGGTAGCGCACGCAGTTCTGGCTGATCTGGAGGATCACGGGGGCGCGGGCGCGTTCGGCGCCGGCGATCAGCGCCTCGGCGTGTTCGAGCTGGATGACGTTGAACGCGCCGACTCCGCGTCCGGCTCGGGCCGCGGGCGCGACGATCGGGCCGGTGGGCGAGAGGGGCATCTCAGCTCGCCGCCTTCTGGTCCAGGATGACCGAGCGGGTCAGGTGGCGCGGGTTGTCCGGGTCCAGCCCGCGTGCCCGGGCGATGGCGACGGCCAGCCGCTGGACCTTGATCAGCTCGGCCATCGGGTCGCCGTCCGCGGTGAGGAACAGCCCGCCCGTCGCGGCGACGTCGTCGGCCAGTCCGGCGGGTGCTTCGCCGAGCATCCACGCGACGCGCTTCGGTCCGGTGATGCTGATCGGGCCGTGCCGGTATTCCATCGCCGGGTACGCCTCGGTCCACGCGCCCGCGGCCTCGCGCATCTTGAGCCCGGCCTCCTGGGCGAGCCCGCAGGTCCAGCCGCGCCCGAGGAAGGTGAACTGCTCCGCCTCCAGCAGTTCCGAGGTCAACGGGAACTCCAGCGCGCGTTCGGCGTCGGTGGCGGCGGCGTCCAGCGACTTGCCGAGGCTGGCGCGCAGCAGGGCCAGGGCCGTTGTGGCGAAACGGGTCTGCACGACCGAGCGTTCGTCGGCGAAGTCGAGCACCACGACGGAGTCGGCCAGCTTCATGACCGGTGTCGACGGGTCCGCGGTGATCGCCACCGTCGGCGTCGTGACACGGCTGAGCAGGTCGAGCACTTCGGTCGTGGTGCCGGACCTGGTGATCGCCACGACGCGGTCGTAGTCGCGGCCGAGCGGGAACTCCGACGCCGCGAACGCGTCGGTGAGCCCGTGCCCGGCCTGTTCGCGCAGGACGGCGTAAGCCTGGGCGATGAACCACGAGGTGCCGCAGCCGACGACCGCGACCCGTTCGGTGCGCGCGGGCAGGTCCCCGGTGAACAGCTGGGTGGCGCGGCGCCAGCAGTCGGGCTGGCTGGCGATCTCGGACACGACGAAGGGCTGCTCGACCACGTGCGGCCTCCGGGCGCTATGCGCATTAGTGCGCGAAACTCGGTCTAATCAAGCACCATAGTGCACGACCGGGCGACTAGCGTCGAGAGCGGAATGCGCGATCATGTCCCGCGTGAACCGGTATGAGCGGCTGAACGCCCTGCTCGAACTGCTCGCCGAGCGCGGGCGGATCGAGGTCGACGAGATCGCGGAGGAGCTGTCCGCCTCCGCCGCCACCATCCGCCGCGACCTGGACCACCTGGCCGGCCAGCAGCTGCTGACCAGGACCCGGGGCGGTGCCGTCGCGCACGCGGTGTCCTACGACCTGCCGCTGCGCTACAAGTCCGTGCGGCACGCCGACGAGAAGCAGCGCATCGGTGCGCGGGCGGCGGCGCTGGCCAGCCGAGGGTCGGTGGTCGGGCTCAACGGCGGCACGACCGCGACCGAGGTGGCCCGTGCGCTCGCCACTCGCCCGGACCTGCACGAGACCGGCTCCGAGACCGCGTTGACCGTGGTCACCAACGCGCTCAACATCGCCAACGAGCTGGCCGTGCGACCGCAGGTGAAGCTCGTGGTGACCGGCGGCGTGGCGCGTCCGCAGTCCTACGAGCTGATCGGCCCGCTCGGCACGAAGATCCTCGACGAGCTGACCGTCGACGTGACCTTCCTCGGCGTGGACGGGATCGACCCGGTCGCGGGCGCCGCCGCCCACCACGAGGGCGAGGCCAGCATCAACCGGCTGCTCGCGGCGCGGGCGCGCAAGGTCGTCGTGGTGGCCGACTCCTCGAAGATCGGGGCGCGCGCCTTCGCCAGGATCTGCGCGGTCGAGGAGCTGAACGTGCTGGTCACCGACGTGGGCGCGGCCATGGAGGACGTGCGGCGGTTCGAGGAGCGGGGGATCGAGGTCATCCGCGTCTGAGTGCTCGAAGGTGCTCGAAGGGTGTTGACTAGTGCGCGATTCGCCGCGAATATGAGCGAAATTGCGCACTCTTTCGCGCAGTCAACCTCCCGGGAGCGACGATGGCCCTGCGTGCTTCGACATCCCCGCACCGCATACTCGCGGCCCTGGTGACCGGCGCGCTCGCGCTGACCGTCGCCGGGTGCGGCGGTGGCTCCTCGGGAGGCGGGGGCCTGACCTACTGGTCCATGTGGAAGGAGAGCGAACCGCAGGCCAAGGTGCTGGCCGACGCTGTGCGCGCCTTCGAGGCCGAGACCGGCGTGAAGGTCACCGTGCAGTGGCAGGGCCGCGAGGTGCTGAAGAAGGTCACCCCGGCGCTGCGCGGCGGTGACGTGCCGGACCTGGTGGACCAGGAGGAGAACCCGATCCGGGCCACGCTCGTCCAGGCCGACGCGTTCCGCGACCTCAGCGGGGTCTTCGCGGCCGAGGTCCCGGGCAGCGGGAAGAAGGTCTCGCAGGTCGTCTCGGACAAATACCTCGGCACGCTGAAGAAGGACGGCAAGCCGTTCCTGGTGCCGTACGAGGTGATCGGTCACGGCCTGTGGTTCGACGGCGCCGCGCACCCGGGAGTCGCGGCGAGCCCGCCGAAGACGTGGCAGGACTTCACCGCGCTGCTGGCCAAGAGCAAGGCCGAAGGGCGGAGCCCGATCGCGCTCGACGGTGACATCCCTTACTACAACGCGTATTGGACGGTCGGCGCGTTGCAGAACGCGCTCGGCCCGGGCCGGGTCGCCGAGCTGGCGAAGGACCCGACGGGCAAGGCGTGGGACACCCCCGAGGTGCGCGCGGTGCTCGGGTCGGTGCGCGACCTGTCGCGGCAGGGCTACTTCGCCCCGGGTTTCGACGGCAGCAAATGGCCTGCCGTGCAAGAGAAGTGGGCGCAGGGGCAGGCTGATTTCCTGTTGATGGGCAGCTGGGCGCCGAGCGAGACCGGGGCCAAGGCCAAGGCCGGCTTCAGCTACCAGTTCCTGCCGTTGCCCGGAGCCCGGCAGAGCATCCCGGTCGGCTCGCTCGGGTTCACCATTCCCAAGCGCGCCAAGAACCCCGAGGCCGCCGAGCGCTTCATCGCGTACTTCCTGAAGGACCAGCACCTCGGCCGGATCGCCACCGAGGCGAAGAACCTGACGCCGAACCCCGCCCTGCCCGCGCCGCCGGAGCTGGCCGGGCTGGCCAAGGCCACCGCGGAGCTGCCGGTCTCGCGCCCGCTGGACGGGCTGGAGTCGGACTACCCCGGCTACGTCGACGAGGTGTTCTACCCCGCCAACGACCTGCTGGTGAAGGGGAAGTCCGAGGTGGACGGTTTCCTGGCCCAGCTGGCCGAGCGGCAGGCCAACTACTGGAAGAAGCACCGCTAGTGGCCGTCACGGCGATCCCGGTGGCCCGGCCGCGCCGGGCCGTGGCGGGCGGCGGCGCGCTGGCCCGTCGGCGGCGCAGGACGTTCTGGCCGTTCCTGCTGCCCGCCCTCGTGATCTACCTGGTGTTCTTCATCGGCCCGGCGGTCGCGTCGGTGTGGATCAGCTTCCACAAGTGGGACGGCGTCGGGGAGATGGAGTCCCGCGGACTGCAGAACTACGAGATCCTGTTCAGCGACGACACGTTCCTGGCGGCGTTCGGCAACACGCTGCTGATTCTCTTCGTCGTCGGCGCGGCCACGTTCGCGGTGAGCTTCGGGCTGACGATGGTGCTGCGGGACATGCGCGGCAAGCGGTTCGTGCGCGCGGTGCTGTTCTTCCCGTACATCATCTCGCCGCTGGTGCTGTCGGTGCTGTGGGGCTTCCTGTTCCGCACGCCCGAGGGCTTGGTGAACTCCGCGTGGGCGGCGCTGACCGGCGGCACCGGGGTGAACTGGCTCGGCGACCACCTGTTCGGCGTGATCATGATCGGGTTGATCTGGGTGAACACCGGCTTCTACACCACGGTGATCATGGCGGGCGTCGACCGCATCCCGCCGGACCTCTACGAGGACTGCGCGCTGGCGGGAGCCACGGCGTGGCAGCGGTTCCGGCACGTCACGCTGCCGCTGTCGTGGGACGTGGTGGCCACCGCGGCGGTGATCTGGACGATCTCCTCGCTGAAGATCTTCGAGTTCATCTACGCGTTCGGCGGCAACACCAACGACATGCCGACGGTGACCGTGTGGAACAGCGCGCTGTTCGTGTACGGGGCGACCTTCGGCGGGCGGACACCGCAGTACCAGTTCGGCTACGCCTCGGCGTCGGCCGTGGTCACCCTCGCGGTGATCACCGTCCTGGTGGTGCTCCTGCGCAGGCTCCTCCGTCGAGAGGCGGTGGCCTTCTGATGCGGCGGTTCGGGATCGGCGCGGTGTGGGCGCTCGTGGCGTTCAACCTCGGGGTGCTCGTGTGGATGGGCGTGTCCGCGTTGCGCGAGCACACGGCGATCTTCGATTCCCCCTGGGGTGTCGAGACGTTCGGGCAGATCGAGAACTTCGTGCGTGCGTGGTCGGAGAGCAACTTCGGGCGTGCCGCGCTGAACACGGTCGCGCTCGTCGTCGCCGCGTCGGTCGTGGTCGTGGTGGTGTCCGCGCCCGCGGCGTACGCGCTGGCGAAGAGCCGCACGAGGCTTTCCGGTGCGATGGCGGTGTTCTTCGCGTTGGGCATCGGGATTCCGGTGCAGGTCATCGTGATCCCGTTGTTCGTGCTCATGCAGGACGCCGGGTTGGTGAACAGCCTGTCCGGGTTGTTCGTCCTCTACGTCGCTTTGTCGTTGCCGTTCACCGTGTTCCTGTTGACCGGGTTCTTCGGGTCACTGCCGGAGGAGGTCGAGGAGGCGGCGGAGATCGACGGCGCTGGTCCGGTGCGGACGTTCGTGCAGATCGTGTTGCCGTTGGCGCGCAACGGTCTCGTGACTGCGTTGCTGCTCAATCTGATCGGCTTGTGGAACGAGACGTTCATCGCGCTGGTGTTCATCCAGGACAGCGAGAAGCAGACGCTGTCGTTGTCGCTTCTCGGGTTCCTCCAGACGCAGCAGTACTCCGGTTCCGACTACGGGGCTCTGCTCGCGGGTGTGTGCATTCTCGTGCTGCCGATGCTCGTGGTGTACGTGTGGCTGGGCAGGCGGATCATCGAGGGGCTGACCGTTGGCGCGGTGAAGTAGTGCTGCGGCGCGGTCGGTTGGATCTCCTGGTGACACCACTGGGGGAGCCGAATCCGCTGCCGCCTCTCGGTGGCCTGCTGGACGCCCCGTACGACATGGGGTTTCCGTACGGTCAAGTCCGCACGATGATGCCGTACCTGATGCAGGACGGTTACGGGCGTTCGGCCGATATGACCGCTGTGGACACTGTCGTGCTGGAGAACTCCAGGCTGCGCGCGACGTTCCTGCCCGGATGGGGTGGGCGGCTCTGGTCCCTGGTGGACAAGGAGACCGAGTCGGAGTTGCTGCACGTTCCGGATGTGCTTCAGCTCGCCAACCTCGCGCTGCGCAACGCGTGGTTCGCGGGTGGGGTCGAGTGGAACATCGGCACCCGCGGGCACAGCCCCACCACGTGCTCGCGGATGTTCGCCGCACGGGTGGGCGAGGACCGGCTGCGCATGTGGGAATGGGAGCGCCTGCGTGGCGTGGTGTTCTCCGTCGACGCATGGCTTCCCGAGGACTCGGCGGCGCTGTTCGTCGGAGTGCGCATTCACAATCCGTCCGCTCAGGACACTCCGATGTACTGGTGGTCGAACGCGGCAGTGCCGGAGACGGCCGACCTCCGCGTGATCGCTCCCGCCAAGCGGGCGTACCGCACGTCCTATGAAGGCTCACTGTCCGAAGTGGACGTGACTGAGGCGGTGCAGCGCCCTGCGCGGTCTCCGGATGCGGCCGACTACTTCTACCTGGCGCAGGAGCCGTGGATCGCCGTCGTCGATGCGAGCGGACGCGGGCTCAAGCAGGTGTCGACGCCGGAACTGAAGGGGCGCAAGCAGTTCTGCTGGGGGAACTCGACCGGCGGGAAGCGATGGCAGCAGTGGCTCGGCGGCGGTCCGTACTGCGAGATCCAAGCGGGGCTCGCGTGCACGCAGTACGAGCACGTTCGGCTGCGCGCCGGAGACACGATTCGGTGGGTTGAGGCGTACGGGCCCGCCGGCATCGAACCGGATCTTGATGTGGCCGCTTTCGACGCGGCGCTGGAGCTGGAGCCTGGGGAGCTCTTCTCGCTCGGCAGCGGGTGGGGTGTGCTTGAAGACCCGCCAACGAGCGGCGTGAGCTTTCCCGAGAGCGCGCTCGGAGTCGAGCAGCAGCCGTGGCTCGAACTGCTGCGGAGCGGCACCTTTCCCGATGGGGAGCCGAACTCCTACGTGCACGGGGCTGAGTGGGAGCGAAGGCTGGCCGCCGCACCGCAGAACTGGGCGACGCACTACCACCGCGGGGTGATCGCGCACGCTGACGGCAGGACCGAGCAAGCGCGACGGCACTACGAGCAGTCCCTCGAACTCCGGCGGACCGCATGGGCACTGCGAGGGCTCGGGCTGCTCGACGGTGACGCGGAGCTGCTGGCCGAGGCGCTGGCAGAGGCTCCCCACGTGTGGCAGCTGGCCGTTGAAGCCGTGGACGCGCGTGCGGGGACGGACGCGCTCGCGCTGCTCGACTCGCTGCGGCCGGAGGTCGCCGCGCACGGGCGGCTGCGGTTGGCGCGGGTGCGCGCCGCGCTCGAAGCCGGACGGCGCGAGGAGGCCGCCGCCTTGCTCAAAGCCGGAATCGAAGTTCCTGACCTGCGGGAAGGCGAGATCAGCCTGGACCGGCTGTGGGCGCGGGCGTGTCCGGGGGAGCCGGTGCCCGCGCACTACGACTTCCGGATGCACGGCGGGTAGCGAAACGGATTCACTTGCGGTTGCCTCTTGACGAGTGACCCGGACCACTGCATCGTGAGAGCGCTCTCGCAACGGTGTCAGTGGGCGGCGACCGGGAACGCGGGGCACGTCGAGGAGGACGGGATGCGCAACAGGACGGTAAGGGTGGCGGTGGCCGCGTGCGCGGCGGCGCTGGTGGGCACGGGGCTCGCCGCGTGCGGCGGGGGATCCGGTTCGGGGCAGACGAGGATCACCATCGCCACCTTCGCCGACTTCGGCTACGAGGACCTGTTCGCCGAGTACGAGAAGGCGCATCCCGGGATCAAGCTGGAGAACCGCAAGCTGGAGTTCGACGCGCACCACTCGCAGCTGGCCACCCAGCTCGCCGGGGGCAAGGGCGCCGCGGACGTGGTCGCGGTCGAGGAGGGCTGGCTGCCGAAGTTCCGCACCTCCAAGGACAAGTTCGTCAACCTGGCCGAGTACGGAGCGAAGGACCTCGCCGGGCAGTGGCTGGACTGGAAGTGGAACCAGGGCGTCACCGACAACGGCTCCTACGTCCTCGGTGTCGGCACCGACGTGGGCAGCCTCGCCGTGTGCTACCGCAAGGACCTCTTCGAGCAGGCCGGGCTGCCCACCGAGCGGTCCGAGGTGAGCAAGCTCTGGCCGAGCTGGGAGGACTACGCCAAGGTCGCCGACCGCTTCGCGGAGAAGAAGCCCGACGTGAAGTTCGTCAGCGCCGCCGAGCAGGTCTTCCTGGCCATGCTCAACCAGGCGGGTGAGGGCTTCTTCGCCAAGGCCGACGACTCCTTCGTCGCCGACACCAATCCCAAGGTGCGCGCGGCCTTCGACCTCTCGGCGGGCCTGGCGGCCAAGGGCCGGACCTCCGGTGTGAAGCCGTTCAGCCAGCAGTGGACGGTCGGGCTCAAGCAGGGCGGCTTCGCCACCGAGGTGTGCCCGGCGTGGGCGCTCGCGCAGATCGCCGAGGGCGCGGGTGAGGGCGCCAAGGGCAAGTGGGACGTGGCCTCGGTGCCCGGCAACGGCGGCAACTGGGGCGGCTCCTTCCTGATGGTTCCCAAGCAGGGCAAGAACATCAAGGAGGCGGCCGAGGTCGCCAAGTGGCTCACCGCTCCGGAGCAGCAGAAGAAGATCTTCGACAAGACCGGCAACCTGCCCAGCCAGCCGTCGGTGCTGCGGGACACCGTCGTGCAGGGCAAGACCAACGAGTACTTCTCCGGCGCGCCGGTCGGCCAGATCTTCGCCGCCTCCGCCGAGAGCCTGAAGCCGAACTACCGCGGCACGCAGGATTCGTTGGTACGGCCCAAGTTCCAGGAGGCGCTGCTCCGCGTCGAGCAGGGCAAGCAGCAGCCGCAGGAGGCGCTCGCCCAGGCACTGAGCCAGTCCCGCGCCGAGCTGAAGTGATGCGCGCTTTCCTTTCCCGGTGGGACATCCGAATCACGCCGTACCTGCTGATCGCACCGTTCTTCCTGGTGTTCGGCGTGTTCGGGTTGTTCCCGCTGCTCTACACCGCGTGGGTGTCACTGCACGACTGGCAGCTGGCGGACGGCAACCAGGGCTTCGTCGGATTGGACAACTACGCGGCGCTGCTCGTGGACCCGTTGTTCTACAACGCGTTGTTCAACACGGTCAGCCTGTTCCTGATCTCCACGGTTCCCCAGCTGCTCGCGGCGCTCGGGCTGGCGGCGCTGCTGGACCGGAGCCTGAAGGCGAAGACGTTGTGGCGCGCGGGAATCCTGCTGCCGAACGTGGTGTCCGTCGTCGCGGTCGCGCTGGTGTTCACCCAGATCTTCGACCGTGACTTCGGCATGGTGAACTGGCTGCTCGGCCTGGTCGGGATCGACCGGATCGACTGGCAGGCGGGGGTGCTCTCCTCGCACGTCGCGGTGAGCGCCATGGTGATGTGGCGGTGGACCGGCTACAACGCGCTGCTCTACCTCGCGGCCATGCAGTCGGTCCCGCGCGAGCAGTACGAGGCGGCCGAGCTGGACGGGGCGTCGCGCTGGCGCGCGTTCTGGTCGATCACCGTGCCGAGCATCCGGCCGACGATCCTCTACACCGTGGTCGTCTCCACCATCGCCGGGCTCCAGCTGTTCGTCGAGCCCGCGCTGTTCGACCCGAAGGGGACGGCGGGCGTCGGCGGCAGCGACCGGCAGTACCAGACGCTGACGATGTACTTGTACGAGAAGGGTTTCCGGGTGTTCGACGCCGGATACGCCTCGGCCATCGCGTGGATGCTGTTCGTGGTCGTGCTGGTGTTCGCCCTGGCCAACTTCATGGTCACCCGGCGTTCGGTGCGTGACTCGTGAAGCGCCCTGGGGTGTTCGTCTACGGCGGGCTCGCCGCGGTGCTGCTTGCGTCGGTGTTCCCGCTCTACTGGTCCTTCGTCATCGCCAGCAAGGACAACTCCGCGCTCGGCGAGGCCACGCCGCCGCTGGTGCCGGGCGGCAACCTGTTCGCCAACATCGCCAGGGTCTTCGACACGGTCGACTTCTGGGCCGCGGTGCAGAACTCGTTGATCGTCGCGGGCTCGGTGACGGTGTCCAACGTGCTGCTCTCGTCGTTGGCGGGCTTCGCTTTCGCGCGCTTGCGCTTCCGCGGTCGCAACACGCTCTTCCTCGTGGTCGTCGGCACCGCGATGGTCCCGACGCAGCTCGGCGTCATCCCGCTGTACCTGATGATGGCCGAGCTGGACTGGTACGGGCAGCTGCAGGCGGTGATCTTCCCCGCCCTGGTCAGCGCGCTCGGCGTGTTCCTGATGCGCCAGGCCTGCGAGGAGTCCGTGCCGCCGGAGCTGGTCGAGGCGGCGCGGATGGACGGCTGCTCGGTGCTGGGCACGTTCTGGCACGTCGGCCTGCCCGCGATCCGGCCGCAGGCCGCGGTGCTGGCGATGCTGACGTTCATGACCGCGTGGAACGACTTCTTCTGGCCGCTGATCGTGCTGGACCCCAACGACAGCCCGACCGTGCAGGTCGCGGTGTCCACGTTGGCCAGCGGCCACTTCACCGACTACGCGCTGATGCTGGCGGGCACCTCGATCGGGGTGCTGCCGGTCATCGCGCTGTTCCTCCTGCTCGCGCGGCAGGTGGTCGGCGGGATCATGCAGGGTGCGGTAAAGGGATGAGGGGATCATCATGACCACGACCGATCCGGTCCGGGTGGAGACGTCGCAATTACGGTTTCCTCCCGGTTTCCTGTGGGGGAGCGCGACCTCGTCCTACCAGATCGAGGGTGCATCCACAGTGGACGGACGAGGACCGTCCATCTGGGACACCTTCGCGGCCACTCCGGGGAAGGTGGACGGCGGGGACACCGGCGACATCGCCTGCGACCACTACCACCGCTACCCCGAGGACATCGCGCTGATGCGCGAGCTCGGCCTGCCCGCTTACCGGTTCTCCATCGCGTGGCCGCGCGTGCAGCCCACCGGCTCCAGCACGATCAACCGCGCGGGACTGGCCTTCTACGACCGGCTGGTCGACACGCTGCTCGAAGCGGGCATCCAGCCGCTGCCGACGCTCTACCACTGGGACCTGCCGCAAGCCTTGCAGGACAACGGTGGTTGGGCCGTTCGCGACACCGCCGAGCGGTTCGCCGACTACGCCACCGTCGTGCACCAGCACCTCGGCGACCGCGTGGCCGAGTGGACCACGCTGAACGAGCCGTTCTGCTCGGCGTACCTTGGCTACTTCAGCGGTGTGCACGCGCCGGGGGAGACCGACCCGGTTCGGGCGTTGCGCGCGCTGCACCACCTGCTTCTCGGGCACGGGCTCGCCACCCAGGCGATGCGCGCGCAGGCGTCGGCGAACCACAAGTTCTCCTTGGTGCTCAACTTCTCCCCGATGCGCATCGACCACGACGACGACGCCCATCGCGAGGCGCAGCGCAAGGCCGACGGGCTGCAGAACCGGATCTTCCTCGACCCGGTGCTGCGCGGCGAGTACCCCGCGGACGTGCTCGCCGACATCGCGCACCTCGGCGCGCTGGACGCGGTGGTCCGGAAGGGCGACCTGGAGATCATCTCCGCGCCGCTGGACTGGCTGGGCGTGAACTACTACAGCCCGACGCGGGTCGCTCCGGCCGAGCCCGACCACGAGCCGGTGAGCCACCTGCCCGGACTGCGCGGCGTTGAGGTGCTGCCGCCGCGGGGACCACTGACCGGCATCGGGTGGGAGCAGGAGCCCGCCGCGCTGCGGGATCTGTTGGTGTGGCTGAGCGAACAGGCTCCGACACTGCCGCTGCTGGTGACCGAGAACGGCTCGGCGTTCGACGACGTGGTGACAGAGGAGGGGCGCGTGCACGACACCGGCCGCCGCACCTACCTCGTCGAGCACCTGCGCGCCGTGCACGAGGCGGTGAGCGCGGGCGCGAACGTGCGGGGCTACCTGGCGTGGTCGCTGCTGGACAACTTCGAGTGGGCCTTCGGCTACCGCCAGCGCTTCGGCCTGGTGCACGTGGACTTCGAGACGCAGAAGCGCACCCTGAAGGACTCCGCGCGCCTGTTCGCCGAGATCGTCCGCGCCAACGCGGTGCCCTCGCGGTAGCTCGAACGAGTGGGGGGTGCGCTCGAAGCGGTGTTCCGGGGGGTGGGGCGGGGAGAGTGCGCCTAAGCTCCCGACGCTGTGCAGCCTGCTCCCTCCCTGCGAGCCCTGGTGGGGGCCGCGCTGATGCTGGTGGCCACGGGGTGCGCCACCGCTTCCAGCGCGCCCTCCGCCACCGCCGCCCTCGTGCGGGTCCCCGCCGACGCTCCCACGATCTCCCAGGCCGTCACCGCCGTGCGCGAGGGCGGCCTGGTGCTCGTCTCCCCCGGGGTCTACCGGGAAAGCGTGCTGATCCGCACGCCGAGGATCACCCTGCGCGGCACCGACCGCAACGAGGTGGTCATCGACGGCGAGGTGCGCAGGGCCAACGGCGTGGTGGTGACCGCGCCCGGGGTCACCGTGCAGAACCTCACCGTGCGGGACCACACCCTCAACGGCGTGCTGGTCACCGGCATGTCCGACGAGGCGGGCGGGGTGGCCCGCGGCAGCACCGGCTACACCCGGCTGGACACCGCGAAGTTCCCGCCGCTCAACGGTTTCCACATCTCGCACGTCACCGCGAGCAACAACGCGCTGTACGGGATCTACGCGTTCAACTCGCGCTCCGGGGTGATCGAGCACAGCTACGCCTCCGGCAGCGCGGACTCCGGGATCTACGTCGGCCAGTGCAAGCCCTGCGACATCGTGGTGCGCGGGAACGTGGCCGAGCGCAACGCCGTAGGCTACGAGGGCACCAACGCCTCCGGTGGGATGTACGTGCTGGGCAACCGCTTCGTCGGCAACCGCGTCGGGCTGACGTCCAATTCGGACTACCTGGAAGCCCTGGTGCCGCAGGAGGACGCCACAATCGTGGGCAACCTGGTCGGCTACAACGCGGAACCGGCGAGCCCGGCGCAGGCGGACGGCGGGTTCGGGCTGGGCATCGGGATCGCCGGTGGTACCCGCAACCACGTCGCGCACAACCGCGTCGTCGGCAACCCCGCGGCCGGGCTCGTGCTCTCCTCGTCGGAGGACCTGCCGCCGATCGACAACACGATCAGCGGGAATCTCCTGGAGGACAACGGGTTCGACTTCGTCTACGCCGCGTCCGAGCGGGCGAGGGGGCGGGGCAACTGCCTCCGGGAGAACACGCTGACCACGATCCGCCCGGCCCCGTCGGAGTGCTTCGAAGGCGCAGGGGCGCCGATGCCGCGCATGTCCGCGCCACGTGGGATCGCGTTCCGCACGGTGGCCAGACCGCCGCTGCAGCCCAACATGACCGAGCCGCCCAAGCCGAGGACCGGCCCGGTCGACCTCACCGGCTACGGCGTTCCGCCGCTGAACTTGTTCGCCGACCGCGCGGGCGTGCGGCCATGAGGCGCCGGGCCCTGGCTGCCCTCGTGGCGGTCGCGCTCCTGTCCGGCTGCACCGCCGAGCCGCGCCCACTGTCCGCAGTGGAGGCGGAGCGGCTGGCGATGATCCGCTACACCGCGTACGAGGCGAAGATCCTCGGTGTGCGGGCTCGCGTGCCCGCGCCCGGTGGCGCGCTGGTGCTGGACGGGCGGGTGGACGTCGCCGAGCACGTCGGCTACGCGACGCTGCGCACCGAGGGCCGTGACGACGACGCCTCGGCGGGGCTGCTCCAGTGGAGCCTGGGGAAGGTGGCGTTCAACGGCACGCGTTCCGCCGCACCCGTCGACCCGCCGCCGGTGGAAGGCTGGCAGCTGCGGCCGATGCAGACCAGCGGGTCCGAACTGGACGGTGTGCTGCGGCTGGTGCTCAACCTCGGCTCGGATCGGCCGGAGAACGCCCAGCTGCTCCAGCAGAGCACGGCGCGCTGGGTGGGCTCGGAGGACGTGCGCGGCAAGCGGGTGGACGTCTTCGAGGGGCCGAGGGCCTCCGGCGGCGGGTCGCGGCTGAAGTACTGGGTGGACGGCGACGGCAGGCTGCACCGGGTGCAGGCGCGGATGGGCGAGAACCAGGAACCCGCGGTCGTCGACCTCGTGCCGGGCGGAGCGCCGATCACCGCACTCGCCCCGCTCACCGGCTGACCCGTTTTTCCGGTTCCCCTTTTCGGGGATTCGCCGCGACAAATACATCGGCGCCGTGAATGCTGGCGTGGTCGAGAGTTGCTGTGCGGTCCATCGGGTGAAAGGGTGGCTGTGGCTCAGTACGCACTCGCTTCCGGTCGAAAGGCAGCCCGCGTCGCGCTCTCCGTGACCATTACCGCGCTCGTGGTGCCATTGGCATTTGGATCCGCGCGGGCGCAGTACGTCCCCGAGCCGATACGCGCGGTCGCGGAGGTGCACGAGCTGACGGGCACGCTCGGTGACCTCGTCGCGCCGGACTCGGACGAGATCAGCCAGCAGCTCGTGGACGCGCTGCGCACCGGACCCGACCTGACCGAGACCGCCACGGCCGAAGCGCCCTGGGAGGACGCCCCGTACGACCCGCTGCGCGATATCGGCTACGGCATTCCCGGCCCCGTGCTTGACGCCTACCTCCGCGCCGACCGCGCCCTCGCCAGGACCATGCCCGGCTGCGGGCTGCACTGGTCCTACCTCGCGGGCATCGGCAAGGTCGAGTCCAACCACGCGCGGGGGCGCGTCGACCTGCACGGCACCACCCCGGTGCCCATCCTCGGCCCCGTGCTGTCGGGGGCACCGGGCATGGCGGCGATCACCGACACCGACGGCGGCAGGCTCGACGGCGACCCGGTCTGGGACCGCGCGGTCGGGCCGATGCAGTTCATCCCCGGCACCTGGGCCCGCTACGGCGTCGACGGCAACGGCGACGGGATCGCCGATCCGCACAACATCCACGACGCCGCGCTCTCCGCGGGCCGCTACCTCTGCTCCGGCGGTCTTGACCTGCGAGAACCCGAGCAGCTCGTGACCGCGGTGTTCCGCTACAACCACTCCAACGCCTACGTCAGCAAGGTGCTCGGTCTCGCCGTGGGGTACTCGCTGGGCATCGCTCCGCTGCCCGAGCTGCCGCCGCTGGTGCAGCAACGCGTCCGCCCCGCGCCGCCCGCGCCGGCACCCGCTCCGACGACCACCAGCGCGCCCCCGGCTCCGCCCGCCCCGCTGCCGCCGTGCCCCGTGCCCGCCACCAGCGGCCCGCGGCGGCCGACGACCACCACGCCGACCTCCACCACCGCTTCCGCACCGAGCACGACGCCGGCCCCGTGCGCGCCGCTCACGCCCACCACGAGCCCGTCGCCGACCACGTCGTCGATCCCGCCCGGCAGGCCGATCCGGCGGCCGTCGATCCCGCCGCGCACCACCACCCCGATTCCCACGACCACCTCGCCCACCCCCTCCTCCTCACCCGTCGGGGGCTCGACCCGGAGCACGCCGCCCCGTTCGGGCAGGACCACGCCTGGCCCCCGCTGAGGCTCTTCACACTCCGTGTCCGGCTTGCCCGGGGCACACGGGGGAACCGGGTGGCGGAAGCGGGTGAACGGCCCTGCCGCTCCGTGTCGAAAAGGCGCGAAATGAATCGCCTGAAGGTGTGGTTTCACGCGCGGCGGAAACTGATCTCCCTATGCATAATCGTGGCGTCCATAAAGGACTGTCGTATCCGGGATAAGTAGGCCGGGAGATGCGCGTGAAACGGTCGTCGCTGATAGCGCTGGTATTCGCCATAGTCGCGAGTAATGCGGTGGGTCTGGTGAACGCGCCACCGGGTGAAGCCGGGACCGGGGACGGAACGCTCACCGTCCGGGTCGTCCGCGACGTGAACGGAAATGGTTCCTACGAGGCCGCGCTCGAAGTCGGCGTCGCCGGGATCCCGGTCACCGTCACCGCGCCGAACGGCACCACGGCCAAGGGCACCACGGCGGCCAACGGCACCGTCGCGGTCAACCTCGGCGCCGTCTCCGGCGGCAAGTACCGGGTCGAGGCGGAGATCCCCGCCGCCATGTCCTACCTCCAGCCCGCGCCCGCGGGCGGGAACCTGTCCAGCCTCACGGAGTTCGTCGACGTCTCCGGCGGCAAGAACGTCTCGCTGACCATGGGCGTGTGGAACCCGGCGGACTACTGCCAGGCCAACCCCACGATGGCCACCGCCTGCCAGCGCAACCCGCGGCTGGCCAAGGAGGACCCGGCCGCTCGGTCCCTGGTCACCTTCCCGGCGAGCAACCGGGGCACGACGGCGCCGGTCAAGGCGGCGACGCAGACGCAGACCGGCACCGTGTACGGCCTCGCGTACCAGCGCGAGGACAAGCGGATCTTCTCCGGTGCCTACGCCAAGCGACTCGCCGCGTACGGGCCCAACGGCGCTGGTGCGATCTACGTGACCGACCGGGCGACGAACAAGACCACGCTCTTCGCGACGATCCCGGGTGCGGGCAGCACGGCGCACAAGATGTCCGAGCACCACGACGGGCCGTTCTTCGCGGTTCCCGGCAAGCAGGGGCTCGGCGACCTGGACCTGTCCGAAGACGGTTCCGAGCTCTACGTCGTCAACCTCGGCGACCGCAAGCTCTACGTCTACGACGCGCGCCAGGCCACCGCGAGCGCCCCCAAGGCGTCCTACGCGATCCCCAACCCCGGCTGCGCAGCGGCGGGGGACTGGCGGCCGTTCGGCCTCGGTGTGCGGGACGGCGTCGTCTACGTCGGCGGTGTCTGCAGTGGACAGTCGACGAACAAGCAGGCCGACGTGAAGGCCGTCGTGCAGACGTTCAAGGCAGGCGCGTTCGCCACCGTGCTGACCAAGGCACTGACCTTCGAGCGGGGCACCGCGTTCATCTCCAACCCCGGCAGCAACAAGTGGTACCCGTGGACCGACAAGTGGGCGCTCACCGACGCCAACATGCACCAGTCGGGCAACCCGGACGCCATGAACGTCACCTACCCCTCGCCGATGCTCTCCGACATCGAGATCGAGGCCAACGGCGACATGGTGCTGGGCTTCCGCGATCGCTGGGGCGACCAGACGGCGGCCGCCGCGTCCGCGCCGAACGGCTCGACCAACCCGAAGCCGCTCTACAACGGCATGTCGGGCGGTGACGTGAACCGGGCCTGCCGCAAGGGGAACTCCTACGAGTGGGAGGGCACCGGCTCCTGCAAGAACAACAACAGCGTCACCGCGAGCGGCGGCGGTCAGACCGACGCGGTCAAGGAGTACTACCCCGGCGAGTTCCTCAAGCGGGGTGACCGCAACTCGCACAACGAGACGGCGCAGGGCGGTCTCGCGCTGTTGCTCCAGCAGCAGCGGATGCCCTCGACCGTGATGGACCCGATCGACATCAACTCCGGTGGTGTCGGCTGGTTCGACCGGACCAACGGCAACATGGCCAACCCGGACCGCACCAACGGTTACGAGATCGGCGACTACGGCAGCGAGGGCTTCTCCAAGTCCAACGGCCTCGCGGACCTCGAAGCGCTGTGCGACCTGGCCCCGGTGCAGATCGGCAACCGGGTCTGGTTCGACACCGACAGCGACGGTGTGCAGGAGGGCGGCGAGCCCGCGCTCCCCGGTGTGAAGGTGCAGCTGCTGCCGTGCGCCGGTGGGGCCGCGCTGGCCACGAAGACCACGAACGCCAAGGGCGAGTACTACTTCAACGCCGCGGACGGGGTGAAGCCCAGCACCTGCTACACGCTGAAGTTCGACTACTCCGGCGTGAACACCGGCAGCCTGCCGGGCAAACCACCCGTCTCCTCGTTGGCGTGGACCGCGAAGGAGGCCGGGCCCAGCCGCAGTGTCGACTCCGACGTCGACCCGACCGGCACCGCCAAGGTCGAGCTGGGCAAGGCCGGTTCGGTCGTCAACACCGTCGACGCGGGTGTGGTGGGCAGCCCGCCGAACTCCGTCGGTGACCTGGTGTGGGCCGACAACAACCGCAACGGCGTCCAGGACGACGGTGAGCCGGGCGTGCCCGGGGTGAAGGTCACCGCGCAGCGCCCGGACGGCACGCCGCTCGGGTCTCCGGCCACGACCGGGCCGGACGGCAAGTACCGCATCACGCCGCTGCCCGACGGCCCGGTGAAGGTCTGCTTCGACCTCAGCGCGCTCGCCGGTCAGTACGCGGGGTACCAGCTGACGAAGGCCAACGCCGGCGACGACGGCAAGGACTCCGACGCCGATCCCGCGACGAAGTGTTCCGCCCCGACGACCTTGGGGCCGGACAGGCGCGAGGACCTGACGCTGGACGCGGGTCTGCGCCCGCCGAACAAGCTCGGTGACTTCGTCTGGAACGACACCAACAAGAACGGTCTGCAGGACCCGGGCGAGCCCGGCGTGCCGAACGTTCCGGTGACGGTGAAGGACGACAAGGGCACCGAGGTCGGCAAGACGACCACGGGTCCGGACGGCAAGTACCTGTTCGACAAGCTGCCGGACGGCACCTTCACCGTCTGCTTCACGGCTCCTGGTGATCTGCAGTTCACCAAGCCCTCCGCGGGCGACGCGGCGAAGGACTCCAACGCCGACCCGGGCACAGGTTGCTCGACGCCGGTGACGCTCAACGCCGACAAGCCCGAGGACCTGACCGTTGACGCGGGTCTGTCCCCGCCGGTGAACCGCATCGGTGATCTGGTGTGGAGTGACACCAACAAGAACGGTCTGCAGGACGAGGGTGAGAAGGGCGTCCCGGGTGTCTCGGTGACGCTGCAGAAGGCGGACGGTGCGGAGGTCTCCAAGACCACCACGGATGCGAACGGCACGTACCTCTTCGAGGGCATGCCGGACGGTTCGTACAAGGTCTGCTTCGCGCTGAACGCGTTGCCGGCCGACTACGCCGGGTACACGCCGACCACCGCGAACGCCGGTGACGACGCGAAGGACTCCGACGCCGACGCGGCGACCGGGTGCTCCGCGCCGGTGACGGTCGGACCTGGCGCGCGGTCGAACCTGACCGTGGACGCGGGCATCGTGAGCCCGCCGAACAAGCTCGGTGACTTCGTCTGGAACGACACCAACAAGAACGGCCTCCAGGACCCGGGCGAGCCCGGCATCCCCGGTGTGACCGTGACGGTGAGGGACGACAAGGGCACCGAGGTCGGCAAGACCACGACCGGTCCGGACGGCAAGTACCTGTTCGACAAGCTGCCGGACGGCACCTTCACGGTGTGCTTCGCGGCTCCCGGTGATCTCCAGGTCACCAAGCCGAACGCGGGTGACGCGGCGAAGGACTCCAACATCGACCCGGCAACCGGATGCTCTCCGGCCGTGCCGCTGGGCGCTGGCAAGCGCGAAGACCTGACGGTCGACGCGGGCTTCGCGCCTCCGGTGAACCGGATCGGTGACCTGGTGTGGTTGGACCGCAACAAGAACGGGTTGCAGGACGACGGTGAGCCGGGCGTGCCCGGGGTGCCGGTGTCCGTGCAGAAGGACGACGGGACCGAGGTCGGCAAGGCCACGACGGGTCCGGACGGCAAGTACCTCGTCGAGGGTGTGCCGGACGGTTCGTACAAGGTCTGCTTCGCGCTGAAGTCGCTCCCCGGTGACTACGCGGGTTACCTGGCCACCAAGGCGAACGCGGGTGACGACGCGAAGGACTCCGACGCCGACCCGGCGACGGGGTGCACGACGCCGGTGACGGTCGGTCCGGGTGCACGGGAGAACCTGACCGTGGACGCGGGCATCGTGAGCCCGCCGAACAAGCTCGGTGACTTCGTCTGGAACGACACCAACAAGAACGGTCTGCAGGACCCGGGTGAGCCCGGGGTGCCGAACGTTCCGGTGACCGTCAAGGACGACAAGGGCACCGAGGTCGGCAAGACCACGACGGGTCCGGACGGCAAGTACACAGTGAACAATCTGCCGGACGGCACGTTCACCGTGTGCTTCGCCGCGGTCGGCGATCTCCAGTTCACCAAGCCGAACGCGGGCGACGCCGGGATGAACTCCGACGCCGACCCGGCGACCGGGTGCTCGACGCCGGTCACGCTCGGCCCGGGCAAGCGGGAGAACCTGACCCTCGACGCGGGCCTGGTCCCGCCGGTGAACCGCATCGGTGACCTGGTGTGGAGCGACACCAACAAGAACGGCCTCCAGGACGACGGCGAGCCGGGTGTCCCCGGCGTCACCGTGTCGGTCCAGAAGCCGGACGGCACCGAGGTCGGCAAGGCCACGACGGGTCCGGACGGCAAGTACCTCGTCGAGGGCGTGCCGGACGGCTCGTACAAGGTCTGCTTCGACCTGAAGGCGCTCCCGGCCGACTACGCGGGCTCCACGCCGACGACGCCCAACGCGGGTGACGACGGCAGCGACTCCGACGCGGACCCGGCGACCGGGTGCACCACGCCGATCACGGTCGGCCCCGGTGCGCGGGAGAACCTGACTGTTGACGCGGGCATCGTGAGCCCGCCCAACAAGCTTGGTGACCTGGTGTGGAACGACACCAACCGCAACGGTGTCCAGGATCCGGGCGAGCCGGGTGTGCCCGGTGTGACCGTCACGGTGAAGGACGACAAGGGCACCGAGGCCGGCAAGACCACGACGGGTCCGGACGGCAAGTACCTGTTCGACAAGCTGCCGGACGGCACGTTCACGGTCTGCTTCACCGCGACGGGCGATCTCCAGCTGACGAAGGCCAACGCGGGCGACGCGGGCAAGGACTCCGACGCCGACCCGGCGACCGGATGCACAGAGCCGGTCACCCTCGGCCCCGGCAAGCGGGAGGACCTGACGGTCGACGCGGGCTTCGCGCCTCCGGTGAACCGCATCGGCGACCTGGTGTGGATCGACTCGAACAAGGACGGCCTCCAGACCGACGACGAGCCCGGCGTGCCCGGTGTCTCCGTGTCGCTGCAGAAGGAGGACGGCACCGAGGTCGCGAAGACCACGACCGACAAGAACGGCAAGTACCTCTTCGAGGGCATGGCCGACGGCACCTACAAGGTCTGCTTCACCGCTACCGCGGACTTGAAGTTCACCAAGTCCAAGGCGGGCGACTCGGGGTCCGACTCCGACGCCGACCCGGCGACGGGCTGCACGACGCCGGTCACCGTGGGCCCGGGCAAGCGCCAGGACCTGACGCTGGACGCGGGTCTGGTCACTCCGCCCAACAAGCTGGGTGACCTGGTGTGGAACGACACCAACCGCAACGGTGTCCAGGATCCGGGCGAGCCCGGTGTCCCGAACGTCACCGTGGTCGTGAAGGACGACAAGGGCGCCGAGGTCGGCAAGACCACGACGGGCCCGGACGGCAAGTACCTGTTCGACAAGCTGCCGGACGGCACCTTCGCCGTCTGCTTCACCGCAACCGGTGATCTGCAGTTCACCAAGCCGACCGCGGGCGACGCCGGTACGGACTCCGACGCCGACCCGGCGACCGGGTGCTCCAAGCCGGTCAAGCTCGGCGGCGACAAGCGGGAGGACCTGACCGTCGACGCCGGTCTCGCGCCTCCGGTGAACCGCATCGGTGACTTCGTCTGGAACGACGCCAACAAGAACGGCCTCCAGGACCCGGGCGAGCCCGGTGTTCCCGGTGTGACCGTGACGGTGAAGGACGACAAGGGCACCGAGGTCGCCAAGACCACGACGGGACCCGACGGCAAGTACCTCGTCGAGGGCGTGCCGGACGGCTCGTACCAGGTCTGCTTCGGAACCGCCGGGGACATGGTCCTGACCAAGGCCAAGGCCGGGGACACCGCGAAGGACTCCGACGCCGATCCCGCGACCCGGTGCGGCGCGCCGGTCACCGTGGGCCCGGGCAAGCGGGAGAACCTGACGGTGGACGCCGGGGTGGTCGCTCCGCCGAACAAGATCGGCGACTTCGTGTGGGTCGACACCAACCGCAACGGCGTGCAGGACCCGGGCGAGCCCGGTGTCCCGGACGTGCCGGTGGTGCTGCGCGACCCGAGCGGCAAGGAGGTCACGGTGAAGACCGGGCCGGACGGCAAGTACGTCTTCACCGACGTGCCGGACGGCAGCTACGAGGTGTGCGTCGACCTGAAGTCGTTGCCCACCAAGTACTCCGGCTACATGCTCACCAAGGCCTCGGCCGGTGACGACGCGAAGGACTCCGACGCCGACCCCGCGACCGGGTGCGCTCCGGTCACCGTGGGGCCGGGCAAGCGGGAGAACCTGAACATCGACATCGGAATCGTCGAGCCGGGCAACCGGATCGGTGACACCGTGTGGGTGGACCGCAACCGCAACGGCGTGCAGGACACGGGCGAGCCCGGTGCCGCCGATGTGACCGTGGTGCTGAAGGACACCGAGGGCAAGGAGATCGCGAAGGTCACCACCGACGCCGATGGCAAGTACCTCTTCGACGGGGTGCGCGACGGCAGCTACACGGTGTGCTTCGCGGTGGGCTCGCTGCCCGAGGCGCTGACCGGGCACAAGTTCACCAAGCCCTGGGTCGGCGACCCGGCGACCGACTCCGACGCGGACCAGACCACGGGCTGCTCCAAGCCGGTGGCGGTCGGCCCGACCGACCGCGAGGTGCTGACGGTGGACGCGGGTCTGACCCCGCCTGCCGGCTCCGGTTCGGGTTCGGGGAGCACGCCGGTGAAGACCGGCAAGCTCGCGGACACCGGTGTGGACACGGGGTGGCTGCTGGTCCTCGGCCTGCTGTCGCTGGCCGGTGGCGGTCTGCTGCTGCTCTTCACGAGGAGGTGCAGGCGGGAGAGCTAAGCAGTTCTGATGAGGACCGGGGGCGCGGATCGCGCCCCCGGTTCTTTCATGCGAAGAAGCGGTCGAGCGGGAGGCCGGGCAGCACCAGGAAGGTGCCGGAGGCCGTGGTGGTGGCGAAGCGCATCAACCGGTCGCCCTCGTCCAGGCGGTGCTGCGTCGCCACGAAGGTGCGCAGCTCGCGCTGGAACGAGATGAACAGCAGGCCGCGGTCGTCCGGGCCGTCGTCGAAGCTGTAGGACCGGCGCAGCATGACGCCCGATCCGCTGGTGAGCGGGTGGGCCCGGCGCACGTGCGAGTCGGCGGGCACCTGGTACTGGCCGTCCGCGGTCTTCGCGCCCAGGTCCACCTCCGCGTCCGGCCCGCCGCCGGAGAGCGGTTCCGCCGAGTCGCGGCGGCGGCCGAAGATCCGTTCCTGTTCGGCGATCGGCAGGGCGAGGAAGGCGTTGGCGTCCAGTCGCATTCGCCGGACCACCGCGATCGTGCCTCCGCGAACTCTTTCCGGTCCGTCAAGCCAGACCTCGCGGTCCAGTTCGCGGTCGCCGCGCGGGACCACGATCCCGTCCACGAAGCCGAGCATGTTGCGCGCCGCCCCGTCCGCGCGCGAGGGGCCTCGGAAGGCCGTCTGCCGCCAGCGCGGGCGCAGCGCCGCGACCCTGCTCAGCTCGCCGACCGCGAGCGACACCACGAGCGGATCGCTCGCGCAGACCTGGAGCATCAGGTCGCCGCCGCGGTGCCGTTCGCCGATCTGCTCGTCGGCGAAGGCCGGCAGGTCCTGCGCCCCCGGCAGCTTCGGGTCGACCGCCGCGACCAGGCGGGGACCGATGCCGACCGTGACGGTGAGCGCGCTCGGAGCCAGCCCGCCGAGCGCCGGTGCCTGGCCGCTCGCCAGTGCCGGGATCAGCGCGCTCCACCGCCTGAGCAGGTCGGCAGGGTGGTCCTTCGCGTCCCGTGTGTCCCAAATGGACAGATCACAGTGGCGTTGGGCGATGGGCGGATCGGCGATGCCCGCCTGGCGGGGGCCGTTCGCGCGGACCGCGTCCAGCGGCTCGGTCGCGGCGACGGGAGCTGGGGGACGCGGCGGGGCGGAGCAGGCGACCAGCGCTCCCAGCGCGCTTGCACCCGCGCCGAGCAACAGCGCGCGCCGATCGGGTCGGGGTCGGGGGAGAGACACGGCGGCATTCTGCCCAGCCGAGTCGCTCCGCCCGGCGGACGCGCACGACCCACACCCGCGAAGCCCCCGATGCGGTGAACCGCGCCCGTCCTACGCCGAGGCGCGTTCGGTGAGGGTGGCGGGGAGGAAGCGGCAGTGCGGGGCGAGGTCCTCGCCGTCCAGCAGGGCGTGCAGGTCGGCGACCATCTCCGCGACCATCCCGATCGGGTCCTGACGCACCGCGGTCAGTGCGGGATGGGCGGCCGCGGCGATCGAGGGGTGGTCGTCGAAGCTGACCACGGACACGTCGCGGGGCACCGCCCGGCCGGCCCGCCGGAGTGCGGACAGGGCGCCGACGGCCATGTGGTCGCTCGCCGCGAACACGCCGTCGAGGTCGGGCACGCGGGCGAGCAGCTCGGTCATGGCGCGCTCCCCACCGGCCCTGGTGAAGTCGCCCTCGGCGCTGCGCGAGCGGACCGCGGCCTCGTCGGCTCCGGTGACCCGCCGCCATCCTTCGAGGCGGTCCACGGCGGCCCGGTGGTCCAGCGGCCCGGTGATCGTGACGGTGTTGCCGCGGCCGCGCTCGACGAGGTGCCGCGTGGCCAGCTCGGCACCGCCCAGGTTGTCGGCGTCGACGATGTGCAGCCCGTCCTCCGGCAGCCACGGGCGCCCGCCGAAGACCACGGGCATGGGCAGCCGCCGGACCTGGCCGGGCAGCGGGTCGTCGCGGTGCGGGCTGAACATCAGCGCGCCGTCGACGTGCCCGGCGCGCAGGAACCGCTCCACCCGCTCGGCCTGCTCGGGGCGGTGCGCCAGCAGCAGCGCCATCTGCTGCTGGTGGCGGGCCAGCTCGTGGCAGGCGGTGCGCACCACGGCGGCGAAGAACGGGTCGTCGAAGATCATGCTCTCGGGTTCGGAGAGCACCACCGCGATCGCGCCGGTGCGCCGGGTGACCAGGGAGCGGGCGGCGGCGTTCGGCGTGTAGCCCAGCTCGGCCGCGGCGGCGAGCACCACCGCGGCGGTCTCCGGGCTGACCCGCGGCTGGTTGTTGATCACGCGGGAGACCGTCGCCCTGGACACCCCGGCCCGGAGCGCGACGTCCTCCAGGGTGGGTGGTGCTGCCGAACGCCGCACGCCTCGCCGCCTTCCGTCCGTACTGAACGAAAGTAGCTTAGCGCTTCTACCTGCTTGGAAACGCTCTCATTTCGGGAGCTGGCGGAGCCGTTCGACCTTGAGGACGGCGCCGGACTCGACCGCCGTGCCGGTGGCCGCCACCACGTCACCGACCTTGGGCTTCTCGGTCACCGCGGTCAGGTCGAGCGTCTGCGCCAGGCCGCCCGCGGTCACGAGCGTGGCCCGCTGCCCGTTGAGCGCCGTGACGGTGCCCTTCGCGTGCGCGCGGGTCAGCACCACGGCCAGCGCCTTGCCGTCCTTGTGGGTCACGGTGACCCGCTGCCCGGCCTTGAAGTCGCCGAGCGTGCGCATGCCGCGGACCTTCGTGGCGTTGTCGGTGGTCAGCGACAGTTCGCCGCCCCCGTCCTTGGTGATCTTGAGGGTGCCCTGGCCGACAGCGGCGACGGTGCCGATGGCGACCGGCCGCTTGGCCTTCTCGTGCTTGCCGGGCTTGGCTTCCGCGTGCACGGCGACGGGGTCGGAGCCCTGTGCGAGCGCGATGCCGCCGACGGTGCCCAGGCTGAGCGTGAGCACAATGCCCGCGCCCAGCACGGCGCGGCGCTTCCTGCTTTGTGCTTGGTTGTCCATGCCGAGCAGCGTCGCGCACGCGGCGGCGCGGTGAGGCGTGTCGCGGCGGTCTTTCAGCGACTCTTCAGCCTGAGCCGGGAGAATGGCCCGGTGAGCGAGCCAGCCAGGGTCCTCGTCGTCGAGGACGCGGAGACGATCCGGATCGCGGTCCTCGCCGCGCTCGCCGACGCCGGCTACGCGGTGGCCGGGCACCCCGACGGGTCCGCGCTGGAGGAGGAACTGCAGCAGTTCCGCCCCGACCTCGTGGTGCTCGACGTGATGCTGCCGGGCCGCGACGGCTTCACGCTGCTGGAGGTCGTGCGGCGGCGCAGCGAGGCGGGCGTGGTGCTGCTGACCGCGCGGGACGCGGTGAGCGACCGGCTGCGCGGGCTGCACAGCGGCGCGGACGACTACGTGGTCAAGCCCTTCGAGCTGGAGGAGCTGGTCGCCCGGATCGGCGCGGTGCTGCGCAGGTTGCGCCGGGTGCCGTCCGTCGTGCAGGTCGCCGACCTGGTGATCGACGCCGACTCGGGCGTGGTGCTGCGCGGCGGCGAGCAGATCGAGGTGACGGCGACCGAGCTGCGGCTGCTGGGCTACCTGGCCGCGCAGCGCGGGCGGGTGGTCAGCAAGACCCAGATCCTCACCGGTGTCTGGGGCTACGACGACTACGACCCGAACCTGGTGGAGGTCCACGTGAGCGCGCTGCGGCGGAAGCTGGAGGTGTACGGCCCGCGCCTGCTGCACACCGTGCGCGGCCTCGGGTACGTGCTGCGGGCAGACGAGTCGTGAGCACGCGCAACGTCGGGCTGCGCACGTTCTCGCTGCGCAGACGGGTCACCATGATGGTGATCCTGGTCATCGGCGTCGCGTTGCTGGCGATGGCCTTCACCGTGCAGACCGCGTTCCAGCTGCAGTCCGAGCGCGAGCTCGACCGCAAGGTGGAGGCCAAGCTGGCGCAGGTCGAGCGCGCCGCCAAGGGTCGCATCGTGCACCCGACCGACTTCTCCGCGAAGTACAGCTTCGGCGGCGTGACGGTGGTCGTGCGCAGGCCGGACCGCAAGCTGTTCAACTACAACGGCGAGGTCGACTCGATCAGCGAGCTCGGCGGCACCGTCCAGCTGGAGAAGCCCGTCGGCAACGGCTTCAGCGTCATCCTGCTGACCGACTCCCCGGAGCCCGCGCAGAACCGCCTGCGCAACGTGCTGCTGCTGGTGGGCCTCGGCACCCTCGGGCTGACCGCGATCGTGCTGGTCGTGACGATCCGGCTGGCGCTGCGGCCGCTGGAGGTGATGGCGGGGCTGTCCCGCTCGATCGCGCTCGGCGACCGCGGCAGGCGTCTCGCCCCGGTCCGCACGAACACCGAACTGGGCCGGACCGCCGTGGCCTTCGACCAGATGCTCGACGCGCTGGAGGGGGCGGAGGCGCACGCGCGCGCCTCGGAGCAGCAGACCCGCCGTTTCGTCGCCGACGCCGCCCACGAGCTGCGCACGCCGCTGGCCGGGGTACAGGCGGCGGCGGAGACGCTGGTGCGCCTCGGTCCCGGCGCCGGGCAGGAGGACGTCGAGCGCATGCAGGTGATGATGGTGCGCGAGGCCCGCCGGGCGACCCGACTGGTGGAGGACCTGCTCTCGCTCGCGCAGATCGACGCGGGCCTGGAGCTGCGGTTCGAGGCGGTGCACCTGCTCGGGCTGGTCGAGTCCGAAGTGGAGCGGCTGAGCCTGCTCGCCCCGTCGCTGCACGTGGCGGTCGAGGGCGAGGACCCGGTGGTCGCCGCGGACCCGCTGCGCCTGGGGCAGGTGGTGGGCAACCTGCTGGACAACGCCCGCAGGCACGCCTCGGCCGAGGGCAACGTGCGGGTCCGGGTCACCCGCTTCCCGCAGCACGTGGAGCTGATGGTGCTCGACGACGGTCCCGGGGTGCCGCCCGCGGAGCGCGAGCGGATCTTCAACCGCCTCGTCCGGCTGGACACCGCGCGCACCTCGGGCAAGGCGGGGGCCGGTCTCGGCCTGTCCATCGCCAAGGGCATCGCGCGCGCCCACGGCGGGGACCTCGCCTGCGTCGAGCCTCCGACGGGTCACCGGGGTGCCGCGTTCCGGCTCACCCTTCCCGCCACCACCGCACCCGATCTCCCCACCACGCCCATCCCGTCGCTGTCCGCCTGACACCGCCGGGGGTGCTCACACCCAGTCGGACCACTCGGCGGGCAGGCCCGCGGTGGCCAGGCGGATCGCGGTGTCGACGGTGGCGCGCAGCTGGTCGGGATCGCAGTTCGCGCCCCGCCTGCACGCGGTCTCCACGCCGAGCCGCGCGCTGGTGAAGACGAGGCGGACCAGCAGGTGGCAGCGCATGTCCGTGCTCGCGTCGGTGTCCTGCCGCTCCGCGATGATCAGCGCGAGCCGGTCCTCGGTCGCGGCGGCGCGGCGCAGCGAGGCGGCCAGCAGGGTGGGGCTGCTGTCGATCAGCCGGTGGGTGGCGCTGAACCGCTGCGGCCCGCCCTCCTCGGCGTAGAGCCGGTCGAGCATCGCGGTGTGCGCGGCGCGCAGCGCGGCCAGCGGCGCCTCGCCGGCCGGACGGGTGGCGAGCGCGGTGATCGCGTCCTCGTCCATCGCGGAGAGCTGGCCGAGGGCCACCTCCTCCTTGCCGTCGAAGTAGCGGAAGAACGTGCGCGGCGAGATCTCCACCGCGGCGGAGATCTCCTCCACCCTGGTGGCGTCGTAACCCTTGGCGGAGAACAGCTCCAGGGCGGCGTCGGTCAGTGCCGCGCGGGTGCGCCGCTTCTTCCGCTCGCGCAGTCCCGGCTCGGTGGTCACCCCACGATTGTGCCACCTCGCGGACCCGAAGCTGTCATGGTATGTTTTTTGTCAGTCGATGACATATTTTTGAGGAGCGCGTGATGACCCTTCCGGCAGACGGTGTCGAGATCCGGCTGGCCTCCCGCCCCGAGGGCTGGCCCACCTCGGAGAACTTCACCATCACCAGGGCCGCGGTGCCCGCCGTCGGCGCAGGTCAGGTGCTGGTGCGCAACCTGGTGATGAGCGTGGACCCCTACATGCGCGGCCGGATGAACGACACGAAGTCCTACATCCCGCCGTTCGAGGTCGGCACGGCGCTCGAAGGCGGCGCGGTCGGCGAGGTCATCGCGTCGGAGTCACCCGATCTGGCGGTGGGCGACGTCGTGCTGCACGGCCTCGGCTGGCGGGAGTTCGCGGTCGTCGACGCCGGGAACGCGGTCAAGGTCGACCCAGGACTGGCTGGGGGCGCGTACGGTGTTTTCCTCGGCGTGCTGGGCATGCCGGGCCTGACCGCCTACGCGGGCCTGCTCAAGGCGGCGGACTTCCGCGAGGGCGACGTGGTGTTCGTCTCCGGGGCAGCGGGCGCGGTCGGCTCGCTGGTCGGCCAGATCGCCAAGCTGCGCGGCGCCGCGAAGGTGATCGGCTCGGCGGGCAGCGCGGAGAAGGTGGCGCACCTGAAGGACGACCTGGGCTTCGACGAGGCGTTCAACTACAAGGACGGCCCCGTGCTGGAGCAGCTGGAGAAGGCCGCGCCGGAGGGCATCGACGTCTACTTCGACAACGTGGCCGGCGAGCACCTGGAGGCCGCGCTCAGCGTCGCCAACCAGGGCGCGCGGTTCGCGCTGTGCGGCGCGATCTCCCAGTACAACGAGAAGAACGAGGTCGTCGCCCCGCGCAACCTGTTCAACGCGATCACCAAGGGCATGAACCTGCGCGGCTTCATCGTCGCCGAGTACGGCGACCTCAAGGAGCAGTTCTTCGCGGAGGTCGGCGGCTGGCTGGCCGAGGGCAAGCTCGTCGCGCGGGAGACCGTCGTCGAGGGCCTGGAGAACGCGCCGACCGCCTTCATCGACCTGATGCGGGGCGCCAACACCGGCAAGATGCTCGTCAAGATCTGACCCCCGGCGCGCCCGGCCGTTCCCCGTGACGGCCGGGCTTTCCGCCTACGCGGCCTTGGTGATCCCCAGCTGCCACACGTCGATGTAGCGGGCGCGGAACCCGGCCTCGCAGTAGGCGAGGTAGAACTCCCACATCCGCCGGAACGTGGAGTCGAAGCCGAGATCGGCGACCTGCTTCCAGCGCGCGGTGAACCGGTCCCGCCACTCGCGCAAGGTCTGCGCGTAGTGCGGGCCGAGCGACCGCTGTTCCACCAGCCGCAAACCGGTCCGCGCGAGGTTGTCCTCGATCGCGCGCAGCGAGGGCAGCAGCCCGCCGGGGAAGACGTACTTGTGGATCCACGTGTACGTCCGCCGCGTCGCGAGCATGCGATCGTGCGGCATCGTGATGGCCTGCAGGCCGATCCGCCCGCCCGGCACCAGCAGCCGGTCCAGCGCGCCGAAGTACGTCGGCCAGTACTCGCGGCCGACCGCCTCGATCATCTCGACGGAGACGATCGCGTCGTAGCGGCCCTCAGCGTGCCGGTAGTCGCGCAGCTGCACCCGGATCTTGTCGTTGACGCCCGCCGCGCTGATCCGCTGCTCCGCCAACGACTTCTGCTCAGCCGAGATGGTCAGCGAGGTCACCTCGGCGCCGCGCTGGGCCGCCCGGATCGCCAGCTCGCCCCAGCCGGTGCCGATCTCCAGCATGCGCGTGCCCCTGCGCACCCCCGCGTAGTCCAGGATGCCGTCGATCTTGCGGCGTTGCGCCTCGGCGAGGTCGGAGGAGGCCGGGGTGAACCACGCCGACGAGTACGTCATCGTCTCGTCGAGGAACGTGGCGAACAGGTCGTTGGACAGGTCGTAGTGCCGGTGGATGTTCTCCCGCGCGCCGTCGACGGTGTTGCGCTCCGCGGACGGCTGCGGCCGGTCCACCGCACGGCGGAAGGCTTGCAGGGGCTTGGGAACGAGCGTCGCCATCCGCCGCGCGAACGGGGTGAGCACGTCGGCGAGCCTGCTGCTGGTCCAGTCCCCGGCCATGTAGGACTCCCCGAAACCGATCTTGGAGTCCAGGCCGAGGCGGTGGAAGAAGGTCGCGGGCCGCAGGATCCGCATCACCGGCGAGTCCGGGCCACCCGCGCCGAGCAGCTGCCCGCCCGGCAGCCGCACCTGGATCGGCAGCGTCCGCACCGCGTGCCGGAACAGCCGCTCGGCGATGCCCGCCCGCAGCGGGTTGGGCGGGGGAGCGGCCAGCCCCGGCCAGCGGAGGATGTCGGGGCCCGGCGGCTGAATTGGAGTCAACGGAGCCTCCTCGCTGTACGAATGCCTCACGATAGGAAAGCCACGCTGCGATCCTGCACCCCCGAGCCCGATTCGGCACTTGTTGCGTTCGCTACAACCGTCCAGCCTGGATGATCCGCGAAAGAAACTGTTGCGTGCGAGGGTGTTCCGGGCTTTCCAGGATCTGGGACGGCGGACCGGACTCGATCAGCGCGCCGCCGTCGAGGAAGCACACCCGGTCGGCGACCTGCTTGGCGAAGCCCATCTCGTGCGTGGCCATCAGCAGGGTGGTCCCGCTCGCGGCCAGCTCGCGCACGAGCGTCAGCACCTCGCCGACCAGTTCCGGGTCCAGTGCGCTGGTGATCTCGTCCAGCAGCAACAGCTTCGGGTCGTAGGCCAGCGCACGCGCGATCGCCACCCGCTGCTGCTGGCCACCGGAGAGCCGGTCCGGATAGGCCGTCGCCTTCTCCGCGAGGCCGACCTTCGCCAGCAGCTCCATCGCGCGGTCGCGGGCCTGCTCCTCGGGCACCTTGTGCACGACCTTCGGCGCGAGCATCACGTTGTCGAGCACGTTCAGGTGCGGGAACAGGTTGAACGCCTGGAAGACGATGCCCATGCCGCGCCGCGCGTGGTCGGGGTTCGTGCGCGGGTCGGAGATGTCCACCCCGTCCAGCACGATCCGGCCGTCGTCGATCTCCTCCAGCAGGTTCACGCACTTGAGCAGCGTGGACTTGCCGGAACCGGAAGAACCGATGAGCACGACGACCTCGTGCTCGGCGACGTCGAGGTCGACGCCGTCGAGCACGAGGTGCGTGCCGTAGCGCTTCACCAGGTTGCGGACCTCAAGCACCGGGGCCTCCCGCGTTCTGCCGCCGCGCCGCGCGCCGGGACACCCAGTCCGCCAACCGGCTGGAGGGCACCGCGAGCACCACGAACAGCAGCCCCGCCACCACGTACGGGGTGAAGTTGTAGGAACTGGCCGACTCGATCTGCGCCGCCCGCACCGCGTCCACCGCGCCCAGCACGGAGATCAGCCCGCAGTCCTTCTGGAACGCGACGAAGTCGTTGAGCAGCGGCGGCAGCACGCGCCGGACCGCCTGCGGCAGCACGACGATCCGCATCGTCTGCGCGTGGGTCAGCCCGAGCGAGCGCGCCGAAGCCAGCTGCGAGGGGTGGACCGACTCGATGCCCGCCCGGAAGACCTCGGCGACGTAGGCGGAGTAGACGAGCACCAGCGCGATCGAGCCGAGCACGACCGGATCGTTGGGGATGCCGTTCAGCCGCAGTCCCGGAAGACCGAACCCGATCAGGTACAGGCAGATGATCAGCGGAAGCCCGCGGAACAGGTCGACGTAGGCGGTGGCCAGCGCCCGCAGCGGGAACCACACCGGCCCGCGCAGCGTGCGCACGGCGGCGACCGCCAGACCGATGACGAGGATCAGGATCCCGCACACGACGAGCACGCGGACGTTGAGCCACAAGCCGTCCAGCAACGCGGGCAACGACTTCTTCGCCGTCTCCCAGTCGAAGAAGGACGCCTGCACGCGTGGCCAGCCGGGCGCGTTGGTGATCGTCAACCACGCGGCGACCGCGAAGACCACAGTGGACGCCAGTGCGACCACTGTGGACCTTCGCGCGCGGGAACGCTTGTACGCCAAGCGCTCCAGTTGGAGTTGGCTGGGCGCGCTCACGTGAGCTTGGGCGCCTTGCCCGCTTCGGCCAGCCACTGCTGCTCGGTCTTGGCCAGGGTGCCGTCCGCGCGCAGCGCGTCGACGGCCGCCGACACGCAGCGCGTCAGCGAGCTGCCCTTGTCCAGCACGATGCCGAACTGCTCGACCTTGCCGCCGCCGGCCGGGAGCTGGCCGACGATCACCGCGTCCGGCAGCTCGGCCGAGGTGATGTAGAACGCGGTCGCCAGGTCGACCACGATCGCCTGCACCTGGTTGTTGCGCAGCGCCTGCTTGGCGTCGTCGTTGGTGTTGTAGACCGCCACCTGCTGCGTCGGCTGCACCTGCTTGGCCGCCGCGTCGTAGCTGGTGGTGCCGACCTGCGCGCCGAGCTTGAACTCCTTGAGCGCGGCGACCGTGGTGGCCTTCGCGGCCGGGGAGCTCTTGAAGGCGACGACGGCCTGGGTCACGTCGTAGTACGGGCTGGAGAAGTCGACCGCCTTGCGCCGGTCCTCGGTGATCGAGAACTCGTTGAGGTTGGCGTCGAAGGACTTCGGCCCCGGCTGGATGGCCGCGTTGAACGGCACCCGCACCCAGTCCACCTCGGCCTTGGCGTAGCCGAGCTTGCCCGCGACGGCGTAGGCGACCGCGGACTCGAACCCCTTGCCGTTGGCCGGGTCGTCGCCGGAGAACCACGGCTCGTACACCGGCTGGTCGGTGCCGAACGTGAACTTGCCCGGGGTCCTGGTCTTCATGGCGGTCTTGGCGCACTCGCCGACCCCGGGGGTGGCGGGGCCGGAGGCGGCGGGTGCCTGCTCCTCGACGGGAGCACACCCCGCCACCACGACGAGCACGGCGGCGAACAACGCAGTGACAGCACGCATGCCCGCATCTTCCCCCATCGCGGTCACCACGACCCACGATGCGGGACGCCGGGGCAGGGTTGCGCACTGAATGAGTCATTCGGTGCGTTCAAGTACCCCAATGACTCATTCAGTGCGCAAGCGCGGGCGTCAGGACTCGGCGCCGGCCAAGCGGCGCTGGCGCAGCGACCACGCCCACCGGGCCATGGGCTCGACCACGCGTGCGGCGACCGGGCCGAAGACCGCCATCAGGAGCACGTAGGCCGTCGCGAGCGGGGCGAGCCCCTGGTCCACCGCGCCGCTGGCGACGGCGAGGCCCGCGATGACGATGGAGAACTCCCCGCGCGCCACCAGCGCCGCGCCCGCGCGCAGCCTGCCGAGGCGGGCGATGCCCTGCAGCTTCGCGGCGAACCACCCGGTGAGCATCTTGGTGGCGGTGGTGACCAGGGCGAGCGCGATCGCCACACCGAGCACCGGCGGGATCGCCTTCGGATCGGTGTTGAGGCCGAACACCACGAAGAACACCGCGGCGAACAGGTCGCGCAGCGGTTCGAGGAGCCTGGTGGCGTTCTCCGCGGTGGAGCCGGAGATCGCGATGCCGAGCAGGAACGCGCCGACCGCGGCCGAGACCTGCAGCTGCGAGGCGACGCCCGCGACGAGCAGCGCGGCGCCGAGGACGCGGAGCAGGAACACCTCGGGCTCGGGGGAGTCCACCAGCGCCGAGACGAACCGGCCGAACCGCAGCGCGACCACGAGCACCACGGTGACGGTGACGAGCGCGATGCCGACGGTGGTCAGACCGCCGACGAAGCTCACCCCGGCCAGCAGCGCGGTCAGGATCGGCAGGTAGACGGCCATCGCGAGGTCCTCGAAGACCAGCACCGACAGGATGACCGGGGTCTCCCGGTTACCGAGCCGGCCCAGGTCGCCGAGCACCTTGGCGACGATGCCGGAGGACGAGATGTAGGTGACGCCCGCCATCACCAGCGCGCCGATCGGCCCCCAGCCCAGCATCAGCGCCACGACCGCGCCGGGCAGCGCGTTGAGCACCAGGTCGATCAGCCCGGCCGACCACGACCGGCGCAGGCCGGTGACCAGCTCGGCGGCCGAGTACTCCAGGCCCAGTAAGAGCAGCAGCAGGACGACGCCCAGCTCCGCGGAGAGCTCGGTGAAGCCCTCGATGCCGTCCAGCGGCAGCACGCCGCCGTGCCCGAAGGCCAGGCCGCCGACCAGGTACAGGGGAATGGGCGAGATCCCGATCTTCCACGCCAGCCTGCCGAGCAGGCCCAGCCCGAAGAAGACGGCGCCGAGTTCGATGAGGGACAGCGCGACGTTGTGCATGCGCGGCCCCTCAGCCTCTGTCGAGTCGCTCGGCGGCCTTGCCGATCCCGTCCGGGGTACCCACCACGACGAGCAGGTCACCACCGGCGAATCGGAAGTCCGGTGTGGGCGAGGGGTGGGCGGTCGCCGCGCGCATCACGGCGACGACGGACACGCCGGTGCGGGTGCGCAGCTCGGTGTCGCCCAGGGTGCGCCCGTCGAACGGGGAACCGGGGGCGATCGGCAGCTGGGCCGTGGAGATCCCGCTGACCTCGGCGTGCTGCCGCTCCAGGTGGTTGACCAGCTGCGGAGCGCCGAGCAGGTTCGCCAGCGTGCTGATCTCCTCCGGGCTCAGCGGTATCGACGCCACGCACGCGTCGGGGTCGTCGGTCTTGGAGACGATCAGGTCGTACCGGCCGTCCCGGTAGCTGACGATGCCGATCCGGCGTCCGGAACGGGTCTGGAAGTCCTGGCGGGTGCCGATCCCCGGAAGCGGCGTCACCTCGACATGCACATGGGCCACCCTAACAATTGCGCGTTCAACGATCTTCCGGCGGAAGCGCGGGGATGTCGGCCCGGTGCAGGCTCAGCAGCAGCGTGTACGCCTGCCCATCCGGATCGTCGGGCAGCGTGCCCTCCTCGGCCCACTCGCCGAGCCGCCTGGCCAGCTCGCCCGCGCGCTCCGGCGTGAGCCGCAGGTGCCGCAGCCGCGTCGCCGACGGCTCGCCCGGCAGCAGCTCGGACAAGGCGGTGCTGATCATCACGCGGGCACCCGCTCCCGGCTCGGCGTCGGCGCCGACCACCAGCCCGTCACCGGCCGGTTCGTAGTACTGCTCCGTCCCGCCGCGCACCCGCCGCGTGCCTGCCACGCGCACCAGACCCGCCTCCTGGAGCACGCCGACGTGGTAGCCGATCGTGCCCTTCGTCGGGCCGAGCGCCGCCGCCAGCTGGGCCAGCGTGGCCGGGCGTTGCCGCAGCATGATCACCATGCGGTGCCGGAGGGGGTGGCCGAGCGCCTTGAACTGCTCCGGCGAACTCAGCACCAGCGGTTTCCGCTCCACGGACCCGTACCTCGCATGTTGTGTGATCAAGCATCTAGGATAGTCGACACTTACCCTGCCCTGGAGGACGTCCGTGGAGATCCTTGCCCCTGCCGTCAGCGACTACCTGCTGGAGAACTGCACCCCCGCCGACGATCTGCTGCGCGAGCTGGCCGAGGAGACCAGGACCAAGCTGCCCGACGCCGCGCGGATGCAGATCTCGCACGACGAGGGCGAGTTCCTGACCATGCTGACCCGGCTGATCGGCGCGCGCCGCGTTGTCGAGGTCGGCGTCTTCACCGGCTACTCCTCGATCTGCATCGCGCGCGGCATGCCCGCGGACGGGCACCTGCTGGCCTGCGACGTCAGCGAGGAGTGGACCGCGATCGCGCGCGGCTACTGGGAGCGCGCCGGGCTCGCCGACCGGATCGAGCTGCGGATCGCGCCCGCGCTGGAGACGCTGCGCTCGCTGCCGGCCGATCCCGTGCTGGACATGGCCTTCGTCGACGCGGACAAGGTCGGCTACCCCGACTACTACGCCGAGCTGGTGCCGCGGCTGCGCCGGGGCGGGCTGATCGTGCTGGACAACGTCTTCCGCGGCGGCGGCGCGCTCGACCCGAACGCCACCGACGAGGGTGACATCGCGATGCGGCGGATGAACGAGATCGTCATGGCTGACGACCGGGTGGACTCCGTGATGCTGCCGGTGCGCGACGGCGTCACACTCGCCCGCAAGCGCTGACGTCGGACCCGCAGGGCAGAATCACGGCGACACCTTCACCGTGACTGTTCTAGGAGGGCATACCTGTGGGAGTCGTTGCGATGGACGGTCCCTCCGGTACGGGCAAGTCCACCGTCTCCAGGCGGCTGGCCACGGCCCTGGGTGCCCGCTACCTGGACACCGGAGCGATGTACCGCGCGGTGACGCTGGCCGTGCTGCGGGCGGGCATCGACCCGACCGATGCGGAGAAGGTGGCCGAGGTCGCCGAGCGCGCTCGGCTGGAGATCGGCACCTCGCCGACCTCGCCCACGGTGCGCCTGGACGGCGATGACGTCGCCGCCGAGATCCGGGGACCCGAGGTCACCACGGCCGTGTCCCCGGTCTCGGCGGTCGCGCGCGTGCGCGAGCTGCTGGTCGGCCAGCAGCAGGCGATCATCGCCGACGCGGCCGCCGCCGGGCAGGGCATCGTGGTGGAGGGGCGCGACATCGGCACCACGGTCGCCCCGGACGCGTCGCTGAAGGTCTACCTGACCGCGTCCGCCGAGGCCCGCGCCCGGCGCCGCACCGCGCAGGACGCGGCGTCCGGGCGAGTGTCCACTGTGGACGCTACCCTGGCCGACGTGCAGCGCAGGGACCGCTACGACTCCACCCGTGCCGTCTCGCCGCTGCGGCAGGCCGAGGACGCGGTCGTCGTCGACACCACCGAACTGGACATCGACGGGGTGCTGGCCCGGCTGCTGGAGCTGGCCGGGTCGCGCGGGCTGCGCACCGGATGAGCGCTGCGGGGATGGGCACTGCGGGGAAGAGCACCGAGGGGACCGGGCTGCCGGACGGGGCCTGGCCGAGGTTCCACGACGCGTGCCGCCGTCTCGGTGCCCTGGTGGTGCACGTAGTATTCAGGGTGCGGGTGCACCGCGGGGAGCTGATCCCCCGGACCGGCCCGCTGGTCCTGGTGTCCAACCACACCGCGTTCCTGGACGGCCCCGTGCTGTTCTGCGTCGTGCGGCGGCGTTCGGTCTTCCTGGTCAAACACGAGAACTACCGCGGCCTGCTGGGCCGGTTCCTGCGTCGCCTCGGTCAGCTGCCGGTGCGCCGCGGCACGCCGGACCGCACGCCGCTGCTCACCGCTGTGCGCCTGCTGCGCTCCGGTGGGGTGGTCGCCGTGTTCCCGGAGGGCACCAGGGGTACCGGAGAGGTCGCCCAGGCGCAGCACGGCGCCGCCTGGCTGGCCCGCTCCGGTGAGGCACTGGTGCTGCCGGTGGCCTGCCGGGGCATCCGGCGGCCGCCGGGCTCGCGCAGGCGCTTCCGCCCCAGGGTGGACGTGCTGGTCGGCGAGCCGTTCGCGGTGCCGATGGGCAAGGGTCGGGTGGTGCTCGCCGCCGCGACCGAACGGGTGCGCTCCGAGCTGTCCGGGCTCGTCACCGAGCTGGACCGGCTGCTGGCCGGCGAGCTGGGCGCACCGAAGAAGGCGAAAGGGGAACGGGCGTGACCGGGTTGGACGGCACGTGGACCGACGAGGCGGACTGGGCGGCGATCGACGCCGCGGCCGAGGCGGGAGCTGACACCGCCGCGGAGCCGCCGCAACCGGTGCTGGCCATCGTCGGCAGGCCGAACGTCGGCAAGTCCACCTTGGTGAACCGCATCCTCGGCCGCCGCGAGGCGGTGGTGCAGGACGTGCCCGGTGTGACCCGCGACCGGGTGTCCTACGACGCGCTGTGGAGCGGACGCCGCTTCACCGTCGTGGACACCGGTGGCTGGGAGCCGGACGCCAAGGGCCTGCAGGGCGCGGTGGCGCTCCAGGCGGAGTACGCGATGAAGACCGCCGACGCGATCCTCGTGGTCGTGGACGCGACGGTGGGCGCGACCAGCACCGACGAGGCCGTCGCGCGGGTGCTGCGGCGCTCGAAGCGGCCCGTGCTGCTGGTGGCGAACAAGGTCGACGACCAGCGGCTGATGTCCGAGGTGGCCTCGCTGTGGTCGCTCGGCCTCGGTGAGCCGTACGCGGTCAGCGCGCTGCACGGCCGCAGCTCCGGCGACCTGCTGGACAAGATCCTGGAGGTGCTGCCGGAGACCCCGCGCGAGGCGTTCGGCGCCGGGGGCGGCCCGCGCCGCGTCGCGCTGGTCGGCAAGCCCAACGTGGGCAAGTCCAGCCTGCTCAACAAGCTGGTCGGCGAGGAGCGCTCGGTCGTCCACGACGTCGCGGGCACCACGGTGGACCCGGTCGACTCGCTGGTGGAGCTGGACGGGCAGGTGTGGCGCTTCGTCGACACCGCCGGTCTGCGCCGCCGGGTCAACCACGCGCAGGGCGCGGAGTACTACGCCTCGCTGCGCACCCAGGCGGCCATCGAGTCCGCCGAGGTGGGCATCGTGCTGCTGGACGCCAGCCAGCCGATCTCCGAGCAGGACCAGCGGGTGATCGGGATGGTCGCCGAGTCCGGCCGGGCGCTGGTGGTGGCGTTCAACAAGTGGGACCTGGTCGACGAGGACCGCAGGCTCCAGCTGGCCAAGGAGATGGACCGCGACCTCGCCCGGATCCCGTGGGCCGAGCGGATCAACGTCTCCGCCCGCACCGGCCGCGCCGTCGCCAAGCTGGCGCCCGCGCTGCGCACCGCGCTGAACTCCTGGGACTACCGGGTGCCGACCGGCCAGCTGAACACCTGGCTGTCCGACCTGACCGCGGCCACCCCGCCGCCGGTGCGCTCCGGCAAGCAGCCGAAGATCCTCTTCGGAACCCAGGCCGGGACCCGGCCGCCGACGTTCGTGCTGTTCACCTCCGGCTTCCTGGAGGCGGGCTACCGCAGGTTCATCGAGCGCAAGCTGCGCGAGAGCTTCGGCTTCACCGGCAGCCCGATCCGCGTCTCGGTGCGGGTCCGCGAGAAGAAAAAGAAGTGACCTGAGCACTTCCGCCCCGGCCGGACCGGGACGCCGCTCCGGCGGCGTCCACGGCCCCGTCACTGGACGGCGCACCGCGGCCTGACCCGCGGCGGGGGTCTCCGGCTGCGCGGACACGTGCCGAACGCGCGCATCCGACAGCGGGTTGATCGTGGCGGATGGGATCGCGGTTGGTCGGCGAGGCCGACGGTGGTCACCTGCCGTTCGATTCGAGGACTTCTCGGATCATGGACGCGAGATCGGCAAGCCAGGCCGCCACGACCTGGTCGCACGCCTTCTCGCCCAACACCCAGGTCTCATCGTCGATAACGCAGCAGCTGTCGCCGACCAGCAACATCAGCTTGCCGGGCGAATGGGACTCAGCCAGCAGCATGTCGATGGCGACCGCATCCCGGCGCAGGGCCCCTGGGTTGACCTCGGCCCTCCAGGCCACACGCGTGCGCACCTCGTCGAGACCGTCGATATCGTCGAGGTAGAAGGCGACTGACAACGCGACCTGGTCGAACACCGATGGGCGTGGTTGGGTCAACCTGTCCAGCAGTGGCTCAGGAATCTGGTCGAGCCGATCGTTGGAGATCACGGCAAGGATTTGGTCCAACCGCTGGTCCGGGGCTTCCACGGGCACGACGGTATCGCCCCGGCTGGAAAACCGTTGTACCGCTCGCAGCGGCTTCGGGGTGCGCGTCCACGTCGGGGCCTGCCCTCGAACACGGCGTCGAGGACCCGCTGAACGCATGAACCATCCGCGGCAGCTCGGTGCATGAGGCGGGACGCGTGTCAGGGGGTGACGTCGTCGGAGCAGGTGGCTCCTGGGGCGGGGAGGCGGAGGTCGGTGAGGTAGGCGGTGATGGCTGACTTCGCGCACGGGCTGTGGTGGAAGCCGGTGTGGCCCTCGCCCTCGAAGGTCAGCAACCGCGCGTTGGCCAAGGTCCGCGCCAGAGCGGCGGAATCGACGTACGGGGTGTCGGGGTCGCCGGTGGTGCCGACGACGAGGATCGGCGCGGAGCCCCGCGCGTGGAACGGCCCGGCGTAGCGGCTGCGTTGCTCGGCGGGCCACTGCACGCACGCGGTCGCGTGGGCGTGGTCGTAGTTCGGCGGAGCGTAGGCGAGCGCGGGCCCGGCGAGCGGTGCTCTGCGCGCGGCGTGGGCCAAGCGCGCCTGGAGCAGCGCCATGTTCCGGGGGAACGCGCGGTCGGCGCACTCGACGGCGACGTTGGCGGCGAAGAACTCGGCGTTGTCGTCGGCGGGGAGCAGGAGCGGACCGGTGCCCCGCTGGGCCTGCGCCAGGCTCTCGGCGAGTCGGACCCACGTCGACTTCCCGCCGTTGAGCGCGAAAACGACTTCGAGGGTCATGGTCGCGCCGTTGGCGCCGTTCACCGGCTTCGCGTCGAGGGCGGCCTGGAGCGCGGTGAACGCCGCGGCGGGGTTGCCGTTGCCGAAGGCGCACTTCGCCGGAGTCGCGGAGCACCAAGCGAAGAACCGGTGCAGCGTCGCCTCGATCGCGTCGAACTGCGTGATGTCGTAGGCGTATGGCCGGTTCGCGTAGTGCTGGGGGTCGTAGCCGCCGTCGAGCACCAGAGCGCGCGTGCGCTGCGGGAACAGGCTCGCGTAGACGGTGCCGATGTAGGTGCCGAACGAGAATCCCAGGTAGCTGAGCTTGCGGTCGCCGACGGCCGCGCGCAGCAGGTCCATGTCGCGGGCGACGTACTCGGTGCCGATGTAGGGCAGCAGGGCGCCGCTTTCCCGTTGGCACGCCTGAACGAACTCGCGGCCGCTGTGCACCGCGCGGGAGAACGAGGCGCGCGAGGGACGAGTGGAGGCGGTGGCCCACGCGGCGCCGTAGGACTTGGGGTCCTGGCACTTCACCGCGCGGCTGGCCGCGACGCCGCGCGGGTCGAAGCCGACGATGTCGAAGCGGGCGCGCAGCTCGGCGGGGCCGGACTTGGCGAGGGAACGGGCCGTCCCGACCCCGGAGCCGCCCGGCCCGCCCGGGTTGACCAGCAGGGAGCCGATGCGCCGGGACGGGTCGGCCGCGGGCTTGCGCAGCACGGCCAGGTCGATCGTGCCCAGCCGCGGCCTGCGGTAGTCCAGCGGCACCCGCGCGGTCGCGCACTGGAAGCCGTCGTGGCAGGCGGTCCAGTCCAGCTTCGGCACCTCGACGCCGGGCAGCCCGCCGGGCGGGGGTTCGGCGGCCAGCGCCGCGCCGCCGGTCGGCACCAGCAGCGCGGCGGCCAAGGCGAGGCCGAACGCCTTGTGACGTAACACGTTCTCTCCTCGTGACGCAGGGGGTAGGAGGGGAACTGTGCCCGACCCCCGCACGATGTCAAGGGATGATTCGACGTTTGCGCAGGTCCGCGAAGATGTCCAGGAACATCCGCTCGGTGTCGACGAACTCGTGGAAGCCCGCGCGCCGCGCCTTGCTGCCGTCGGCGAACATGTCGTAGTCCCAGGAGAAGACGAAGTCGCCGAAGCCCCACGACGAGACCTCCGCGTAGGAGTGCGGCTCCAGCCCGTGCTCGGCGATCATGGCCTCCCACAGCGGTTCCTTGTCCGCCATCACCGTTTCCAGGGACATCGGCAGCGGCGGCGCCACCTCCAGGTCGAAGAACCGCGCGATCTTCGGCCACATCTCGCTCCACCGGAACAGGTCGCCGTTGTTGATGTTGTAGGCCTGGTTGGCGCAGCGCGGGTCGGTCGCCGCCCACACCGTCGCCCTGGCCAGCAGCCCGGCGTCGGTCATCTCCAGCAGCGAGTGGTACGCGCCGGGCTTGCCGGGGAACCGCAGCGGCAGCCCGAGCTGTTTGGAGATCGACGCGTACACCGCGATCACCGTGGCCAGGTTCATCGGGTTGCCCAGCGCGAACCCGGCGACCACGGAGGGGCGGATCGCCGACCAGGTCCACCGCTTGCCCACCTGCCGCCGCTCCAGGAACTGCTGCTGGTCGACGTTGAACTCCGGCGGCATGTGCCCGGCGTCGTCCTCCCGCGCCGGGGTCTTGAACGGCCCGAGGTGCGCGCCGTAGACCTTGTAGCCCTGCATGAGGCTGACGTGCCGCAGCCCCGGCGCGACCGGCTCGATCGCGTCGACGGCGTTGACCAGCATCGCCAGGTTCGGCGGCACCAGCTCCGCCCAGGTCGGCCGGTCCTGGTAGGCGGCGTAGAAGACGTGGGTGACCTCGGTGAGGCCGCCGAGCTTCGCCCGGGTGTCCTCGGCGTCGAGCAGGTCCACCGCGACGTGCCGCACCGTCGCGGTGTCCGTGCCGCCGCGCCGGGAGAGGCCGACGACCTCCCAGTCCGGCAGCGTCGTCAGGTGCTCGACCAGGTTGCGTCCAATGACCCCGTTCGCCCCGACCACGAGGGCGACCTTGCGTTCGTTCTGCATGGCTCTACCCTGCGTCGACCAGTGCTGATAAGTCCAAGGCTTAGTTTTCATGAAGACAATAAGATGTGTTCATGCCGAGCCTTCGTCAGCTGGAGTACCTGGTCACCGTCGTGGACGAGGGGTCGTTCACCCGCGCCGCGGAACTGCTGCACGTCACCCAGCCCGCCCTGTCCCACCAGGTGCGGGCGCTGGAGCGGACGGTCGGCGGGCCGCTGCTGGAGCGCCTGCCCAGGACGGTGCGGCCGACGCCGATGGGCCGGGCCATGCTGCCGCACGCCAGGGCCGCGCTCGCGTCGGCGGAACGCAGCCGCTGCGCGGCGCGGCAGGCGTCCGGTCTGGAGTGCGGCGAGCTGCAGCTGGCGACGCTGTACTCGGTCAGCCTCGGGGTGCTCCCGCCGGTGCTCCGGTGCTGGCGGCGCGAGCACCCGGACGTCCACATCCGCCTCTTCGAGCACCGGCACGCCGACGAGCTGCGTGAGGCGATGGTGGCGGGTGAGGCCGATATCGCCGTCGGACCACCGCCCCCCGACTGGGAAGGTCCTGTTAGGACGATCGGCGAGGAGGAGTTCGTCGTGGTCGTCCCCTCCGACGACCCGTGCGCGGGCGCGGGCACGATCGAGCTGGGCGCGCTCGCCGAGCGGAGCTGGGTGCACTACGCGCCGGGGCACGGGCTCGCGAGTGTGCTCGACCAGCACTGCGCAGCCGCCGGGTTCCAGCCGCGCGCCGCGGTGCGGACGGAGCAGACCGCGACCGCGCCGATCCTGGCCGCCGCGGGGCTCGGTCCGGCTCTGGCCCCGGCGAACGTGATCCCGCCGCACTTCGACGGCTGCGTCCTGCGTCCCGAGCCGCCGATCCGGCGCGTCCTCGCCGCGTACACCCGCGGCGTCCCGGACCCGGTGACGAGCGCCTTCATCGAGACCCTGGTGGCGAACGCCCGCGTGCGGCCCTAGCCACCTAGAACGCTAGCCTCCCGGCATGGCGGAACGACGAGCCTCGGACAAGGTCCAGTTCAACGTGTACCTGCCCGCGGACCTGGTCCGCCGGGTCAAGCACGCCGCGGTCGACGACGGCGCCTCGCTGTCGGCCTTCGTGGAGGCCGCCCTGCGGGCCCGGCTCGGTGAGTCGGAGGGGGACGAGCGATGAAGGTCATGCCGATCGTCTACGTCGAGGACAAGGACATGGACGCGTTCGAGCGCTTCTACACCGCGCTCGGACTCGCGCCGAGTGCGCGGCAGCGCAACGGGAACTGGCTCGAACTGTCAGGGACGGGTGGCGTGCTCGCTCTGCACGCGACGGATTCCGGCACCGTGCGCGTGCAGGCCGCGTTCGCGGCCGACGAACCGCTCGCCGACGTCGTGGAACGCTTGCGGGCGGCGGGTTTCGAGCCGGAGGACATCGTCGACGAGGCCTACGGGCACTCGTTCGTCGTCCGCGACCCGGCGGGCTCGCTCATCGTCATCAACAAGTACGACGAGGAGCTGTACACGTGAACTCCGGCCCCGCGGTGACCCGGTGGCTGCCACCGCTGACCGCCGCGCTGGCGCTCATCGCCTACGCCTTGCACCGCAACATCCCCAGGGCGCAGGACCTCAGCCAACCCTCGCCGACCCGGCGGGACGACCTGGGATGGGCGCTGCTGAACTTCGGCGTGTTCGACGTCGTCGACGACAACCGCGTTTTCCCGTTGCAGTGGGAAGTTCTCACGCTCGCGGTGCTCGTCTTCGCGGTCGCGGCGGGCTGTCACTGGTGGCGCACCCGGGAGATCCCCTGGCTGTGGGCGCCCGTCTTCCTGGCGTTCCTGCTCGTGCTCACCGCGGTGAAGTCGTTGTCCTTCAACAACATCGCACTGGCCATGAGCGCGGTGGTCGTGGGCACGCTGCTGGTCTGCGCCGGACTCGCGCTGTTCCGCCGCGATCGGCTCTGGGGGCTCGCCGGAGTTTTCGGGGCGAGCCTGGTGATCACGCTGCTGCGCCCCGTCGACGGGTTCCTGGTGGTGCTCTTCGCCGTGGTGCTGGCCTACGCGGTGATGCAGCGCGGCGCGGTGCTCGCGCTCACCGCCGTCGCCTACCTCGTCGTGGTCTGGTGGCCACAGTGGACGGTGGATCAGAGCGCTGGCCTTCAGATCCTCAGCGGCGACAGCTTGGGGGATCTGGACTGGTTCTGGCTCTCCGCTCGCGTCTACCTGGGTCCCGTGCTCGTCCTGCTCCTCGGCGCGATCGCCGCGGCGCTGAGCGCGAATCGGGGCGGCCCCGAAGAACCGGGGCCGCCCCGCGACGTCACTGCCTGACGACCGCGACGGCGACCTTCACGCCGTCACCGACGGTGCCCGCGAAGCCCTCGGTCGGGGCGTAGGACACCGACGTGGCCAGGGTTTCCTCGGCGACGAACGCCTCGTGCGCCTTGACCGCCGCGACCACCTCGGCGGGCGCGTCCACGGTCAGCGAGATGCGGTCGGAGACGTCGAAGTCGGCGTCCCGCCGCGCCTGCTGCACGATCCGCACGAGGTCGCGCGCGACACCCTCCGCGGCCAGCTCGGGCGTGACCTCGGTGTCCAGCAGGACCAGGCCGGAGCCGCCGGGCAGCTCGGCCGCCGCGCCGGAGTCCTTGGCGACGAGGCGCCGCTCGTACTCCGTCTCCAGCAGCTCGATCCCGGCAGCGACCACGGCGCCGTTGTCCGCGGTCGTCCACTCGCCCGCCTTGACCGCCTTGATCACCTTCTGCACGTCCTTGCCGAGCCGCGGGCCCGCCGCGCGGGCGTTGACCGCGACCTCGAACGCGCCGTGGGTGGCCACGTCGGTGTCCAGCTCGACCGCCTTGACGTTGACCTCGTCGCGGATGATGTCGGCGAAGTCCTCCAGCGCCGCGACGTCCTCGGCCGCGACGAGCAGGCGGGACAGCGGCAGCCGCACGCGCAGCTTGTTGGCCTTGCGCAGCGACGAGGCCGAGGAGCAGACCTGCCGCACGCGGTCCATCGCCGCCACCAGCGCGTCATCGGCCGGAACCTCGTCGGCGGCGGGCCAGTCCGTCAGGTGCACGGAGCGCTCGCCGGTCAGCCCCCGCCAAACCTCCTCGGCGGTCAGCGGCAGCAGCGGCGCGATGACCCGGCAGGTCACCTCCAGCACGGTGTGCAGCGTGTCGACGGCGTCCTGCTCGCCCGCCCAGAACCGGTCCCGCGAACGGCGCACGTACCAGTTCGTCAGCACCTCGAGGAACTCGCGCACCGCCTGGCACGCGCTCGCGATGTCGCAGACGTCCAGCCCGCGCTGCACGTCCGAGATGAGCTGGTTGGCCTTGGCCAGCACGTAGCGGTCGAGCACGTGGGTGGAGTCCGTGCGCCAGGTGCCCTCCACGCCCGCCGCGTTCGCGTACAGGCTCAGGAAGTACCACGAGTTCCACAGCGGCAGCACGGCCTGGCGCACCGAGTCGCGGATACCGCGGTCGCTGACGACGAGGTTGCCGCCGCGCAGCAGCGGGCTCGACGTGAGGTACCACCGCATGGCGTCGGCGCCGTCGCGGTCGAAGACCTCGTTGACGTCGGGGTAGTTGCGCAGCGACTTCGACATCTTCTGGCCGTCGGAGCCCAGCACGATGCCGTGCGAGACGCAGGTGCGGAACGCGGGCCGGTCGAACAGCGCCGTCGCCAGCACGTGCAACAGGTAGAACCAGCCACGGGTCTGGCCGATGTACTCCACGATGAAGTCACCGGGGTAGTGGTGCTCGAACCAGTCCGCGTTCTCGAACGGGTAGTGCACCTGCGCGTAGGGCATCGAGCCCGAGTCGAACCACACGTCCAGCACGTCGGCCACGCGGCGCATGGTGGACTTCCCGGTCGGGTCGTCCGGGTTCGGCCGGGTCAGCTCGTCGATGAACGGGCGGTGCAGGTCGGTCAGGCGCACGCCGAAGTCGCGCTCCAGCTCGTCCAGCGAGCCGTAGACGTCCGTGCGCGGGTACGCGGGGTCGTCGGAGACCCACACCGGGATCGGCGTTCCCCAGTACCGGTTCCGCGAGATCGACCAGTCGCGCGCGTTCTCCAGCCACTTGCCGAACTGGCCGTCCTTGATGTGCTCGGGGTACCAGGTGATCTCCTGGTTGAGCTCCACCATGCGGTCCTTGAAGGCGGTGACCTTGACGAACCACGACGACACCGCGCGGTAGATCAGCGGGTTGCGGCAGCGCCAGCAGTGCGGGTACGGGTGCTCGTAGGTCTCGTGCCGCAGCAGCACGCCGCGCTGCTTGAGGTCCTTGATGATCTGCGGGTTGGCGTCGAAGACCAGCTGGCCCGCGTAGTCGCTGACCTCGGAGGTGAAGCGGCCCTTGCCGTCGACGGGGGTGACCGGCACGATCCCCACCGCGTCGGTGACGGCCTTGTCCTCCTCACCGTAGGCGGGCGCGATGTGCACGATGCCCGTGCCGTCCTCGGTGGTCACGTAGTCCGCGGACAGCACGCGGTGCGAGCCCTCGTGGCCGACGAAGTACGGGAACGGTGGCTCGTAGCGCAGGTTCAGCAGCTCCGCGCCGGTGTGCCGGGAGAGGACCTCGGGGGCCTCGCCCAGCTCCTTCGCGTAGGCGCCGACCCTGGCCTCCGCCAACAGGTAGCGCTCACCGTTGTCGGCGCGCACCACGACGTAGGAGACCTCGGGGTGCACGGCGACGGCGAGGTTCGACGGCAGCGTCCACGGCGTCGTGGTCCAGATCAGCAGTTGCGCGCCGTCGACCGGGGAGTCGTTGCCGGACACGCGGAAACCGACGGTGACCGCGGGGTCCTGACGGCTCTTGTAGACGTCGTCGTCCATCCGCAGCTCGTGGTTGGACAGCGGCGTCTCGTCCCGCCAGCAGTAGGGCAGGACGCGGTAGCCTTCGTAGACGTAGCCCTTGTCCCACAACTGCTTGAAGGCCCAGAGCACCGACTCCATGTAGCTCACGTCGAGCGTCTTGTAGTCGTTGTCGAAGTCCACCCAGCGGGCCTGCCGGGTGACGTAGTCCTGCCACTCGTTCGTGTAGCGCAGCACCGACTCGCGACAGGCCGCGTTGAAGGCCGCGATGCCCATCTCGTCGATCTGCGACTTGTCGGTGATGCCCAGCTGCCGCTCGGCCTCCAGCTCCGCGGGCAGGCCGTGGGTGTCCCAGCCGAAGCGGCGCTCCACGCGCTTGCCGCGCATCGTCTGGTAGCGCGGCACGGTGTCCTTGACGTAGCCGGTCACCAGGTGCCCGTAGTGCGGCAGACCGTTGGCGAAGGGCGGGCCGTCGTAGAAGACGTACTCGTTCGCGCCGTTCTCGCCGGCCTCGCGCGCGTCGATGGTGGCCTGGAAGGTCCGGTCGGCCTCCCAGTAGGCCAGGACGTGCTTCTCCAGCTCGGGGAAGGACGGCTGCGGTGAGACCCCGGTGGTGTCCGGGTCGGCGCTCGCCTTCGGGTAGGCCATCTGGCGCTCCTCGCGGTTCGTCTCGTCGTGCACAAACCGCGGGGACGAAGCCCCGCCGTGCCCGGCGTGCTCCGCGGTACCACCCCGCTTGCCCCGCGCGCGGCGGAGCCACTCTTGACAAGGCTGTGACGGGCCGACCCGTCCGGTTCTACTGGGAGCTGGCGCTCTGTTCTTCCGGAGGCTCCCCGGTGATGGCCGGATCAACGCCTTTGGTCAAGGTTAGCCCCTCCCGTCACCCCCATTTCGCCCACCCCCGCTGGTCAGCCTTCCGTCCCGCCCCCGAAGGACGCCTTACGCACCGAATGAGTCATTGAGGTACTCGAACGCACCGGATGACTCAGTCACTGCACTCAACGCACCGAATGAGTCATTCGGTGCGCGAAGGCGGCGGTCGTGCGGGGAGCAGGGGCGCGTGGGGAGCCGTGGGCGTTCGGCGTAGCGCGGTGCTCCGGTCGGCGTCAATCAGGTCGCGAAAGGCCTTCACTTCTTGACCTCGCGGTGGTCTAGACCACATCTTGAGCCAACTTGTCCGCGCCGCCGCCCGGTTCGGAATGAGGAAACGATGACCAAGATCGGTCCGGAGACCCGCTCGCGGGGTCGAGCATCAACACGATCGCTGGCGACCTTGTGTTCCATCGTCGCCGCTCTCGTGCTCGGCCTGGTCGCGGTGGCGCCCGCCAGCGGCGCGACCGGCGTGACCGCCACCTTCTCGAAGTCCTCGGACTGGGGCTCCGGTTACGAGGGCAAGTACACGATCACCAACGGCGGCGCGTCCGCCATCAGCTCCTGGACCGTGGAGTTCGAGCTGCCCGCCGGGCACACGGTCGGCTCGGTCTGGGACGGCACGAAGACCACCAACGGCAACCGCGTCACGGTGAAGAGCACGTGGAACGGCAACGTCGCTCCTGGCGCGTCGGCCAGCTTCAGCTTCAACGTCGGCTACACCGGCACCTCGGGCTCGCCGGTCTACTGCCGCATCGACGGCGGCTCCTGCGACGGCACGGGCACCACGCCGACCACGACCACCTCGCCCCCGGTGACCACCACGAACACCCCGGGGCCCGGCGGCAAGATCAACCTGGGCTACTTCGCGCAGTGGACGGTCTACGGCCGCAACTACCACGTGAAGAACATCCACACCTCGGGGTCGGCCGCGAAGCTGACGCACATCAACTACGCCTTCGGCAACGTCAGCAACGGCCAGTGCGTCCTGGGTGACGCCGAAGCGGACACCAGCAAGTTCTACGACGCCAACGCCTCCGTGGACGGCGTGGCCGACAGCTGGGACACCGGAGCCCTGCGCGGCAACTTCAACCAGCTGCGCAAGCTGAAGAAGATGTACCCGCACCTCAAGGTGCTCTACAGCTTCGGCGGCTGGACCTGGTCCGGCGGGTTCGGGCAGGCCGCGCAGAACCCGGCCGCCTTCGCCGAGTCCTGCCACAAGCTCGTCGAGGACCCGCGCTGGGCGGACGTCTTCGACGGCATCGACATCGACTGGGAGTACCCGAACGCCTGCGGCCTGACCTGTGACACCAGCGGGTTCTCCTCGTTCAAGAACCTCTCCCAGGCGCTGCGCACCCGTTTCGGCTCCACCTACCTGGTCACCGCCGCGATCACCGCGGACGGCAGCGCCAACGGCAAGATCGACAAGGCCGACTACGGCGGCGCCGCGCAGTACCTGGACTGGTACAACGTGATGACCTACGACTACTTCGGCGGCTTCACCCCGCAGGGCCCGACCGCCCCGCACTCGCCGCTGACCTCCTACCCGGGCATCCCGGCGGAGGGCTTCAACTCCGACGCGGCCATCCAGAAGCTCAAGGGCAAGGGCGTCCCGTCGGCGAAGCTGTTGTTGGGCATCGGTTTCTACGGCCGCGGCTGGACCGGCGTCACGCAGAGCGCCCCCGGTGGCAGCGCGACCGGCCCGGCCCCCGGTGACCAGGGCGAGGCGGGCATCGCCGACTACAAGACGCTCAAGACCCGGTGCCCGGTCACGGGAACCGTGGGCGGCACGGCCTACGCCAAGTGCGGCAGCGAGTGGTGGAGCTACGACACCCCCTCCACCATCGGCGGCAAGATGGGCTACTCGAAGACGCAGGGCCTCGGCGGTGCGTTCTTCTGGGAGCTCTCCGGTGACACCGCCAACGGCGAGCTGATCACCGCGATGAGCAACGGCCTGAAGTAGGTCCCACCCGACCCGGGGCCGGTGGTGTCAGCCACCGGCCCCGTTCCACGTCCCGGTCACGCGGTCGAGGACCACCGCGACGGGAAAGGCCCTCGGCCCGGGGGCGTTGGGCCGCCAGCCCTGCGGCGCCAGGCCGATCTCGACGCTGTACTGCCCGGTCGAGGTGACCCGGCCGGTCCAGAACGGGCTGCGGTCGAGCAGCCGCCCGCACAGCTCCCACGGCGGTTCGGTGATCGTCCCGCCGTCCTCGATGCCGAGCGCGCTGGCCGCGAGCAGGGCCATCAGCCGGGCGAAAACCCTTGGCGGGACTGAACAGTCCTGGCTTCGCACGCTCACGTAGCAGTCGTCGTCGCCGTGCAGGTGCGTGCCGCGGCAGGTCCTGCCCGCGACCGCCTCGGCCACCGCCTCCGCCGTGATTTCGCCGTCCCAGTCCACGATGTCGACCCCGTAGAGGGTCCAGTCCGCGAAGAACCGGCGCAGATCCGCGCGCGCCAGCACCAGCAGCGGCGCCGCCTCGCCGATGTCGTGCGCGATCGCGGGCACGTCCTGCTCCTCGGCGATCTCGTTCGGCCGCAGGCTGCGCAGATCCTCGTCCAGCCAGCTGTTCTGGCCGACGTTGAGCAGCGCGACGTGCTCGGCCCACGGCAGCGCGTCCACGATGTCGTAGACCGTCGTCGCGGTGCCGTGCACCGTCCACACGCCGTCCGTCCGCGGCGGCACGACCTCGATCGACAGCGGGAACGCCGCCGAGTCGATGCCGGCCCGCTTGACGTCGAAGGCGTTCCACTGGTCGATCCGCACCTCCCGGCCGGTCATGCCAGTAACTCGCCGCGCGAGCTCACCCCGAGCTTGCGCAGCGCCCGGGCGACGTGCTGCTCGACTGTTCGGGGGGATAGGAACAACACTTCGGCGATCTCCCTGTTCGTCCGGCCCTGCGCCAGCAACCGGGCCACATCCTGCTCCCTCGGGGAGAGCGCGTTGCCGTAGCCCCGCCTGCCGCGCCGCGACGGCGTGCCACCGCCGCGCCCGCGCAGCAGGTGCCTGCACCGGGCGGCGTCCCTGGTCGCGCCGAAGTCGTCGAAGGTCTCGGCGAGCGCGCCCAGCTCCTCCGCGCCGGACCCGCCGTCGATCCGGCACAGCAGCTCGCGTTCGGTCGCCAGCGCCGCGAAGTACGGGGCGCCGATCTTCTCGTAGCGCGTGGTCGCCGCCCGGTGCAGTCCGATCGCCCCCGCGCTGTCGCCGCGCGCCTGGGCCAGCTGCGCCCGGCAGGTGAGCAGCGCGGCTTCGGGCAGCGGCGCGTCGAGCCCGGCGATGTTGGTTTCCAGGTCGTCAACCAGGCGGTAGGCGTCGTGCTCCCGGCCCGTCCCGAGCAGCGCGGTGACCGCGGCCGGGGCCATATCGCCCGACCAGGCCCAGATCCCCTTGTCCCGCAACAGTGCCAGCCCGTCGTCCGCGGCGCGCGCGGCGGCCTCCTGATCACCCTTGGACAGCCACATCCTGGTCAGGCCCGCGCACGCGTCGATCGCCACCGGGCCGATCGCGTCGCTCGGGCGCGTCACTCCGGTCGCGGCGAACCACCGCGCTGCCTCGTCCCATTCACCCCGCGCGACCGCGAGCAGGCCGAGCACCAGGGACAGCTCGCTGGAGACCGGGAAGAGGTCGTGGTACTCGTCGAGCAGCCGGACGCAGCGGTCCGCGAGCCCGGACCACGCGCCGGTGAACCAGTCCAGCCGGGCCTGGGTGGCCCGCGCCGTGCTGACCACGAACGGCGCTCCGCAGTCGTTGGCCAGCCGCAGTCCGCTGACGAGGAACTTCCCCGCCCACTCGTAGTGGCCGATGGAGGCGCACGCGTCCGCGAGGTTGCAGTGCGCCCGCGCGAGCTGTCGTTGCTCACCCGGTGTGGACACCTCCTCGGGGAGCACGGCGAGCAGGTCCTCGACCCTGCCTTCGCCGATGTGCAACCGCGCCCCGAGTTGGCTCGCCAGCAAGGAAACCCGGAGCTCGGGATCGGCGCAGCCGGTGACCGCGGCGCGCAACTGCTCCTGCCAGCGCCGCAGCTGGGACAGCGGGGTGGCGCCCAGGAACGGCTGCGCCAGCACCGCGACGCCCTTGACCGCGAGGTTCGGCCGCTCGGCCAGTTCGCGGACGGCCAGCTCGATCTCGGCGAGCCCGGCCGCGAGGTCGCCGTCCTGCCGGATCAGCAGCATGCCCAGGAACAGCCGCACCTCCCCGCGCACCGCCGTGGCCAGGCGCCGGTCACCGAGCAGCCGTCGCAGCGTGGCGATCGGGTCGAGCTGGTCGATGCCGACGTGGGCGGACTGACCGAGCCGGACGGCGAGCCGGTTGACGTCCGCCGCGGCCAGCTCCGGCTCCTCCAGCAGGCGCTGCAGCAGATCCGTCGCGGTCGCGTGGTCGCCGGACTCCATGGCCTGCGCCGCGGCAGCCTCCCCGTAGCTCAGCCAGTTCGCCAGCAGCCCGGCTCTGCGGCTGTGCTCGGCCAGGCGCGCCAGCGGTTTCGGCTCGCGTCGTTCGAGCACGCGGAGCGCGCGCAGGTGCAGCTCGTGGCGGTCCGGACCGGCTGCCGTGTCGTGAACGGCTTGCTGGCCAAGGGAATGCCGGAACCCGTAGCGGCAATCGCCGACCTCGCGGAGCACTCCGGCGGCGAGGGCGGCGGTCAGGGCGGTGCGGCAGCGTCGCGGTGTCAGCCCGGCGACCTCGCCGATCACCTCGGCGGTCTCCGGCGCACCGAGCACGGCCGCGGCCTGGGCGGCGCGGGTCGCGGTGATCGGCAGGCCCGTCAGCTTCTCCAGCACCGCCTCGCGGACCAGCGGAGGAACGTCATCGGCCGGCGATCGCAGGACTTGCTCCACCACGAAGGGGATTCCCGCGGTGCGCTCGTGCACCACCTCGGCGGACAGCGGCGCGTTCCCGAGGAACGCACGGACCTCGGCAACGGTGAAGGGACGCAGCGTGATCAGCACGTCCGGGGTCCGGGAGAGCAGTGCGCCCCGGGCCTCATCGCGGCGCAGAGTCGCCACAACCGCCAGTTCCGGGGGCAGATCGGTGAGCAGGAACCGGATGAGCCGCCGGGAGTCGTTGTCGGCCCAGTGCAGATCCTCGATCACCAGTGCGGCGGGCCCGATCGCCGCGAGGAATTCGCGCACGGCTCGGAAAAGCCGGTGCCGCTCGGCCCTCGGATCACCGAGGGGTTCGGGTTCGGGTGGCAGCAGATGAGCGAGTTCGGGAAGGATTCTTCGAAGCACTCCGGTCACCGCGCTGGGCCGTTCGGCCGTGCGCGTTACGCCGCTCAGGGCATCAAGGATGACGCCGAACGGGAACGGTTCGCGGCAGTGTCCGATGAGGACGGTGCAGTCGACTCCGCCAAGTGCTTCCCTGACCAGGCGACTCTTGCCGATCCCGGCTTCGCCCTCGATCACGGCGAAAGCGGCGGTGCCCTGCCGGAGAACGTCCTTCACCGCGTCCAGTTCGGCGGCGCGGCCGACGAACACCGCCATCTGTTCACCTCCCGGACTCGCGCGGGGAAAAGATCCGTATATCTACGTATGCCTACCCGGATTGTTCGCACGGCAGTACCCGCCGGAAGGTGATGTGTACGTGGCCGTCAGTTATTCCCTGCCAGGCGGCCACCTGCGTGAAACGGAGTGCGAACACATGCGACGTGAGAACCTCGCCGCCGCCGCCATCGCGGCCCTCGCGGCTCTTGTTGTGACGTCCGGTCAGGCGGGCTCGGCGCCCGCGGAGGGCTCGATCCGCAACGCCGACCAGCCCGGTTCGGTCCCCGGCAGCTACATCGTGGTGCTCAAGGACGGCCCGGGCATCAGCTCCGCGGGCATCGCCGCCAAGGTCGGTGCCGCGGTCGAGCGCGAGTACAGCGCTGCCCTGCGCGGCTTCTCCGCGAAGATGGACGAGCGCGCCGCCAAGCGCCTCGCCGCCGATCCCGCCGTCGAGTACGTGGAGCAGGACGGCTACGCCTACGCGTACGACACGCAGAACAACGCCACGTGGGGCCTGGACCGCGTGGACCAGAAGAACCTGCCGCTGGACACGAAGTACACCTACGCCAACAAGGCCACCAACGTCACTGCGTACATTGTGGACACTGGTGTGCACAAGGCGCACAGCGACTTCGGCGGCCGGGCCAGCGACGGCTACGACTTCATCGACAACGACGCCGTCGCGCAGGACTGCAACGGCCACGGCACCCACGTCGCCGGAACGGTCGGCGGCACCACCTACGGCGTGGCCAAGGGCGTCCAGCTGGTCGGCGTCCGCGTGCTCAACTGCCAGGGCTCGGGGCAGTGGTCCCAGGTGATCGCCGGAATCGACTGGGTGGCGAAGAACGCCAAGAAGCCCGCGGTCGCCAACATGAGCCTCGGTGGCGGCGCGAACTCCTCGGTCGACAGCGCCGTGAGCAAGGCCGTCCAGGCCGGCGTGACCTTCGGCATCGCCGCGGGCAACAACAACGGCGCTGACGCCTGCAACACCAGCCCCGCGCGCACGCCGGAGGCGATCACCGTCGGCTCCACCGACCGCTCCGACAACCGCTCGTCGTTCTCCAACATCGGGCGCTGCCTGGACATCTTCGCCCCGGGGTCGAGCATCACCTCCGCGTGGCACACCGGTGGCACCAACACCATCAGCGGCACCTCGATGGCCACCCCGCACGTCGTCGGCGCGGCCGCGCTCTACCTGTCCGGCAACGCTTCCGCGACCCCGGCCCAGGTCGGCTCCGCCCTCACCGGCAACGCCACGAACGGCGTCGTGAAGAACGCGGGCGCCAACTCGCCGAACAAGCTGCTCCACACCGGCTTCATCGGGACGCAGCGGTGAGGTTGCTCCTCGCGGTGCTCCTGCTCTCCTTCGACATTCCCGGAACCGCGTCGGCCACGGCGGACTTCGTTCCCGCGAAGAACCCCGTGCCCGGTAGCTTCCTGGTGTCGCTGGAGGACGGTGCCGCCGTCTCGGCTTCGCGATCCCTGGCCGAACGCTACGGCGGCACCGTCAAGTCGGTGCTCACAGTGGCGATGCACGGCTTCGTCGTGCGCGACCTGTCCGAGGCGGCGGCTCGTCGGCTGGCGGCAGACCCCTTGGTGCGCAAGGTTTTCCAGGACGGCACCGCGCGCATCGCGGACACGCAGGCGAATCCGACCTACGGCATCGACCGCGTCGACCAGCGGAACCTCCCGCTGGACAAGAAGTACACCTACAACACCACGGCGTCCAACGTCACCGCGTACGTCTTGGACACCGGGATCCGCAAGACGCACACCGAGTTCGAGGGCCGCGCGACGGACGGCTACGACTTCGTCGACGAGGACCCGATCGCCCAGGACTGCAACGGTCACGGCACCCACGTGTCGGGCACCGTCGGCGGAAAGACCTGGGGCGTGGCGAAGAAGGTGAAGCTCGTCGCGGTCAGAATCCTCGGCTGCAACGGCAGCGCGCCGGACTCCGACGGTGTCGAGGGCATCGAGTGGATCGCGAAGAACGCCGTGAAACCCGCTGTGGTCAACGGCAGCTTCACCTTCGACACCCCCGCCATCGGTGACGAGGCCATCGGCAGGCTGACCCGCGCCGGCATCCCCTTCGTGGTCGCCGCGGGCAACAGCTTCGCCGACGCGTGCTCGGCGGGCCCCGCCCGCGTGCCGGAGGTGATCACCGTCGGGGCGACCGACAGTTCGGACAACCGCGCCGGCTTCTCCAACTACGGCCGCTGTCTGGACATCTTCGCCCCTGGTGTCGGCATCACTTCGGCCTCGCACAGCAGTGACACCGGCAGTGCGAGCATGAGCGGGACCTCGATGGCCAGCCCGCACGTGGCGGGCGGTGCGGCGCTGTACCTCGCCGGTAACCCCTCCGCCACGCCCGCGCAGGTGTCCGAGGCGCTGGTGAACAGCGGGACCTCCGGGGTCGTGCGCAATCCCGGAACCGGCTCGCCGAACCGGTTGCTGTACACGCGGGGTTGAGATTCCCCAAGCCTTCCCGCCGGGCCTCGCCCGGCGGGAAGGCCGGCTCACCGGTGTACCGGCTGGGCCTGGCCCACCATGCGCGCGTACATCCGGCCGGGGCTCGGCGTCTCGGGCGGGCTCAGGAAACCGGGCAGCGGTGGGAGGTCCACCGCGAACGGCCGCAGCCGCTCGTACAGCTCGGTGGCGTCGGCCGGGCGGCGCTCGGGTTCCTTCTCCAGCAACTGCTGCACCAGCGCGTCGAGCTCCCGCGGCACTCCGAGGACGGCGGGCGGTCGCTGCTTCACCTGCTTCTCGAAGATCGCGTAGGCCGTGGGACCGGTGAAGAGTTGTTGTCCCGTCAGCATTTCGTGCAGGACGCAGCCCAGCGCGTAGAGGTCGCTCGGCGGTCCGGCGACACCGCGCTGGATCTGCTCGGGGGCCATGTAGGACGGCGTGCCGAGGAGCTGGCCCGCGCGGGTGAACTGGGCGACGTCGCTCTCGCGGAGCACGGCGAGACCGAAGTCGAGGACCTTCACGCTGCCGTCCGGGCAGAGCATCAGGTTGGTGGGCTTGAGATCGCGGTGGCAGATCGCCAGCGCGTGCGCCGCCGCGAGGACCGCGCACGCCTGCGCGGCGATCGACGCGGCCCACGGCACGGGCACGGGCCCCAGCTCGCCGACGAGGTCGGAGACGGTGACGCCCTCGATGAACTGCATCACCTGGAACAACCGGTGGTCCACGGTGCCGAAGTCGTAGAGCACTGGCGCGCCGGGGTGCTCCAGCCGGGCCAGGATGCGCGCCTCGCGGACGAAACGGCGCTCCAACTCGTCGTCGGGGCCGCCGGGCAGCTGCAGGAACTTCACCGCGACCCTGCGGTCCAGGTGCTTGTCGTGCCCCCGGTACACCGCGCCCATCCCACCGCGCCCCAGCGGCAGGTCTTCGAGCAGATAGCGGTCGGCGACGAGCATCCGCTAGCTCCTCGGTCCCAGGCTGCCCTCGACGAGTCCGTCGAAGCCTAGCCGGACCAGCGCGTGCCCGGCCGCCGCGGCCTCCCGGACCGTGTCGGCCAGTTCGGCGAGGCGGCGGAAGGCGGCCCCGTACACGCGCTGCTCGGCGATGGAGAGCCGGGGCAGCTGGGTTCGGCGGGCGTCCACCCGGCTGGATCCGAGGTGGGCGCGGTGGTCGGCCGCGCGCAGCGCCCCGGCGAGGAAGTCCGCGTCCATCCGCTCGGGATCGACGCGGTAGGCCGCGAGGTGCGCGCCCAGCGTCACCGGCATCGTGGCCACGCGCGCCACGCCGAGCGGCGAGGCGATCACGTCGCCCGGCTCCGCCGTCACCAGGTCGGGCCCGCCCGCGCGACCGGTCGGCTCCCGGCCCTCGGCGAGGTCGTCCACGGTCAGCACCGGCCGGTCGCCCTCACCGATCCTGGCGGGGGAGTGGCGGACCGAGACCAGCCCGGCCTTGACCAGCTCGCCGAGCGTCGTGGTCGGCAGCGACCGGCGCCGCGCGAGCACGTCCAGCGCGGGTTCCGCGGCCGGGGCCAGCGCGCGGAAGCGGTCCAGCGCCGAGGAGAACTCCCGGCCGAGGTCCCGGTCCCCGCCGCCGCGGTGCCGGGCCGGGCTGATGTCCACGTCGTCGTCGAGCAGGTCGATGATGCGCACCAGCTCGCCCGCTTCGAGGTCCACTGTGGACAGATCGGCGCCCGCCTCCAGCAGGACCACGTGCGAGGGCGACCGGTCCTGGGGTTCCGGCCTGCGCAGCAACCACAGGTCCGAGCCTGTGACCGGGAGCGTCACCACCGCGCGCAGTGCCCCCGCGCGCAGCAGGTTGCTCCGGATGCGTCGTCCCGGGCGGCGGCTCGCGGCGGCGCTGGGCATCAGGATCGCCACGCGTCCGCCGGGGCGCACGTGCGCGAGGCAGTGCTGCACCCACGCCAGCTCCGGTTCTCCGCGTGGCGGCAGGCCGTACTCCCACCGAGGGTCACCGGTCAGCTCCGCGTAGCCCCACGCACGGTCGTTGAACGGCGGTTCGCACACCACGGCATCGGCCTGTGCCTCCGGGAAACCGTTCTGTCGCAAGGAATCAGCGCACACGACGTCCGAGTCGACCCCGCGCAGGACCAGGCGCGCGGACGCGATCCTGGCGAAGGAGGGGTCGATGTCCTGGCCGAGCGCGCGAGCGGGGGAGCCGCTGAGCAGCAACGTGCCGAGCCCGCACGCGGGGTCGAGCACGGTCCCGGTGTCCGCGCCCGCCAAGCGGACCATCAGCTCGGCGACCTCGGGCGAGGTGACCGTGAGCCGTCGGGAGTGCGCCTCCACGTAGCGTTCGCAGAGCAGGTCCAGCGCTTCGGCCGGGCCGCGCTCCTTGGCGAGTTCGAGGAGCGCTTCGGCATCGGCGGGCTCCTCGCCGGGAACGAAGTAACCGTTGTCGCGCAACAGGAGGACGGCGGCCGAGGCGACCAGTTCGCCGAGCCGGAGGTCGTCGCCCGCCGCGCGCAGGCGCTGCCAGGCCCGGTCGGCCGTGGACAGGCGGTAGACCTTCCCGTTGCGGCGCAGCCACTCCTCGACCTCGCGGAGCGAGAACAGCGGGCTGGTCGCGGTGCCGCCGACCGGCTGCGGGAAGTCGTCGTGGCGGCGTCGCCAGTTGCTCACCGCGGCCCGGCCCACGTCGACCAGGCGCGCGATCTCACCGGCGTTGACCGTGGCCTCTGCGTTCATGGCCCTCACGGTATCAGCGTCGATCCACAACCTGATTGCTTGTGAAGTGAGTTCACAGGTGCTCTACTGGTGTCATGACACACAGCTTGCGCGTCGCGATCGGCTCCGACCCCGGGCCGAGCCGGGCGGAGAACGAGGACTCCGCGCTGGTCAGCCCCCGTCTGCTCGCGGTGGCGGACGGGATGGGCGGCCACGTGTACGGCGAGGTGGCCAGCGCCGCCGTGATCGACGCCCTCGCCGCTCTCGACACCTGGGCCACCACCGTCGACCTGCGCGAACGGGACACGCTGGCGCTCGTCCGGGACGGCGTGGCCGAGGCGGCGCGCAGGCTGGACGTCATGACCGAGACCGACCCGGAGCTGCGGGGGATGGGCACGACGGTGACCGCGTTGCTCTGGGACGGCACCGGCTTCGCGGTGGCCCACGTCGGCGACTCGCGCGCCTACGTGCTGCGGGACGGCCGGCTCCGGCAGCTCACCCACGACCACACCATGGTCCAGTCCCTTGTGGACGCCGGGCGGATCACCGCGGAGGAGGCCGAGCGGCACCCGCGCCGGTCAGTGCTGATGCGCACCCTCCAGGCGGGCAACACCTTCGAGCCCGACCTGTTCCGCGTCGAGGCCCAGCTCGGCGATCGGGTCCTGGTGTGCTCGGACGGGCTGACCGACGTCGTCGGGGACTCCGCCGTGCGCGACGCGTTGGCCTCGGCGGGCGGACCGGACGACGCGGTGCACTGGCTGATCACACTGGCCGTGCGCGCGGGCGGTCCCGACAACATCACCTGCGTCGTCGCCGACGTGGTGTCCGACGGAACGGCGCGCGCGGACTCCGGTCAGCTCACCGTCGGAGCCCACCGAGCCTTCCACTCGTCATCGCGCTGACCACGAGGTCGGGGTGTCTTCAAGGCCGCGAAACCTGCACCCCGCACGTCGCCAACAGCCACAAACCCGGATATGGAGCTGTTTGCGGCTGTTGGCGCGGGGGTTGGGGTAGTTGAAGACCGGCGAACGCGTTAGCTGGCGCTGTCCCACTGATTGACCACGACCGGACCCTATCGGGAGCCACCGACAGCGGCTGCTTCGGCTCAGGTCGAATGTTCGATCGCTGACAACCGCGCGTCATCCGGTCCGCGTAGAAGGGGTGTGAAGCACCTCCGTCTCCTCGTCGCACTGTTGCTGACGCTGGTGGTCAGCGCACCGCCCGCCCTCGCCGCCGGGCTCGGTGATCCGATCTTCCCCGCGGACGGCGACACCGGCTATCGCGTCACCAGGTACGCGCTGGATTTCGCTTGGCAGGCCCCGAAGAGGCCGTTCGACGCGACCACGACGGTCGAGGCCGAGGCCACGCAGGCGCTGTCGAGCTTCACCCTCGACTTCGCGGGCAACCAGCTCCGTGAGGTCACAGTGGACGGTGCCGCGGCCACCACCAAGCGCAGCGGCGACAAGCTCACGGTCACCCCGGCGAAGGCACTCGCCGCGAACCAGCGCTTCACCGCGACCATCCGCTACACCGCCGATCCCACGCTGCAGCGCAGGCGCAGCGACGCGATCAGCGTCTACGGCTGGATTCCCACCACGGACGGCACCGTCGTCTACCCGCAGCCCAACGGGGCGCGGCTGATCTTCCCGAACAACGACCACCCGAGCCAGAAGGCGCCGATCGCGATCACGGTGTCCACGCCCGCGGGCATCACCGCCGTGGCGACGGGAACCCTGAAGTCCCGCACGGAGATCGCCGGGAACCGGGTCCGCTGGTCCTACGACTCACCGCAGCCCGTCGCGACGCAGCTCGTCGGCCTGGCGATCGGCGAGTTCACCGTCACCGACGGGACCGGACCGAACGGCCTGCCGCTGCGCGACGCCGTCCCGACCGATCTGGCGTCGCAGGTGGAGAAGTACCGCACCCGCACGCCGGGGCACCTGGAGTGGATGGAGAGGCGGGTCGGCAAGTACCCCTTCGACACCTACGGGATCGTCGTCGCGCACACCGATCTCGGTGTGGCGCTGGAGACCCAGACGCTGTCGATGTTCCCCGAGGACGACCTCACCGGCTCCGAGGTCGCCGCCGAGAAGGACATGATCCACGAGCTGGCCCACCAGTGGTTCGGCAACAGCGTCACCGTCCGCCAGTGGTCGGACCTGTGGCTCTCCGAAGGCCACGCGCGGTTCTACGAGCGCGTGTACGCCGCCGAGAAGGGCTGGGAGAACCTGGACCAGAAGATGCGCGAGATCTACGCGCAGCACGACTCCTGGCGCTCGACCTACGGCCCGCCGGCCAAGCCGACCGAGCCGAAGCTGTTCAGCCGCATGGTCTACGACGGCTCCGCCCTTGTCGTCTACGCGCTGCGGCAGAAGGTAGGCGCCGCCACCTTCGAGAAGATCCAACGCGCGTGGGTCGCCCAGTACCGGGACAAGGCGGCGAGCACGGCCGACTTCATCGCGCTGGCCTCACGCGAGGCCGGCACCGACCTGACGGCCTTCCTCAGGTCCTGGCTCTACGACGCCAAGACCCCGCCCATGCCCGGCTGGTAGGTCACTTGCCCTCGGCCTGCTCGGCGAGGAAGCGCTCGAACTCCTCGCCGAGCTCGTCGGCCGTGGGCATGCGCTCGCCGGACTCCGCCAGGAGGCTGCGCTCGCCGACCGCTTCGGTGAAGGCGTCGTACTGGCGTTCCAGGCCGCGCACGACCTCGGCGACCTCGTCGGACTCGGCGACCTGGCGCTCGATCTCCTCGTTGGTGCGCGCCGCGGCCTCGCGCAGACCGCGCTCCGGCAGCTCAAGGGCGGCCACCGAGCCCACCGCGCCGAGCAGGCGCAGGCCCGCCTCCGGGTAGACCGACTGCGCGAGGTAGTGCGGAACGTGCGCCGCGTAGCCGATCGCGTCGTGACCGGCCTCGCCGAGCCGCAGTTCCAGCAGGGCCGACGCGCTGCCGGGGACCTGGATGCGGTTGAACACCTGCGGGTAGTCCGCGACCAGCTCGGCGCGCGTGGCGTGCGCGGTGACGCCGAGCGGGCGGGTGTGCGGCGCGCCCATCGGGATGCCGTGGAAGCCGACCGTGAGCCGGACGCCCCAGCGCTCGACGAGGCCGCGCACCGCCGCGGTGAAGCGTTCCCACTGGTTGTCCGGCTCGGGGCCGGTGAGCAGCAGGAACGGCGTGCCCACGGTGTCGTGCATCAGCCGGATCACCAGCTCGGGCGCCTCGTAGGCCGCCCAGTGGTCGGTGGCGTAGGTCATCGCGGGTCTGCGCGAGCGGTAGTCGATCAGCGCGTCCACGTCGAAACGGGCGATCACCCGGCTCTCCAGGGAGTCCACCAGGTGGTCGGCGAGGACGCGCCCCGCGCCGCCCGCGTCCATGAACCCGTCCAGGTTGTGCAGCAGAACGGCGCCGTCGAGGTCGGGGACGTCCGAGTCCACCTCGACCAACTGCTCCGGATCCAGTCCCACCGCTGCCTCCCAGGTGCCTGACTACAACGTGCTTCTCCCTGCCCAACGCGGAGGCGCCGCGAAGCATTCCCCTGTGATCCTGCTCGCGCCCCCACCGCACGGGGAGCATGCAGCATGCTAAGGATTGCACGGTGATCTGGTGGCACGCGGTCGTCATCTTCGTCGCCGGGGTGTGGGCGGGCACGATCAACACGGTGGTCGGGTCCGGGACCCTGGTGACCTTCCCCGTGCTGGTCGCGCTGGGCTATCCACCGGTCACCGCGACGACCTCGAACGCCATCGGCCTGGCGCCGGGCACCATCAGCGGGGCCATCGGCTACCGCGAGGAGCTGCGCGGACAGGGGCCGCGACTGGTCCGCTTCGGCATCGCCTCGCTGCTCGGCGCGATCGGCGGCACCGTGCTTCTGCTGTCGCTGCCGAAGGACGCCTTCGAGGCCGTCGTGCCCGTGCTCGTCGGGCTCGCCGTGGTGCTGGTGATCATCCAGCCGCGGGTGTCGAAGTGGGTGGCCTCGCGCAAGACCACCACTGCCGCCGCCACCGAGGGCGGTGCCCTGCTGCTGTTCCTGATCTTCCTGATCGGCATCTACGGCGGGTACTTCACCGCGGCGCAGGGCGTGATGCTGATGGCGGTCATGGGCATGCTGCTCGCCGAGCCGCTGCAGCGCCTCAACGGCATCAAGAACGTGCTCTCCGCCGTGGTGAACGTGGTCGCCGGTCTGATCTACGCCGTCGTCGCGCCGGTGAGCTGGCCGGTGGTCGGCCTGCTCGCCGCGGGCTCGGTGCTCGGGGGAGTGCTCGGCGCGAAGATCGGCAGGAAGCTCTCGCCGACCGTGCTGCGCGGGGTGATCGTCGTGGTCGGCGTGGCCGCGATCATCCACCTGCTCGTGAAGTGAGTTCCCACTCTTCCCTGGTCAGTGCGTACTCGACTTCGCCGTGCTCGGTGCCGGGCAACGGGTTCTCGTGCTCCTCGTGGTAGGTGCGGACGTAGCGCAGCCCGCATTTCTCCATCACCCGCCGCGAGCCGGAGTTGACGAACATGGTGTTCGCGGTGACCCGCTCGGCACCGGCCCGGCGAAAGCCCAGTTCGATCAGCGCGCGTGAGCCCTCGGTCGCGTATCCCTTGCCCCACGCGGACTTCCGCAGCCGGTAGCCGAGTTCGACCTCGCCATCCGGAGCGCCCTCGTTCGGCCGGAAGTGGAACCAGCCGAGGAAGCGGCCCGCCCGGTCCTGCGCCGCCCAGAAGCCGTAGTACGCGAAGTTCTCGTAGTACCAGAAGAAACGCGGCAGGATGTCGTTCTCCACCTCCGAGCGCGGGGTCGCCGCCTCGTCGATGTAGCGCATGACCTCGGGATCGCCGTCCAGCTCGACGAGGTTGTCCACATCGGACTCGGTGAACCGCCGCAGCACCAGGCGCTCGGTCTCCAGGAAGACGTGCATGGGCCGATGGTCGCACGCCGCCTCCACTCAATTTCGGAGCGGGACGTCCGCGCACGGGGCGTGCCGCTCGACCAGCCAGCTCCGCGCCTGCGCACGGGCCAGGTTCCACTCCCGCCAGCTGTCCGGGGCCTTCGCCAGTGCGGTGGTCGGCCAGTACAGCAGGCAGTCGCGCTGCGGCTGGGGCAGTCGCCGGAGCGCGGGCGCCGCGTCGGCGGACAGCTTGGTGAGGTAGAAGTAGTCGATCTTCCCGGTGCGCCCCAGGCGGTCGATGTTGCCGTCGGCGATCAACCGGTCCGGGTTCAGCACGGCGAGACCGAGCAGTGCCGCCATGCCCGTGGCCACCGCGACGCCGGGCAGCCACGAACCCCGCAGCCGCACTCCTGCCGCGATGACGAGGAGGTAGACCAGGCCCAGCCACAGTTCGCACGCGAGCACCAGGACGCGCAGCACGGTGAAACCGTACTCCTCCTGGTAGACCCACATCCGCGCGGCCGCTCCGGCCACGATCACCAACGACAGCAACGCCAAAGCGCCGAGCAGCACGCGCAGCCAGATCCGGTCGGCACTGGTTTCCCTTGGTGCCAAACGAGAAGCGAGCCCGATCACGCCGAGCGTGAGCGCCGTGACCACCAGCAGCTGCCAGAACCCGCGTCTCGCGTACTCCGCGTACGGCAGATCTCCTGCCACGCTGAACAACGCGGGGAGCTGCACCGAGACGAAGGCCGCGAACAGCAGGACGAGCACGCTGATCGGCAGTACCCATTCGACCCGCCGGAGGCTGACTTCCGGGACTTCCAAGGAGGACTCCGGCTGTGGCTGGGTCATCGCCCAGCACAGGCCCGTCGTGAACAGGGCCGCCGCGACGAACATCGTGACCGACACGAACGCCGAGGAACTGTCCACTGTGGGTACAAGCGAACGGACAAGCGTTTCGAAGGCAGGATCGGCGCTGACGAGCAGTCCGCCGAACACGACGAGCAGCACCGCCGAGATGGCGACCGCGAGCAGTGTTCTCGCGTTGCCACGCGGACGGATCTCGCGCACGCCCCGCCTGAGCCAGTGGAGCCTTGTCAGTGCGTTGATCGGCGCTTCGACCGCGCCGCGCAAGGACGTTCCCGCAACCGCGAGCGAGGCCGCGACGAGCGCCGTGATCACGCACAGGACGAACAGCCATCGCGAGTCACGGAAGACACCGACCGCGATCAGGGCCACCGCCAGGATCGCCCAACCGGGATTTCTTTTTCGCACACTGGTTTCCGTGCTGCGGGCCGCCACCGTCACCGCGACGGCCATGGCCAACGCCGTGATCAGCCAGCCGAGGCCCGGTCGCGCCGGGCTCAGCGCAAGTGCGGCGACCAGGCCACTCGTCGCGACCGCGACCAGCACAGACGGCATCGCTCTGTCCATTGTGGACACTCCTTTTCGGGCAGGGTTCCAAGCCTGAATGAGTCATTCGGTGCGTTGAGCGCGCTGAATGACTCATTCAGTGCGTCAGGCGCACCAAACGAGGCATTGGTCTTGGGGGGAGGTCAGGGGTGGGTGGCGGGAAGGGTGACGCGGATGTGGCTGCCGAGGGCGGCGATGGTGCCGCCGTGCAGGTCGACGACCCAGCGCGCGATGGCGAGGCCGAGGCCGGTGCCGCCGCCCCCGGCGCGCTCGCCGCGGGTGAAGCGCTCGAAGACGCGGTCGCGCTCCTCGGGTGGGATGCCGGGCCCCTCGTCGTGCACCTCGATGACCAGGTCGGCACCGCGCACGGCCGCGAGCAGGCGCACCTCGCCGCCGGGAGGACCGTGGCGGGCGGCGTTGTCCAGCAGGTTCACCACCACCTGGTGCAGCCGTCCGCGGTCGGCGTAGACGGTGGCCTCGTCGGACACATCGGTCACGAAGCGGGCCGAGGGCGCCATGACCTGGGCCTCCGCGACGACGGACTCCAGCAGCGGCCGGACGGGGAAGACCGAACGGTCCAGGCGGTGCGCGCCCGCGTCGATGCGGGACAGGTCGAGCAGCTCCGAGACCAGGGCCCCGAGCCGTTCGGTCTGCGCGAGCGCGGTGCGCATGGTGGCGGAGTCGGGCGGGGTCACGCCGTCCACGACGTTCTCCAGCACGGCGCGCAGCGCGCTGATCGGCGTCCGCAGCTCGTGCGAGACGTTGGCGATCAGGTCCCGCCGTTGCTGGTCGGCCGCGCCGAGATCGGCGGCCATGCGGTTGAACGCCGTGGCGAGCTGGCCGACCTCGTCCCGGGCGGTGGCGCGGACCCGGCGGTCGTAGTCACCGCGCGCCATGGACTTCGCGGCCGAGGTCATCTCCCGCAGCGGTCTGGTCATCCCGTGTGCCAGCACCTGCGAGGCGACGAGCGCGACGAGCACGGCGGTGATCGCGGTGCGCGGCGGCAGCCAGCCGATCTGGTACCAGAAGAACAGCAGCGACGCGGTGATCGAGACGACCACGACGACACCGAGCTTGAACTTGATCGACGGAACCGGGTCGAGGGGGCGCGGCACGCGGTCCAGCCAGGCCCGGATCACTTCGGCACCTCCAGCGCGTAGCCGACGCCGTGCACGGTGCGGATCAGATCGGCGCCGAGCTTGCGGCGCAAGGCTTTCACGTGGCTGTCGACGGTGCGGCTGCCACCGGCGTCGTTCCACCCCCACACGGAGCGCAGCAGCTGCTCGCGGGGCAGCACCGCGCGCGGGCGGTCGGCGAGGCAGGTCAGCAGGTCGAACTCGGTGGGGGTGAGGTGCACCTCGACGCCCGCGCGGTGCACCCGCCGCTCCTCCCGGTCGATCCGGAGGTCGCCGAGGCCGGGGGCGGCCGCCCGGCTCACCCGGCGCAGCAGCACCCGGACCCGGGCGGCCAGCTCCCGGATGGAGAACGGTTTGGTCAGGTAGTCGTCCGCGCCCACCGCGAGCCCGACGAGCAGGTCCGTCTCGTCGTCGCGCGCGGTGAGCATGAGCACGGGAACCGGCCGCCGCGCCTGGACGCGCCTGCACACCTCAAGCCCGTCGAAGCCCGGCAGCATCACGTCCAGCACCACGAGGTCGGGCTCGGTCTCCTCGGCGAGGCGGACCGCGGTGGGGCCGTCGTGCGCCAGCTCCACCGCGAACCCCTCGGCCCGCAGCCGGTCGGCCACCGAGGTGGCGATGGTCGGATCGTCCTCGACGACCAGCACTCGCTGCTGCATGAACCCGACTCTAAGCACCGGATGTGGTGCTCACGCGGCCGAGTTGTGGAGATTGCGTGAAGGTCAGCGCTGCCCCAGCCAGGACAACCCGTCGATCAGGAACCGGTTCTGCACCTCGCTGGCGAAGGTCGAGGACAGCGGCCGGTTGTTCGGGTAGTCCATGGCGTTGTGCCCGAAGTTGGCGTAGAGCATCCGGTAGTTCTTGTTGCTCCACATGATCGGGTAGTAGCCGCTGTACCAGCTCTGGTTCGGATCGGTGCCCAGCGGGAAGCCGGAGGGGTCCACCGAGGCCAGGATCTTGATGTTGGGATTGCGGCGCAGGTCGTTGGTCCAGCTGTACCACTCGCTGACCGCGGAGGTCCACGTCGCGGGCAGCCGCGTGGTCGACGGGTGCGCCCGGTCCTCGGTCCTGAGCACCGCCGTCGTCGGACCCCAGGTGTTGGAGCGGAACGCGCCGGTGCCGAGGAAGGTGTTGTGGTACCAGGACCAGGCGTTCGGGTCGGTGGTGAACGCGGAGACGTGGAAGCCCAGCCAGCCGCCGCCGTTGTCCATGTAGCGCTGGAAGCCCGAGCGCTGCGCGGCCGTCTGCGGCAGGTTGTCCAGGAACATCACCACCTGGTACTGGGACAGCTCCGGCGAGGTCAGCAGGTTCCAGTCGGTCGAGGCGGTGTAGGAGAAGTCGTGCTGCGCGGCGAGCTGCGGGAAGCGCTCGTTGGCCTCCTTCACGAAGCTGATGTGCGCGGCGTCCCAGGTCCCGCTGTAGAGCGCGAGGACCTTGAACCGGGGCGCGGCCTGTGCGGGCAGGGTGGTCAGGAACAGGAAGGCGGCGAACAGGGCTAGCAGACGCTTGACCATGCGGGGTCCCTTCGGTGAGCGGAGGGAACCGGCGGCTTGTTGCCATCCGCGATTGTGTTGCCGCATCGGATGGTAAGCGCTCTCACAGGGTCGCGTCGAGGTGAACCTCGCCTTGACAAAAAAAATTGTCAGTGGCAGCGTTGCCGCCATGTTCGAGGTAGCGGTGATCGAGGACCCGGCCGCGGCCGAGGTCTGCCTTGACCCGGTGCGCGCCCGCCTGCTCGCCGAGCTGGCCGAGCCGGGCTCGGCCACCACGCTGGCCGCCAGGGTCGGGCTGACCAGGCAGAAGGTGAACTACCACCTGCGCGCGCTGGAGGCGCACGGCCTGGTGGAGCTGGTGCAGGAGCGGCCGAGGGGCAACTTCACCGAGCGCGTGCTGCGGGCCACCGCCGCCTCGTACGTGATCTCCCCGGCGGCGCTGGCCCCGGTCCAGCCCGATCCGGCCCGCGCGCCCGACCACCTGTCGGCGCGCTGGCTGCTGGCGGTGGCGGCGCGGCTCGTCCGCGACGTGGGCGCGCTGATCACCGGAGCCACCAAGGCGCGCAAGCGCCTGGCCACCTTCGCCGTCGACGGCGAGATCCGCTTCGCCTCCGCCGCCGACCGGGCCGCCTTCGCCGAGGAGCTGGGGGGCGCCGTGCGCTCCCTGGTCGCCAAGTACCACGACGAGTCCGCCGAGGGCGGCCGTCCGCACCGCATCGTCATCGCGCTGCACCCCAGCGTCAAGGAGAGTTGAGATGAGCCGCGAGTTCGAGCTGCGCAAGGAAGTCGTCCTGCCCGCGTCCCCGAAGGAGGTCTGGACGGCGGTCGCGACGCCCGACGGCCAGGCGGGCTGGTTCATGCCGGGCGAGGAGATCGGCCCGGGCGGCGCGGAGGTCTGGGACCCGCCCCAGCACCTGGTGATCGCGCTGCCGCCGGGAGAGGACGGCTCCTTCCACCGCTTCGAGTACCTGGTCGAGGGCCGCGAGGACGGCACCGTGCTGCGGTTCGTCCACAGTGGAAAGACCGGTCCCGGCTGGTCGGCGGACTACCCGGAGGTGACCTCCCACGGGTGGGACTTCTACCTCCACTCGCTCGGGCAGTACCTGACGTACTTCCCCGGCCGTTCCACCGTCTACGTGGAGGCCGAGGCGCCCGCGTCGTCGGCGCAGCGGCCGGCGTGGGACGGGTTCGTCGCGGCGCTCGGCGTGTCCGCGGTGGGCGATGCGATCTCCGTGTCCGTGCCCGGTCTGCCGGCCCAGGAGGGCGTGGTGGACATCCTCAACTCGGACTTCCTCGGCTTCCGCACCGACGACTCCCTCGTGCGCTTCCACGGCCGCATGCGCCTGGACATGCCGGTCGCGGTGAGCCAGCACGCGTACGGCTCGATCGACGGCGCCGCCTTCACCGAAGCGTGGAAGAAGTGGCTCGACGCGCAGTTCGCCTGAGCGCCGAACCCGGCAGTCGAGGAGAATCGAGAGATGGGCCGCGAGTTCGAGCTGCGCAAGGAAGTCGTGCTTCCGGTGTCCCCGGAGGAGGTCTGGGCGGCGGTCGCCACACCGGAAGGCCAGGCCGCCTGGTTCATGACCGGTGAGGAGATCGGCCCGGGCGACGCCGAGACCTGGGACCCGCCCAGGCACCTGGCGATCAAGACGCCTGCCGGCGAGGACGGTTCGTTCCACGCCTTCGAGTACCTGATCGAGGGCCGCGAGGGCAGCGCCGTGCTCCGGTTCGTCCACAGTGGAATGACCGGGGACGCCTGGCCGGACGAGTACGTCGACATGACCGGGATGGGCTGGGACACCTACTTCCACTCGCTGCGGGAGTACCTGGTCCACTTCCGCGGCCGCCCCGCCGTGTACGTGGAGGCCGAGGCCCCGTCCGTTTCGGTGGAGACCGCGGCGTGGGACCGCTTCGTGGCCGCGCTCGGCGTGTCCGAGGCGGGGGACAGGGCGTCGATCTCCCTGCCGGGGCTGCCGAGCCAGGAGGGCGTGGTGGACATCATCGAGGAGGGCTTCGTCGGCATCCGCACCGCGGACTCGCTCGTGCGCTTCCACGGCCGGATGCGCCTGGGCATGCCCGTCGCGGTGGGTCACCACGTGTACACGCCGATCGACACCGACGCCTACACGGCGGCCTGGCAGGAGTGGCTTCGCTCGCAGTTCGCCTGAGTGTCGGGGGCGCGGGTTACCGTCTGCGCCATGAACGCGTTCCCCGCGGTGGCCGACCCGTTCCGGCGGGAGCTGGTCGCGCACTGCTACCGGATGGTCGGCTCGGTGCACGACGCCGAGGACCTGGTGCAGGAGACCTACCTGCGCGCGTGGCGGGCGTACGACAAGTTCGAGCAGCGCTCGTCGGTGCGGACCTGGCTCTACCGCATCGCCACCCGCGTGTGCCTGACGGCGCTGGAAGGGCGGGGGCGGCGCCCGCTGCCGACCGGCCTCGGCGGCCCGCGCTGCGATCCCGGTGACGATCTGGTGCAGCCGCAGGAGATCAGCTGGCTGGAGCCGTTCCCCGACCGGGACGACGACCCGGCCACGATCGTCGTCGGCCGGGAGAGCCTGCGGCTGGCGCTGGTCGCGGCGTTGCAGCACCTGCCGCCGCGCCAGCGCGCCGTGCTCGTGCTGCGCGATGTCCTGCAGTGGCGGGCGGCCGAGGTCGCCGAGGCGCTGGAGATCTCGGTCGCCGCGGTGAACAGCCTGCTGCAACGCGCCCGTGCTCAGCTGGAGTCCGTTGCGCCGCAGGAGGAACAGCTGATCGAGCAGCCGGAGCAGCGCGAGCTGCTCGACCGCTACGTGCGCGCGTTCGAGACCAAGAACGTCGCCGCGATCGTCGAGCTGTTCACCGCCGACGCGGTGTGGGAGATGCCGCCGTTCACCGCGTGGTACCAGGGCCGGGCGGACATCGAGCGGCACCTCCGCGAGCGCTGCCCGGCCGTGCCCGGTGGGCAGCGCCTCATCCCGATCAGCGCCAACGGCCAGCCCGCCTTCGCCAACTACCTGCGCGGGCCCGACGGTGCGTTCCGCGCCTTCAACATCCAGGTGCTGACCATCGGGCCGTCCGGGGTGAGCCACGCGGCGGTCTTTCTCGACACCTCGCTGTACGCCGCGTTCGGCCTGCCCGAGGTCCTCTGAGGGATCCGGCTGACGCTGACGGGCGGTTCCCCGAGAACGCGTCTCCGTTTTCATCGTGCTCGAGGTAGTTGCCCGTGGAGGTCGCCGCCCTCGTGGTTCCCGCCGGCCGGGGCGGCAGAGCAGCACGCCCGCGATCGGGGTCTCGCCCCGGCGCCGTGGTCGACCTGGTCCTCAAGGCCGCCCGGGGCTGAGCGTCCTGGCCGGTGGGGGTGCCGTGACGGCGAGCACCGCGGCGAGCCGCCGGGTCAGCGGGTCGATGGTGAATCCGTCCACTGTGGACCGGATGAGGTGCCACGCGACCAGCTCGCCCAGGGGGCGCCGCGCGCTCGCCGTCGAGGTCCGCAGCAGACCGGCCGCGTCGTCCAGGGTGAACGAGAAGTGCGGCAGCATTCCCAGCAGACCCAGCAACCGTTGCGCGGGAAAGGAGAGCCGTTCCTGGGTGCGGGCGAAGGACGCCGGCACGGACGCGGCCTCGTCACCCGGGATGACCAGCGCGGCGAAAAAGTCCTCCGTGGACAGGTCGCGGGCGTGCTCGCGCAGTGACTGCCCGCACCGGTTGGCCCCGGCGATCCGCACCGCGAGCGGGTTCCCGCCGCACAGCCGCACGATCTCCTCGGCGTCGTCGTACTCCGTCATCACCAGCGCCTCCCCGGTGACCCGGCCGAGCAGCGCGATCGCGTCGGCCGAGGGCAGCGGTCCCAGCTCCACCCGGGTGGCGCCCTGCAACGCGACCAGCCCACTGAGCCGATTGCGGCTGGTCACCACCAGCGTGCACGGCGCGGTCCCGGGCAGCAACGGCCGGACCTGGTCCGCGCTGTCCGCGTCGTCGACCATGATCAGCATGCGCCGGTCGGCCAGCGTGGAGCGGAACAGCGCGGCGGCGCCGTCCACGGACGCGGGCACCTCGGTCGCCGGAACCCCCAGCGACACCAGGAAAGCGGTCAGCGCGTCGCGCGGGTCGGCACCGCCGCGCAGGTCCACGTAGAGCTGGCCGTCCGGGAAGCGCTCCGCCGCCCGGTGCGCCCAGTGCAGGGCGAGCGCGCTCTTGCCGATCCCGGCCGCACCGGTGATCAAGAGGACCGGTCCGGGCTCGGCATCCAACCGGGCCAGTTCCTCTTGCCTGCCCAGGAAGTCCGGTACCGCGAGGGGTAGCTGGCGCGGCAGCACCGCGCTGGCCCGGGCCGGGTTCAGCGACAGGTCGCCGTCGAGGATGCGGCGGCGCAGCTCCCGCAGTGCCGCGCCCGGCGCGACGCCGAGTTCCTCGCGCAGCAGCACCTCGGCCCTGCGGTAGGTGGCCAGCGCGTCGGCCTGCCGCCCGCAGCGGTGCAGCGCCCGCATCTCCAGCTCCCACAACCGTTCCCGCAACGGGTGGGCGTTGGTGACCAGCGGCAGCTCGGCGGCGGCGACGTCGTGCCTGCCCAGCGCGAGCAGCGCGGCGAAGCGGTCCTCGATCGCGTCCAGCCGCATTTCGGTGAGCCGTGCCGCCTCCGCCTCCAGGGCAGGGGGTAGCGGCAGGTCCTCCAGCACGGCGCCGCGCCACAGCTCCAGCGCCTGGGTCAGCCGGTCCAGCGCGAGCGCGGCCTCGCCCGCGGCCAGCGCCTCCCCGCCCTCGGCGGCCAGCCGCTCGAAGCACGCGGCGTCCAGCTCGCCCGGCTCCACCCGGAGCAGGTACCCGCCCCGGCTCGCGGGCAGCCGGGGCGCCCCGTCCCCGTGCTCGCCGTCGAGCACCTTGCGCAGCCCCGCGAGGTAGGACTGGAGGTTCGCCGCGGCCGACGGCGGCGGCTCGTCACCCCAGAGCTGCCCGACCAGCTCCGCGGTCCTGACCGGCCGGTTCGCCCGCGCCAGCAGCACGGCCAGCGCGACCCGCTGCTTGCGGCGGTTCAGCACGACCGGTGCGCCGCCCGCATCGCGGACGTCCAACGCGCCAAGCACCCGGAATCTCACGCTGGCAGCGTAGGGAGGGGCACTTAACGCACACTAATCGCAGTGGTGCTGCGCTGTTCAGGGGCGGTCATGGAGTCCTCCGGAGCATTCCGCTGTCGGAGAGTCGGCGGTGGACTCTGCGTAGTCGTTTGTGGCCTTTCACCTGCGCCGGGATGATTTCCGAACGTGCGACTTGCGCGTTTCGTGAGGAAATAGCCTTCGGTCGCGCTATTCATTTTAATTCTTTGTCAATTGTGGAGCAGGGCAGCCCCTGAGATCCGGCGACCCCGCCCCTGCTCCCAGCGACGCTCGCTCTACCCCGCCCTCGCCACCGCCTACGCCCTGACCTGCCGCGCCAACCGCGTGAGGGCCACCTCCTTGATCCACAACTCCACCAACTCCCCGTCTCCTTGGATCCGCTCGCGGGCCCCTGTCCCTGACCAAGGCCATCACCACCTGGAAGACCGAGCGCCCTACGCGCGCTTTGCGCCATTTACGCTTTGACCGAGATCAGCGCGTCGGCTGCCTGGTACCTGTGCGAAGGCTTGCTGATCCCAGGCCCAGGCCTGGTCCATCCTCCAACGGCTCGGTTCAACCCCCGTGCGTGCAGCCAGGGATGCCTCGGCTTCCTCCCGACGCTCGACGGGGAGCGTGGCGAGGGTGTCGGCGATGACGAACACGTGATCGGCGTGGATCGCGCCCTCCCGCAACGCCACCCGCGCCTGCGGCAGCGATGGCAACCCGCGCACCAGCCGGGTCCGCCGCCGCGCCTCATACGGGGAGAGCACCAACGCATCCCGCAGTAGCACCGCCACCGTCCGACACCCCTACCGCAGATGCAGGCTCCGTGTCTCGGCCTCAGCGGCGAGATCAGCCGACACCGCGGCGATCACCCGCTGCAGTGCCTGCAGTTCCTGCAACATCGGCACAAGATCGCCATCCGGTACCTGCCCCGCCGACACCCCGGACAGATCCTCGCTGAACTCGGTGATCTCCATCTGCTCCCCTCCTCTTGCCTCGTTGATAGCAAAAGAGAAGAGAGCGGTCGAAGTACCAGCGGGTGAACCTCAAGCACCCCAACGGTTCCAGCCGGTAATACCGCCAGGCCAGCAGCAGCAGCCGAGCACAGTCCACTATGGACTAACACCTGGTCACCACACGATTCCCAGGCTCCTCAACGGAAACCGCAAGCCGCACACCACACGGTCGGCTTCACCTGGGGTGCGCGTGCCCTACGCTTCCCGCGAGGGCCGGAGTTTCATCCCGTGCCCCCAAGAGGCCCAAGGGCACGCGCAAGGGCCCCTAGCTCAAGCCGACCCCACGCAGGGAAACAGCCGACCCACGCCGGAACCGGCGCGACCAGGAAGCCCAGCCCACGCGAGCAGGTAGCCCAGCCCACGCAAGTGGGAAGCCGAGAACCGGCCATACTGACGGCCATGCCCAGCCTCGTCCCCCCAGCCTGCCCACCAGGCACCCTCGCCACCACCCCCCAACCCACGATCGCCGAAACCCTTCGACCGTGGCGCCCCGAAGATTCCCCCGCGCTCCGCACCGCCTTCGCCGACCCGCACATCCAGCAGTGGCACCGCCTGTCCCTGGAATCCACCGCCGAGGCGGAGGAGTGGATCGCGAGCTGGGCCGTCCGCTGGGCGGCGGAGGAAGCCGCCAGCTGGGCGATCACCGAGGGGGAGCAGGTGCTCGGGCAGGTCGGGCTACGCGGAGTGGATCTCGCCGAAGGGCATGCGGAACTGTCCTACTGGGTGCTTCCCGAGGCGCGCGGCCGGGGTGTCGCGGTGCGCGCGGCACAGGCGCTCGCCGACTGGGCGTTCGACGTGGCCGGGCTGCACCGGCTGGAGATCGGGCATTCGGTGGCGAACACGGCGTCCTGTGCGGTGGCACGACGGCTCGGGTATCCCTTGGAGGGAACCAAGAAGAGCGCCTACCTGCACGTGGACGGCTGGCACGACGCCCACGTGCACGCCAGGGTCAAGCTCGCGCGGTGAAGAACAGCCCGCACAGCAACAGGGTCAGCCCGGACAGCACTCCGCTGACGATCGGCACCCACGCGACCGCGGACGTCCACGCCATGCCCAGGCCGATGCCGCCGAGGATCGTCATGATCACGCCGGGGACGGCGATCGTCCACGTCTTCCACACCAGGACGAACGCGACGAAGTGGATGCCGACGACAACGGCGATCCACGCGACGTTCGCCTGCACCGGGGCTTCGAGGGCGCGCAACACCTGGAAGCCGCCGAAGAGCGCGACGACCTCGCCGAGGACGACGAACCAGTAGCCCTTGGTGAATCCGCCCGCGGCGTCGTCCGTCGCGGGTTTCTTCCCCTGCCGAAACGTCATGACGAGGGTCGCTGCCAGGAGGAGGACGGCAAGGATCTGCGCCGCGGTGGTGAGTGCGCCGTTCAGCGGTGCGCCGGCGTTCGCGAGGACGAACGCCGTGCCGCCTGTTGCTCCGATGAGGGCTCCGATGGCCTGGTGTCGCACCGGCGGAGACTACCCCGCGGCAAGGCCGATCGACGGTGAGACGAACGGCACGTACGCCAGCCCGAGCGGATTCCCCTTCGCCAGCAACGAGATCCGCGCACGCATCACCGCGACCCCGATGGCGTCCCGGTTGATCACGAAGGAGCGCAGGACCTCCTGGCCGAACTCGTCGGCCAGCTCCTCGAAGACGGTGGTCTCGGTACCGATCACGCCGCTGGCCAGTGCCTCGTTGACGAAGTAGCCGACGAGGCCCATCGCCCGCTCCGGGCGCATGCCGGTGACCTTGCTGGTGTTGAGGAAGACCAGCGGCCTGCTCCGCTGCCAGCGCAGCCGCCGCTGCCTGAGGTCGGCCGGGGTGAGCGGGTCCTCGGAGTCGGTGCCGACGCGCAGGAACGGCGTGTCGCCGTCAACCCCGCCGTGCGCGTAGAAGTAGACGACCTGAGGATCGCTGTCCAGTTCGGACAGGGTGCGCTCGTGGGTCTCGCCGAGCTGGAACCCGCGCCACGGCAGCATTCTGCGCAGCGCCGCGCTGTGCTCCTCTGCGGAGGGGAAGCCGCGGTAGAGGCCGCCTGCCAGACCGACGCCGTTGCCGGAGGGCAGCGCCGGTGGCAGCGACGGCCCGAGCCCGACCGAGACCGGCAGGCCGAGCGCGTGCCGGAAACCCCAGAATCCACCGGGGCACACCGTCGCCGGGTCGGGCTGGCGCGCGTGGGCGCAGGTGCGCAGGAAGCACGGGCTGCCGTAGAGGCCGCCGCGTTGGACGGCGGCGAGGAAGTCGGCGCACAGCCGCAGCACCGGCGAGCCGATGTCCAGCGGCAGGTCGTAGATCAGCGCCGTCGGCAGCACGTGACGGCTCGACGGGGCGATCGGGACCTGGACGAACCCGGGCTTGGCGAACGCGGCGCCGACGTGCTCGGGCACCCCGCTCATCAGCAGCTGGTAGAGGCGACGGCCGTGCGTGGCGAGCAGGCCGAGGTCGAGGGTGAACTGCTCGACGGTCGGCGGCTTGGCGTAGCGGTACTCCAGACCGGCGCGCCACGGTTCCGCGCTGGCCCACGCGACCCGGTTCAGTGCGCCGCGGGCGAGCCGGATCTCCTCTGCGAGCTGGTGTTCGCCGAGCGAGGTCTCCGCGCGCAGCGTCTCCCTGCCGTCTGAGGCGACCAGCCGGACCGACTGACTTCCCCGGCCGTCCCCGGTGAGCAACAGGCTCGCCGAGTGCTCGGGGACCTGGGGCATGCCCAGCGTCTCGGCCGGGTCCGCGACGCGGTAGTCCACTGTGGACGTCATCGCGTTGGGGCAGGGCACGGGCTTGGCGGTGACCTGGACGTGCACGAGGATCGACTGCACCAGGGTCTGCCGCCAGTAGACGTTGCAGCGCAGGCGCGCGGGGCCGAGCGTGTACGGCGAGGTGACCGGGAAGCACAGTCGAGTCCCGTCCTGGACGATCGACGGTTGCCGGAGCACGGTCGAGCTGCCGTCCGCGCCGAGCCGGATCTGTCCGAGCGCCGCGTCCTGCTTGATCGCGAACTCGCCGGGGAACTCGAACAGCGCCACCGACAGCACCGCGTCCTCCGCACCCGCGACGGGCGCCGGGGCCTGGATCTCCACCCAGAACCAGAAGTTCTGCGCGGCGGGCACACCGAGCCCCGTCTCCAGGTCCTTGCGCGGATCGGCGGGCAGTGCGAGCCCCGTGCGCACCGTGGTGACCTGTGGGGTCTGCACGGGCCACGGCCCGCTCGTCCGACCGCCGTTCGTCGGGATCGGAAGCGGCGCAGACAGCTGCGGCGGCGAAGGCAGGGGGATCGCGGGGCGGGAAGCCTGCATCGGGTGTGCCGGATGCATTGCGGGAACCGGCATCCCCGGGATCGACGGGGTCGCCCAAGGAGCCGGGGCCACCACCGTGGGCGCCGGAGCGACGGCGCCGTTCGGTGCGACAGGCTGAAAAGGTCCGGTGACCGGCGGGACCGGTGCCGGTGCGGTCGTCGGCGGTGGCGTCGGGGCGATCACTGTCGGGGCCGCCGCCACCGGAGTTGGCGCTGCGGGAGTTGCCACTGTGCGGTCGGTGGCGGGTGCTGTGGCGACGGGGGTAGGTGCTGCGGCAGGAGGGGGCGCTGCGGGAGCTGGCGCTGCGGGGGACGCTGCGACGACGGTTGGCTCGGCGACGCTGGGAGCCACGATGGTGGGTGGTGTGCTCTCGGAAGGCGGCGATACGGGGGAGAGCGCGACAGTCGCGTTGGTCGGGGCGGGGTCGTGCTTGAGGACGGTCGTCGCCTGCGGTTCCGGAGCGGAGACCTGGGAGAGCAGCTTCTTGATGCGCGGCGTCTCTCCGGTCGGCAGGGCGTGCTTGCGGCGCCCGTTCGCGCGCTTGAGCACAGTGGTCTCATTGGCGGACGGCTGCTGGGGCGTGGAGCCGTTCTGGCTCGTGGGCAGCGAAGGCCAACCGCCCCACGAGCCCGTCGCGGAGTCCACAGTGGACGGCTTGGACCGCAGGTTCGGCAGCGCGGTGATGGACGGCAGCTCGACCGCGGGCGGGTCCTCGGCGTCGTGCAAGCCGTCGGAGTTCGTCGGCGTACCAACAGCAGACGGCGTACTGACGGAGGGCGGCTCGACGTGAGGCGGTTGCTCCGGCTCGGGCGCTGCCGCGACGGGCTGCGGCTCGGCGAGCGGCGGTTCCTCGGCACGGGGTGGTTCTTCGGCCGCAGGCATCGGTTCAACGGGAGGCAAGGGCTCGATGCGGGGCAGAGCGTCGACCGCGGGCAGCGCTGCAGGTGGCGCTTCTCCGGGCGGTTCGGGTAACGCCTCGACGCGGGGGAGCGGCGGCTCGGCGGGCGCGAGCGGCTCGGGCAAGGCGGAGTCCCACGGCACGTCGAGGATCTCGTCGTCGGCGCGGCGGTGCCTGCCGCGCGGCCGGGGGCTCGGTGTGCTGAGCGTCGACTCGATGGCCTGCACGACGGCGCGGCGCCTGCGGGCGGGCTTGGGAGCCTTGGGCACAACGGGCGTGCCGTTGGCGGCGGGCTGCTCCTTGATCCGGACCGCGCCGGTCACCGGGTCGGACTCCACGATCCGGTCCAGCTGGTTCAGCATCTCGGTGTCACCGGCCTCGGCCGCGTGCCGCACGGCCTCGCTGAACTGCTCGTTCGCGGCCACCATGTTCCCTTCAGCGCGGGCGGTCAGCGCGGAGCGCACCGCCTTGGCCAGGTCGGCCTTGCCCAGCACGTCCGCCACCTTGGAATCCAGCGGCAGGGTACGGGTGATGTCCTCGCTCCAGCTCGCGGTGACCAGGCCCGCGGCGAGCGGGACGAACTCGCCCGGTTCGCTCACCATGGCCGGCCGCACCAGCCGGGCCCTCGTCGCGATCATGGACTGGCCGGAGCCGGAGGGCTCCAGTTCGACGCGCAGGTGGTACTCGCGCCGCTCGGCGCCCCACGCGTCGGTGCGGTAGCCGAGGCGGCCGCGTCGTTGCGTCAGGTCCACGTGCACGGGGTGGACCTGCTCCAGCAGCCGGACCCGGGCGCCCTTGGGCAGCCACAGCCGCAGCGCGGTGTCGGTCACCGACTTGGTCACCATCCCGGCGACCGCGCTGACCAGGTTGGTGGTCAGTCGCGCGGGGTCGGCGACGAGCTCGACCGAGCCGCCGAGGCGGTTGGCGATCGTGCGCAGTCCGGTGACGTCGCGGTTCTCGCCTACGGCGACGCAGTCGCAGACGAAATGCCCCGCGCAGGCGTCGGCGGCCCGGGCGAGGTCCCGCTCGTCCTCCCCGCTGTCACCGGCCGTGACCAGCAGGGCGTGGCGAACGGCACCCTCGTGTTCGACGAACAGCCGGTCGGCCAGCGCGAGCCAGTCGCGCATCGTGGCGGAACCGCTGCTGGGCGTCACGATGGACACCGCGGCCTTGGCGACGGCGCGGTTCTCGGGGGTCGACGGGCAGAACTGGCGCCCGACGGGGAAGGCCATCCGGGACCCGGCGAGCACGGCGAAGGCCACGCCGTCCGGCAGGGCGTCCACGGCGGCCATGACGGCCTGCTTCAGGTGGGCCGAGCCGTCGAAGATGATCACTTCGGCGGCCGGGGGCGGTTCGGCGGGCGCGGCGGGCAGCGGGGCGGCGCTGACCGAGAGCACCGCGTCCAGCTCGCGGGCGCCCGGCGGCAGGTGCTCGTTGTGCGAGACCTCGATGTCGAATCCGAGTCGCTCGCGCATCTCCTGGCCTTCCCGGGACGTCGTCAGCGGGCCGTGCTCCGCGGAGCGCTGCTCACCTTCGGCGGGACCACGAAACGCTCCTCCGGATGGGTGCGAACCGAACACGAGGCAGCACACATGGTTGCACGTCGTCGCTCGACCGCGTGAGCCGCAATCACATCCCCGGAACCCCGATCCGGGAACTTAGCACTCTGCGCACTCGTCGTATGGTGTACGGTACAATGTACGGCGAATGAGGAGGACGAATGTCAGGTGTGCCCGAAACGGTGGCGAACAGCGGCGCGTTCCGCCCGAGCGAGCAGGACGTGGCGAGCGTGCACGCGTGGTTCGCGGAGTACGACGCGCATGCCGCGGCCGGTGACGTGGAGAAGATGGCCGACATGGCGATGTACCCGCTGAACGTGGTCAGCGACTCGCCGGAGGGCAACGGCGCGGCGGCGCAGTGGGAGCGCGCGGGCTTCGTCGAGTCGATGGAGCACGTCGTCGGCGGCGGTGGTGACGTCAAGATGGAGTCGGTCCGGAACCCGATCTTCCTGACCGACAAGCTGGTCGTCGTGATCACCGAAGCGACCTTCACGACGACCGAGGGTTCGCAGGACGTCCGCTACGCCGACCTGCTGGTCAAGGTCGACGGCAGGTGGCTGTTCCAGACGATGGTCCAGGGCGGCTGGGGCGAGAACCTCTAGCCCCCGCCACCGCGGTCACCGACCGCTCCCGACCACGCCGGGGTTGGGGGCGGTCGGCCGCGGATGGGGTCTTGAAGACGGCCTAACGGCGGTTCACCAGGGCCTCGACGCCGTCGAGGATGCGTTCGAGGCCGAACTCGAAGGCGTGCGCGGGGTTCACCGCGGAGTTGTGCGCCTCGCCCGCGGCCACGCCGACCGCCGACGCCACCGGGTAGGCCTCCGGGTCGGACATGCGGGCCAGGAACGGCTGGTGCGCCTGCCACCACTTCTCGTCGGTCATGCCCGTGCGCTGCTCGGCCTGGGCGGCGTCCACGCTCGTGCGCGCCGCCCCGTGCACGAAGCCGAGCACCAGGGTGATCACCGAGTCCATCTCGACCAGGCTCAGCCCGATGCCGTCCACGGCGCGCAGCTCGTAGTCGTACTTCGCGATCATGTTCGGCCCGAGCACCGGCCGGTTCGCCGCGACCTGGAGCAGCCACGGGTGCCGCAGGTAGAGCTTGTGGTTCTCCCTGGCCACCTGTTCCAGCCGGACGCGCCACGGCTCGCCGCCGAGGTCGGGCCGCGCGGTCTCGCCGCACACCGTGTCCTGCATGACGTCGAACAGTTCGCCCTTGCCCGGGACGTGGGTGTAGAGCGACATCGTCCCGACGCCGAGCTCCTCGGCGACCCGGCGCATGGACAGCGCGCCGAGCCCTTCGCTGTCGGCGACCTCGATCGCGGCCCGGACGATCGCGTCGACGCTGAGGTCCGTCCTGCCCTTCCTGGCGCTGCGCTCCGCGGTGCGCCACAGCAGCGCGAGGCTGCGGGCGGGGTCTCCCGTGCCGCTGTATTCGGCCATGTAACGCCTTTCGCTCCGCCGACGACAAGCCCATCGTAGCTTCTCGGTACGCTGTACGGTACAACGTACGGGCAAGCTCGGTGAAGGGAGAACGAGTGGTTCCGGAGACGGCGGTGCGCGCCGAGGGCCTGACCAAGCGCTACGGCGGCGCGACCGTGCTCGACGGTGTCGACCTGCGCCTCGGCCAGGGGCGGGTGCTCGGTCTGCTCGGGCAGAACGGCGCGGGCAAGACCACGACCGTGCGGGTGCTGACCACGCTGCTCAAGGCGGACTCGGGCCGCGCGGAGGTGGCGGGCTTCGACGTCGCGACCCAGGCGCCGCGGGTGCGCGCGAGCATCGGGCTCGTCGGCCAGCACGCGGCGGTGGACGAGATCTTGGGCGGGCGCGACAACCTCGTCATGTTCGGCCGGCTGCACGGGCTCCGGCCGCGGGCGGCCCGGGCGCGCGCGGACGAACTGCTGGAGCGGTTCCGGCTCGTCGCCGCGGCGAAGCGGCCGGTCGGCACGTACTCGGGCGGGATGCGGCGGCGGCTCGACCTGGCCGCGAGCCTGGTGTGCGCGCCGAAGGTGCTCTTCCTCGACGAGCCGACGACGGGCCTCGACCCGCACAGCCGCGCCGAGGTCTGGGCGGAGGTGCGCGCGCTGGTCGCGGCGGGCACCTCGGTGCTGCTCACCACGCAGTACCTGGAGGAGGCCGACCAGCTCGCCGACCACATCGCGGTGATCGCGGCGGGCCGGGTGATCGCGGAGGGCAGCCCGGCCGCGCTCAAGGCGGACCTGGGCGGCGACCGGATCGAGGTGGTGCTGCACGAGGCCGCGGACCTCGCGCGGGCGCGTGGGGTGATCGCCGCCGCCACGGGCTCGGAACCCTTGGTGGACAACGACACCCGCATGATCGGAGCGCCGGTGGAGGACCGGGTCCGCGCACTCACGCGCACGGTCACCGCGCTGCAGGAGGAGGGCATCGACGTCGAGGACGTCACCTTGCGCCGACCGACCCTCGACGAGGTCTTCCTGCACCTGACCGGAAAGGAGGCTGCGTGAACAGGCTCGCGGCAGACACGTGGACGTTGACCCAGCGGGATCTGCGGCACTGGGTCGTCCAGCCGACACCGGTGATCGTCGGGTTGCTGTTCCCGGTGATGACGGTGCTGATGTTCGGGTTCCTCTTCGGGGGCGCGCTCTCCGTGCCCGGCGGCGGGAACTACCGCGAGTTCCTGATGCCCGGGATGTTCGCGCTCACCATGGTCTTCGGCATGGAGTCGACGATGGCGGCCGTGGTCACCGACGCGGCGCGCGGGGTGACCGACCGGTTCCGGTCGATGCCGATGGCGTCCTCCGCAGTGCTGCTCGGCCGCAGCTGCGCGGACATGCTCAACGCCGCTGTGGGGCTCGTGGTCCTCGTCCTCTGCGGCCTGCTCGTCGGCTGGCGGTCGAACGGAGGCCTCGGCGCGACAGCCTTCGCGTTCGTGCTGCTGTTGCTCCTGCGGTTCGCGCTGATCTGGGTGGGCATCTACGTCGGGTTGATCATGCACGGACCGGAAGCCCTCGTCGCGGCGCAGATCCTGGTGTGGCCCCTGGGTTTCCTGTCGAGCGCGTTCGTCTCGCCGGACACCATGCCGGGCTGGCTGGGCGTCATCGCGGAGTGGAACCCGCTCTCCGCGACGGTCGCCGCGACCCGGACCTTGTTCGGCAACCCCGGCGTCGGGACGTCCTGGGCGGCGGAGAACGCGATCGTGTTCGCCGTCGCGTGGCCGGTCCTGCTCGTCGCGATCTTCCTCCCCTCGTCCGTGCGGCGCTACCGCGCCCTGAGCCACTAGGAGCCCTGGTGCACATCGAGATCACCGGCGCGCGGGAGAACAACCTCAAGGACGTGTCGCTGCGCATCCCCAAGCACGCGATCACCGTGTTCACCGGGGTTTCCGGCTCCGGGAAGTCCTCGCTGGTCTTCGACACGATCGCGGCGGAGGCGCAGCGCCAGCTGGGCGAGACGTTCTCGACCTTCATCCGCAACCTGCTGCCGGGATACGGCCAGCCGGACGTGGACGCGATCGAGAACATCTCGGCCGCGATCGTGATCGACCAGAAGCCGCTGCGGGGCAGCGCACGGTCCACCGTGGGCACCGCGACGGAGATCTACTCGTTGCTGCGCCTGCTGTTCTCCCGCGCGGGCAAGCCGTTCGTCGGCTACTCCAACGCGTTCTCCTTCAACGACCCGGCCGGGATGTGCCCGGAGTGCGACGGCCTCGGCGAGGCGGTGCGGCTGGACCTGGACAAGTTCCTGGACCGGTCGAAGTCGCTCAACGGCGGCGCACTGCTGCACCCGAACTTCGCGGTCGGCGGGTGGTACTGGAAAACCTACGCGGCGTCAGGGCTTTTCGATCTGGACAAGCCGCTCGCCGACTACAGCGAGCAGGAATGGCAGGTGCTGCTGCACGGAGCTGACGCGAAGGTCGCACTGGCCTGGCAAGGTGGTGAGATCAACTCCGCGTACGAGGGGCTGGTCGAGAAGTTCACCCGGCTGTACATCAAGAAGGACGCCGGGGAGATGTCGGAGCGCAACCGCGCCGTGTTCCACCGGTTCGTCACGACGGCGACCTGTCCGGAGTGCGAGGGCGGGCGGCTGGCCCGGGCCGCGCTGGAGTGCGAGTTCAACGGCTACACGATCGTTCAGCTCAGTGCGATGGAGGCGACCGAACTCGCGGCGGTCATCGAGGACTTCCACGAAGATTCCGTTGCACCCGTGTTGGACAGCCTGCGGGACCGCGTGCGCAGGCTGATCGGCATCGGGCTGGGCTACCTCAGCCTGGACCGGCCGACCGGCACGCTCTCGGGCGGTGAGGCGCAGCGGGTGAAGATGGTGCGGCACCTCAACAGCAGCCTGACGGACATGATCTACATCCTCGACGAGCCGAGCGTCGGACTGCACCCCCGAGACGTACGACAGCTCAACGACCTGCTGTTCCAGTTGCGCGACAAGGGAAACACGGTCCTCGTGGTCGAGCACGACCCGGACGTCATCGCGGTGGCCGATCACGTGGTGGACATGGGTCCGCATGCGGGGACGCGGGGCGGAACGGTGGTCTTCGAGGGCTCCGTCACGGGCCTGCGCGAGTCCGGCACGCTGACCGGAAACCACATGCGGCAACACCTTCCGCTCAAGGAGAACGTCCGGAAGCCGGCCGGGCGCATCGCGATCACCGACTTCAGCTCGCACAACGTCACCAACCTCTCCGTCGACGTGCCCACCGGGGTGCTGACCGTGGTCACGGGGGTGGCGGGCTCCGGCAAGAGCACACTGATCAACGAGGGTTTCCGCGCGGCCTGCCCGGACGCGGTCACGATCGACCAGACGGCGGTGGCCACGTCGATCCGCTCCACTCCGGCGACCTACACCGGCATGATGGACGAGATCCGCAAGTTGTTCGCACGCGCCAACAAGGTGAGCGCGTCGCTGTTCAGCTTCAACTCGGCGGGTGCCTGCGAGACCTGCCAAGGACTTGGCGTGGTCTACACCGACCTGGCCTTCCTCGAAGGGCTCAAGTCGGTGTGCGAGCAGTGCCAGGGAAGGAGGTTCACGCCCGAGGTGCTGGCGAAAACCCTTCGTGGCGCGTCGATCGCCGATGTGCTCGGGATGAGCGTCGCGAAGGCGTCGGAGTTCTTCACCGAGGACAAGCTCGTCCCGGTGCTGCGTGCGCTCGCCGACGTCGGGCTGGACTACCTGACTCTCGGGCAGCCGCTGAGCACGCTGTCCGGCGGTGAGTGCCAGCGCATCAAGCTGGCGACGCAGCTGCACCGCTCCGGGGCCACGTACGTGCTGGACGAGCCGACGACCGGCCTGCACATGTCGGACGTCGCGCACCTGCTGGGCGTGCTGGAGCGCTTGGTGGACAAGGGCGGGACGGTGGTGGTGATCGAGCACAACCTGGACGTGATCCGCAATGCCGACTGGGTGATCGACCTGGGGCCCGAGGCGGGTGCGCACGGCGGGAGGGTCGTGTTCGAAGGCACCCCGGCGGAGCTGCTTTCGGCCTCCACGCACACTGCGGAGGCGTTGCGCGGTTAGATGACGCGGTGGTCGAGATCGAGGTCCTGCGTCGCACCCGCCCGCTCTCGGTGGCGCTGACGGCGCTGCTGGCGATGTGGTTCTTCGGCAACCTGTACGAGCAGATCGTGTGGAACCCGCGGCTGCTGGCCGATCCCAGGCCGGGTTCCCTCGTGGGGGAGTTCGCGCCGGGCAGCCCGGTCTTCTACTACCTCCCCTGGGCGCCGATCATGTTCGTCGTCGCCGTGGTGCTGCGCGTGCGCTTCGGCGGGGCGGTTCCGCCGGGGGTGCGGCGGGCGTGGAACCTCGGGCTCGGCGCGCTCGCCGTCGGGCTGGCGATCAAGGTCGTGCTGGTGACCCGGGTGAACCCGGTTTTCCGGGACGTGGCGGCGACTCCGGTCCAGGTGCACGACAGCGCCGTGTTCTGGGCCTTCGCCAACGCGGTCGTCGTGCTCGCGGTCGCGGCCGCGCTGTACTGCTTCACGGCGTGGAGAAAGGTGTAGCCCCGCCCCTCCCCCCAGGGAAGGGCGGGGCCACGTGCCCCGGTCAGTCGCTGAACTTGGTGAACGCGTAGGGCTTGTAGCCGTTGTAGGACCTGGAGTGCGTCCGGTGCGCGGTCCCGCGCGAGCTGCTGGCCTGCTCGTAGACCCAGTAGGTGGTCTTCGCCGCGTCGGCCCACTTGTCGAAGATCATGACGTGGCCCGCGCTGCCGAGGCTGCCCGCCCCGAGCTTGCCGATGGCGTCGCCCTGGCGGATCTGGTCCCAGGAGATCGCCTTCACCACGGCACCGGGGGTGCCGTAGCCACCGCGCAGCATGCTGTCGGTGTTGTGGTTGACCGGGCTGCCGCTCGCGGTGCGCACGTTCCACACCATCGACGCGTAGCCGGAGCAGTCCGTACGCCAGCCCTGGAAGTACTTGGACATGCTGTACGGGATGGGCTTGCCGCCGTTGGCGGTGAGCCAGGTGCGCGCCCTGGCGATCGCCGCCGCCCTGGTGGTGGCCTGGATGCCGGCGTCGGTCTCGCTGACCTGGGCGGGAGACTCGGCAGGCGCGGGCTCGGCTGCGGCAGGCGCGACGGCACCCACCGAAAGGCCCATCGCCAGCGCGAGCATCACAACGCTCTTCCTTGGCATGACTGTCTCCTCTTCTCCTTGTGCAGGGTTGGATTCGCGGAGAGCACGAACATCATGAGTCGAGGTCCTTGTGGATCGCTTTGGCGACGCCCTCGATGGTGGTGTGGCCGTAGCCCTCGGAGGAGTTGCCCTCGGTCAGCACGACGATCTGGTAGTCCTTGCCCTTGCCGGAGAACACGCCGAGGCTGTTGATCCGCCAGCCGACGCCGTCGCCCCGGTCCACCCAGCCGTTCTTGACCCGCACCGTGGTGCCCGCGGGCGCCCCGGCCGGAGTTCCCCAGCGCTGCCCGGCCACGACCTTGCCCATCAGGTCGAGTACGTAGGCGCGCGATGCCGCGGTGAGCACGGAGTTGTTGGTGGTCAACAAGGTCAGCATCGCCATCTGGTCGGTCGCGGTGATGTGCGTCTTGCCCCACCAGCCGCTGGAGTCAATCGTGGTGCCGCGCATCCCGGCCATCGTCATGAACTTCTTCATCCCGGCCGCGGTCACCGAGTCCCACAGCGCGGTGGCGGAGTCGTTGTCCGACTTGGTGATCATCGCGGTGGCCCACTGCTTCTCCTGCGCCGTCAGCCCGCGGCCCGCGTCCTGGGCCTTGCGCAGCACGGCGGCCAGGATGGTCACCTTGATGACGCTGGCGGACTGGAACTGGCGGCCCGCGTTGAGCGTGCAGCTGAGGCCGGCGCCGGGGTGGCGCAGGCTGACCGCGGCCGTGCCCTGGCGCCCCTTGAGCGCCGTCGCGATGTCGGCGGCCAGTTTCTGCGCGAGTGCCGGGTTGGCGCTCGAGGAACACGCGGGCGCCGCGGCGGCGGGCCGGGCCTGGGCGGCGCCGGGGAGCGCGGTCACGGGCAGTGCGAGGACGGCGAGAGCTGCGGCGAGCTTGTACATGGAACGCCCCGGTTTCGGTCGGCAGGGTGTGTGGCGTACGCCTCACCCTGACGCCGCGCACGCCTTCTGTGCACTCCTTTTCGCGTCTGCGGAAACCATCGCGGGACCAGCGAAAAACCAGTGCGCTCGACCGAACGGGGGCAGCCCAGGTAGTTTGGTCCCAAACTACTTCGGTGGGAGGGCGGCGATGGCGCGGATCGATCGGCGACGGCTGCTGGTGCTGGGCGGTGGGGTCGCGTTGAGCGGGGGAATGCCTGCGGGGAAAGGGGATTCGGTGATCGCGAGCACGCCGTCGGGTGCGCTGCGCGGAGTGCGCACGGGCGAGGTGGTGGTGTGGCGCGGAATCCGCTACGCCGAACCGCCGCGGCGGTTCGCCGCACCCGTTCCCGCCCGGCCGTGGCGCGGAGTGCGCGACGCCGGCGCATTCGGGCCCGCGGCCGTCCAGGCGAACATGGGGCAGCCCGAACGGCCCAACCAGAGCGAGGACTGCCTGTTCCTCAACGTGTACTCCACTTCAACGACCGGCCGCCGCCCGGTGATCGTCTGGATCCACGGCGGCGCCTTCGTGATGGGCGCGGGCAGCGACTACGACGGGACCGCGTACGCGGCGCGCGGCGACGTGGTGCTGGTGACGATCAACTACCGGCTCGGCGCGTTCGGCTACCTGTACCAGCCGGAGCTGCCGGGATCGGGGAACCTGGCGTTGCTGGACCAGGTCGCGGCGCTGCGGTGGGTGCGCTCGCACATCTCCGCGTTCGGCGGCGACCCCGGCAACGTGACGGTGATGGGCGAGTCGGCGGGTGGCATGTCCATCGGCGCGCTGCTCGGCATGCCCGCCGCACGCGGGCTGTTCCGTCGCGCCGTCGTGCAGAGCGGTGGCGTGCGGCCGGTCTTCACCGCCCGTGACGCGGCGGCGACGACCAGCGCCATGCTGCGCGAGCTCGGGTTGCGGGAGGACCAGAGCGCGATGCTGGCGCGGGTGCCGGTGGCGGAGTTCGCCGCCGTGGCCTCGGCTGTGGCCGTCGACCCCGAGTTGGGCGGTGAGCGGTTCCACCCGGTGCTCGACGGCGAAGTGCTGCCGAGGCACCCGATCACGGCGCTCGCACGGGACGTTGACGTCATGGTCGGAACCTGCCGGGACGAGGCGAACGAGCTGGCGAAGGTGTTGCCCGCCTTCGGAACCGGCCTGCCGAAGGCGATGCGCGCGGTCCTCGGTGACGAGCGCTGGTCGCGGCTCCGGCAGGCGTACCGCCTCCACACACCGTCCACAAGGGACTGGGAGATGGACTTGCTCAGCGGGGCTTTCGTGGTGATGCCGTCGGTGTGGCTCGCGGAGACGACGCGGGCGTGGAACTACCGCTTCGACTACGCGGACGCGAGCAAGGCCGGGCCCGCGCACGCCGCGGACATCCCGTTCACCTTCGGCAGGGTGGACGAGCGTTCGCTCGCCCCGGGCGCCGACGTGGCCGCCGCGCGAGCGCTCGCGAACACGATGCTCGACGCGTTCTCCGCCTTCGCGCACGGCCGCGATCCCGGGTGGCCGCGGGAGCGCACGATGCTGTTCGACACGCCCTGCGGACTCGCGGAGAACCGCCTGGAGGCCGAGCTGCGCGCCGCGTGGAACGGCGTCGACCCCGCCCTGTTCTGAAGATCAGCCGCGCCGGGCCGGACCGGTCGCCTCAAGGTGGTTCATCACGTGCCTGAGGGTCCGGTTCAGCTCGGTGACGCGCCGCCGCGACAGGCCGCCCAGCGCGTAGACCTCCTCGGCGTTGAACTTCGGGAACAGCTCCTTCATCAGCCGGAGCCCCGCCTCGGTCAGCGACAGCACGCTGCGCCTGCGGTCGTCCTCGGGCGTGCTGCGTTCCAGCCAGCCGCGCGACTCCAGCGTGCGCACGACGCCGGTGAGCGTTCCCTTGGTGACGCCGCACTCCTTGGCGACCTGGCCGCTCTCCACGGACTCCCAGATCCACACCACCCAGAGCACGCCGAAGCCCGCCCAGGTCAACCCGGCCTCGCGGAGCACGGACTGCTCGAAGTGGTTGCGGACCATCGCCGCGGTCCGGTGCAGGTTGTGCAGCGCGGCCATCGCGTCGAAGTCGAGTTCGAGCCCGTCGAGGCGCTCGGTGAACGCCTGCTCGGTCTCGCGCAGCGTGTTCACCGCACCTCCGCGCCGTGGAACGCCTCGATCACTTCCTGAACGCGCAGGGCGGCGGCGAAGTCCGCGAGGCCCGGCCCGGCATCCGCACCCCGGACGGCCGCCGCGAACAACGACAGGCGCTCGGCCTGCGAGCCACCGGCCAGCTCCACCGGTTTCCAGTCGCCACCGTCGGAGACGAACAGCTCGCTCCAGTCACGCAGCAGGTAGGACCGCCGCGAGCCCCACAGGATCCACTCGTAGCGCTCGGCGCCCGCCATGCCCGCGCGCCCGGACACGTGCACCGGCACCTCGCCCGCGCGGAACAGGCCGTGCGCCGCGACCTCACTGGCTCCGGGCGCGTAGTCCACGCCGGCCACCTCCACCCGCAGCGGTCCCAGGATGCGGTCGGTCAGGTACACGAAGTGCGACAGCACCTCGCGCACGAAACCGCCCTGCTCGCGCTCGTCCAGCCAGCGCGCGTCCGCCTGGAAGGGCCGCGGCCACCGGGGGAAGTGCAGCCGGATGTCCACGCCGAGCACGTCACCGACGTCAGCGCGTTCGATCTCGGCCACGGAGGCCTGGTCGGACAGGGCGAAGTTCACCGCGGTCGCCACGCCCGCGCGCTTGGCGGCCTCAGCCATCCGCCGTCCCTCGGCGAGGTCGACCGCGAGCGGCTTCTCGCAGAACACGGCCTTGCCGGTGGCCAGTGCGGCGAGGGAGAAGCGCTCGTGCAGCCCGGGCGGGGTCGCGATGTACACGGCGTCCAGGTCGTCGGCCTGAACCAGGTCGGTGCTGTCGGCCGAGAAGGACAGCCCGGGGAAGTCCTCGGCGCTCCGGTTCGGGTCGCTCACGCGCCGGACGTCGAAGTCCGGGTGCTGTGAAGCCACGGCGAGCAGCCGCGTGCCCATCGCGCCCAAGCCGATGATGCCGAGCCGTACCGGTGCAGCCGTCATGCGCTCACCCTACGGATAGTGGCAGTGTGGGGCCTCATGCAGGCAACAGTCATTTACGGTGCCGGTGACGTGCGCGTCGAGCACGTGCCCGACCCGAAGATCATCGAATCCACGGACGCGGTCGTGCGCGTGGTCCGCTCGTGCATCTGCGGCAGCGACCTGTGGCCCTACTCCTCGATGGAGGCCACACCGGAGGGCAAGCGCATCGGGCACGAGTTCCTCGGAGTCGTCGAGGAGATCGGCTCCGACGTGAGCGGCCTCCAGCGCGGGGACTTCGTCGTGGCGCCGTTCGTGTACTCGGACAACACGTGCGAGTTCTGCGTCGAGGGCCTGCACACCTCGTGCCTGCACGGCGGCTTCTGGGGCGATGACAAGGTCGACGCGGGGCAGGGCGAGGCCGTGCGCGTGCCGCAGGCCGAAGGCACCCTGGTGAAGCTCCCCGCTTCGGCGAACGACCCGGCGCTGCTGCCCTCGCTGCTCACGCTCTCCGACGTCTTCTCGACCGGTCACCACGCGGCGCTGAAGGCGGGCGTCACCGAGCGCACCACCGTCACGGTGATCGGCGACGGCGCGGTGGGCCTGTGCGCGGTGCTCGCGGCCAAGCGGCTCGGCGCCCAGCAGATCATCCTGATGGGCAGGCACGAGGCGCGCACCGACCTCGGCCGCTCGTTCGGTGCCACCGACGTGGTCGCCGAGCGCGGCAAGGAGGGCACCGCGAAGATCCGCGAGCTGACCGGCGGCCGGGGCACGCACACGGTGCTGGAGTGCGTCGGCACGCTCCCTGCCTTCGAGACCGCCATGCGCGTGGTGCGCGCGGGCGGCACGGTCAGCCGGGTCGGCGTTCCGCAGTACCAGGACGGGCCCATCGGCGGCCTCCAGTTCGGCCGCAACGTGACGGTCACCGGCGGCGTCGCCCCGGCCCGCCACTACATCCCGCAGCTGCTGCCGGACGTCCTGGAAGGCAAGATCGAGCCCGGCCTGGTCTTCGACCGCACCATCGGCATTTCGGAGGTGCCGGACGGCTACCGGGCGATGGCCGCCCGCGAGGCGCTCAAGGTGCAGATCGCGTTCTGATCCCGTTGTGCCAGACGGAGTGGATGCGGTCCGGCATCGCGGCGACGTCCGGCGTGGCGTCGCGAAGGAGGACCAAATCCGCCCGCAGGCCCGGCTCGACGCGGCCACGGTCGTCGTCGAGCCGGAGCAGGCGGGCTGCTTCGGAGGTCGCTGCCTTCACCGCGCCCGCGTCGCCCAGCCCTGCTTCTTTCAGCAGGCGCAGTTCTTCCAGCAGATCCACGTGCGGCCGCACGGCCATGTCGGAGCCCGCCGCGATCGGCACTCCCCCGGCCATCGCCAGACGCACGGAGTTCCTGTGCTCGGTCCTCTCCTGCTGGATCGCCGCGAGGGTCGGCACGTACCAGCAGTCGCGCATCGCGTTCACCGCGTTCTCGTCCAGGAAGACGCCGTGCTCGATGCTTCGGACCCCGGCGCGCGCGGCGGCCGTTGCGGCTTCCGCGCTGTGCGCGTGGGCCATGACATCGCGGCCGCAGCGCCTGGCTTCGTCGACCACGGCACGCAGCTCCTCGTCGGTCGCCGTGACGTCGCGTCCTGTTCGGACGGACCGGATCGACCCGCTCGCGCCGAGCTTGATCCAGTCGGCTCCGGCCTGGACCATCCGCCGCACGGCGGCTCTCGCGGCGTCGGGGCCGTCGAACACCGGGTCCGGCAGCGATGGGTCCCCGAGCCGGTCGCGGCGCCCGAGATCCGGCTCCCACGCGTCACCGAGCCCGCCCGTCGGGGAGAGCTGACGCAGGCTGATGATCAGGTCAGGCCCGGTGACCCAGCCTTCACCGAGCGCGTGCTTGAATCCCGCGTCCGCGCCCCACGCATCGCGCACCGTGGTCACTCCGCGATCGAGCAGGCGACGCAGAACCGGGACCGCCTCAAGGATCCTGGCGCTGCGCGGCAACGGCTCGGCGCGCGGGAACGCGATGTGCGCATGGCAGTCGATCAAGCCCGGCAGCAGCAAGCCACCACCGCAGTCCACCCGCTCGTCCCCGTCCAGCCCGGTCCCGACCGCCTCGATCCGGTCGTTGTCGATCCGGACGTCATTCCGATGCGCGGTGCCGCTGTCCGGGTCGAAGACCAGCGCGTTGGTGAGGACCGCCTTCATGACACGTACCGGTGCAGATGCGCCGCCGCTTCCAGCATCGCCGTCGCGCGCCAGGTGAGCTGCGCCCGGCGCTGCGCGATGGCCTCCCGGAGCGCGTCGCTGCTGCCCGTCTCGCGCAGCCCTTCCAACACCGGGCGGATCTGGTCCAGCAGGTACCGCCCCTGCCGGAGCATGCGGATCATCCGCGCGTCCCGGATGTCGGCCGCGCTGTAACTGCGGTACTTCGTGGCGTGATCCCGTTGCGGCGCAAGCAATCCCGCCGCCTCCCAGACCCGCAGCGCCGACGTGCGCACACCCAGGTGCGCCGCCAGCTCCCCGATGCGGAGGCTGCTCGGCGCGTCCGCCGCGTCCAGGTCCTGGTCGGCGATCACTTCGAGCGCGTCGTTGATCTCCTGGAGGGACCGGCGCTGTTCGTGCAGCTCCGCGTGCCCCGCGTCGATCATCGCGAGGGCTCGCGGCACGTCGTCGTCGTGCACCGCGTGCATGACGCCCTGCGCCGCGTCCGCGCTGAATCCCCGCGCGAGCGCCCGGTAGGTGAGCAGCGCCTGGAGGTGCCGGTCCTCGAAGCGCCGGTAACCGGAGTCGGTGCGCGGAGTGGGCGGGAGGATGCCCGCGTCCGCGTAGTTGCGGACCTGCTGTGTGGAGATGCCCGCCGCTCTCGCCAGGTCGACCGGGCGGAGTGTCATGGGGGTGAGGGTAGAGGCTCGGCAGGCTTCCGTGTGGTCGACCTCCATTCTGATCAGAAATTGCGTTCGCGCTCATCGTCATTGCAATGAACAGGGGAAATCGCCTGCTATAACCGTTTACGTAGATGGAAACGCTACGTGGAGGGGTAACCGTGCTCAAGCCGATGATCTATCCCGACGGGCATTCGGGGTGGGAGACGCGGGACTACACGACGGTGCGGGCGGTGCTGGCGGACCCGCGGTTCAGCGCGCGGCCGGAACTCATGCACCTCTCGCCGGACGGCGCGGAGCTGCCACCCGCGGAGCCGGGGGCGTTCCTGGACATGGACGCGCCGGAGCACACGCGCTACCGGCGGTTGCTCACCGGGAAGTTCACGGTTCGGCGGATGCGGACGCTGACCGAGATGGTGGAACGCATCGCGGCGGAACACCTCGACGCGATGGCCGAACACGGGCCGCCCGTCGATCTGGTGGCGGCGTACGCGCAGCCGCTGCCCGCCCAGATGATCTGCGAGATGCTCGGCGTGTCGTACGAGGACCGCGACCACTTCCAGCAGCACGCGATGGTCGTGACCGGCTCGGACGACGGAGACGCGGTCGCGGTGTCCTTCGCAGCGCTCCAGGACTTCCTGCGCGGGCTGGTGAAAGCCAAGCGCGACAAGCCCGTCGACGACCTGCTGAGCGATCTTGCCACCACGGAGCTGACCGACGAGGAGCTGACGAACATCGGTGTCGTGCTGCTCGGCGCGGGCCTGGACACGACGGTCAACATGCTCGCGCTGGGGACGCTGACCCTGCTCGAACAACCAGGTGGCCTCGCGGCGGTGGTGGCGGATCCGGAGCCCGCGGTCGAGGAGTTGCTGCGGCACCACACGGTCATCCCGTTCCTGGTGCGGGCGGCGCTGGAGGACGTGGAGCTGGACGGACAGGTGGTCACAGCGGGGGACGCGGTCACGCTGCAGCTCGCGGCGGCGAACCGGGACCCGGCGCGGTTCGACGACCCCGACCGGGTCGACCTGGGCCGCGATGCCAAGGGGCACTTGGCTTTCGGGCACGGGGTGCACCAGTGCCTCGGACAGCAGCTGGCGCGGGTGCAGCTCCGCGTCGGGCTGCCCGCGCTGGCGAGCAGGTTCCCGGGGCTGCGGCTGGTGGAGGACGAGGTGGCGATGCGGGACGACGCGTTGGTGCGGGGAGTGCGCGAACTGCGGGTCGCCTGGTGACACGCGGAACGGCCCCGCCGGGGTGGCGGGGCCGTCTGCTCGCGGGTCAGCCGACCGGCGGGGCCATCACGAACCAGTTGAAGTTCTCGATCATCTGGCGGGTGGAGCCGATGTACTGCGGGCCGGTGAGCTCCCAGCGGGTCACGGTGCGGTAGGTGCCCGGCTGCAGGCTCTCGTCCTCGGCGGTCTCCTCGTTGTCGGTGACCGGGACGTACTCCTTGATCGACTTCTTGGTCAGGGTGACGTCGAGCAGCTGGTAGTCGGACTGGGTCTTGAGGTAGTCGCCCTCGCCGTGGTCACCGGCGCGGCCCGGGTCGGACAGCTTCAGCTGCACGGTGCTGCCGTTGAACGAGCCCTTCGCCGCGACCACGGTGACGATGTGCCCGCCGCTGCGCTGCAGGCTGCCGGCCTCCGGACCGGCCTTGTAGCGGCCGTAGGCGATCTGCAGCGGTCCCTGGTTCAGCCGCTTCGCCAGCTCCCCGGCGAAGTCCGGCGAGGTCGCGGTGCTGACGTTGCCGACAGCGGTCGACCAGCCGGCGTCGCGGGCGGGCTTGGTGGCGATGTTCCACGCCGTCTGCAGGTTGCCCAGGGTGGTCTTGCCGTCGTACTTCGCGTCGACGCCGATCCGCCAGATCGAGTTCGTGACCACGGCGTAGTCGGCGGGATCCTTGGGATCCAGGTTGCTGACCTTGGTGCTCAGCCAGCCGACCGGCGCCTTCTTCACGTGCCCCCAGTAGTGCAGCACGTTGTACAGCGAGCTGGGCCCGCAGTAGGCGTTGCCGTTGTTCTCCAGCCCGGCCCGGAACTGGTCGACGTCGCTGACCCCGCACTGCTTCACGTCGAAGTCGGGGCCGGTGACGTCACCGAGCTTCACACAGGGCTGCGGCGTCCCGATGGTGTCGTCGGCGAACGCGGTGCCGGGGGCCGAGACGGCGACGGTGGCGGCAGCGGCGATGATCAGGGTGCTGGCCTTGCGCAACATGGTTCCTACCTCCTGTGTGAGCCACCCTCCGTGGCGATGACACAAGAGTCGCGGCGGCGACCCCCCAAGGGCATGAGGGGCGATCCCTCACATCCGCGCGTGGGGGGTCCCCTCAGGCCAGTGCGCGGGCCAGCTCGCGGCGGCCGTTGATGCCGAGCTTGGTGTAGATCCGGCCCAGGTGGTTCTCGACCGTCTTCGGCGTCACGAACAGCTCCCTGGCGATCTCGCGGTTGGCCCGCCCGCTCGCGGCGAGATCGGCCACCCGGCGCTCGCTCGCGGTCAGCGACTCCCGGCCGACGAGCACCAGGCGCCGCGGCCGGTCGCCCAGCGCCTCCAGAGCCTCCACGGCGCGGCGGCGCAGCACGGTCGAGCCGCACTCGGTGGCCAGGTCGATGCCCCGGTGCAGGGGATCGCGGGCGTCGTTGCGCCGCCGCGCGACCCGCAACGCCTCGCCGAGGTCGACCAGCGAGCGCGCCAGCTGCAGCCGCGCGGGCGATGCCTCCAGCGTCGCGACGGACTCGGTGAGCAGGTCCAGCCGGTTGTCCGCGTCGGCGTGCGCGAGCAACCGCAACGCGACACCGACTTCCGTTGCGGCGCCCCATTTCCTGGCCAGCGCGAGCTGTTCGCGCGCGAGGACCAGTGCCTCTGCCTCCGCGCCGAGCAGCATGCACGCGCGCGCTGCCGGATCCCGCCACGGGATGGTCGGCGGATCGAGCCCGGCCGCGAGCGAGGCGTCGCGTTGCAGGAAGGCTTCCTCCTTCGCCAGCACGGGATCGCCCGCCGCGAGCGCGATGAGCGCCCTCGGCTCGTGCAGCCAGAGCGTGGGCATCATCCTCGGCCCGTCCGCGTGCTCCGCGTCGAACCGCGCCAAGGCGGTGGCCGCCCCATTGACGTCGCCGCGCTCAAGAGCCGCGTAGGCGATGAAGTGCGTTGCCGTTGCCCGCAGCGCGATGACCTGCGGTAGTGCGTCCTCCGGGGCGACGGCGGCGAGAGCGCCCTCGGACTCCGCGTCGACGGAGGCGATGTTGCCCAGCCGCCAGTCGAGGAACAGCGTTGCGTTGGCGACCATGGAGAACTCGATCGGCGAGCCGTGCGCGCACACCCGCCGCCGCGCGCGCTCGACCTCGCGCCGTGCATCCGTCACACCGTCCGCGGCGACCAGCGCGAGCACGGCGACCAGCCACGCCACCATGGCGTCGATGCTGCCGGTGGCGTCGTCGAAGTAGGCGCCGTTGGCGAGCGCGCGCCGCGCGACGGCCGCGACCTCGGCGGAGTCCCGCACCTCGTAGCGCCCCATCTGCGCGAGCAACCCGAGCAGCGTCCGCTCGTCCGGGGTGCCGCCGGGCAGCGTCGCGTACCCGCTCAGGTGCTTCGACGCGACCTCGCGCTGGTGCGGCAGGAACGAGCGGATCACCGCGAGCCGGGCCTCCAGGTGCATCCGCCCCGCGTCCCGCGGCCCACCGGGACGGTTGTCGATCGCCTCGAGCAGCTCGGCTATCGCGGCTTCTGGGCCCTCGACGGCCATGGTCGCCGAGGCCGCCGCGGCGACGAGTTCCGCGTCGGGCAGGCCGTCCGCCGCCGCCCGGAGGTGATCGCGTGCCTCCTCGGCCCGCCCTCCGCGCATCAGCGCCCGGCCCAGCTCCGCGCGCAGCGCCGCGTCGTCCGGGTTCTCCTCCACCGCGCGCGCCAGGTGCGCCGCGGCTGTCCGGGAATCGCCCGCCGCGAGGAGCGCCGTCGCGGCCTTGCGCAGCACCTCCGCCGCGTTCGGCAGTGTGCCCCTCGGTGCCTGCGCGAGGTGTGCGGCGATGCGGTCGGCCGGAGCCTTCGCCGCCCACAGCTCCCGCGCGGCGCGCGCGTGCAGCCCGGCGCGCGCGACCGGCCCGAGGTCGGCGAGAACCGCTTCGCGCACAACGGGATGCACGAACACGAGGTGGTCGGACTCGCCCGTCAGCACGTTCGCCGCGACCAGCGACTCCACCGCGACGGACAGCTCCATCGCGTCGAGGTCGGCCAGCGCGCCCGCCTGCCACGGATCGCTTCCGATGCCGAGCACGGCCGCGGCCCCGGCCAGGCGCACAGAGTTGGCGGGCAGCCTGCCCAGCGCGGCCCGGAACACGGTGCTCGGACCGAGCCTGCCCACCCGCTCGGCCGTCGACGGCTCGTCGAGCGGCAGCCCGAGCGCGGCCAGCTCGTCGACCAGAACCCTTGCCAGGAAAGGGTTTCCACCGCTGGCCGAGTGCAACTCGGCGACCACCTCGGGTGCCGCGCGCATCCCGCCCGCCGCCGCCACCGCCGCCGCGAGCGCGGACGGGCTCAGCGGGCGCGGCAGCAGCCGCTCCGCCTGCCGCGACACGCTCAGCTGCGCCAGCGGCCCGGTGTTCTCCGCGGGCGGACGGGTCGCGACGACGAGCGCGATCGGCAGATCGGCGATCCGGCGGGACAGGTAGACCAGGAACTGCGCCGAGGACAGGTCGGCCCAGTGCGCGTCATCCACGGTGATCAGCAACGGCCGCGTGGAGGAGAGGTCGACGGCCACCCACCACAGCGAGTGCAAGGTCCTTGCCAGCTCGGCCTCGCTCGGATCGGCCTCGGCCGCGTCCAGCGCCGCCAGCGCGTCCCCGGACGGCCCCGCCAGGATGCGCTCCCGGATCTCCCCGTTGTACCGGGAGACCGAGCGCTCCACCATCTGCCGGACCACGCCCCACGCCATGGCGCTCTCCAGCGCGTCGCCGACCGCCTGGAGCCTGCCGAAGCCGCGCTCCTTGGCCAGCGCCCTGGTGTCCTGGACCAGCCGGGTCTTGCCGATGCCCGCCCGGCCCTCGATGACCAGCACGTGGCCCTTGCCCCTGGCCGCCGACTCCAGACACGCGGCGATGCGCTCGAGCTCCCCCTCGCGTTCCAGGGTCGGCTCGTCCCGGCTCATCGGAGCAGGCGCGCGAGCCGGTCGGGCTCGTCACGCAGCGGCTTGCCGTGGCCGAAGAGCACCAGTCGCGGGCGCAGCGCGGCGAGCCTGCGCATCGACTCGCGGTTGAGCTCGGCGTCCCACGTCAGGAAGCCCGGCGGCGCGCCGACGCGCAGCAGCGCGAGGAACACGTCACCGCAGAGCAGCACGCCGTCGCTCTCCCGCCACAGCGCGATGTGGCCGGGGGAGTGACCGGGCACCTCCAGGACGGTGAACCCGGCGACCTCGTCGCCCTCGCTGAGCTGCCGCGTGACCGGGCACGGCGGGGGCATCGGCGTCCGCGCCAGCAACGCGGGGAGTCTGCCGGGCGCCTGTGCGGGCGTCGCGGTCTCGATGGCCTCGGCGTCCTTCGCCCCGGCCCAGAGCGGGATGCCGAACTCCTCGCACACCGCTCGGCTGGAGCCGAAGTGGTCCGGGTGCGCGTGCGTCACCACGTGCGCCGAGAGCGGCGTCCCGCGCAGTTGCCGGAAGATCCGCCCGGCCGCCCTCGGGGTGCCCGAATCCACGAGCACGTCCTCCACCAGGTACACGTTCATCAGGTGGCGGGGTCGGCCCTGAAGCAGGCGCACTCCGGGTGCCAGTTGGCGCACCGTCCGATCGTATCGGCGATCTTGGGCACGACGGGGTCACGATCCACTCTATTCGGTTATGTCTATTTCTTCAGTGTCGAGTGAAATCAACTCCCCTCGCCACGACGAAGAACCACGCCAGGACGGCGGGGGTCACCGCTTCGGCCAGTGCCACGCCGGGCGGTCGAGCCGGTCCTGCCCGGCGAGCACGGTCGCGCCGAAGTCCTTCTCCAACTCCAGCGTGGCCGCGTCCCCGTCGATCACCTCCAGGGCCCGCACCAGCGGCCGGGCGTGCGAGACCACCACCACCTGGGTCCGCTTCGCGGCGGTGGCGATCAGCGCCGCCAGCGCGGGCAGCAGGTCCGGGTGCAGGCTGGTCTCCGGCTCGTTGAGCACCAGCAGCTCCGGCGGGCGGGGACTGAGCAGCGCCGCCACCCACAGCAGGTAGCGCAGCGTCCCGTCCGACAGCTCCGCCGCGCTCAACGGCCGCAGCAGCCCGTGCTGCCGGAACCGCAGCTCGAACCGGCCGTCGGTACCGGTCACCTCCACCTCGAGCCGCGATCCGGGGAAGGCGTCGTCGATCGCCGAGGCCAGCGCGTCGGGGTCGCCGATCTCGATGATCGTCTGCAGCGCGGCGGCAAGGTCCGCGCCTTCGTGGTCGAGCACCGGGGTGCGCGTGCCCACCCGGGTCTGCCGGGCGGGCGCGCCCGCGTCGGTGCGGAAGTGGTCGTAGAAGCGCCACGAGCGGATCTTTTCCCGCAGCACCAGCACCTCCGGGGACGCGCGGGGATCGGCGAACTCGCTCAGCATGCTGTCGGTGAGCCCGATCTTGTGGTGGTCCTCGCCCCACGCCCCGTCGGCCCCGCGCGCCCGCACCACCGGCCCCGCGCGGTCGGCCAGCAGCGCCGACGTGCGCAGCACCGGTCCGCTCCAGACGCTCTCGCGCTTGATCTCCGGATCGCGGTTGAAGGCGGTCGGGCCGGGCTGGGGGACCGGGAGCCCGAGGTCGAGCGCGTAGCCGAACTCGTCCCCGGCGAAGCCGAGCCGCAGTCCCACCGGCTTGGACCGGCGCGTGCCCTGGACCGGCGCGCGGCCCTCGCGCACCGCCCGCCCGATCGTCTCCGGGCCCGCCCACAGCGTCGAGGACAGGCCGCCCTCCCTGGCCAGCGCGGCGACGGCGCCGTTGCGGGCGGCGTCGGCGAGCAGTCGCATCGCGCGGTAGAGGCTGGACTTCCCACTCCCGTTGGCCCCGGTCACCACGGTCAGCCGGGACAGCGGGAGCACGAGGTCGAGCAGGGAGCGGTAGTTCTCGACGGCCAGGGTTCTGAGCACGGGACCGAAGCTAGCTCGCACCCCCGACAGCGGCCGAGCCGCGACCACCGGCCCCGGCGCCGCGGCCGGGGGGTGGGGTACTTGAAGACGCCCTTGCTGCCAGGTGGGTTATCGCCACCACCAGTCGATCGAGGGAATTCCGGGTGGCCCGACGGCGGAGGGAGTGTTGGAGACGGAGCCCAGCGTGCGCACGGCGCCGGGATGGTTGCCGTCGGGGTTGGAGTACCGCTCGGTCTCCAGGCCCCACTCGAAGTTGCCGCGCAGGGCGCACGTCAGGTTGTGCAGGTACCGGGCGAGCGCTGGGGACGCCGTCGGCAGGACCTCGTTGCGCAGCTCGAAGAACCGCGCCACGATCCGGTCCCGCAACGCGACGCAGGACGGCAGGTCCAGCCCGGTGCCGGAGAGGTCGGACCGCGACTGCCGCGTCCAGAGCTCCTTGCCGTGCGAGTACAGGTCGTTGTCGATCGCAGCGACCGTGCCCGCCATCTCGGTCAGCGCCCGCACGCGGGGCGAGGTGATCTCCTGCTCCGGCACGACGACAGCCTCGGAGAGCTGGAACCACGTGAAGGTCGGCTCGGCGCCTGCGTACATGACGCGGGCGGACAGGTAGTCGTTGATGCTCGGTCGCTGCCGCACCGCGCATTCCCACGCTGCGCCGAGCAACCACTTCGTGTGGCTGTCGACCAGCCGCCGGACGTGCTCGGGGGCGCAGGTGCGGTGCACCCGGGTCGCGAGGTCCACGATCGGCGCGGTGTACGGGTTGTCCGATGGCAGCACATTCGCGTCGGGCGCTTCGAGCGTCCGCACGATGCGCACCGCGATGTCCAGCAGCGCAGAGGAATCCCCGTCGCTGGACACGTCGTCGAAGGCGAACATCAGATAGCCCCAGTCGACCGCTGCCTGCAACCGGTCCGGGTCGGCCTTCGGGCACAGGTAACCGAAGAAGTGCGCCGAGCGGCTGTCGCGGACCCGGGTCGCCTGCACGGGATCGGAGCAGAACCCGTAGCGGGCCATCCACTCCAGGCCGCGTTCCTCCATCAGCTCGATCTGCGGGTGCACCTTCAGCGCTGTGGGGAAGTACACCGGCGGCAGCTGCACGACGGTCGGTGACTCGGTTCGTGTGGTCACGCCGCTCCTCGACGGTCCAGCCGCAGTCGCAGGCGCCGGGGGTGCAGCACGGCCCTGGCCCTCGGCCGCTTGCGCGGTCCGGGCACCGGCCGCAGCTCCCACCGCCGCACGAGCCCGGTGGCCACGACCATGAGCTGGGTCAGGGCGAAGGTGTCGCCCGCGCACTTGCGCGCTCCTTCGCCGAAGGTCAGGAAGGAGCCGGGACAGCCGGAGGCCGCGTTCAGCCAGCGGCCGGGGTCGAAGCGCTCCGGGTCCGGGTACTGCTGCGGCCGCCGCTGGACCAGGTACGGGCTGTAGATCACGTTCATCCCGGCGGCGAGGACGTGCCCGCCCAGCGTGGTCCTGCTCGTGGTCACCCGGGCGAGCAGCCACGCGGGCGGGTAGAGCCGCAGCACCTCGGTCACCACGGCGCGGGTGTACGGCAGGTGGATCAGGTCCTCGTAGGCCGGGACGCGGTCGCCCAGCACCGACTCCGCCTCCCGCCGCAGCCGCTCCTGCACGTCCGGGTGCTCGGCGAGCATGTGCATCGTCCAGCTCACGCTGGAGCTCGTGGTCTCGGTCCCGGCCAGGAACAACCCGGTGACGAGCGCGGACATCTCCTCGTCGTCGGTCGTGCCGTTCTCGTCGTGCTCGGCGGCGAGCAGCACCGCCATCATGTCGTCGCGCTCGCCTGCGGTCCGGTAGCCCGCGATCAGCCGCTCGACGCTGTCCTGGAGCCGTTTCCGGGCGCGGACGAACGCCCGGTTGGCCGGGGTGGGCAACAAGTTCACGGGCGCGGGGCTGAGCATCCGCCGGAACACCCCGCCGACGAGGTCCGGCAGTGCGGCGCGGATGCCCGCGACGGCCTCCGGGTCGGCCGAGTCGGTGAACATGACGCGGGCGGTGGTCTCGGAGGTGAGCCGCAACGCGAACGCGGAGACCGGGACGATCTCCCCGTCCTGCCACGCCGTGGTCTCGTCGGCGAGCACGTCGGACATGATCGTGGCGTAGTGCGGCATCTTGGCCCGGTGGAAGGCCGGTTGCACCATGCGGCGCCGCCTGCGGTGCCCGGCGCGCGCGGTGGTGATCAGGCCGTCGCCCTCCACCTCGCGGGCGCGCCGCCACAGCGGGCCCTCCTTGTCGAAGACCCGTTCGTTGGTGATCACCTGGTGGGCGAGTTCGGGGTCGCACACCACGACCGCGCGCAGCGGGCCGAAGCGGACGTGCACGAGGTCGCCGTGCTCGGCCAGGGAGCCTATGAACCGCAACGGGTCACGCAGCAGCGTGAGGGCGTGGCCCAGCAGTGGTAGCGCCCCCGGAGCCGTGCCGGTGACGGCGACTCCCGTGCTGCGTGCCTGGTTGCCCATCAGCGGTACTCCGTTCCGACCCCCACACCAGGGTGGCGATGGTTGCTCACTCAACGAGATCCTCGGCAGTTGCCTAGGTCGGATTCACCCGAACGAGTGACATGGTAGTGAGGACAGAACCTGGCCTACATGCCTCGTAGCGTACCGGTGCCCGACGACGTGAGGAGAACGCCATGAGCCAGGTCGACCGCAACCAACCGCTCGGCACGCCCACCTGGATCGACCTCCCGGTGGTCGATGTGGACGCCGCGAAAGCCTTCTACGGCGCGGTCTTCGGCTGGAGCTTCGCCGAGGCCGCGCTGGGGACCACGTGCCTGCTGCGCGGGCTGCCCGTCGCCGGACTGCGCCACGGGGCGACAGGAGGCTGGGACGTCCACCTCGCCACCGACGACTGCGACGGCACGGCGAAGCGCGTCGTCGCGGCGGGTGGCACGCTGGTCGACCCGCCGCACGACATCGCCGACCTGGGGCGCGCGGCCTTCGCGCTGGACCCCGCCGGGGGCAGGTTCGGCCTGTGGCAGGGTAGGGCGTTCCCCGGCTGCCGTGTGGTGAACGAGCCGGACGCGCTCGTCCGCAACGACCTCGTCACCGCCCGGCCAGAGGTCGCTCGTGCGTTCTACGCAACGGTTTTCGACTTCACCCTGGACGGCAACGAGGACCTTCCCGGCTTCGACTTCACCTTTCTCCGCCGCCCTGACGGCCACGAGGTCGGCGGCGTCCTCGGCGAACCCGGCGCGGCCGCCACGGTCTGGGTGACGACGATCGAGGTCGCTGACACGGACGCGACGGTGGCGCGGGCAGTCGCCGCGGGCGGGACTTCGTCCACTGTGGACGACACCCCGTACGGGCGATCCGCCACCCTCACCGATCCGTTCGGCACCGAGCTGTCGGTGATCGCCCGCTACTGATCAGCGCGTCTTCTCCAGAGGCTCACTTGAAGCTGCGCATCTCCTGTTCGACTGCGGTCTCGTCGCAGAGCTTCTGCTCGACGGGGCGCCGAAGGAAGTCACACGCGTAAGACGGCGCGTGTCCGCTCGCTTCCGAACTCAGCTCAACACGGGTGAAGAGCGAGCCTCCTCGCGCTGAATCAAATCGATGCTCGACGGGTTCCGACCGAGGGATCCTGGTCTCGTGGCTGCTCACAACGAACCTGGTCGGTATATCGATCGTGGCTGACGCTGTCGAGTTTGCGGCGATCAAAATACCCGTATTGAACCTCAGTACCCGGCGCCAGTTCCCTCGGAGCTGTAGCGATGGCGAGGGCTGTGATCGCGGATGCGATCACAGCGGGGGTAAGTGTGCTTATGTGTAGATCGCGCCCTGCCTGGATAATCCTCGACGTGCCCGATGCGCGAGCCGAATTGATCGTGTCTGCCTGCAAAGCGCTACCGCTGACATCGCTGCCAATCTTGTTGGTCGTATCTCCCATGGAACCGCTTTCTGGGGCAAGAGTGTGATCGAGAGCATTCTGCATTGCTCCCGGAACCGCTCTTACCTGGAGCGATGTTAGGGCGCGAGGTGTCAGCGTGCCGGTGCCTGCTCGGGCGGCAGCGCGTGGGAGCAGGTCGGCGCGCCCTCCGCCCGGGCCTTGCGGTGCGCGAGGTAGTCCCCGGCGATCTGGTCGCGGGGCACGCCGTCCAGCGCGAGCACGGTATCCCCGGCGGCCAGTACCTGTTCGCGCATGCGGGCGTGGTCGACGGCGCCTTCGCCGAACGAGGGCGCCCACAACGACCACGGCCCGGAGATCGTGGCGATGGTGGGGATCAGGTGGCTCTGGTAGTGCGTGCCCAGACCGCCGAAGGAGCACTGCGGCGGCACGCGCACCGGATCGGGCCGGTCGATGCCGGGCAGGACGAAGGTGCGCTGCAGAGTGCGTCGCGCGATCGCCTGCTTCACGGTCTCGATCAGCAACGGGTTCCCGGCGAACCACGCGGACTGCTCGACGGCTCCGGTGTAGCGCAGTTCCCGCCCGGGGCCGTTGGTTCGCGGAGACGGCACGAGTTCCCGCGTGCCAAGGTGTTCGAGCGCCATGGCGAAGGCGACGGTGCCCTTGTCGTAGTCCTTGTCCAGCGTTCGGGCGCGGTGTTCGGTGCCCTCGACGGAGCGGTGCAGGTGGCCGGTGGCGAGCACGAGTTCGAGCGTTCGTGGGCGGCACCGCACCGGTAGCCGGGAGAAGTAGTCGGCCAACGCCAGCAACGCGACGGTGCCGTTCTCCTGCACCCAGGTGTTGCCGTCGGTGTTGGTGCCAAGAACGATGCGTTCCTTGCTCTGGCCCGGCAAAGTGGCGATCAGCGTCCGCGTCCGCGCCGGGTCGGTCTTGGCTTCGACCGCGATGCGAACCCGTTCGCCGACACTCCGCTTCAGCCGCTCGGCCTCGTCGACGCCGACGAACACGCCGGGAACCCGGTAGTGCGTCCCCGTGTGCGGGTCCCAGTACCACTTGACTTGCTCACGTGGAAAGTCGAAGGCGATGACCAGTCCGGCCGCCCCGGCCAGTCCCGCGTCGACGAGGTCGCGGTCCAGCTCCGGCTCGGCCGTGTGCCCCCGGTCCACGGCGGGGAAATCGCGCAGCACCACCTTGCCCCGCGCGTTGTCCGCGGTGATCCGCTCGGTCCTCGGCAGATGTGCGAGAACGCCCTCGCGACTGCCCGGCAGCGAGTAGGGGATCGCCCCCGCGACGGCGACGGGGCGCCCGGCCGCGCTCAGCGATCCGGCGGAGGCGAGGTCACCGCCCCGCGGCTGCCAGCGCCGGATCCGCAACTCCTGCGACGTGACGGTGAAGCCCGGAGTCCGCCGCAACCGCTGCTCCAGCCAGTCGAGCAGCCGCCGGTGCGCGGGACTTCCGGTCGATCGCAACCCGAAGCCCGCGACCTCGGCGTTGAGCTCCCGCAACGCCTCCGCGCTCGCGAAGCGCCGTTCGTCGACGACCTCGGGACACTGCCCGGCGTCCCTGGCCTCGGCGAAGGGGAACTGGGTGGTGCTGATCACCAGCAGGGCGGCCAACAGCGGTCGTCGCATGACTCCTCCTGGTCCGGTGCGCGGGCGCGCACCGGACTAGTGCGTCACTCGCTTTGCTTGACGACGCAGCTGGAGGATTCGGGCTGCGCCGATCAGGGCGACGAGCACCGCGCCGGCGATCGCCGCGAACAACAGCGAGACGCCGAGGGGCCAGGTGAATGACGCGCCGAGGAAGTGGATCGTCACGTCGGTCAGGTTCTGGAGGATGAACACCAGCAGGAAGATCAGGACGACGATAGCCACCAGGACGGCGACCCAGGTACCGCTGATCCGGGTCGGTCGCGGCCTGCCGGCCGGCGCCGTCGTCCCCGGTCCCGGCACGGGAGGCGCGGCGGGACCGGGGACGGGCTCGGAGATCGGGGGTGCGTGGTCGACGCGATCGTCACGGGGAGTGCTCACCCGAACCAGTATCGGCGCACCCCACTGGTCCCGCATGTCAGCGCGGCTGGGCCCCCAGCTCCCGCGTGATGCCGCTGGCCACCGAGGTGGACTCGACCACCTTGCCCCAGGACTCGGTGCGGACGGTGCGGTCGCCGATGTAGTCCCCGGTCTCGCGGTCGATGATGATGTCCTGGGTCTGCTCGGGTGTGATGACCCGGAGCGCGGTGCCGATCCGCCCGTGCAGGTTGGCCTGCCCGTCGGCGACGCTCATCCCGGGGATCCTGGTCAGCGCCCGGTACACCGCGGCGCGCAGTTCGTCCGTGGTCTGCCCGCTGCCCAGCAAACCGCGGGCACCGAACAGCGCGCACACGTCCGCGGCGCAGGTCGAGTCGCGGAGCAGGGTGAACAACCGCTGAGGGTCGCGCGGCAGACCGGCGAGGAACTCCGGCGTCGGGTGGTAGATGTTGGGCGGGATCTCCCGGGCGGGCTGGGTCCTGACGCTGAGCGGCTCGAGTCCCGCGGGCGGCTTGCCCTCGCGCACCAGCGACGCGGGCCAGACGAACTTGCCGTCTTTCGCGCGGGACTCCCACGGGCTGACCTCGGTCGAGGCGAACGGGGCGTTCTTGGCTTCGTCCTTGGTGCAGGACCGGGTCTCCAAAGGCTCGGTGCTGGTGGTGCGGCGCAACCAGTCCTGGTTCCGGTCGGCGGGAATCCAGGTCTCCTCGGTCCGTTCCGTGCGGAACCAACAGTTGGCCGAACTCGCCCCGTGCAGCACGACGCCCCTCCACCTGGACTCGGTCGTCTTGACGTAGCGGTACTGGCCGGGACCGACCGGGGCGTCCGCGGTCACGTCCGCTGCCTTGGTCAGCAGCGTGACGGCTTCCGCGTTGGCGGGCGGGGCCGTGCCGCTGAAGTTCAGCACGCCGACGGTGCCCAAGGTCAGCACCGCCAGCACCGCGGCCGCCACGAGCCCGCGACGCGAGCGCCGCGGACGCCGCCCCGGGCCCGCGAGCACCCGCTCGCGCCCGGTGTCGAAGGCGTGCTCGGACATGGGCGGCACCTCCGGCGCGAGTTCCCGCACCGCGAGGTCGATCCGATCGTCGTTGTCACGCATGGCGGTTGGCCTCCTGCTCGTCACTGATTCCCTCGGTGGCGCCGTCGACGAGGCCGCGCAGCTTGTTCCTGGCCCGGTGCAGCCAGCTGCGGACCGTGCCGACCGGCACGTCGAGCACTTCGGCGATCTCGGCGGGGGCGAGGTCGGCCCACGCGACCATGAGCAGCACGTCCCGCTCCTCCACCCGCAGCCCCGCGATGGCCTTGGCCAGCCTGCCCGCGAGGTGGCGCGCGTCGGCGATGTCGGCCACCCGGTTGCTCAGCTCGCCCGCGGCCACGCGCCGCCCGCCGTGCCGAGCCAGCGCGCGCAACCGCCGCACCTCCGTGCGGGTGTGCCCGCGCAGCACGTTGGTGGCCAGCCCGTACAACCACGCCTTCGGACTCGCCCGGCTCGGGTCGTAGCGCTGCCGGTGCTCCCACAACAGCAGGAACGTGTCGGCGACCAGGTCGTCGGCGACGTCGGGGCCGACGCGCCGGGACAGGTAGCCGTGCAGCGGCCGCGCGTGCTCGTCGTACAGTTCCGCCAGCGCGGGCAGCCCGTCGAGATCACTCATCCTGTGCACGCACCCTGATTGACCGCAGTGGACCTCAGCGTTGCGCGTACTTCGGGGGAATGATGTGCCGAGGTGCGTCGATGCGGGTCACGGCAAGCACCTTCGCACGAGTTCGAGACCCTTGGCGATCTCCGTTGGGCTGATCGCGCCGTAGCCGAAGACGAGGCCGTGCCCGGCTGACCCGCTCCGGGAGCACTCGGCGAGCGTCATGATCCCCACCCCGGCCGTGCGCATCCGCTCGGCGGCTTCCTCGGCGTCGGCGTCGGCGAGTGCGGTCAGGTGCAGCCCGGCGGCGCTCGGGACGAGGCGGAGCCGGTCGGGGAGCGCGGCGGCGAGAAGGTCGTGCCGTGCTTGGTATTCGCGCCGCATCCGGCGGATGTGCCGGGCGAACAGGCCGTCGTCGATGAAGCGCGCGAGCGCGGCCTGCGTGCCCATCGGGCCGGCCCAGTCGCTGACGTACTTGGCCGTCCGCAACGCCCGGCGCAGCGGGGCGGGCGCGACGAGGAAGCCGATGCGCAGCGACGGCAGCATGGTTTTGGAGAACGAGCCCACGTAGACCACGTGCCCGGAGGTGTCGAGGTTCTGCAGGGGTTCGATCGGTCGGCCGCCGAAGCGGAACTCGGTGTCGTAGTCGTCCTCGATCACCAACGCCTCGTGCCGCCGAGCCCAGTCGAGCAGGGCTGTGCGGCGGCGCAGGGACATCGACACGCCGAGCGGGAACTGGTGCGACGGCGTCACGTAGACGATGCGAGCGTTGTGGGGCAAGGCATCCACGCACAGCCCCTCGTCGTCGACGGGAACGCGCACGACGTCCGCGCCGAGGGACCGGAACAGCAGATGAGCGGGCGGATAGCCGGGATCTTCGACGGCGATCCGCCCGCCCGGTTCGAGCATCACGCGGCAGATCAGGTCCAGCGCCTGCTGGATCCCGCTGGTGATGACGATGTCACCGGGACCGGTGCGCACGGCGCGGGACACGCCGATGTGCCGGGCGATCGCCGATCGCAATCCCTTGTGCCCCACTGGATTGCCGTAGCCGTGCTGTTCGTTCGCGAGCATCCGCCGCCAGGTCGCGTGGGGGAACAGCGCGGTGTCCGGCACGCCCACGCGGAAGTCGTAGGTGACCGGCGCCGCGTCCCGCGAAGGCCAGGGCTGGACGGAGTCCCAGATCGGCCGCGGTCGCAGCGCCGAGGCGGGAGTCACCGCGTGCGCCGGTGTTCCCGCCTCGCTGACGAACGTGCCGGAGCCGACGCGGCTGGTCAGGTAGCCCTCGCCCGTGAGGCGCTCGTAGGCGACGCTCACCGTGTTGCGGGCGACCGCGAGGTGCCGGGCCAGCTCACGGGTCGGGGGCAGCGCGTCCTCCGGGCGCAACCGGCCTTCGAGGATCGCGGCGCGGAGCTGCCGGTAGATCTGGCCGGACAGGTCGCGGCGCCCGTCGAGGCTGATGTGCACGTCCATATTGGCCCAATGTAGTTCGTGAACATTGGCCCTCGTACTGAGCCGATTCCGTTCCTAGGCTCCCTCGCATGGACATCCGGGAACTCGACCGCCGCGCCCTCGCGCTGACCGGGGAGATCATCAAGCACGTCCGGCCCGACCAGTTGGTGCTGCCGACGCCGTGTCCGGACTGGACGCTGCACGGGCTGCTGCGCCACCTCGTCTGCCAGAACGAGGGATTCGCCGCGGCCGCGCGTGGGGCGGGCGGATCCCTCATGACCTGGCGCGGCGGAGACCTGGGGGACGACCCGTACCGCGCCTTCGCGGCATCGGCGGAGGCGGTCACCGAGGCGTTCGCCGAGGACGGCGCGCTCGACCGGCCGTTCACCCTGCCCGAGGTGCGCGAGGACATGACCTTCCCGGGCCGCGTCGCGATGTCCTTCCACTTCGTGGACTTCGTCGCCCATGCGTGGGACGTCGCGACAACCATCGGTGTGGCTTGGGAACCCGACGACGAGATGATCTCGGCCGGGCTCCGCGTCGCCGCGAAGGTTCCGGAGGACGACCGCGGCCCCGGCACTGCTTTCGACCAGGTGGTCGCGATCCCCGACGACGCTCCGCGGGCCCACCGCTTGCTGGCCCTGCTCGGCAGGCGGTCCGGGTGAGGACGGGCTGGACCGCCGGACCGGCGGGCTTCACCGGCAAGGTGCTCGTCAGCGTCACCGAGTTCACCAGTTCCGCGGTGCGCCACCTGCCCGGGATCGCCTTGGCAGGGCTCGAACTGCGGCGGGAGTGGCCGCGGCTGGACGGCGCGGTCGGCATGTGGCTGTGGACCTCGCCGCGAGCCAGGCGGGCCGGGTCGGTCGCGGTGTGGACCGGCGAGCAGGCCCTGCGCGAGTTCGTCCGGCTGCCCGCGCACGCGGCGATCATGCGGAAGTACCGCGGCCGGGGCGTCACCCGGGCCACCCGGTGGTGGACTGAAGACCACGATCAGGCTGACATTTGGCGGGATGCCGAACAGTGGCTGACCGCCGCGCCCGGCTCGCCCTAGTCTTGATCAATGGCCACGTGGGTTGACCTGGTGCGGTACGTCAAGGCTGCGTACCGAGTGATCAGTGAGGAAGACGGGGAGCTGCGCATCCTCCACCGCTTCGAGTCGCCGTTCGAGGAGCTGGGGGAGGAGCGCGAGCAGGTCGTCGTCATCCACCGCGAAGTGCTCGACGGCAAGCACGAGTGGGTGCAGATCGTCTCGCCGTGCGGGCTGGTCTCCGAGATCGACCTCCAGCGGTTCCTGGAGGAGGTCGGGCACACCACCGTCGCGGGCGGCGCGGCGATCATCGGCGACCACGTCGTGGTGCGGCACTCCCTCCCGCTGGAGAACCTGGACCCCAACGAGTTCGACGATCCGCTGGAACTGGTGGTCGGGACGGCCGACCAGCTGGAGGAGAAGTTCGTCGGCGGCGACGAGTACTGACCCCGGCGGTCAGAAGTCCACCAGCTCCACGGTCACCGACGCGACGTCGCCGGTGTCCAGCCCCTCCGCCCGCCGGACGGCGCGCTTGATCGGCAGCACGTAGCTGCCGCGCGCGCTGTCCGGGAAGATCGAGGTCGCCCAGGTGCTGCCGCCGACGGTGACCCGCACGCGCACGGAGCCGAAACCGCGGCGCGGCCCGGCGGCCAGGTCGCGGATCACCTCCGAGGCCTCGACCGGCAGGGTCACGAACGTCCACGCGTCGTGGCGCCGTGCGTCCCACGGCCACAGCTCGGCTTCGAAGTCGACGATCACGCCCCGAGCATCGCACCGGGCACCGACAGTCAGGCGGGGACGAGCAGGAAGCGCTGGTTGCCGCCGCCGTGCCACACGTACTGGATCAGCTTCGCGTGGTCGTGCATCGCCACACCGAGCACGTCGAGGTGGAGGCCGCTGTGCAGGGCCTGGATGCCGTGGCTGCCATCGGCCTGGGCGGCCAGCCGGCAGCGCTGGCTGGCGCCCCCGTGCCAGTCGTGCTGGACGACCTCCGCGAAGGCGCCCAGTGCCGCACCGGCCACGTCGAGGCACTTGCCGCTGTGCAGGCAGACGATCCGGTAGGTGCCGTCGCCGAGGTCGACGAACTCGAACCTCTGGTTGGGGCCGCCGCGCCAGTCGTGCTGGATGACCGCGGTTCCGATGGCCGTGTTCGCGTAGTGCACGTCGAGCACTTTTCCGCTGTGTTCGGCCACGATCCGGTAGGCGTACCGGCTCGCACGGGCGGGTTCGGCACACCGTGCCGGGTGTGCGCAGTCATCAGTGAGAGGACTCCGACCACCAGGCTCAGCGCGCCCACCGGCAAGGCCAGCACGTTGGCCACACCGACCAGCCCGAGTCCCTTGCGCGCCATACCCGACATGATCACCGAAAGCCCCGTTGCCGTCTCCCGCTTGGCAAAACGGACCACGGTCCGTATCTTGGTCTGCAGCGGACTAGAGTCCGGTTAGACGGAGGTATCGCCATGACCGCGCTGATCTCGCGCGAGGAACTGCAGGCCGCCATCGCCGACGGCACCGTCACGGTCGTCGACACGCTCGGCGGCGAGTACTACGCCAAGGAGCACCTGCCCGGGGCCGTGCCGCTGGTGCCGTCGGAGGTCGAGGAGGCCGCCGGCGCGCTGTTGCCGGACCGCGGCGCAGCGATCGTCACCTACTGCACGGGGCCGACTTGCCCGAACAGCGGTCAGGTCGCGGAGAAGCTGACCGCGCTCGGCTACACCGACGTGCGGAAGTACCGCGAGGGCATCCAGGACTGGGTGAGCGCGGGCCTGCCGACCGAGACGGGCGTCAGGCCTTCCCGCTGAGGACGAGCCGGACCAGTTGCTCGACGCCCTGCCTGGCGCGCTCGGCGGTCAGCGAGCGGGTGGCCTGCCACAGGTCGGCCGCCAGCGGAGCGAGGAGCGCGTGGGCCATGTGCTCGGCGTCGAGTTCGGGGCGCGCCTCGGCCAGCAGCAGTCGCACGTGCTGGTGCCAGAACCCGTAGGCGCCGATGCGGTAGCGGGCGCCGGGACTCGCGGTCTCCGACAGGTGCACGAGGTCCAGGTTGTCGTCGAGGAACTCGGCGTAGGCGGAGACGAACGCGAGCAGGCGGTCTCCGGGAGGCGCGCCGGGGCCCAGCGGTTCCGGCCCGGACAGGATCGCCTCCTGGAGATCGCGTTCCCGCGCGTCCAGCAGGGCGGCGGCCAGCCCGGCCTTGTCGCCGAAGCGGCGGAACAGGGTTCCCTTGCCCACCTTGGCCTCGGTGGCGATCTGGTCCATCGACACCGAGGCGACGCCGTGCTCGGCGAACAGGCGCGCCGTCGCGTCGAGGATCTTCAGCCGGTTGCGCGCCGCGTCGGCCCGTTCCCTCGGCGGCTCACCGAAGCGCGGCAGGGTCCCTTCGTCCACAGCGACAGGACTGTAGTCAGGAGAGCGGGCGGGCCGCGAGCGGTGGCTCAGCCCTTGGTGATCTGCTCGCGCAGGATGTCCGCGTGACCGCAGTGCTGGGCCAGCTCCCGGAGCACGTGCAGGTAGACCCAGCGCAGCGTGCGCGGCCCGCGCCGGTTGCCGCGCAGCACGTAGTCGAGATCGAGGTCAGCGGTCGCGCGGCGGGAGGCCTCGCACGCCTCGCGGTGGGCGGTGCGCACCGACTCGATCGTGTCGTCGTCGGTCAGCACGAACGACTCGTCCGGCGTTGCGGGGAGGCCGAGTTCGGTGCGCGGCGTGCAGGTGATCCCCTCGTTGAACCAGACCTTCTCGACGAACGTGGCGTGCTTGACGAGGCCGAGCAACGTCGTGCGCGAGGCGACGAGCGACCGTCGAGCCTGCTCTTCGGTCAGCCCGTCCAGGCAGCTGTTGATCAGCGTGCGGTGCTCGTCGATGAACGTCTCGATCTCAGTCTTCACCTGCCGAGTATTTCACCGGGACTTCAGCGGAAGCGGCTGCGGCCTCGCCGCGGTGATGGCCCTGCTGCCGCCGCGCCAGGGCTGGGAGCCCGCCGTCAACGTGCTGCTGCCCGACGGCTACCACGCCCGCGGCCACGATCGGACCGCGCTACCGGGAGACCCTCCACATTGGACAGTTGCTGCCGTGGATCGAGGCGAACTTCCGCACGTTCGCGGAGTACGACGGCCGCGCGATCGCCGGGTTCTCCGCGGGTGGCGGCACGATCCACGCCGGGATAAATCCGTTCGCCGGATCGTGGGGGACCGCTACGGTTCCACGCCATGACTGCTTCCCCGGTGATCATCCAGCGGGCCCGGCGGTGGATGGTCACCGGGCTGTTCGTGTCGATCATCGGGACTCGGCTGGTCGAGGGCGGTTCGGACGGCGCGGTCGCGCAGGGGCTGTTACCGCTGCTGTGGATCGGCGTGCTCGCGACCGTCTCGCAAGGACTGGGCTTCGCAGCACCGGTGAGCGCGCGCGTGCTGTCCCGGTTCAACCCGGCCGCCGTGCTCGTCACCTCCGACCTAGCCGAGGCGCTGCTGTCCGCGCTCGCCCTCGCGGCGCTGCTGCTGGCCCCGGGCCACACCACGGTGATCCTCGTCGTGTACCTGGCGCCGGCCGCGATCTTCCCCGCCGTGACCGACGTCGTGGAGGAGTTCTACGCGCAGCAACTGGCCCAGCTCGCTCCCGGCCAGGCCCTGTCGTTCAACACCGCGATCTACTCGGTGCTCGGGTTCATCGGGCTCGTCGTCGGCATGCCGATGGGCAGTTTCCTGTCCGGCCAGTCCATTGTCGCGCTGATCGCGCTGAACATGGCTTTCTCCGCGGTCGGGGTGTGCTTCCGCTTCGTCAGCAGCCGCACCGTCGTCACCGCGCCCGTCGCCGACCAGGACGCGGCCGAGTTCGCGATCACCGGCGCGCATGTCCCTCCAGCAGTTCGTCGCCGACCTCGTGCACTCCGGCCCGGCATCGCCCGCCGTCGAGTTCGTCACCTCCCTCGGCCGGACTGTCGCGGGCATCTTCGTGTACTTCTGGATCGCCTCCGTCATGCCCGGCACTCCGGCCACCTCCCTCGCGATCGTCATGGCCTGCTTCGGGATCGGTGCCGCCCTCGGGCCTTTCCTCGCTCCGCTGGCGCGTCGGTTCCTCGATGCCCGGGCTTCGGTGTTGCTGGCGTTGTACTCCGCGCTCGCCCTCGTCGTCGTGTTCGGGTGCAGCGTCCTCGTCCTGCCCTCGTGGCCAATCGCGCTCTGCTACGTCGTGGCGATGAGAATGGTGATGCGCACGCGCGACGTGCTCCTCACGACCCTGCGCCAGGAATCGTTCCGCGGCAGTCGTTTCACCACGATCATGAGCTGGTCCTTCGCGCTGTCCTCCTTCGGCGCTCTGGTCGGCTCGTGGCACGGTGTCGCCTTCCACGTGCCGCAGTACCCAGTCTTCGGCCTCGCCATGCTCGCGCTGGCGTTGGTCTTCACAATCGTCGTCGTCACGTCCCGAAAGTGAGGCAATCCATGGAACTCGTCCCGCACAGCCCGACCGAGGGCGTCTACCCGGCCACCGACGACTACGTGCACGCCATGGAGGTCCGCGGCGCCGCGCGGTTCCTGTTCGTCTCGGGCACCATGGGCCTCGACCCGGCGGGCAAGCCCGGCGCGGATCTGGCCGAACAGCTCGATCTGATCTGGTCGAACATCCGCGTCATCCTCGCGTCGGCCGGGATGACTGTCGACAACATCGTCCGGTTGACCAGCTACCTGCGCGACGCTTCCTACGCCGAGGCCAACGCCGCCGCTCGCACAGCCGCGCTCGGCGAGCGGCGCGTGCCGACGACCGCGATCATCGCGACCACTTTGGACAGTGAGTGGCTGGTCGAGATCGAGGTCGTCGCGGCGGCCTAGGTATGCCGTTCGGCAGATGTGCTCACCGGCACGGCTGACGAGACTTCCCTCGGCACGGCGGCGCTGGTGTTCGCGGGCGTGCTCGGTGTGTCCGGCTGCGCTGAAGCGACAGCGGCCTGGGAGCAGCACGCCGCCGATGCGAAGGCGCCGGAGTTGCTGTGGTGCGACTGCGGCGAGGGCGTCCAGTGCGCGGCGATGACCGTGCCGGTGGACTGTGCCAAGCCCGACGGTGCGAAGACCAAGGTGCAGGTGGAGAAGCTGCCCGCGCGTGACCCCCGGCGTCGTCGAGGGGCGCTGGAGGCCAACTTCAGGTCCGGGGCCTCCAATGCCGCCCTGATGCACGCGCCCCGGCGCCCTCCTTCGGGTGAGCGGTTCACCGACACCTTCGACCTCGTCACCCTCGATGCCCGCGGGATCGCCCATCCGAAGAACGAGCTCGCGATCCACTGCCCGAACCCGCCGGGCAAAGGCATCGACCGCATGGTGATGACGACCGAGCAGGGCTGGCAGAAGCTGGAGCAGACCAACGCCGCCTGGGACGCGAGTTGCCGCCGGGCGATGGGCGAGGCGTTCGCCTGGTTGACCTCCTGGCAGACCGCCCACGACCTGGAAGCGCTGCGCGCGGCGTTGGGGGAGAAGAAGCTCCGGTACTTCGGCAACCCCTACGGCACTACTTATGCCCAGGCGTAAGCGGAGTTGTTCCCCCAGCGGGTGGAGCGGATGGTGCTGGACGGAGTCGGCGACCACACCCGGGCCAAGCTCGAGGACTGGCTCAGCAACTACGCCCGAGGACAGGACAAGCACCTCCTCCGGTTCCGGGACTGGTGTCGGGAGCGCAAGGGGTGTGGGTTGCACAGCCTGGACGCCGCCGAGCTCTGGGATGAGCTGATCGCCCGCGCCACCCAGAAACCGCTCCCGCAGCGGGAAAGACCGTCCACCGCTACCTCACCGATGGCACGCTGCCACCTGCTTCCGCGAAGTGCCCCGGCGAGCTGACCGCGAAGATCTCCGACCGCCCCGGCGCCTAGCAGCGCGCGAGTTCGGCTCGCCGGCTACCTCCGAATTGTTTTGTCGCACCAGGTTCCGCTGGCGCACGTTCGTGGGTGGGTGCCTCATCGAGTGATGCGGAGGGAGGAGACCGAGGGTGTGCCGATCCGCATGTCGACCGAACCTCAGGACCCCCGTCCCGGCTGCTAGGGCTCCGCGGTCAGCACCTTGCGGCATCTAACGTCAGAAGGGTGCGGGTTCGGCGATGGGTTCGAGTTCGGTCTCGATCACCTTGCCACTCGGTGTGGTCCACGCATGCGTCCCATCGGGGCGGTTCTCGCAGAACCAGTTGGAGTGGGTCTTCATCCGGTGATGATGGCGACACTTCGGCCGCAGGTTCGCGATCGTGGTGTTGGTCCCGTCGAACGGGCAACAATGATCCAGGTCGCAGCGGTGGGCGGGTTGGTTGCAGCCGACCATCGTGCAGGTCGGGTACCGGGCGTTGATCAGTTCTCGCTGTGCCACGGTGGGCCGGTAGGTGGTGATGTGTTCGGCCATCCCGGTGGCGGGGTCGGTGAGGATGCGCTTCCAGATCCCGTTGGCGGCGACATCGGCGACGATCGGGGCGGGCAGCGGGCCGTATCCGGCCAGCATGACCGGGTCTGTGGTCAGGCCCAGGATGTTGGTGATCGGCATCGTCAGGTTCACGCACACCTCCCCCTGCGGGGCGGGTGTTTCCTTACCCATCAACAAGTCTGCCGCAACGTCAGATCGTTTCTGGTCCAACGTGCGGTCATCCTTCGGCAACGCCCGGGCGATCCGGTCGATGCGATCGAAGGCCAGCGCCGCGTCGAGGGCGGGCAGGACCACGCGCAGGGAGCACATGCCGTCGTCGAGGTTGAACTTCTCCACCAACCGCTGCTTGCGCTTCTCCTCATGACGCCGCAACGCCGCTTCAGCGTCAAGCTTGAGGACATAGCGTCGGGCATACCGTTGAGAGGCGGTGTAGTTGTGCGTGGCCGCATGCGCGATCAGCACGGGTTCGGCGATCGCTTGGTTGGCGGCGTCGAGGACACTGACCTGATCAATGATCATCAACGCCTTGCCCTCATCGATCCGACCGTCCGACAAGGCTTCCAACACCGCCGGATGGTCGATCAGCGACATGGCGCGGTCGATGAGTTTGTTGCCCTTGACCTGGGAGACACGCAGCAGCGGCATCAGGACATCCCCGGCGTACTGCTGCACTTGCGGGTCGAGGTCGTCATAGAGCTTCATCAGGGTCGAGGCGAAGTCCGCGACCGCCTTACCGATGGCGGCGTAGGCGGCGACGAGTTCGTCTTCGATAGCGGCAGGGGCCATACTCCTATTTTAGCGTCTGCAAATAGTGGATCATGGCTCTACGGAGTGAACTTTCCCTTATCCCCCAACGGTTCCAGCAAACGACGACCAAGTTCCAGCAAGGGCGAGGTAAGGCTGGGACGGTCGGCTTTACCTGGGGTGCGCGTGCCATACGCTCGTCGCGAGGGCCGGAGTTTCATCCCGTGCCCCCGTGAGGCCCACGGGCACGCGCAAAGGGCCCCAGGTCAAGCCGACCCCACGCTGGAACCAGCCATCCACGCTGGAACCAGCCATCCACGCTGGAACCAGCCATCCACGCTGGAACCAGCCGACCCCCGCTGGAACCAGCCAACCACGCTGGAACCAGCCGACCCCCGCTGGAACCAGCCAGCCCTCGCCGGAACCAGCCACACCCCACTGGAACCAGTCACCCCACGCCGGAACCCCAAACCTCAAGGCACGCGACGAACCGACTCCACCCCAGGCATCAAAAGCCCTTCCGCCTCAACAGCATCCCAGTCCACCTCCCCGTAAGGCCGAATACTCAACACCCCGTCCGCCAAGTCCCACTCCGCGGCGCTGAACCCGTCCACCAGCACCACCTGCGGTGCGTAGTTCCGACGTGGCCGTTCCTGGCGGTAGAAGTCCTCCGTCAACACCCGGCTCCGATCCGCGTGCGACAGCAGCACATTGTCGAAGTCGTACAGAAACCGGACTGGCGCAGGGGTTTCGGGCGACGGACGCGGAGCCGAGGGCAGGTCGAAGAGCTCCCGGCCGGACGAGTCCTGGAACACCAGCAACTCAGGGCGAAGCGAGTCGATGACCTCGTTGAGCCGTGTCAGACCGCACCACTTCTGCACATCCATCACCGATGCCGGGCCGAACGCGCCGAGGTACCGCAGAACCATCTGCGACAAGGACATCGTGCCGGACGCGGACAGCACGCTGTGCGCGATGGGACCGCTCCGCCCCCACAGGCCGCGCGGGGGAACCTGCACGAGGGGAAGCAGGTTGCGGATGGCGTACGCGAGGGAACTGGGGGAACTGGAAGGGAATTGGGATGCCAACGCGGCGCCGAGCTGTTTCGCGGTCATGGGTGAGGACGCGAGCAGCGAGCGGCCCGCTTCGGCCAACTCGGAAAGATTCAAGCCTGCCAACGGTTTGCTGTGCAGGGTGTTCGTGGTGAGGTCGCGATCGAGCAAGGGCTGGACCAGGGGCCGGAGCGCTGCCGCGTCGGAAGGCGTGACGAGGTGGATGGTGCCGCGCATCAGCACGATCCGCACGAGCGAGCCGTCCTCCAGCAGCGCCGAGGCGTCCGGAGGCTGGAAGCCGGCCAGCCGCGACCAGAGCCCGAGGTACCACGTGTGCGGGGTCTGGGCCTGCATGCCGACCAGGTGCTCGATCGCCGCGGTGACGGAGATCTGCTTGCGCTGCAACAACATCTGCCGCTCCAGGGTCGCGCGGTTGAGCGCGCGGCGGCCGAGCACCGGGGTCATGCCAGCTTCCCGAAGAACGCGCGGACGTCCTCGACCAGCAGGTCCGGCGCGTCCTGGGTGGCCCAGTGCCCGCCGCGGTCGTACTCGTTCCAGGACACGATGTTGCTGTGGTCGCGCTCGGCGAACCGGCGCAGGGGCGTGAAGTCGTGGGCGAAGCTCGCCAGGCCGGTGGGCGCGGTGGTCGGCTCCGGGGGGTGTTCGGCGTGGTGGTCCTCGTAGTAGAACCGGGCCGAGGACGCCGAGGTGTTGGTGAGCCAGTACAGGGTGGCGTTGGTGAGCACGTGGTCGTCGCTGGTCGACGCGAGCAGCTGGGCGCTCCACGCGAGCTGACCGGTGGGCGAGTCGGCCAGCGCGTGCGCGAGGTTCTGCGGCGCGGTCTGCTGGAGCTTGGCGTAGCCGGACATGTTGTCGTTGAACTGCCCGAGGAACCGCACGTACTCCAGCTCCTTCTCCGACAGGCCCTCCAGGTTGCCGTCGGGGAAGGAGAACAGCTGCGTGACGTGCACGCCGATCACGTGCTCGGGGTCGATCCGGCCCAGCTCGGGCGTGACGAAGGAGCCGGCGTCGTTGCCGTGCGCGCCGTAGCGCGAGTAGCCCAGCCGCCGCATCAGCTCGGCCCACGCCCGCGCGGTGCGGTGGCGGTTCCACCCGCGCTCCCGCGTCGGCCCGGAGAAGCCGAAGCCGGGCAGCGACGGGATCACCAGGTGGAAGTCCTGCCGGAGCGGCTCGATCACGTCGAGGTACTCGAACACGGAGTTCGGCCAGCCGTGGGTGAGGATCAGCGGGGTGGCGTCGGGCCGCTCCGAGCGCACGTGCAGGAAGTGGATGTTCTGCCCGTCGATCTCGGTGGTGAACTGCGGGTGGGCGTTCAACGCGCCCTCCCACTGCCGCCAGTCGTACCCGTCGCGCCAGTACCGGACGAGCCGCTGCACGTACTCGCCGGGGACGCCGTACTCCCAGCCGGGCGCGACGGGGCCGCGCTGCACACCGTCGGTGACCTCCTCGCGAGGCAGTTCCTCCGCCCAGCGGACCCGGGCGAGGCGGTCGGCCAGGTCGTCGAGGGCGGACTGGGGGATCTCGGAGCGGAAGGGCTTGATCTCGGTCATGAGGAGAACACTAGGCCCCTATTAGGAACGTTCAGTTCCTAATGGGCTGCCAGACTGGAAAAATGTTGGAGACCTCGGCACGACTGCTGCGTCTGCTCTCCCTCCTGCAGGCGCCCCGCGAGTGGTCCGGAACGGAGCTGGCCGACCGATTGGAGGTCAGCACCAGGACCGTGCGCAACGACGTGGAACGCCTGCGCGCGCTCGGCTATCCGGTCAACGCGACGCGGGGCTCTGCGGGCGGGTACCGGCTCGGCGCGGGCGCGCAGCTGCCGCCCTTGCTGCTCGACGACGAAGAAGCGGTCGCGGTGACCATCGGCCTGCGCACGGCCGCGGGCGGGACGATCGCAGGAGTCGAGGAGACGGCGCTGCGCGCCCTCGCCAAGGTGGAACAGGTGCTGCCATCCAGGCTGCGGCGCCGCGTGAGCGCGTTGCAGGACTACACGGTCGCCGTGCCGAGGGACGAGCCCGGGCCGCGCGTGGACTCCGAGATCCTGGTGACCCTGACCGCCGCGTGCCGGGACCGCGAACGGCTGCGCTTCCGCTACCAGGGCCACGGCGGAGAGGCGAGCGCCCGCCTCGTCGAGCCCTACCAGCTGGTGAACTGGGGGCGCCGGTGGTACCTCGTCGGGTGGGACGCCAAGCGCGAGGACTGGCGGACCTTCCGGGTGGACCGCCTCACCGAGCCGTTCGCGACCGGCGCCCGGTTCGCCCCGCGCGAGCTGCCGGAGGACGTGGCCGACCGCGTGCGCCGGGGCGTCTCCAGCGCGGCGTGGCGGCACACGGCGAAGGTCACCGTGCACGCCGCCGCCGAGGTCGTCGCCGCGAAGATCAACCCAGCGGTGGGCACCGTGCGCGCCCTCGACGCGGACACCTGCGAGCTGCACACCGGCTCGGACAGCCTGCACAGTCTCGCCGTGCACCTCGGGCTGCTGGACCTGAACTTCACCGTCACCGAGCCGCCGGAGCTGGTCGAGCTGGTGCGGCGGTTGTCCGACCGCTACCGGCGGGCCGTTCACCCGTGAGCCCTGGTCGATTCCCCAGTCCTTCGGCTCGTAGTCGCCGATGCCGCGTACGGTGCGAGAACGGATTGTGGTAGACCATGCGTGAAACGACGGCCGTGCGGCATCATCCGGGTCTTTTTTGTAGATGGCCCACAACGCAGCGGCTCCGGCATGCGCCATGCAGGACATAGGTGTACCCGGCGGTAATCAAGCAGGGTGTAGCTCAGGTGCAGGCGGCGCTCCGGAACCCGGACGTCGCCTTCTGCTTGCTGGTACTTGGGAGGCTCAGCCGGTGTTCAGACGTGTCGCCATCGTCAACCGTGGAGAGGCCGCGATGCGGCTCATTCACGCCGTCCGGGATCTTTCGGCCGAGACCGGAACGCGAATCGAGACGGTAGCGCTCTACACCGACGCCGACCGCAACGCGACTTTCGTGCGCGAGGCCGACGTCACCTACTCGCTCGGCCCCGCTTCGGCCCGCCCCTACCTCGACCTCGCGGTCCTGGAGCGGGCGCTGGTGGAGACCGAGGCCGACGCCGCGTGGGTCGGCTGGGGCTTCGTCGCCGAGGACCCGGCCTTCGCCGAGTTGTGCGAGAAGATCGGCGTCACCTTCGTCGGGCCGAGCGCGGAGGCCATGCGCAAGCTCGGCGACAAGATCGGCGCGAAGCTGATCGCCGAGGAGGTCGGCGTCCCGGTCGCGCCGTGGAGCCGCGGCGAGGTGGCCACCCTGGAGGACGCGCTGCGCGCGGGCGCCGAGATCGGCTACCCGCTGATGCTCAAGGCCACCGCGGGCGGTGGCGGGCGCGGTATCCGCAAGGTCACCTCGGGCGAGGACCTGGCGGAGGCCTACGAGCGCACCAGCCAGGAAGCCTTGCGCGCCTTCGGTTCCGGCATCGTCTTCCTGGAGCGCCTGGTCACCGGCGCCCGGCACGTCGAGGTCCAGGTGATCGCCGACGGCCAGGGCACCGCGTGGGCGCTGGGCGTGCGCGACTGCTCGGTGCAGCGGCGCAACCAGAAGATCATCGAGGAGTCGGCCTCCCCGGTGCTGGGGCCGGAGCAGACCGCCGAGCTGAAGGCCTCCGCCGAGCGGCTGGCCGTCGCGGTGGGCTACCGCGGCGCGTGCACCGTGGAGTTCCTCTACCACCCGGGCGAGAAGCTGTTCGCCTTCCTGGAGGTCAACACCCGCCTGCAGGTCGAGCACCCGATCACCGAGATCACCACGGGCACCGACCTGGTCAAGCTGCAGCTGCACGTGGCGGGCGGCGGCAAGCTCGAAGGCAGGCAGCCGGAGGAGATCGGCCACGCGGTCGAGGCCCGGCTCAACGCCGAGGACCCGGACCGCGACTTCGCGCCCTCGCCCGGCCGCATCACGCGGCTGGTCCTGCCCGCGGGCCCCGGCATCCGGGTGGACACCGGCGTCAGCGAGGGCGACACCATCCCCGCCGACTTCGACTCGATGATCGCCAAGATCATCGCCTACGGCCGCGACCGCGACGAGGCCCTGGGCAGGCTGCGCCGCGCCATGGCCGAGACCACGGTGATCATCGAGGGCGGCGCGACCAACAAGAGCTTCGTGCTCGACCTGCTCGACCAGCCCGAGGTGATCGACGCCAGCGCGGACACCGGCTGGATCGACCGCGTGCGCGCCGAGGGCCGCCTGGTCACCCACCGGCACTCCGCGGTGGCCCTCGCCGCCGCCGCGATCGAGGCCTACCAGGACGAGGAGGAGGTCAGCCGCAACCGGCTGCTGTCCACCGCGCACGGCGGCCGCCCGCAGGTGCAGCACGAGAGCGGCCGCCCACTGGACCTCAAGCTCCGCGGCGTCGGCTACCGGGTCAGCGTCGCCCGCGTCGGCCAGCAGCGCTTCCGCGTCGGCATCTCCGGCGGCGGTGACCCGCACCCGG